>NZ_JBIVUF010000002.1:0-751040 GCF_044757085.1 Streptomyces sp. NPDC091376 | reverse complement strand
TTTCCCTTTCCGGCGGTTCCGACTCTATCAGATCCTTTCGGGCCTGATTCCCAGTCAGAGGGGGTTGCCTTCCCGGCCGCTCGGCCGTTCCGACGTTTCAAACTCTAGCGGATTCCCCCGAGCAACTCATAATCGAGTCAATCGAAATGAATTTCGGCATGCCGAAATTCGCCCCGGCTGGGGGATCGTGCAGAGTTTGGTTGCCGCATCAGCGGCGGGATCGGTCGTCGCAGAACCGTTCCGGCTCCGTGACAACTCGAAGAACCTTACGGATCGGGGAGGGTCGTGTCAACCCACCCCTCCGTTCATCTTCCAGACGCCTTCTAGTCCAGGCCGGCGAGCCGGCCGCCCGCGTCCGGCTGGGCGTGCTCCACGCGGCGCAGGAGGCGGATCAGCATCTCCCCCAGCACGCCGCGTTCCTCGCCGGAGAGGTCCTGGAGCAGTTCCTCCTCGAAGTTCGTGGCCATGCGCATCGCCTCGAGCCACTTCGCACGGCCCTCGTCCGTCAGTTCGACGATGACGCGCACCCGGTTGGTCTCGTCGCGGTCCCGCGTGACCAGACCGTCGGCGGCCATCCGGTCGATGCGGTGGGTCATGGCGGCCGGGGTGAGACCGAGGCGCTTCGCGAGTTCGCCGGGGCCGAGGCGGTAGGGAGCGCCCGAGAGCACGAGGGTCTTGAGGACCTCCCACTCGGCGTTGCTGATGCCGAGGGCGGCGACCTGGCGTCCGTACGCGACGTTCATCCGGCGATTGAGCCGGCCGAGGGCGGAGACGACCTGTTCGACCTGGGGGTCCAGGTCGCGGAACTCGCGCTGGTACGCGGCGATCTGCTCGTCGAGGCTCGGTTCCGCTGTCGGCGCGGCCGTCGGCTTCGGCCGGCCGGGCTGCTCGGGGGTGTCGGACATGCGCCTCACTATCCCATGCCGCCGGACGCCTTCTAAGTCCTTCGATTTGTATTGTTGAGGTTCTAACTTTACTATCTAAGTCTTCAAGCTTCAGTCCTCCAGGGCTGACCGACCGAGGCAGGTGAGTGTGACCAAGGCGATGGGCGCTGCGATGCGCCGGATCCAGGCAGGGAACGTGCTGAGCGCGTTCGGGCTCGGGTTCACCGTTCCGTATCTCTATGTGTATGTGGCTCAGGTGCGGGACCTGGGCGCGGGCACGGCCGGTGCCGTGCTCGCCGTCTTCGCCATGGCCGCGCTCGTCGTTCTCCCCTTCACCGGGCGGACCATCGACCGGCGCGGGCCGCTGCCCGTGCTCGTCGTGGCCGCGCTGCTGGCTTCCGCCGGTGCGCTCGCCATGGGGCTGGCCGGGAGTGTGCCCGCCGCCGTCCTTGCCGCCGCGCTGCTGGGCGCTGGTACCGCGGTGATGCAGCCGGCGCTGGCGACGATGATCGTCTGGTGCTCCAGCCCGTCCACCCGGACGCGGGCGTTCGCCATGCAGTTCTTCCTGCAGAACCTGGGGCTGGGCGTCGGTGGTCTGATCGGTGGGCAGATCGTCGACAAGAGCCGCCCCGACAGCTTCATCCTGCTGTTCTCGATCGAGGCGGCGATGTTCGTCGTGCTCGCCGTGATCGCCGCGACCGTACGGATGCCGAAGGCTCCGTCGATCCCCGACGCGATGCCGGAGAACACCGAGGCCAAGGCCCGGGGTGGGCTGCGGTCGCTGCTCGGGCACCGGGCGATGGTGCAGCTGTGCGTGCTGGGCTTCGTGCTCTTCTTCGCCTGCTACGGACAGTTCGAGTCGGGGCTCGCGGCGTACGCCACCGAAGCCGCCGGGATCGACCCCGCGGGGCTCGGCTACGCCCTGGCCGCGAACACCGCGGTCATCGTGCTCGCCCAGTTCCTCGTGCTGCGGTTCGTCGAGCGGCGGCGGCGCTCGCGCGTGATCGCCGCGGTCGGTCTGATCTGGGCCGTCGCGTGGGTCGTCGCGGGGTACGCGGGACTCGGGCACGGCGGCCAGACGATGGCGACGGCCGCGTTCATCTCCACGTACGCGCTGTTCGGACTCGGTGAGGCGATGCTCTCGCCGACCGTGGCGCCGCTCGTCGCCGATCTGGCGCCGGAGTCGATGGTCGGGCAGTACAACTCGGCGTTCGCGCTGGTCAAGCAGCTCGCCCTGGCGGTCGGTCCGGCGGTGGGCGGGCCGATGGGCGCCGCGCTGCACGGCCCGTACATCGTGACCTTCGTCCTCTTCTCGCTGGGCATCACCGTGCTGGCCCTGAAGCTGGGACGGAACCTGACGGCCGTACAGGACCAGCCGGCGCTCGCGTCGAAGTCGCGCATCGTCGCTCGGCACCGGCCCGAGCAGGACAAGGTCGAGGCCACCGCCTAGCCGGGCAGCGCGAACTCGCACCACACCGCTTTGCCACCGCCAGGAGTGCGGCGGCTCCCCCAGGACGAGGCGATCGTCGCGACGATGGAGATCCCGCGACCCGCCTCGTCCTCCGTTTCCGCTCTACGGCGGCGCGGCAGGTGGTCGTCGCCGTCCGTCACTTCGATGATCAGCCGGCGGTCGGTGCGGCGGAGCCGCAGGCGCATGGGTGGCGTGCCGTGCTGGAGCGAGTTCGCGACGAGCTCGCTGGCCGCGAGGACGCCGAGATCACGCAGCTCGCCGGGGAACCTCCACGAGGCCAGCACTCCTGACGCGAAGGCACGCGCGCGTGGTGCGGCCTCCACTCCGCCGAGCAGTTCGAGGGCGGCGTTGTGGAACAGCTCCGCGTCCGGGCCGGAGCGGGTGGGGTGCTGCAGGACGAGGACCGCGACATCGTCGTCATGCTCCGCGGTCACGCCGAGAGAGCGGATCAGCCGGTCGCACACGACCTGGGGCGTGCCGGTCGCGCCGGCCAGCGCCCGCTCCAGCGCGGCGATGCCTTCGTCGATGTCCTCGCCGCGCCGCTCGACCAGACCGTCCGTGTAGAGGACCGCGGTCGAACCGGGCTGGAGCGCGATCGTGCCCGAGGTGTGGAGCCAGCCGCCGGTGCCGAGCGGCGGGCCGGTCGGCTCCTCCGCGGAGTGGACCGTGCCGTCGGCGTCGCGTACGAGGATCGGCAGATGGCCCGCCGACGCGTACACCAGCCGGCCCTCGTTCGGATCGTGCACCGCGTACACGCAGGTCGCGATCTGGCTCGGGTCGATCTCGGAGGCCAGTCCGTCGAGCAGCTGCAGTACTTCGTGCGGGGGAAGGTCGAGGCGGGCGTAGGCACGGACGGCGGTGCGCAGCTGGCCCATGACGGCGGCGGCGCGCACCCCGCGGCCCATGACGTCGCCGATGACCAGGGCGGTGCGGCCGGCGCCGAGCGTGATCACGTCGTACCAGTCGCCGCCGACCGCGGCGTCGGTGCCGCCCGGGCGGTACTCGGCGGCGATCCGCAGATCGTCCGGCTGCTCCAGCTCCTGCGGGAGCAGTGAGCGCTGGAGGGTGACGGCGGTCTCGCGGTGGCGGCGCTCGCTGGCGCGCAGCCGCTCGGCGGCCTCGGCGTGGGCGGTGACGTCGGCGGCGAAGACGAGGATTCCGCTGATGACCTCGCCGGGGTGGCGGGGGTCGGGGGCCTCGGCGGGCAGGCAGGTGACCGTGTACGAACCGCCGCGCTGGATCCGGCGGGACTTCACGGTGCGGGGCTTTCCGCTGCGCAGCACCTGGTCCAGCAGCGGCAGCAGCCCCAGCTCGGCGAACTCGGGGCAGACCTCGGCGGCCATGGCACCGGCGGGGCGGGGGCCGAACGCCGCTTCGTACGCCTCGTTGACGTAGGACACGCGGTGCTCGGTGCCGTGGACGAGGGCGACCAGCGCCGGCAGCGCGCCGAGCAGCTCCCCCGCCGAGAAGTGCTCCAGCGCGGGCGCGGCGGGCACGCCCGGTGTGCCGGATGGGCCCGGCGTACCCGGTGCGCCTGCTGTGCCCGGTCCGCCTGCTGAGCCTGACGGGTCGGTGAGGGCGTCGGTGGCGTCGGCCTCGCGGTCCGGCCGCTGGTCGTACTCACCGCGGGCCGCGGGCACGGAGCCACGGTCCAGCCGCGCTGCGGCGCGACGCTGCGTACCGGGGAGCCGGGCGCTCCAACGCGTGAAGTTCACGGATCTTCAAGCCTCGTGGTGTCGTTGCTGATTGGTGTGCGCGGCTGCGCCCGTGGTGTCTGCGGGGTCAGGGGTCGTCCCCGGGTGGAACAGCCAAGCCTCGTGGTGTCGTTGCCGGTCGGGATTGCGCAGGCGGGATCGCCCGGGGACGAATCACTCTGTGCAGGCCGCAGGTCCACCTATCGTCACACGCCCAGTGTGACCGACCGCACTGACAGAGAGGACGGTGAGCGATCAGCCCTCTCCGGGATCCGCCTCGGGCGCCGCGCCCGGGGCCTGTCCCCGCCGTCTTTCGCGGCCCCTCGGGGGCGGGTCCTCATGGCGGCGCTCCAGCGGCCTGGACGGGACACCGCCCGCGGCGAGTTCGAATTCGGCACGAGGATGTTCCAGCGAGCCGAGCGAGACGATCTCACGCTTGAAGAGCCCGGACAGCATCCACTCGGCCAGGATGCGTGCCTTCCGGTTGAAGGTGGGCATGCGGCTGAGGTGGTACGCGCGATGCATCAGCCACGCCGGGTAGCCCTTGAGCTTGCGGCCGTACACATGCGCCACGCCCCTGTGCAGACCGAGCGAGGCCACCGATCCGACGTAGGCGTGGACGTACTCCTTGAGGGGCTGTCCGCGCAGCGAGGCGACGATGTTCTCGGCGAGCACCTTCGTCTGGCGGACGGCGTGCTGTGCGTTCGGCGCGCACTCCTTGCCGGCCTCCTTCGCGGTCACGTCCGGCACGGCGGCGGCGTCCCCGGCCGACCAGGCGTGTTCGACTCCCTCGATGGTCAGCTCGGCCGTGCACTTGAGCCTGCCGCGCTCGTTGAGCGGGAGGTCCGTGGCGCAGAGGACGGGCGCGGGCTTGACGCCGGCGGTCCACACGACCGTGCGAGTGGGGAAGCGGGAGCCGTCGCTCAGAACGGCGACGCGGTTCTCACAGGAGTCCAGCCGGGTGTCGAGGCGTACGTCGATGTTGCGGGCGCGCAGCTCACGGATGGCGTACCTGCCCATCTCCTCGCCCACCTCGGGGAGGATGCGGTCGCTCGCCTCCACGAGGACCCATTTCAGGTCCTCCGGCTTGATGTTGTGGTAGTAGCGCGTCGCGTAGCGGGCCATGTCCTCCAGCTCGCCGAGCGCTTCGACACCGGCGAAGCCTCCGCCCACGAAGACGAAGGTGAGCGCCGCGTCGCGCAGGCCGGGCTCGCGGGTGGAGGAGGCGATGTCCATCTGCTCGATGACGTGGTTGCGCAGGCCGATGGCCTCCTCGACGGACTTGAAGCCGATGCCGTACGTGGCGAGGCCGGGGACCGGGAGGGTGCGGGAGATCGAGCCGGGGGCGATGACCAGCTCGTCGTACCCGACCTGGATCGCGCCCGCGCCTTCCTCCTCCGTGGCGAGGGTCGCGACGGTCGCGGTGC
Source organism: Streptomyces sp. NPDC091376 (assembly GCF_044757085.1). Lineage (NCBI taxonomy): Bacteria > Bacillati > Actinomycetota > Actinomycetes > Kitasatosporales > Streptomycetaceae > Streptomyces > Streptomyces sp. NPDC091376. The sequence continues at coordinate 745,564 of NZ_JBIVUF010000002.1, read as the reverse complement.
GTTTGGCGTGGTCGACGGCTCTGACCTCGCCGATGAGGATCCGGCATCTGTTCAGGACGCGACGGAGCGGGACCACCACGTGGCGGGGCGAGATCGCGCCGGCCGCCGCCTCGGGGAGGAAGGGCTGGTAGGTCATGTACGCCTCGGGCGTCACCACGAGGATCTCGATCTCACCGTGCCCCAGCTCGGCCTTCAGCTTCTGCTGGAGACGGAGCGCGGTGTACATCCCCACGTAGCCGCCGCCGACGACGAGAATGCGCGTGCGCGGCGAGGAGCCGGGGGTCGTGTCCCGGGAGTATGCAGCCTTCACCATCCCATGAGGCAACGGTCCCAGGAGTTTGTCCACAGGCCCGGCAAATTGTGTGACCGGAGGTTTTGGCCAGACCTCGCTGGTGCCGGTACCTCCCGCAGTGGAAGATGCGCAGGTCAGCGGGGATTTGAGGGGTCTTGGGCAGGGGCGGAATCAGGAAGGTTCCGGCCCTTGGTCCGATCGGGGGGCGCACCGTGCGGAACTACCCCTTCTGAATTGACCTCGTCTCAACTATGTTCGTACCCCGTCGGGGTGTCGGGCCGGTGACTCGTCTGATTCACCCTGGCTGTCACGACGGGGCGTCTCCGGGGGGAGACAAATCATTACCGGGGGAACACATATGCACATTCAGGATTCGCATTGGCCGGGTGCTGTCGCTTCCGAGGCCGGCGTGAACGGACGTGTGGGTACGGCTGTGACCGGCCGTTCCGCGCCGCTGCGTGTGGACGCGCAGCGCAATCTGGAGCATGTACTGCGCGCTGCGCGTGAGGTGTTCGGCGAGCTCGGTTACGGGGCGCCGATGGAGGACGTGGCGCGCCGGGCCCGGGTGGGTGTCGGCACGGTCTACCGCCGCTTCCCGAGCAAGGACGTGCTGGTACGGCGAATAGCCGAGGAGGAGACGTCCCGGCTGACGGAGCAGGCGCGTACGGCCCTCGGGCAGGAGGAGGAGCCGTGGTCCGCGCTCTCCCGCTTCCTGCGGACGTCGGTCGCGTCGGGTGCGGGACGGCTGCTGCCGCCGCACGTGCTTCGGGTCGGTGTGGACGTGGACGACTCGACGGTCGTCGCGGACGTGGCGCGCGAGGAGACACGGGACGAGACGCGGGTGCCTCAGCAGCGGCTGGGCGTCGCCGGGCAGAACGGTCTGCGCGTCGTCGCACCGCGCCCGGTGCCCCCGGCGGAGCTGGACGACGCGGGCGCGGGCGAGTTGCTCGAGGTCGTGGGTCGGCTGGTCGAGCGGGCGCGGGAGGCCGGTGAGCTGCGGGTCGATGTCACGGTCGCCGATGTGCTGCTCGTGATAGCCACGGCTGCACCCTCTCTTCCGGACGCGGCGCAGCAGGCCGCGGCCTCGGCCCGGCTGCTGGACATCCTGCTGGAGGGGCTGCGCTCGCGGCCGGTGTGACGGCGGGAGGCGTGACGGCGTGAGGCGTGACGGCGTGACGGTGCGCGTGTGACGGCGTGAGGCGTGACGGCGTGACGGTGCGCGTGTGACGTCGTCCGACCGGCTGCCGCCGGCGTGACGGTGTCCGCCCCGCGCGCTGGACGGCGGCGTCACGGTGTCCGCGCGGTGGCCGGTCGTACGGCACGTTCGGTGTCTGTTGTGCGGGTGAATCGTCGTGCTTGGTTTCGGACAGGCTTCCCCGGACGGGTGGTTGGGGTACCGGGGAGTCCGGGCCGTCGCCTCGCTGTGGCACTCTTGGCCGATACTTCGGGTCACTGGGTGCGTACGGGGGCTTCCGCGATGAGCGGTGACGGTCGGAACGAGCCAATCGCCGGTGGGGCGGGCGCGGAAACCGGCGGACGTGTGCCGCCACAGCGGGAGGGCGGTGCGGCGAGCGCCGCAAGCGGTCCGCCGCCGTCCGACGCCGACCTGATCCAGCGGATGCGCGGGGGCGAGGACAGCGCGTACGAGGAGTTGTTCCGCCGCCACTCGGACGCCGTGCGCCGATACGCGCGTACGTGCTGCCGCGATGCCGACACCGCGGACGACCTGACGGCCGAGGTGTTCGCCAGGACGCTCCAGGCGGTACGCGGCGGCGCGGGACCCGAGCATGCCGTACGCGCCTATCTGCTGACCACCGTGCGCCGTGTCGCCGCAGCGTGGACGAGTTCGTCCAGGCGGGAGCAACTGGTCGAGGACTTCGCCGTCTTCGCCGACCAGGCCGCCCGCTCGTCCGAGGTACCGGACCAGAACGCGCTCGATCTCGGCGCCGATGTGCGCGCGATGCACGAGGCCGATCGGTCGATGGCCCTTCAGGCCTTCCGCTCACTGCCCGAGCGCTGGCAGGCGGTGCTGTGGCACACCACCGTCGAGGAGGAGTCGCCCAGCACGGTGGCACCGCTGTTCGGCCTCACCGCCAACGCCACGGCGGTGCTGGCCAGCCGGGCCCGCGAAGGGCTCAAGCAGGCCTATCTGCAGGCCCATGTCAGCTCCGCGCTCACCTCGGGCGGCGACTGCGCGCGGTACGCCGACCGGCTGGGGGCGTACGCCCGGGGCGGCCTGCGGATGCGGGCCGAGCGCGGGCTGCGCAAGCACCTGGAGGAGTGCGCCAAGTGCCGGCTCGCCGCAGGCGAGCTGGAGCAGGTCAACGCCGGTATCCCTGCCCTGCTGCCGGTCGCGGTCATCGGCTGGTTCGCCGGCGGGTACTCGCTCAAGGCCGCCGGGATCGTGGCGGGCGGCGCCGCGGGGGCGGCGGGCGCCGGTGCCGCCGCCGCCACGAGCGGGTCCGGATCCGCCGGTGGCGGTGGTTCCACCGGGGCCGGGGCCGCGGCCTCGGAGGGCCTCGGGGCGCCGGTGAAGGCCGGGATCGCCGCACTGGTGGCCGTGGCGGCGGTGGCAGGGCTGGTCTTCGCCCTCGCGGGCGATCCGCAGCCGGTGTCGAAGCCGCAGGTGCAGGCGCAGCCGCCGGCCGCGCAGCCCGTCGTACCCGAGCCGCCCGCACCGTCGTCGCCGCAGCCTCCGGCCCCGCCCTCACCACCGGCGCCGAAGCCCGAGCCCGAGCGGCCGTCGCCCCGGCCCGAGGAGCCGAAGCCCGAAGCGGCTGCTCCGAAGCCGTCGTCTCCCCCGGCCGCACCGCCCGCACCGGCGGAGCCGGCGCCCGAACCACCCGCGCGCAAGCCCGCGCCCAGCACGCCGCCCCCGGCGCCCCCCGCGTCCGTCTACCAGGTCAACCGGCTGGAGTACGGAACGTTCGGCGACCACACCGAGCCCGAGGTGCGGCTGGGTGAGAGCAGCTGGGTCTGGAAGCGCCGGGGCATGTCGATCGACGGCACCCGGTACGGGCACGGGATCTCGGTCCACGCCAGGTCCTCCGTGACCATCGACCTGAACCGCCGGTGCACCTCGTACGACGCGCTGGTCGGCGTCGACGACATGTCGCTGGGCTCGGGCCCGGTGCGCTTCTCCGTGTACGGGGACGGGGTGCGGCTGTGGCAGTCGCCGCCGATGCGCGGCGGTGACGCGGCGGTCCCCGTGCACGTCGTTCTCTCCGGCCAAGAAACGATTCGGCTGGTCGTGGCACCGCAGAAGCCGTCCGCTTCGGTGGCCGTCGCGGACTGGGCGCAGTCCCGGATCAGCTGCGGCTGACGCCCCGGCCGCCCGGAGGGCCGGGCTCGACGGCGCTCGTCGGAGCGACGGCAGTCGTCGGAGCGGTGGCGGCCGCGGGACCGTCAGCGTCAGGAGCGGTCCCCGTGCGGCACCGGACCCGCTACGCCTGAAGTGTCGGCCTTCTCGGCACGCCTGCCGCCACCGCTCGGCGGCGCGGCGCCGCCGTACCCGTCCAGCAGGTGCCGCGTCGGGCGAGCAGGCGGCGGAGCCACAGTTCCGTGGAGACCAGGTCCGCGAGCCCGTCCAGGGGGACCGGTTCGCCCTCGGAGGCCGCGCGCAGGGCCTTGCGGACGACGCGGGCCTCGACGATGCCCGCGTCCGCGAGCAGGGGGGTGTCGAACAGGTCCAGCAGGTGCGGCAGCGACATGCGCAGCCCGGCCCGTGTCGCCGCGCTCGACGCCGCCTGGGACGGCGCGCCCCACCCTGTCGGCAGATCGTGGATGCCGGCTCCCGCGAGGACCGTGCGCAGGACCGCGGCCCGTGCCCCCGGCTGCACGCGGAGCGCCTCGGGCAGGTCCCGCGCGGCCCGTACGACCTGGTTGTCGAGGAACGGGGCGTGCAGCCGCTGGCTGCGTACCTCCGCTGCCTGCTCCAGCACCCGGTGGTCCGCCGCGTGCCGGGCGAGCGCCGCACGGGCGCGTGCCTCGCCCGGCCGCTGCACCGACGTGGGCCGGGTCGCCGCCTCCTGCAGCCGAACCGACACGTCGGCGAGCGCCTCGCCCGTGAGCCAGCGCGCCGCGGGCCCGGGGCGGGACCAGGACAGGGCGGCCAGGGACGCGCCCAGGGGCCCGTTGACCGCCGGGACGAGGCGGTTCGCCTCGGGCAGTCGGGCGGCCGCCGACTCCAGTCCGGTGCGGTAGGGCGTACGGGCGAGCCGGCGCGCGGCCCGGTAGACGGTCAGCGGGACGAGGAGCGAGCCCGCGGAAGGACCGGACGCACGCGCCAGTGCCGAGACGGGACGCAGCAGGGGCCTGCGCCGACGGTCCATCAGCAGGTCCGCGAGGCGGGCCGGGTGCGCGTCGAGGACCTGGCGGGCGCCGAGCCCGGTGAAGTGGTCGGCGCTGCCGGACACCAGCCGTCTCCGGTTGCGTTCGGCCTCGACGAGCGAGGGGCCGGGCTCGTCGGTCAACGGCCCGTCGAGGTCGGCGTACGGGAGGGCCTCCTCGCCGGCCGCGACGACCACGTGGTGCAGCCGGGGGTTCGCGGCGATCGCCCGGGCCCGTTCCAACTCGGCCTCCCGGCCCTGCGGCACGGCCAGGTCGTTGAAGGTGACGGCCAGCAGTCGCTCACCGGCGCCCGTGCCGTGTCCCAGTATCGTGCCCGGCACTCCGGGCAGCCCGGCGGCGAGCAGCGCGAGCGTTCCGGAGGCGCTTCCTCCGGACAGGTCGGCGCCGATGCCGGGCGCGGGCGCGCCCCGTGCCGCGCGCCGTTCCGCCGGTCCCATCCCGGGTACGGGTCCCGGATCGGGCGGCAGCGTCTCGGGCGCGTGCCGGGGCGCGGTGAGTCTCGCGCGTACGGCGTCGACGAGCGCGTCCCGCATCCCTTCCATGGCCCGGACCGGGTCGAGTTGGGGCGCGGCGACGGCGAGCGAGGCGACCGGTTCGTACCCGGTGATCTCGCGCGAGCCCTCGCGCAGGATCAGCGCGTGTCCGGGCGGGATCCGTTTGACTCCGGAGTACGGGGTGGAGTCACGCAGTGCCTCGGGCGACTCGGGGCAGGCGAGGAGCGCGGCGAGGTACCCGATGTCGAGCTGGGCCTCGATGAGGTCGGCCAGCGGCAGAGCGGCGGTGGCGTACGCCGTGCCGTTGGCCCAGGGCGTGTAGAAGACGGGCCGTGCGCCGGCGAGGTCGCCCGCGATGGTGATGCGGCGGCCGACCTGGACGACCGAGGTGTAGCTGCCGGCCCAGGCGGTGAGATGCCGCAGCGCGCCACCGCGGGCCGCGAAGAGCCCGACGCGCAGCTCCTCGTCGCTGGCGGCGCAACAGCCCAGTACGGCGAGGCGGGTGTTGGGGTCGACGGTGACGACGCGGACCTCGTCGGGGCGCCAGTCACCGACGGCCCAGAGCGGATCGGGGTCTCCCCAGAGGAGCCGGGCGCCGACGGGGTGGACGGTGCGGCTGTCGTCGTCGGCCGTGGTGGGGGTACGGGATCCGACCGCTCCTGCCGTGCCGAAGCTTGCGGCGATACTGCTCCATCCCACCAGCCACCGCATCGCGCCTCCACAGCCTGTGGACAACTCTCGGCACACCCGGACACCTGATTCGGCGGACCGGGTGCACCCGATGAGGACATGCTGCCACGACAACGGCGCACAGGAGGGTCTCCGGGTCGCGTGCGCAAAAAGTGAACGCGCCCCTGGCATTGGCCATTTGCCGACGGTCAACGGCACCCGGTGCCACATGGTGGCCGCGTTGACCGCCAGGCGACCGCACAGGGTCGCCGCGCGACCGCCGCACACGGCGCACGAGCCGCACGGCCCCACGCCGCCCCACACGACCCCACGCCGTCGGGCGCGCCCCGGGGCGCGGGCCTTCGGGGACAGAACGCCGGGGTAAGGGCGGCATTCGGCCATTTTCCGAGTACCGGGGAACCGAACATACCCCCAGACATCCGGACAGACGCACAGTCCGGGAGGCGCTGTTCGCCTCCCGGACCGGTCCGCCGCCCGCGGGGAATTGAGGCGGCGGTGTCCCCCAGCCCACTGGATCCCTGGCCAGTGGGCCGACCCACGCAGCACTCATGGAAGCGCTCCCGCCGAGGCCGGACGAGAGCGCACGGACAGGCGCACGGCCACACACCCGGAGCACGGTCCCGGCCCCGTCCCTCGCCCGGGCACACAACAATCCCGCCATACGGAACACCGCCTCTTAACGGTCGGGATGCGGCGAACTACCCTGTGTGTCACTGCTGTTCTCCGCGGGGGGTGCATATTCCTGGGGGCTCGGCCACGCGCTCTTGCGTCCGGGTTCCGGGGGGTTGTCCCACTGTGGTGAGGGGCAGAACGAACGCCGGACGCGGAAGCCCGGCGGCCGTCTGTGTGTCGAGGGGTGGCGCATGTCCAGGGAGCAACGCGGGCCGAACGAAAAGCTCGGCACCGTTCTCGCCCTCGCGGGAATCAGCAACGCCGGCCTCGCCCGGCGAGTCAACGACCTCGGGGCGCAGCGCGGTCTGACCCTTCGCTACGACAAGACGTCGGTGGCCCGATGGGTGTCGAAGGGCATGGTGCCGCAGGGCGCCGCGCCGCATCTCATCGCCGCCGCCATCGGGCAGAAGCTGGGCCGCCCTGTGCCGCTGCAGGAGATCGGGCTCGCGGACGCCGACCCGGCGCCGGAGGTCGGGCTCGCCTTCCCGCGCGACGTGGGCGAGGCGGTGAAGGCGGCCACCGAGCTGTACCGGCTGGACCTGGCGGGCAGGCGCGCGGGCGGTGGCGGGATCTGGCAGTCGCTGGCGGGCTCCTTCGCGGTGAGCGCGTACGCGACTCCCGCGTCCCGCTGGCTGATCACCCCCGCCGACTCGTCGGTGGAGCGCACGGTCGAGAGCACGGCGGGCGCCGAGGGCGCGGGCGAGAGCCCCGAGGACGGCCAGGTGCGGGTGGGGCACAGCGATGTGGCCAAGCTGCGCGAGGCGGCGGAGGACGCGAGGCGCTGGGACTCCAAGTACGGCGGCGGGGACTGGCGTTCGTCGATGGTGCCCGAGTGCTTACGGGTCGACGCGGCGCCGCTGCTGCTCGGTTCGTACTCGGACGAGGTCGGCCGGGCACTGTTCGGCGCGACCGCGGAGCTGACCCGGCTGGCGGGCTGGATGGCCTTCGACACCGGCCAGCAGGAGGCGGCGCAGCGGTACTACATCCAGGCGCTGCGGCTCGCGCGCGCCGCCGCCGACGTACCCCTGGGCGGCTATGTCCTGGCGTCGATGTCGCTGCAGGCGACGTACCGGGGCTTCGCCGACGAGGGCGTGGACCTCGCGCAGGCGGCCGTGGAGCGCAACCGCGGGCTGGCGACGGCCCGCACGATGAGCTTCTTCCGGCTGGTGGAGGCGCGGGCGCACGCGAAGGCGAGCGACGCGGCGGCGGCCGGGGCGGCGCTGAAGGCCGCGGAGAGCTGGCTGGAGCGGTCCCGGGAGGGTGACGCGGACCCGTCCTGGCTGGGGTTCTACTCGTACGACCGGTTCGCGGCCGACGCCGCCGAGTGCTACCGGGACCTGAAGGCGCCGCGCCAGGTGCGGCGCTTCACCGAGCAGGCGCTCTCGCGGCCGACGGAGGAGTTCGTCCGCTCGCACGGGCTGCGCCTGGTGGTGAGCGCCGTGGCCGAACTGGAGTCGGGAAACCTGGACGCGGCGTGCGCGGCGGGCACCCGGGCGGTGGAGGTCGCGGGCCGGATCTCGTCCGCGCGTACGACGGAGTACGTACGCGATCTGCTGCACCGGCTGGAGCCGTACGGGGACGAACCACGGGTGGCGGAGCTGCGGGAGCGGGCCAGACCGCTGCTGATGACCCCGGCGTGAGCCGTACCCCGGCCGTACTCCGTCCCGTGATGCGTGTCCCACCTGGTTTAACGCGTTTGTCAGTGGGCCAGTGCATCATCGGGGGTCCCGGGTGCTTTCCCGGGGCAGCACTGCCGGGGTGGAAGGTGTGTGGTGACGGCAGCCGCGTTCGACTGTGACGTGCTGGTGATCGGCGGCGGGATCATCGGCCTGTCGACGGCGTATGCCCTGACGCGTGCGGCGCCGGGCACCTCCGTGGTGGTGCTGGAGAAGGAGCCGGGCCCGGCCCGTCACCAGACCGGGCGGAACAGCGGAGTGATCCACAGCGGGATCTACTACCGCCCGGGCTCGCTGAAGGCACGTTTCGCCGTGCGCGGCGCCGCGGAGATGGTCAAGTTCTGCGCGGAGTACGGCATCCCCCACGAGGTCACCGGCAAGCTGATCGTCGCCACGGACCGCGAGGAGCTGCCACGGCTGCACGCCCTGGTCCAGCGCGGCAGGGAGAACGGGATTCCGGTGCGCGAGCTGGGCCCCGCGGGCATCGCGGAGTACGAGCCGCAGGTGCGGGGCGTCGCGGCGATCCGGGTCGGGACGACCGGGGTGTGCGACTTCGGCGCGGTCGCGGCGCAGCTCGCCCAGGCGTCCGGAGCCTCGGGTGCGGAGGTGCTCTACGGCGAGGAGGTGCGGGTCGTCGACCGCCGACCGTGGGGTGTCGCGGTCCGTACGGCCGGTGGCCGCGTCGTCCGCGCCCGGACGCTGGTGAACTGCGCGGGGCTGCACTGCGACCGCGTCGCGCGGCTCGCGGGCGACGAGCCGGGCATGCGGATCGTCCCCTTCCGTGGGGAGTACTACGAGCTGGCCCGGCCGGAACTGGTCCACGGACTGGTCTACCCGGTCCCGGACCCGGCGTTCCCCTTCCTCGGCGTCCATCTCACCCGCGGCATCGAGGGCGGCGTCCATGTGGGGCCGAACGCGGTCCCGGCGCTGGCCCGCGAGGGCTACGACTGGTCCACGGTCCACCCGCGCGAGCTCGCGGCCACACTGACCTGGCCCGGCACCTGGCAGATCGCGCGCCGCCACTGGCGCTACGGCACGGGCGAGCTGCACCGCTCCCTCTCCAAGCGCGCCTTCACGGCGGCGGTCCGCAGGCTGCTGCCCGCCGTCACGGAGGACGATCTGCGGCCGGCCGCCGCCGGTGTCCGCGCCCAGGCGGTGCTCCGGGACGGCACCCTGGCGGACGACTTCCTGATCAAGGAGTCCCTCCGTACGGTCCATGTCCTGAACGCACCGTCACCGGCGGCGACGGCGTCCCTCCCGATCGGCCGTGAGGTGGCCAGGCTGGCCCTCGCGCACCTGACGGACGCGTGACGCGCACCACCCGGGACCCGGGCGGGCCGCCGTACAATCGGGGCATTGTGTCTGAGTCCGAGAACGTCGTCACTGAAGGTCCCCGCGTGTCCTCCCCCCGTACCGTCACCGTCCGCCCCAAGGGCGAGCCGCGCTTCCCCGGCGGCCCCGCCGCGGATCCCGCCGGATCGCACCACGAGCGCCGGATCCGCAGCTTCCAGCCGCGCCGGAGCCGGGTGACCACCGGGCAGGGCGAGGCCCTGCAGCGGCTCTGGCCGGTCTGGGGCCTGGACATCGACGGGCTGCGCACCCTCGACCTGGGCGAGATGTTCGACGGGCTGCCTGTCGTCCTGGAGATCGGCTTCGGGATGGGCGAGGCGACCGCGCGCATGGCCGAGGCCGACCCCGGCACCGGCATCCTCGCCGTCGACGTCCACACGCCCGGCCAGGGCAATCTGCTCGGCCTCGCGGACCGGGCGGGGCTGACCAACGTGCGCGTGGCCAACGGTGACGCGATCATCCTGCTGCGCGAGATGCTCGCCCCCGACGCGCTCGACGGACTGCGGGTGTACTTCCCGGACCCCTGGCCCAAGAAGCGCCACCACAAGCGCCGGCTGATCCAGCCCGAGTTCCTCACCCTCGCCGCGAGCCGGATGAAGCCGGGTGCGGTCCTGCACTGCGCGACCGACTGGGAGCCGTACGCCGAGCAGATGCTCGAGGTCCTCACCGCCCACCCCGACTTCGACAACACCGAACCGGCCGGCGGCTACGCCCCCCGTCCGGCGTTCCGCCCCCTGACCCGCTTCGAGGGCCAGGGCCTCGACAAGGGCCACGTGGTGCACGACCTGCTCTTCCGCCGCGCCGGCTGACCGCGCGGGCTGACCGCGCCGGGCCGGGCGGCGGCGCCGCACGGACGCTGTGGGCCATGGCCGGAGGAGGCCCAACGGCGGTATCGCCGTCGCGCGGTGTCGGTGGTGCTCGTTAGGGTCGTCTGGTGTCCGACTGGTCCCCGCAGCCGCAACCGGCCGCCCGCCCCGACGTTCCGACGTGCGACGAACAGCCGCTGTTCGACGCCGTACCGGAGCGTGCGCGCTGGCGGTACAAGCCGCGCCGTGACTTCTGGCGCAGCAAGGCCGTGCGCGCCGGGACCCTGATCACGCTGCTCGCGCTGTCCGGTCTGGTCATCCTCGCGCTGGTGCGAGAACAGACCGGTACCGAAGGCTTCCTCGTCGGCCTCGGCCTCGCCGTGCTGCCGGTACCGCTGCTGATGGCGGCGTTCCGCTGGCTGGACCGCGTCGAGCCGGGTCCCTGGCGGAACCTCCTCTTCGCCTTCGCCTGGGGCGCCTGCGCGGCCGCCCTCGTGGCGATCATCGCGAACTCGTTCGCGACCCAGTGGATAGCCACCGCCACGGCCGACCCCACGCACGCGGACACGATCGGCGCAACCGTCATCGCCCCCGTGGTCGAGGAGAGCGCCAAGGCGACGGCCGTGCTGCTCATCTTCCTCTTCCGAAGACGGGACTTCACCGGCGTCGTCGACGGAGTCGTCGTCGCCGGCTTCACCGCGACCGGCTTCGCCTTCACCGAGAACATCCTGTATCTCGGCACCGCCTTCGGGGAGGACCAGCAGATCGGCGCGTCCGGTTTCGCCTCCGTCACGGCCGCGACGTTCTTCGTGCGGATCGTGATGTCGCCGTTCGCCCATCCGCTCTTCACCGTGCTGACGGGCATCGGCTTCGGCCTCGCCGCCGCCGGCGCACAGCGCCGGAAGTTCCGCAGGACCGTGCTGCCCCTGCTGGGCCTCGTCCTCTCCATCGGCATGCACGCGCTGTGGAACGGCTCAGGGGCTTTCGGCCCGTGGGGCTTCTACGCCGTGTACGCGGCGTTCATGGTGCCGGCCTTCGGCCTGCTGACCTGGCTGGCGGTCTGGACCCGGCAGCGCGAGCTGCGCACGGTCGCGGCCGAACTGCCCGCGTACGCGGCGGCGGGCTGGCTCGCCCCGGCCGAGCCGCACGCCCTGTCCTCCATGCGGGCCCGCACGATGGCCCGTGACATGGCGGGCCGTACGCAAGGCCGGGAGGCCGCCCGCGCCGTCTCCGAGTACGAGGTCTTCGCGACCTCCCTGGCCTTTCTGCGGCACCGGGCCCATCGGGGCGCGGCGGGCACGGACTTCGTCGCTCGTGAGCAGGAGCTGCTCCACCACCTCTGGCAGCGCAGGGACGTGGCGGGCCCCGCCCTGACGTACGCGGCCCGCGCGACGGGCCGGGTCTGGCAGCCGCCCCCGTATCTGGACTACGGGGGCTACAACCCGTACCGCGGCTAGGCCCTTCGGGCCGTCCTCGCGGCATGGCGTCCGGGCACGGCGGACCGGCGACCCAGGCGTCGGGGGGAGTGCGCCAGGGCCGCCGGCGACTTGGGGGAGGACGAGTACGCGTACGCACACGGGTGCGGCCCGGTCCGGCAAGAACCGGAACCGGGCCGCGACCTCGGGCGGCCGGAAGCCGACCCGGAAGAGCACAGAGAGGGAGATGCCTTCACAATCCTTGGCCGGAGAGCCCTCGGACGCAGAGACCCCGGACGCAGAGACCCCGGACGCAGAGGCCCCGGACGCAGAGACCCTTGGCCGGAAGGCCCTCAGACAGAGAGGCCCTTGCCGCGCAGCCACGCCGCCGGGTCCACGCCGTCGCCGCCCGCCGTGTGCACCTCCAGGTGCAGGTGCGGGCCGGTGACGTTGCCGGTGGCGCCAACGCGCCCGATGGTCTCCGACGTGGAGACCTTCTGCCCCACGCCGACGGTCATCGACGACAGGTGGCAGTACCAGACCTCGCTGCCGTCCTCGAGCTCGAGCACGATGCGGTAGCCGTACGAACCGGACCAGCCCGCCGACTTGATGGTCCCGCCGTGAACGGCCTTGACGGGCGTACCGGTCGGGGCCGCGAAGTCGAGACCCGTGTGGTAGCCGGAGGACCACATGGAACCGGACTGCCCGAAGGTGGAGGTGAGCGTGTACGACGAGGTCGGCAGCGAGTAGCTCGCGGCGAGCTTGGCGAGGCGCTCGGCCTCCGCCTTGCGCGCGGCCTCGGCCTCGGCCTTCGCCTTCGCCTCTGCGGCCACTTCGGCGGCCTCGGTCTGCTGCTTCTTCGCCTCGGCGGCTGCCTTCTCCGCGGCGGCCTTCTCGGCGGCCGCCTTCACCTCGGCCTCGGCGGCGGCCTGCTGCTGCTCGGCCTGCTGGAGGATCCGGGCGCGCAGCGCCTCGCCCGCGTCACCGGCGCCCTGGGCGCTGTCCGCCGCCGATTCGGAGGCGGCGAAGGCGGTGAGCGGTGCGTCGTTCCCGGCGTCCTGGTCGGAGTCGTCCGACATGAAGGAGCCCACGCCGGGTAGCGATCCGGGGTCCGGGAGGTTGTCCGTGATGGCGTCGGGGAGCGAGATGGAGACGGCCGGCTTGTCCTGCGCGGTGGCGATGCCGCCCGCGCCGACCGCGGCTATGACGCCGACGCCGAGAACGGTGGAGCTCCGGGCCAGTCCGTTGCGCTGCTTGACGACGCGGTGCCTGCCACGGACCGGACGGACCGATTCCTCGGTCGGGTTCCACTCCTCCGCCCCGGTGGCCGGTGTCCACTGGTCGCTCGGGACCCACTGTGTGGTGGGAGGCTCTTGGAGGGCAGGCTCGTTGGACGCCACGGAGGCGTGCTCCTTTCCTTCCTTCTCGCCTACCGGGTTAGCTGACGGGTTCGGAGCAGGAAGGTCTCCTACGAGCACGATGAAGTGCCCGATTCACCCCAATTGGTGGTTCCCCGGTTCCCTTGCGGAATTCGGCGCATGCGCACGGTGCCGTCTCTTGCGACGGCTGGGACGACCGCGCTGCGTTATCGAACGTTAATAGACACCGAGGTCGGATTCCAAGCCGTTCCCACTGATCGTTAACGACTTTGGCCTGGACTTACCAGCAACAAGAGGATCGAATCGGGCAAGTTGACCAACCCTCGATCCACCCGACTTTCCTGACGGTGTATCAAATGTTATGCGGAGCGGTGTCCTTCGATCACGGTCCGTGGCGCCCCCTCCACCGCACGGGTCACGGGACGACGGGCATCGTCCTGCGCCGCTCCGGCTGGCGCTCCCCCGGCCGCCCGACCGCGAGCAGCGCCATGTCGTCCGTCGACCTGCCGCGCGTATGCCGCCGTACGTCCTCGACGACCGCGTCCAGCAGCTCCTCCGGCCCGGGAAAGATCCGGCCGCTCAGCCGTGTGCGCGGATCGTAGAAAGCACCCTGCCTGTCCCGCGCCTCCGACAGGCCGTCCGTGTAGAGGAGGAGCGTGGCACCGGGCAGGTAGGGGGTCTCGTACGCCCGGTCCGGCCACGCGTCCAGGTCGCCCATGCCGAGCGGCAGGGCACGCTCGGGCGGCTCCAGCACCTCCAGCCCACCGTCCGCGCCCAGCAGCAGCGGCGGCGGATGACCCCGGTTGACGATCCTGACCAGGCCGCTCCCGTGCGGGATCTCCGCGAGCACCGCGGTGGTGAAACCCTCGAACGCGTCGAACCCGGAGCGCCCCGTGCCCGCGCGCGCCAGCGCCCGCTCCAGCCGCTGGGCGACACCCTCCAGCGAGGACTCCTGTTCTGCGGCCTCCCGGAACGCCCCGAGCACCACGGCCACCGCCTCGACCGCGTCCAGCCCCTTCCCCCGTACGTCGCCGACGACCAGCCGCACCCCGTGGGGAGTCTCCTGCACGGCGTACAGGTCTCCCCCGATGAAGGCGTCCCGCTGCGCCGCCTCGTACCGCGCCGCGACCAGGAGCCCGCCGATCCGTTCGTCCGGCGTGGGCAGCACGGCCCGCTGCGCGGCTTCCGCGATGACCCGCGCCGACGCGAGGCGTTCGCCGCTGCGGCGTACGACGTGGTTGATGAAGAGGGCCAGCACGGAGACCGTGAACACGGTCAGCAGCTCCGTCACGGCAGGGATCTCGCCGGCCCTGCTGTTGTAGGCGTGGAGCCCGGCCACCGTGGCGACGGAGGCGACGCCCGTCAGCAGCGTGTAGAGAGCGGAGAAGAAGGGAGCGGCGACCAGTGGCGCCGCGGCGAAGAGAGGCGAGGCGGTGAACGACTCCGGGGTGCCCAGATCGAAGAAGACCCCGGCCACGATCAGCAGCACCGGCAACGCTCCGACGACCTTACGGCCACCGTTGCGCCGCGGTCGTTCGTCGCGTTCTCGTTGCCCCACCAGTGGTCTCCTGCCAGGTCCGCCCGGCTGCGGACGGTACCGCGCCCTCTCCAGGCTGGCCGTAACCGCACCGCACGACGAATCGCCATCGGCCAACCGGACCAGCGGCCGGCGGCTGTGCCATTTTGCCCCTGACCGTGCCGACGTGCCATGCCGTTGTCCGTGTCGATGTGCCATGCCGTTGTGCCACGCCGTCGTCCGTGCTGTCGGCGTGCTGCCGGCCGTGCCGACGTCACCAGGGGGCCCTCCTGGTGACACCCACACGTGGCGCGGCTCAGTCGTCGCTGAGATTGCGCTCCGCGTAGATCGTGATCGCATCGCGGACGAAGACCGCCGTCCCGTCCCCGTGCCGGTCGTAGTTCGCCGTGAAGCGCGGATCGGCGACGTACATCTCACCGAGCCCGATGACGTACGACCTGGTCGGTGCGGCCGTCACCGACAGCCACTCGCAGTGCCGCTGCGCGATCGCCTGAACCTCGTCGCTGTCCGGCGGGAGCCCGTCCTTCAGAGCCTGGCCGAAATCACGGGCGATCGCGAGCTGACGGTCCTGGAACGCCTTCTTCTCCTGCGCGCTCAGCGAGCGCCACCAGCGATCGCCCTTCTCATACGCCTCGCGGCCCCAGCGCCGGCTGACCTCCTCCTCGTACCGGGTGTGGTCGAAGCCGTCGAAGACTTCTTCCGCCATGAGTTCCTCTCCTTTCTCCGTGCGGTCGAGAGTGGTCCGCACCGAGGCGATCTGTCGCCCGATGCGCTCCCGCTCCTGCTCCAGCAGCCCCAGATGGGCGCGCAGGGCGGCGGCCGTGTCCCGCTGCCCCTCCAGGGCCTGCGCGATCGCCGGCAGCCCGAGACCCAGCTCGCGCAGCAGCAGGATCCGCTGCAGCCGGATCAGGGCGTCCTGGTCGTAGTAGCGGTAGCCGTTGCCGCCGACCCGGCTGGGCGCGAGCAGGCCGAGTTCGCCGTAGTGCCTGAGCGTGCGGCTCGTCGTACCGGCCCTCTTGGCGATTTCCTGGATGGACCACTCCATGGCCCTCACGCTAAATCTTGACGTTGCGTAAAGGTCAAGGCCGGGCGGGCGGACATGACCGACCGGAACCGACCGGCACCGACCGGAACGCCGGCGTCGGGAGGAGCACCGCGCGGGAGCACGGAGAAACTCCACGCGGGAAGCCGGGAAACACCGATGGCCCGGGACCATGTGGTCCCGGGCCATCGGCCTTGAGTAGCGGGGACAGGATTTGAACCTGCGACCTCTGGGTTATGAGCCCAGCGAGCTACCGAGCTGCTCCACCCCGCGTCGGTGAACACAACCTTACGCCATCCGGAGCAAGATCCACTCCACTTTTCCCGCCGGACCCCTCAGAACACCGAAAACAGCAGGCCGAAGCGGGCCGCAGCAGGTCCAGCAGGCCCTCGACCGGCCCACCACGTACGTCCCCGGCCCGCGACTACTCGGCGACTTCGGTCCGCTCCCACCACTCGTACACGGTCAGCCGCCCCTCCGCGCTGTCCTCGTGCCGGGTCGTGGCCTTGAAGTGCTCGTAACCGCCACGGTGGGGAATCTTCAGCTCCTGTCCCGGAGGGGTGATCGGGACGATCTGCCCCTGCAGATCGTCCGGCCCGCCCTCCAGGCGTGCCTTGGTAGTCATACCTCCAGTTTTCCCACTCAGGCGACCACCCCGCACGCCCGGAGCGCACCAGGAGCACACCTGGCGCACCCGTTCGGCTCATCCGGAGAGCTTGTCCAGGAAGCCGAAGAGATGGGCCCGGGTGCGTTCGGTCTGCTGCTCCACCGTGAGCGACTCCTGGAGGCGGCCGCCGGGAACCGGGGCCCTGATCCCCCGTACGTAGAGGGAGCAGGCGAGGTCGGTGCACATGTACAGCCCGACCGAGTTGCCCTCCCGGCCTGCCTGGCCCGTCTTGCGGGCCGTCATCAGGGAGACGCCGTCTCCCGGGTGGGTGGTCAGGCACAGGGAACACATGCTGCGATGCAGATATCCCCGCTGCCTGGCGGGAAAGCGCAGCGTGATCCCGACGGCCAGGCCGTCGTCCCGCTCGGCGACGAGATAGCTGCGGTCGGGGGCGCCGGGGTCGCGCCACCCGAGGAAGTCCAGGTCGTCCCAGGGCCGCGCGTCGAGGTCGCGGGGGAGGGCGAGACGCTTGGCCTCACCCTTCGAGCAGTTGATGAACGACGCTCGGACGGCGGACTCGGTGAGTGCCTTCATGACGCGGGAGGCTACGTTTGCCTAGGATCCCTAGGCAAACGAATAATCCCCCTAGGAAGGGTGTGCATGCGCCCTGCTGATGCTTCTACCCGCGCTCACGGCCGCGCCGGACTGAACACCGAGCGCGTGGTGCGTGCGGCGGCCGACCTGTCGGACGAGGTGGGCTTCGACGGCGTCACGGTCTCCGCGCTCGCCCGGCACTTCGGCGTCAGGGACGCCAGCCTCTACTCGCACGTGAGGAACCTGTCGGACCTGCGTGCCCGGGTCGCCCTCCTCGCCACCCGGGACTTCGCCGACCGCATCACCTCCGCCGTGGCGGGCCGGGCCGGCAAGGACGCCCTGACCGCCTTCGCCGGGGCGTACCGGACGTTCGCCCTGGAACACCCGGGCCGCTACGCGGCGACCCAGAGCCGGCTCGACCCATCCCTCCTCGACCCGTCCCTCCCGGACGCATCGCCGGACCTCGCCGCCGGTCCGCGCCGCATCATCGACGCCACCTACGCCATGATGCGCGCCTACGACCTCCCCGAACCGGACCTGACCGACGCCGTACGCCTGTTGCGCAGTACCTTCCACGGCTACAGCAGCCTGGAGGCGAACGGCGGCTTCCGCGCGGAACGTGACGTGCAGGCATCCTGGGAGCGCGCCATCGAGGCACTCGACCACCTGCTGCGGAACTGGCCACGCGCGGCCCCCGGCGAACACGCCCGGCCGCAGCCATCGGACTCACCGGACTCGCCGGGCGCACCGGGCGCGCCGGCTCCCTGAACTTTCCGCTCGGCCACAGGACATGGACCCGGGCAGACCCGTCGCCGACGCCCCGGACCGCGGGTTGGCCTTCCGGTCGGACATGTCTGCCATGACGTGTCAGTGCCCGGCCGGACCTGGGGTCCGGCCGGGCACTGGAGGTAGGCCGTGTGGGACTCGAACCCACAACCAACGGATTAAAAGTCCGCTGCTCTGCCAATTGAGCTAACGGCCCTCGGCGAGTCATCCCCGAGCATAGCCGCACGACGCCCGGCATCCGATCGGGTATCGGTTGCCGGGCGTCGTCGCAGGCGGAAAGGGGCCCGGGAAGGGGGAGCGTGGCCGGTCAGAAGAGTGTGCGGTAGTACTGCCAGCCCGTGGCGAGTGTCGTCGTCGCGCCGAACGACCCCTTGCCGTCGCCCTTGTTGCGGAGCAGCTTGCCGTTCGCGTCGCGCGAGAGGAGGTCCGGGAGACCGTCGCCGGAGATGTCGCCGACGCCGAGGATGTCGGTGCGGCCGGCGCCCCAGTCCCTGAAGACCAGCGCGCGGGGCTTCAGCGTGCCCGTTCCGGTGCCGCCGTAGCGCCACAGCTCGCCCGCCGGGTCGCGGGCCAGGAGGTCGGCGTGGCCGTCACGGTCGATGTCGCCCGCGCCGATCAGCCGGTAGCCCTTCCAGCCGGTGCCGATGACGACGCCCGGGTCGAGGCCCGCGCGGGCGTTGGAGCGGTACAGGTAGAGCTTGCCCGTGGCGGCGTTGCGGGCCAGCAGGTCGGGGCGGCCGTCGCCGGTCAGGTCGCCGGGCGCGGCGAGGGCGTCCATGCTGTTCCAGCCGGTGCCGATGAGCGTATGCGTGGAGCCCTGGCCGGACGGAAAGTACACGCCCTCGCACCGGCCGCCGATGCGCCACAGCTTGCCGTCCACGGTGCGGAGCACCATGTCCTCACAGCCGTCGCCGTCGAGGTCGCCCATGGGGACGAACCGCGTCGCCGGGTTCCAGGGACCGGTCGCCCAGTAGCCGGTCGCGCCGATGCGGTGCGCGGACAGCTTCCCCGCCGTCGTCATCGCGTAGTACTCACCGAGCCCGTCCCCGTTGGCGTCCCGGAACGCCGACGCGCCGCCGGTCAGCCGCATCGAGCCGGAGCCGAAGCTGCGCGTGCCGGTGCCGTCGCCGGCGTCCGCGGTGAGGGCCCAGGTGTACGGGCCGCTCGCTGCCGTGCGGCCGTCGTCCCTGCGCCCGTCCCAGCTGATCCGTATCGCGGCGCCGTCCCGCTCCGTGCCGGAGAGCACTCTCGCGACCTTCCCGTACGCGTCCTTGAGGGTCAGCTTCCAGGAGCCGGCGGGCCGGCTGAGGCGCCAGTGGCCCGACCAGCGCGCCGACTCCTTGCGCAGGTCGAGCGTCGCGTCCGTACGCGCGTCCAGGAGCGCCATCGGGGAGCGTGGCACGGTCACCGGCTTGATGTGGATACGGCCGGCCTCGTCGGTGTACGCGAGGTGGCCGCCGTACTTGTCGACCGTCCAGTCCCACACGTACTGCCCGGCGTCGATGACCTGCTCGGACGTGGGCTGCCCGCCGCCCCGGTGGAAGTCGAGCAGCCGCAGCTTCGTCGGGTCGGGGTCCTTCCAGACGAGGAATCCGTCGCCGATCTGGGCGCGTTGCACCACCGGCACCGGGATGCCGCGACCGGTGGAGTGGTCCCAGACGCCGGACTTGTTCGCGTCGGTGCAGCGCCAGTACAGCCAGCGGCCCACGGCCTGCAGCTCGTCCGGCCGGCAGCCGGAACCGAGCACGATGTCCGGCGAGTTCGCCTTCGTCCGCAGGTCGTACGAGTTGACCGTGCCGGCGCGCGTCCCCGGCTTCCAGAGCTTGTCCCCCCACACGGCGGACGCGGTGATGGAGCGTGTGTGGACGAGCCCCTGGGGCTCGCCGGACGGATTGCGGTCCGCCTCGTCGAACGACCCGATGAACTGCTTGCCCTGTCTGGTGTTGTTGACGACGACGTACGGCCCCGCCGCTCCTGCGACCAGGTCGGGCGCCTCCCACCAGCCCAGGGAGACCTCGCTCTGCGGTACGCGACCGCCGGCCGCCTCCTGGCCCACGCCGATCGGCACGTTGTAGGCGACACGGCCGTCCCCGAGCGCCCACAGCCGGGACTCGAAGCCGTCGCACATCTCCCCGGCTCCCGGCCCGCACGGCCACTGCACCCAGAATTGGGGCTCGGCAAGCCGCTGCGGGCCGGGCGTGGGCGTGCCGGTGGCGGCGAGGTCGTACTCGTACAGTCCCCGCCACTGCTCCGGGTCGATCCAGGCCGTGACGCTGAGCTTGCCGCCGCCGAGGGCGATCCTCTCCGGCCTGGCCGGGCTGCCGTCGCGGGTGCCGAGCGTGATGACGACCTCGTCGTCGGCGGCGCGCGCCGACCCGGGCGTGGCGGCCGCGGTCAGCGGGGAGAGACCGAGACCGCCGGCGGCCAGTGCGACGGCGGTCCCGATCGTGAGCGGTGTACGTCTGAAGGTGCGGGTTGTCATGGTCGGCCCCCTGGTGAACGCGACGTCCCATCGTCGTCCTGGAAGCTATGACCGTCCGGACCTGCTGCAGGTTGTACAGGATTGAATGATCGTCAGTAGATGCCCTTGTAGCGGTTCCAGCCGGTCGCGATCTTCACGGTCGAACGGAATCCGCCGGTGCCGGTGCCGTTGTTGCGCAGCAGATCACCGGCCGCGTTGCGGGAGATCAGGTCCGGCCTGCCGTCGCCGGTGATGTCCCCGGCGCCGACGAGGACGTTGCGGCCCACGGCCCAGTTGCCGGCGAAGACCAGGACGCGCGGCTTCAGCGTGCCGGCGGCCGTGCCGTCGTACCGCCACAGCGAGTTGGCCTTGTCGACGGCCAGGACGTCGCCGATGCCGTCGCCGTTGATGTCCCCGGCGCCGAAGATCGTCCGGTACAGCTTCCAGTTGGTGCCGATGCGGCCGCGTGCCTTCAGCTTGCCGGCCCCGTCGTTGGCGTAGAGGTACATGTCGCCGGTGGTGGCCTGACGGGCCACCATGTCCGCCCGGCCGTCACCGGTCAGGTCTCCGGGCGTGGTGAGGACGTTGAACTGGTTCCAGCCCTTGCCGAGCAGCGTGGAACCTTCGAACTGGGGGCTGTTCGCGAAGCGGCACAGCAATTCGTGGCTGTAGAGGTCACCGTTCGAGTTGCGGGCGATCACATCGTTGCAGCCGTCGCCCGTGAGGTCGCTGAACGGTACGACGAAGGCGTTGAGTCCCCAGAGGATGCCGTCCCTGCGGAGCCCTCCGGTGGTGCTGCCCCAGTGGAAGGTGAAGGAGCCGTCCTGGTCGACGGTGAGCAGGTCTCCGGTCGCGTCCTTGCCGGAGAAGTCCCGCCACGGCGGGGTGCCGCCGCGGAGCGTGACGTTCGCCTCCCGGACCGCCACGGGTCCTTGGCCGTCGGCGGGAACGACCGTGAGAGTCCAGTGGTAAGCACCGTTGGTGGCGACCGCACCGGCCGTTGTCCTGCCGTCCCACTCGGGCACGAGCCTGCCACGAACCTCGCCGCCGCTCAGTGTGCGGACGGTACGGCCGGTGACGACGTCCTCGATGTCGAGCGTCCAGGACGAGGCGGGCTTGCTGAGTCGGGCGTCGATGAGGGAACGCACGTTCGTGCTGTCAGCGCGGACGTCCGTGGACGCCGCACCGGAGAGGGTCAGTGGCCCGGCGGGGACTCCCGGCCGGATCAGGTGGATCCGCTGCTCGGTGTCGGCATGGGCGACGAGTCCGCCGAACCGGTCCACCGACCACCGCACATGCCGCTGCGAGACGCCCGTGTCGGGCAGATCGCCGATGGGGAGACTGGTGGCGGCCCCCGTGTGCACGTCCGTGAGGACCAGCTTCCCGGCCCCGGTGTCATGAGTGACCACGTAACCGTCGCCCAGCAGGGCTTCGCCGGACGGCACGGTCACCGACTTCTTGGCCGTGCGGTCGAAGATGCCTGACGCTCCCGTCCCCGCCGTGCCACAGCTCCAGTACAGCCAGCGTCCGACGTTCTGGAGCTCGGCGGGCACGCAGGGCGCGCCGGTCTGGACGGTCTCGACCGTCTTCTGCGACGCCAGGTCGAGCACGGTGACCTTCCCCGCTTCCGGGGAAGCGGACCAGAGCCTGCCGTCCCACAGCGCGGAGGCGACCGGGGTGCGCTGCATCACGGCCGTGCGCGAGTCGATGCGGAACACACTCTGCGTGTGGCTGGAGGTGTGGATCAAGTAGTCGCTGTCGGCGTCGGTGATCTCGCCGCCCTTGGGAACGTTCAGTTCGGCGAAGTCGTACTGCGCCGGTCCGTCCACGATGACACGTTCGGCATCACCGTCCGGCACGAGGCGCGCGAAGCGGTCTTCCCCGACACCGCGGAAGACCGCGCAGGCCGGGTCGGTCGCCGCACAGTTCGGTACGGGATAGGTGTTCGTGGAGAGCCTGCTGCGTTCACCGTAGGTGACCGGACCGTCGCCGACCCCGAGAATGCGGGAGTAGTCCTGCTTCAGACCGCCGATGCCGTTGTCGATGAAGGCCAGTCGGCCCTGTGAGACCGCCAGCCCTTCGATCACACCCAGGACCGGCGGCAGCCGCTTCACCGTGGACACCACGGGCTTGCCGTCGCCGTCGGCCATGATCCGGCGGATGGCCCAGTCGTCCCGCCCCGTACCGCCGATGGCCACGACCGTGCCGCCGGGTCCCGTCGACAGTCTGCCCGGGACATTGGACAGCAGGGTGACGGGCTCGCCGCCCGCGATCGGCACGGCTTGGACCTTCGTACCGGACGGCGGCTGGTGGACCAGCCAGTCGCCCACGACCGCGAGCGAATCGTCGGGCTTGCTCTGCCCGTTGTCGAGTTGCACGGAGGTGAAGGGGGCCGCGGCGTCGGCGACGTCGGAAACGAGGACGGTGCTCGAGGAGAGGTTGTACACCGCCAGGTGACGGGATGACAGCGTGGCGCGCTGGTACCCAGCGGGCAGGGGCGGGGTGGTGCCGCGGATCGCTCCCGTGGCCGCGTCCACGAGGATCATGCGCCGGGCACCGTCGACGGATCCCAGGAAGACGATGGTCCCGTCATCCGCCGCCATGGGGAAGAGCCAGTTGAGCGACCCGTCACCGACCAGTACGTCCCTGACGGATCCGTCAGGGACCAGGGAGAGCAGGTGCGTCCTGCGTCCGGTGCTGCCGTCGGACTCGGTGGTCTGCTCGTACGTCACGACCGTCGAGCCGTAGACCCGCGATATCTGCTGGCCGGCCGGCGCGGTGATGCTGCGCACCGACCCCGAAGGAGCGTCGATCAGGTCGGCCCGCCCAAGGTTGATGTGCGCCAGTGCATCACTTCCCGTCCCGGTGATCGCCCCCGTGGCAGGGACCTTCACGGGGAAGGTCTTTCCGTCCGCGTAACGGGTCCACACCCGGCCGGTATAGCCCTCCTCGGTGTGGAACACGCCCTGCGCGCCCGCCCCATCGGAGCTCGTACCACTCTCGGCGAAGGCAAGGGCTCCGCCCCGTACCCGGTTCGGGGCATACGCAGGAATGACCGCCTCGTCGGTATCCACGACTTCCGCTGCGCGTGCCGCCCCGGCCGTACCGGGCGGCAGGAGTCCGCCTGCCAGTACGGCCCCCATGGATACGACAAATGCTCCACGCACGAAGGCACGCGCCAACGGAAACCCTCCCCAGGGACAAGAAAAAGGGCACGAGGGCACGGCAGACCGGACACGCGAAGCGTGCCGAAGCCTTGTGTTCGAGCGAATGCCCCCCCAGCCCGCCCTCCTGCATATGCGGCGGATCGTAACAGCCGCCCGATGGCTGACGGAAGGCACTTTCGAACTCGTTCAACCAGACCGGGCCCGGCCCCCACCGAAGGGAGCCGGGCCCGGTCCTTGCTGGTCAGCGGCGACTCAGAAGAGGCCCTTGTAGCCCTGCCAGCCGGTACCGATCTTCGCCGTGGACCCGAACGACCCCGCACCGTTGCCGTAGTTGCGCAGCAGGTCGCCCGCCGCGTTGCGCGACACCAGATCCGCCTTGCCGTCCTTGTTCAGATCACCGGCGCCCACGAACACATTCCGCCCGGTGCCCCAGTTGTTGCCGAACACCGGAGTCCGCGCCTTCACCGTGCCCGCCGGCGTGCCGTCGTACCGCCACAACGAGTTGGCACCGTCCACAGCAAGCAGCTCACCGATGCCGTCACCGTTCAGATCACCGGCACCGAACACCGCCCGGTACAGCTTCCAGTTCGTACCGATCCGGCCCCGCGACTTCAGCTTCCCGGCACCGTCGTCCGCATACAGATACATGTCACCCGTCGACGCCTGCCGCGCCACCAGGTCCGCCCGACCGTCACCCGTCAGATCACCCGGTGACGTCAGCACGTTGAACTGAGACCACACCGTGCCCAACGACGTGTACGCCGTCGACGGCGTCAACGCCGCACCGCACTTCGGCCTGTACGCGCGCAGCTCGGCCCCGAGACGAACGAGTACGTCATTGCACCGGTCGCCGCTCAGATCTCCGAACGGCACGACGATCGCCGACGTCGACCAGCCCGAACCGGTCACCGCGCCCGAAAGCCCACCCGACCCGTTCCCGTACCGGAACGCCACGGCACCCGTCGAGCTCAACGACACCAGATCACCGACCAGGTCACCGTTGTGATCCCGCCGCACCGCCCCGGCCCCGGACAGCTGGACCGTGCCGGACCGCACCAGCGCGGGGCCCTGTCCGTCTGCCGGAAGGGCCGTCAGCGACCAGGTGTACGTGCCACTGGTGACCAGACGGCCGGACGCGTCCTTGGCGTCCCAGACGGGAGCGACCATCCCCCGCGTCTGCCCGCCGCTCAGCGTGCGCACCACCGCGCCGGTCGCCGAGCTCCTGACGGTCAGCTGCCACGAGGCCATCGGTGTGGACGGCCACCAGCGGGGCCGCCATGGCGCGGCGCCGCCGTTCACCGCCTGCGTCGCCGGGACGTCGGAGTCGACGACGGCGGCCGCGGACCGGTCCACACCGCTGCCCACCAGGTGGACGGCGCTGCCGCTGTCCGTCCAGGCGACGGCGCCGGTCGACGGGTCGACGGCCCACGGCTGATACGACCTCCGGTCGTCGGTGAGGGTCCGTACGGCGCCGCCGTCACGGAGGTCCTTCAGCTTCAGGGAATCACCGACCGGGTACACGACGAACCCGTCGCCGAGCTGCGCGCCCGCCCCGTAGCCGATGCCCAGCGGGGTGATGGTGTGGGTCTGCAGGTCGAAGACGCCCTCGTCGTCCCGCGAGCCGGCGCAGTTCCAGAGCAGCCAGCGGCCAATCGCCGTCGCACCGTCGAGCAGGCAGCCGGGGATGTAGGCGGACTGGGTCTGCGCTCCGGTCCTGATGTCGTACCCGACGGCGGAGCCGCCGGCGCCGGTCCACAGGGTGGTGCCCGACAGGGAGAGCCCGCTCACCGGCAGCGTCCTCACCACCTTGCCGGTGTCGAGGTCGACGACCCGCGTGCCGCCCGAGCCGTCCGCCGCGTTCGCGCGGACCACGGCCCAGCGACCCCAGGCACCGATGAAGCCCCCGTACCCCGTGCCCGTGTCGATCTTGGTGGCCGGCAGTCGGGCCCCTTCGGCCAGCCGGTGCAGCGGCACGACGGGTTCGCCCCAGACGCGGGTCCGCCCGCCGTACGCGATGCGCCCGTCCCCCGTCTCCACGAAGGTGGGGCAGTAGCTCTGGAAGCAGGCGTCGGGCTGGTCGGGCACCCAGCCGCGGTCCTTACGCTCACCGGCGGCGGGCACGCCGCCGGAGTGCTCGGTGGTCCGCGTGTGGAGGCCGACCCGGCCGGCCGCCGCGTCCGCCTCCACGCTCGTCAGCCGCCCCTGCCGGAACGACATCTGATGGACCGTGTTCACCACGGCCTTCACCTGGACGGGGGTCTCGCGGGAAACCGCGGCCCGCCCCGCCGTGTCGGCCCGGAGCGCCTGGACGCCCCAGTCGGCCATGCTCGCCCCGCCGTGCACCAGCAGTCCGCCGTCGGGCGTGAACGTCGCCCTGCCGCTGGACCTGGCCAGCAGCGTGCGCACAGCACTCCCGTCCAGCGGATGGGCCTCGACCCGCCACACCGGCAGGTTCTCGTCGAGCCGGCCGAGCGCGGGGTCGTGCCGGGCGACGACGAGTTCCCCGCCCACCATGCCCAACAGCCGTGCGTCGCCCTCGGCGAGCGGGTGCGTCCGCTCCGGCTCGGCGAGGGCGCCGCGCGCGAACACCGACACCTGGCCGTCCGACCAGATCAGCAGCCGGTCCGGTGTCAGGGCGAAGCGTTTCGTCGCCAGTTGCTCGTCGTTCCCGATCGGTACGACGCGCCGCTGGGTCACGTCCATCCACACGTTCCCGGCACCGGGCAGGGCCATCACCAGACCGTCGGCGTCACCCAGCCCCTGAAGGACGGCGTACGAGTGGACCCCCGCGGGCACGCCCTCGACCGGACGGTCACGCAACTGTCCCGTCTCCATGTCGAGCACATGGAAGCGCATCCCGTCGCCGGGCGAGTCGTAGGTGAGCACGTTCCGGCCGAACGCGCCCACATAGTTGTGGCCGTCCGGCACCGGCACGGTGACGGTCTCGCCCGCGGCCATGTCCCGCAGCTCGACCCTCTGGGGCGACTCCAGCAGGCGGGCGACGACGTCCGAGCCCGTACCCCGCTGGAAGTCGTACCCTCCGTGGTCCTGAATGCTGTCGACCTGGATGTCGGTGGCGGCGCCGTAGGCCCGCCAGACGGTGCCCAGCCCCGCCTCGTGGCGCAGATAGCCGTGGGGCCCGGTGTTGAGCAGCGTGCTGCGCACGGGCAGGTCGCTCGTCGCGGCCGGGATCACCACCTCTGCCGTTGACGCCGCCTGGGCGGTGGACACCGCCGGGCCGATGCTCGCCGCCGCCAGCACCACGGCAGCGGCGATGACACGCATGGGTCTTTTGCCGTACACGGAACTCCGCACTCCTCGATCGGACGGATCGGGCCTGCGGGGTGGCGCTCGACAAGGGCGCGTCACGGCATGCCGGATACGCGTCGAGATGATCAAGAGCCCCCCGGCCCCGCCTCCAGTGCCCCCCACTGCGAGGTGGACGGATCGTAACAGCGGCCGCCGACAACGCGGCAGGGCCCGTACCCCTCGTGAGGTACGGGCCCTGCTCAGTGCGTCATGCGTCAGCCGTTGCGCTTCCAGCGCGGCTTGTCGTCGCGGCGGCCGCCTCCGAAGGAGCCGGAGTTCGAGCCACCACCGCGGTGGTCGTCGCGGCGGCCGTACGGACGGTCGTGGCCGCCGGAGCGGAAGCCGCCGCCCGAGGGGCGGTCGTCACGACGGTCGCGGTTGAACGGACGGTCGCTGCCACCGCGGTGGTCGCGACGCTCGAAGCCACGGTCGTTGTCGCGGCGCTGGAAGCCGCCCGAGGGACGGTCGTTGTCCCGACGGAAACCACCGGAAGGACGGTCGTTGTCCCGGCGCTCGAAGGAACGGCCACCACGGTCGTCGCGACGGTCGTCACGGCGCTGGAAGCCGCCACGGTCACCGTCCCGGCGGTCGTCACGACGGTCGTTGTCCCGGCGGAAGCCGCCCGACGGACGGTCGTCGCGGCGGAAGCCGCCACGGTCGTCACGACGGTCGTTGTCGCGGCGCTGGAAGCCGCCCGAGGGACGGTCGTTGTCCCGGCGGAAGCCACCGGAAGGACGGTCGTTGTCCCGGCGCTGGAAGCCACCGGAGGGACGGTCGTTGTCGCGGCGGAAGCCGCCGCGGTCGTTGTCCCGGCGGTCGTCACGGCGCTGGAAGCCGCCACGGTCACCGCCGCGGTCGCCACCGCGGTCGCGACGCTCGTAGTTGCCCCGGTCGTCGCGGTACGCCGGACGCTCTTCGCGGGCCTCCCGTACCGGCTCCGCCTCGACGGCGGCCGCGGCAACGGCC
Organism: Streptomyces sp. NPDC091376; assembly: GCF_044757085.1. Taxonomy (NCBI): domain Bacteria; kingdom Bacillati; phylum Actinomycetota; class Actinomycetes; order Kitasatosporales; family Streptomycetaceae; genus Streptomyces; species Streptomyces sp. NPDC091376. The sequence goes on along the minus strand of NZ_JBIVUF010000002.1, from coordinate 717,971 downwards.
TCGGCCTCGGCGGCCTCCGTCACCTCGGCGACCGCGGCCTCGGGGTCCTCGCCCCGCTCGCGCGCGGCACGCGCGACCAGACGGTCGGCCTCCTCGCGCAGCTCGGCGGCGCGGCGCTGGACACGCTCCAGCTCCTTGGTGAGCTGGGCGACCTCGCGCTCGGCCTGCTTGGCCGCGTTGTTCGCCGAGTCGGCCTGGACCTCGGTCAGCGAACGGGCGCCGGTGATCTCGGCGACCTCCGGGTCGAACGCGCCGGCACCGCCGACGATGTGGCGCGAGGCGTCGACGCCCGCGTCCTCCATCAGACGGAAGATCTGGCGGCGCTGGTGCGGGAGCGCCAGCGAGACGACCGTGCCGGACTGGCCGGCACGGGCGGTACGGCCCGAACGGTGCAGGTAGTCCTTGTGGTCCCCGGCCGGGTCCACGTTCAGGACCAGGTCGATGCCGTCGACGTGGATACCGCGGGCGGCGACATCGGTCGCCACCAGCGCGTTCACGTAACCGTCCTTGAAGTCGGCGAGGACACGGGTGCGGGCACCCTGCGTCATGCCGCCGTGCAGCGCGTCGGCCTTCACGCCCGCGTCGACGAGCTGCTCGGCGATACGGTCGGCGCCCAGCTGCGTACGGACGAAGATGATCGTGCGGCCCTTGCGCGCGGCGATCGCGGCCGTGACCGGCGCCTTGTCCTTCGGCTTCACGACGAGGACGTGGTGGGTCATGGTCGTGACGTTGCCCTGGGCGCTGTCGACCTCGTGGCTGACCGGGTTGTTCAGGTAGCGCTTGACCAGGGTGCCGATCTCGTTCTCCATGGTGGCGGAGAAGAGCATGCGCTGGCCGCCCTCGGGCACCTGGTCGAGCAGCTCCGTGACCTCGGGCAGGAAGCCCAGGTCGGACATCTGGTCGGCCTCGTCGAGGACCGCGACCTGGACGTTCTCGAGGGAGCAGGCGCCACGGTTGATGATGTCGCGCAGTCGGCCCGGGGTGGCGACGAGGATGTCGACGCCGCGCTCGAGCGCGTAGATCTGGTTGCCCATGGACGTACCGCCGCAGACGACCTTGATCTTCAGGCCGAGGACGTCGCCGTAGGGCTGGAGGGCGTCCGCGACCTGCATCGCGAGCTCACGGGTCGGGGTGAGGATGACGGCGCGGGGCTTCTTCTTCTCGGTCTGGCCGCCGGCCAGCGTGGCCAGGGTCGGCAGACCGAAGGAGAGGGTCTTGCCGGAGCCGGTGCGGCCACGGCCGAGGATGTCCTTGCCGGCCAGGGCGTCCGGGATGGTCGCGGCCTGGATCGGGAACGGGACGGTGACACCGTTCTGGGCGAGCTTGCGGACGACGCCCTCGGGGAGACCGAGGTCGCCGAAGGTCACCTCGGGGGTGCTGGGGGCCTCGGTGTCGGCCGTGTCGGCCGCCTCGGCCTCGACGACGTTCTCGACGTTCTCGACGCTCTGCGCGTCGTCGATGTTCTCGTTCTCGGGCAGGACGGCACGGTCAGTACTGGAAATGGACATGCGAAATGCGAAACCTTCCGGAGTCTCGGCACGCGCCCAAACTCCGTGATTCGCAATTCGACCGCCTCAATGCGGTCAGCCACGGCAAGGGAGAGTACGCGCCACACGCGGCGCGCTTCTGCTGGCGCCGGGCAAATGGGATCAAACGATCTACCACCATACGCACCCTCACCCTCCGATGGCAAACCGCCGCCCTGCGTCGCTCGTCACACTGCTCGGCTGCCCGAGGTCCGGTGCTCCGCCTTCCCGAGGCCAGGCAGCTGCACCTCCCGAGGCCCGGTGGCCACACCTTCCCGAGGCCAGGCAGCTACGCCGTGACCCGGCGGGCCGTCACTCCGGCCCCATCTGCGGCGAGGCTTCCGGCTCGATCCGCAGCTCATCCTCCTCGTCGTCGATGGCCTCCCGCATCGCGCCCATCTGCGTATCGGCCGCCGGTGACGCGGTCGGCGGCTCGGTCGGGGGCTCGCTGGGGTCCGGGTCCGGGTCCGGACCGGGCGGGCTCGGGTCCGTGGGCGGCGTCGGCTCGGCCGGTGGAGTGGGATCCGTGGGCGAGGTGGGATCGCCCGGCGTCGTGGGCCCCTGGGGCTCGAGCGGCTTCGGGCCGCCGTCGCCCTTCGGCGGGGTTGCCGGGGGTGCCACGGTGGAGCCCGGGCTCGCCGTGCCGCTGGGCTTCCCGCTCCTGGCCCCCGCCTCGGAAGGCGCGGCTCCGCCCATGCCCGTACGGCCGTGGCCACCGGCTCCGCCGGGCGCGGCGCCTCCGCCGTCCGGTTCGGCCGCGGTGCCGCGCTGCGGGGATTTCACGGGCACCGGCTCGTCGGCGCCGTCGCTCACGCTCATGCAGCCGGCGGAGGCCGCGGCTGCCAGGGCGGAGGCGATCCAAACGGCACAACGGCCTGGGGCGGACAACTGGCGCACGGGCGGCACCTCCGGGGCACGGGACACAGGACACGGGTTGCCCTGCCCAACTCCCTTTGCCCCGCAAGGGACACGCCCCCCGCGAGGCGGCTCCGAGCCCGCTAGCCCTCCAGCCCTCCGGTGAGGCCCGCTCCCAGCACCACCGCGCCCAGCCCGACCAGCAGCGACACCAGCACGTTCGCCACCGCCAGGAAGCCCCAGCCGCGCTCGGCCAGCCTGAGCGTCTCGTACGAGAAGGTCGAGTACGTCGACAGCGCCCCGCACAGCCCGGTGCCCAGCAGCGCGTACGTCCCCGAGCCGACCGAGGCTCCGGCCAGCAGCCCCAGCACGAGGCTCCCCGACGCGTTCACGACGAAGGTGCCCCAAGGGAACACCGAGTCGTGCCGCAGCTGCACCTCACGGTCCATCACATAGCGCAGCGGGGCGCCCACCGCCGCTCCCACGATCACCAGGACCCAGTTCATGGACCCACCACATTCATGGACCCACCACCCTGCGGGTCACCGACGCCCCCAGCCACACCGCGCCCAGTGCCCCCGCGATCGTGGCCGCGGCGTACGCGAGGGCGGCGCCGCTCTGCTGACGCTCCAGCAGCCCGGCGAAGTCCAGGGCGTACGTCGAGAAGGTGGTGAATCCGCCGAGCACCCCGACGCCGAGGAACGGCCGCACGAGCGGGCGCGTGACCACCTGACGCTCGCTCACCAGCACCATGAGTACGCCGATGAGCGCACACCCGAGAACGTTGATGGCGAACGTGGCCCAGACGGACGGCCAGGCCAGGGACACCGCGTACCGCGCGGTCGCCCCGATCACCCCGCCGGCCGAAACCGCCGCGAGGACCTTCCACTTCGCGGCACCCGCGGTTTCCGCCCGCTGGGCCGGCACATGGAGGTCGACATCAGGATCGATCGCCTGCGGACGCCGATCGCGGGATTGAGGATCGTGCCTACGCGGATCTCGGGATCGCGGATCTCGGGATCGCGGATCGTGCGGGTCCGGTTCGGGGGAGGCCGGACCGGGGTGTTCACTCATCCGTACCCCAGGGCGTGCAGCCGTTCGTCGTCGATCCCGAAGTGGTGCGCGATCTCATGGACGACCGTGATCTCGGTCTCCTCGACCACGTCCTCGCGGGAGTCGCACATCCGCAGCGTCGGCCCCCGGTAGATCGTGATCCGGTCCGGGAGCACGCCCGCGTACCACTCCCCGCGATCGGTCAGCGGAGTCCCCTCGTACAGCCCGAGCAGCTCGGGGTCGGACGGGTCGGGTTCGTCCTCGACGAACACGGCGACATTGTCCATCAGGCGTGTCAGCTCCGGCGGGATCCTGTCCAGCGCCTCGGCGACCAGTTCCTCGAACTCCTCGCGCGTCATCTCCAGCACCCGGCCATTGTCACGCACATGCGCCCCGGTGGGCGGGCATAGCCTGACGCGCACATGGGCATACGGGACCAATGGCCGCTCATGAACGGCTGCATGCCGGCCTCGCCCGCCTCAGGCGCCACTACCGCTCGCGCCACACAAGCCCCACCAGCACCCTCGTCCACACACCCCACCCGTACGGCCGCGCCCTCGGGCTGATCGTCGTCGTCCTGCTGGGGGCCTGGCTCGGCCTGCTGATCGTGGGGTCCGTCCGTACGCCGGTCGGCCCCATGGACACCAGCATGACGCTCCGCCCCTCCCTCTCCGGCGGCACGAAGATCAACGTGTCCCCGCTCGGCGCCCTCGAACTCGATTCGCACACGGCACCCATCCGCCTCGACGTCGACATCGACCAGCTCGACCCGGTCCGCTCCCAGGCCCTCGTCGAACACCCCGAGCGTCTCGCCGGCCTTCAGGAGGAGGTCACCCAGGACGTCGCGGCCGGCACCCGCGAGCTGGCCCTGCGCTCCTGCGTCGCCGTCGTCTCCGGCGCCACCGCCCTTGGCCTCGCGGTCTTCCGCCGCCCGCGCCGCGCCCTCGCCGCAGGCGGCCTCGCGTTCACCCTGCTGGCGGCCTCCGGCATCAGCGCGTACACCACCTGGAACCCGCAGTCGGTTCTGGAGCCGAAGTTCTCCGGCCTGCTGAGCAGCGCCCCCTCGGTGGTCGGCAACGCGCGCTCGATCGTCACCGAGTTCGACGTCTACCAGAAGGAGTTGGCGCGCCTCGTCACCAACGTCACCAAGCTGTACGAGGCGACCTCCACGCTCCCCGTCTACCAGCCGGACCCGGGCACCATGCGGGTCCTGCACGTCTCCGACATCCACCTCAACCCGGCGTCGTGGCACATCATCGGCTCGCTCGTGGAGCAGTACGACATCGACGTGATCATCGATTCCGGCGACACCATGGACCACGGCACCGCGGCCGAGAACACCTTCCTGGACCCGATCCCGGATCTCGGCGCACCGTACGTCTGGGTCCGCGGCAACCACGACTCGATCGTCACCCAGCGCTACCTCCAGCGCCTCAAGCACGTCCACGTCCTCGACGAGGGCCGCGCGGTCACCGTGGCGGGGCTGCGCGTGGCGGGCACGGGCGACCCGCAGTTCACGCCGGACCGCTCGACGGTTGCCCAGGGCGACCCCGCCGAGCGCATGGCCGGGATCCGCCTCGCCTCCGCCCTCCGCGACCAGAGCCGTGCCGGCACCCCCGTCGACATCGCGGTCGCCCACAACCCCGTCGCCGCCCGTGAGACCGACGGCGAGGTCCCGCTCGTCCTCGCGGGCCACGTCCACCACCGCGAGACCGAGCTCCTGCCGCTCGGCACCCGCCTCAAGATCGAGGGTTCCACGGGGGGCGGCGGACTGCGGGCCGTCGAGAACGAGAAACCGGAGAAGGTCCGCGCCTCCGTCCTCTACCTCGACCGAGGCACCCGCACCCTCCAGGCCTGGGACGAGATCACCCTGGGCGGCCTGGGCCTCACCACGGCCGAGGTCAGCCGCCACCTGGCCACCGAGCCGCCACCCCAGGGCCCCGACGCCCAGCGGACCCCGCCCCCGACGACCCTGCCCTCCCCCGCCTCGTAAACCGTTTTGGCGATAGGTCCTCGCATCCCATATGCTTCTCACGTCCCCGACGCGCTGCGAAGCGCCCAGGCGGGCCCTTAGCCCTCATCGTCTAGTGGCCCAGGACGCCGCCCTTTCAAGGCGGTAGCACGGGTTCGAATCCCGTTGGGGGCACGTACAACCGTGTGCGAGACTTGCTCTCGCACAATGCATCACCTCTGGTCCTGTGGAGCAGTTTGGAGTGCTCGCCACCCTGTCAAGGTGGAGGCCGCGGGTTCAAATCCCGTCAGGACCGCTGCGACTCCTCGCGAGTCGCGTGGCTGGGTAGCTCAGTTGGTACGAGCGTCCGCCTGAAAAGCGGAAGGTCGCCGGTTCGACCCCGGCCCCAGCCACCGCAGCCCTACCAGGGCAAACACCCCCGCCGAAGATCTTCGACGGGGGTGTTTTCGTGTCGGCTACGCCAATCGGTACGCCGACAGCACCAAGACCGGTGCCCCAGGAGGACCCGCCGTATGACGAACTGCGGCGTAGGCGCTCGACCAGCCGGAGCTCCTCGCCGACGCGCTGAAGGGCCCGGTCCACGGTCCGGATACTGGGCTTCAGGCGGTTGATCGGTGGGAGAATCGGATCCGTGACGACCGTATTCGGGGACTTCCAGCTGACCATGGATGAGCTGCGCGGTGTCGCACGTTACGTCGTGGAGAGCGCTGAGGAAGTTCTCCCTGTGTTCGAGGCTGCCAACCCCGGCGATCCTCGACCTCGTGCAGCGATCGACGCCGCACGGGAGTTCGTGAACGGCGCGAGAAGGACCAAGCTCCAGCGAATCACCTCCTTGGATGCTCACCGCGCGGCGAAGGAAGCGGCCACCGAAGCCGAACGGCTCGCCGCGCGCGCCGCAGGCGATGCTGCCTCTGCGGCTTACCTTCATCCGATCGCGAAAGCCACTCAGGTAGGTCACATCCTGCGAGCTGCTGCAAGCGCGGCGCTCGTGGGGGAATTGAATGCCGGCGGTGATGTCGCCGTAGGGCTCAAGCTGATCGAGCAGGCTCGACAACGCGCCACACCGGTCTTGATCGATGTCCTCAACCGGTACCCCCTCGCACCGACCGGTAAGAGTCGTGCTGCACAACTCATGACCATCCTGGACACATCCTTGCGCACGTCCCGCTGAGCGAGACCACCCGCCACCGCTCGTGTCGGCTGACGACCGGTGGGGCCCGTCCGCCCGGACGCGCCCCACCGGAAGCGGACCCCTCACGCCCGGTCGCGGCTCCGCCACCCCCGTACCGCGAGGACGATCGCCGCGATCGCCACCACCGTTGTCAGCAGTACCCAGTCGGGGATCGCGCGGCCCACCGAGGACGCCCACTGTTCCGCGGCGAAGGAGTCGTCGACCGACAGGAGGCCCGGGAGGGCAGTGGTGCCGTCGAAGGCGAGGAAGAGGGTGCCGAGCACGATGAAGAAGAGGCCGGACAGGGCCGAGGTGGTGTGCAGTTCGAAGCGGCCCGCGATGCGGACGGTCCGGCCGCGGAGCCAGCGGCGGCGGGAGAGCTCGTAGCGCTCCCAGAGGAGGGCGAGGACGAAGAGCGGCACAGCCATGCCGAGGGCGTAGACGGCGAGGAGCAGTCCCCCGTAGGCGGGGCTGCCGCTGAGGGCCGCGACTGTGAGGACGCTGCCGAGGATCGGGCCCGCGCAGAAGCCCGCGAGCCCGTAGACCAGGCCGAGGGCGTAGACGGAGACCGCCGTCGTGGGGCGGATACGGCCCCCGACCGCGGCGAGCCTGCGGGAGGCGAAGCCGAGGCCCGCGAGCTGCGCCACGCCGAGCGCGATGATCATCCAGCCGCCGGTGGTGACCAGCAGCTCCCGGTGGCCGTAGAAGAGCCGGCCGGCGAACGAACCGGCGGCGCCCAGCGGCACCAGCGTGGTCGCGAGACCGGCGTAGAAGATGCCGGTGCGCGCCATGAGTCTGGTCGCGGTGTCGATCGAGTACGCGAAGAACGCCGGCAGCAGGAGGGCGCTGCACGGACTGAGCAGGGCGAGGAGGCCGCCGAGGAAGGCGGCCAGGTATCCGATGTCGCTCACTTGCCGCCCGCCGGTCCCGAAGACTCCGGTCCCGACGGCTTCGGTCCCGAAGGCGTCGATCCTGCCGCCTTCTCCGTCGCGGCCTTCCGCGCGGCCTCGATCGCGTCGGTGAAGGCCCGCTGCGGCTGGGCGCCCGCGAGCGGCCGGCCGTTGACCAGGAACGACGGCGTGGACGTCGCGCCCAGCCCGTACCCCTCCTGCTGGTCCTTCGCCACGGCCCGGCGGGCCGCCTCCCCGTCGGCGTCGCGCACGAAACGGTCCAGGTCCTTGACCCCTGCCAGGGCGGCGAGCTCCTTCAGTCGCGGCTCGCCGAAGCCTTTCTCCTTCGCGCCCTCGGCGTACGCGGCCTCGTGGAACTGCCAGAACCTGCCCTGCTGCCCGGCCGCCCAGGCCGCGCGCGCCGCCGCCTCCGACTCCTCGCCGAAGATCGGGAAGTTGCGCCACTCGATGCGCAGGGTGCCGTTGTCGACGTACTTCTTCACCAGCGCCGGCTCGGTGTCGCGGGCGAACTTCCCGCAGTAGCCGCACTTGAAGTCGGCGTACTCGATCATCACGACGGGTGCGTCCGCGCGGCCCAGCGCGAGCGGGTCGCGCGCATCGCGCCGGGCGAGCTTCTCCAGCTCGGCGTACACGTCGGCCTGCGGGTCCGCGGACTCCTCGGCGACGGTGCGCCCGCCGGCCGCGGAATCGTCGGGCCTGGTGGCGGTGTACGAGACGACGCCGAGCAGGACCGCGGCCGCGGCGACTCCGGCGCCGAACGCGAACGGCTTCATGGACCGGGCCCGGGACTGCGGCTTTGACCGGGGCTTTGACTGCGGCGTTGACTGCGACCGCGACGTGGACGTGGTCTGCGACTTGGGAAGGCGGGTACGACGGGCAGCGGACATGGCTGTGTTCTCTCCGGGACGCGAGGGGAAGGGCTGGGCACGGCTGTGCCGCGCCTATACGCGCAGGACGGAGAGATCTATCGGGCTCGGAGCCGCGACCGGCGGCGGAGCGCGCCCCGGCGCGAGATCGAGCACGGCGCCGTGCACGGCCCAGCAGCCGGACGCACCGTGGGCGGAGGTCTGCAGGGCCGGCAGGAGTTCGTACGCGGACGACCCGCGCGGCGGAGTGGCGGGACTCAACCCGCCGTCGTCACCGGAGCCGTCGTCGCAGCCGGGTGCCTGTCGCCCATCGGCAGGGGCCGCCAGCGCGGTCAGGACGCTCGCCCCGGCCGGGGCCGCCACCGCGACGGAGTCCGCCACCGCGACCGTCCGGCCGATGTCCGCCGCGGCGCCCGTCGCCGTACCGAGCAGCACGCCGGTCAGCACCGCCGTCAGCGCGGCCACGACCGCGAGGACGCGGCGCCACCTGCTGCTGAGGCCGGGCATGGGCGGGTGCTCTCCTGTCGACCGACGTGTTCGGCGTCATCGGCTTGATCGGCTTCGTGGCTTGATCGGCGTCATCTGCTCGATCTTCTGGATCTTCTCGATCTGCTTGATCTGCTGATCGATGTGTCCGTAATCGTACGGGCCTGCGGACCGCCACTCCCGAAGCACCGCCCCGAAGCACCGCCCGGAGCCCCCTGCGCGGCCCCCGCACTCCGCCCCCGGAAACCCACCCGGAAATGGGTTCGCCACTCCGCTCGCACGGGTGCGATCCTGGATCCCGTATGTCTACTTCCTTCGCCGATCTCCAGAAGCAGCTGGCCGAGATCTCGCTGCGCGACGCGCACCGGCTCGGGCGGCGCCTCGAGGGCACCCGCCGCATCCGTACGCCCGAGGCCCGGCAGGCCGTGCTGGACGAGATCGCGGCCGAGGCCGCGCAGGCCGCCGCCCGGACCGCCGAGCGCGCGACACGCCTGCCCGGGATCACGTACCCAGAACAACTGCCGGTCAGTCAGAAGAAGGACGACATCCTGGCGGCGATACGGGACCACCAGGTCGTGATCGTCGCGGGTGAGACCGGCTCCGGCAAGACGACGCAGATCCCCAAGATCTGTATGGAGCTCGGCCGCGGCGTACGCGGCATGATCGGGCACACCCAGCCGCGCAGGATCGCCGCACGGACCGTCGCCGAGCGAGTGGCGGAGGAGCTGCGCACCCCGCTCGGCGAGGCGGTCGGCTGGAAGGTCCGCTTCACCGACCAGGTGAACCCGGACGCGACCTTCGTCAAACTCATGACGGACGGCATCCTCCTCGCGGAGATCCAGACGGACCGCGAGCTGCGCGCGTACGACACGATCATCATCGACGAGGCCCACGAGCGGTCCCTCAACATCGACTTCCTGCTCGGGTATCTGGCCCAGCTGCTGCCGAAGCGGCCGGACCTCAAGGTCGTGATCACCTCCGCGACCATCGACCCCGAGCGCTTCTCCCGGCACTTCGGCGACGCGCCCATCGTGGAGGTCTCCGGCCGTACGTATCCGGTGGAGGTCCGTTACCGTCCCCTCCTCGAAGAGGACGGCGACGATTCCGACCGCGACCAGATCACCGCCATCTGCGACGCCGTCGACGAGCTCCAGTCCGAAGGACCGGGCGACATCCTCGTCTTCCTCTCCGGCGAGCGCGAGATCCGCGACACCGCGGACGCGCTCATCAAGAAGAACCTCCGCGGCACCGAGGTCCTCCCCCTCTACGCCCGGCTCTCGCACGCCGAGCAGCACCGCGTCTTCCAGGCGCACTCCGGCCGCCGGATCGTCCTCGCGACCAACGTCGCCGAGACGTCGCTGACGGTCCCCGGCATCAAGTACGTCATCGATCCGGGCACCGCCCGTATCTCCCGCTACAGCCACCGCACCAAGGTCCAGCGCCTCCCGATCGAGGCCGTCAGCCAGGCCAGCGCCAACCAGCGCAAGGGCCGCTGCGGCCGTACGTCCGACGGCATCTGCATCCGCCTCTACTCCGAGGACGACTTCGAGGCCCGCCCGGAGTTCACCGACGCGGAGATCCTCCGTACGAACCTGGCGTCCGTCATCCTCCAGATGACCGCGGCCGGGCTCGGCGACATCGAGAAGTTCCCCTTCATCGACCCGCCGGACCACCGCAACATCCGCGACGGTGTGCAGCTCCTGCAGGAGCTGCACGCGCTGGACCCCGCGCAGAAGGATCCGAGGAAGCGGCTGACGCAGCTGGGCCGCAAGCTCGCGCAGCTGCCCGTGGACCCGCGTCTGGCCCGGATGGTCATCGAGGCCGAGAAGAACGGATGCGTCCGCGAGGTCATGGTGATCGCGGCCGCGCTCTCGATCCAGGACCCGCGCGAGCGTCCCGCCGAGAAGCAGGCGCAGGCCGATCAGCAGCACGCCCGCTTCAAGGACGAGACGAGCGACTTCCTCGCCTTCCTCAACCTCTGGCGGTACATCCGCGAGCAGCAGAAGGAGCGCGGCTCCTCCAGCTTCCGCCGGATGTGCAAGCAGGAGTACCTGAACTTCCTGCGCATTCGCGAATGGCAGGACATCTACGCGCAGCTGCGCACGGTCGCCAAGCAGATGGGCATCCATCCGAACGAGGAGGACGCGGCCGAGCAGTCCGTCCACGTCTCGCTCCTCTCCGGCCTCCTCTCCCACATCGGGATGAAGGACGTGAAGAACGCCGGGGGGGATGGCGGGAAGAGCACAGCGAAGAACGAGTACCTGGGCGCCCGCAGCGCCAAGTTCGCGGTCTTCCCCGGCTCCGCGCTGTTCAAGAAGCCGCCGCGCTTCGTCATGTCCGCCGAGCTGGTCGAGACGTCCCGGCTGTGGGCGCGGGTCAACGCGAAGATCGAGCCCGAGTGGATCGAGCCGCTCGCGGAGCACCTGGTCAAGCGCACCTACAGCGAGCCGCACTGGGAGAAGGACCAGGCGGCGGTGATGGCGTACGAGAAGGTCACGCTGTACGGCGTACCGATCATCGCCCAGCGCAAGGTGAACTACGGCCGCATCGACCCGGAGGCGAGCCGCGAGCTCTTCATCCGCAACGCGCTGGTCGAGGGCGACTGGCGTACGCACCACAAGTTCTTCGCGGACAACCGCAAGCTGCTCACCGAGGTCGAGGAGCTGGAGCACCGGGCCCGCCGCCGCGACATCCTCGTGGACGACGAGACGCTGTTCGACTTCTACGACCAGCGGGTGCCCGAGCACGTGGTGTCGGGGGCGCACTTCGACTCCTGGTGGAAGCACAAGCGCCGTGAGGAGCCCGACCTCCTCGACTTCGAGCGCGAGATGCTCATCAACGAGAAGGCCGGGGCGGTCACCAAGGACGACTACCCGGACTCGTGGCGGCAGGGACCGCTGATGTTCCCGGTCACCTACCAGTTCGAGCCGGGCGCGGACGCGGACGGCGTCACCGTCCACATCCCGCTCCAGGTGCTGAACCAGGTCAGGGACGAGGGCTTCGACTGGCAGATCCCGGGCCTGCGCGAAGAGGTCGTCACGGAGCTGATCCGCTCGCTGCCGAAGCCGATCCGCCGCCATTACGTGCCGGCGCCGAACTACGCGAAGGCGTTCCTGGAGCGGGCCGTGCCCCTGCAGGAGCCGCTGCCGGTCACGCTCGCGCGAGAGCTCCAGCGCATGGTCGGCGTCCCGGTCACGGGCGACGACTTCGACCTGTCCAAGGTCCCGGACCATCTGAAGATAACGTTCCGGATCATCGACGAGCGGCGCCGCAACCTGGCCGAGGACAAGGACCTGGAGGCCCTGAGGCTCCAGCTGAAGCCCAAGGCCCGCCAGGCGCTGTCCAAGGCCGCCGCGGCCACGGCCGGGCGCTCGGGCGGTGACGCCATCGAGCGGACGGGCCTGAAGGACTGGACGATCGGCACGCTCACGAAGGTCTTCGAGACCCGGCGCGCGGGCCAGCCCGTCAAGGCCTACCCCGCGCTCGTGGACGACGGCGAGACCGTCTCCGTACGGCTCTTCGACACCGAGGCCGAGCAGATGCAGGCGATGTGGCGCGGCACGCGCCGGCTGATCCTGCTGAACATCCCGGTGAACCCCGCGAAGTTCGCCTCCGAGCGGCTGACGAACCAGCAGAAGCTCGCTCTGTCCCGCAATCCGCACGGCTCGATCCAGGCGCTCTTCGACGACTGCGCGACGGCGGCCGCGGACCGGTTGATCGCCGACCACGGCGGGCCGGCCTGGGATGAGGAATCGTTCCGGAAGCTGTACGACAAGGTCCGCGCGGACCTCGTGGACGCGACCGTGCGGACCGTCGACCAGGTCGGGCAGATCCTCGCAGCCTGGCAGGCCTGCGAGCGTCGGCTCAAGGCCACCAACAGCCTGGCCCTCATGAACAACGTCCAGGACGTACGGCAGCAGCTGACGGCCCTGATGCCGGCCGGCTTCGTGACGCGCACAGGGGTGCGCAGGCTGCCCGACCTGATGCGCTATCTGGTCGCGGTCGACCGCCGGCTGCAGCAGATGCCGACGGCCGTCCAGCGCGACACGACCCGTATGGCCAAGGTCCACGAGATGCAGGACGAGTACGCCTGGCTGCTGGAACAGCTGCCCAAGGGGCGGCCGGTGCCGCAGGAGGTCCTGGACATCCGCTGGATGATCGAGGAACTGCGGGTGAGCTACTTCGCCCACGCCCTGGGCACCGCGTACGCCGTTTCCGACAAGCGCATCGTCAAGGCGATCGACGCGGCGGCACCGTGACGCGGCCGTCGCCTTGAGTGAGTTCGACCGGACCCTCTGACCTGCTGTACAGTCTCTCTCGCAGCCAACGAGCAGTGGGGCTGCGAAACCTGGTCCTGTGGAGCAGTTTGGAGTGCTCGCCACCCTGTCAAGGTGGAGGCCGCGGGTTCAAATCCCGTCAGGACCGCGCGTATCACCGAAGGCCCGCACCAGCTGGTGCGGGCCTTCGTCGTGCCGTCATCGGAAGGCCCGCCCAAGTGGTGCGGGCCTTCCGGCGTATTGACTGCGGTGGCCTGCCGCCGGTACCCAGTCAAGACAGGGGTTGCGGGGCCCCCGACCGCGGAGGTGGCGCGATGGCGGCATCCACAGCGAGGCACGAGACCAGGGCGTTGCTGCGCGCCCATCTGGCGGCCGTTTCCGGCTATCGGCACCTCACCCGGCACTGTCCGGTCTGCCATCGGCTGTTGCGCCTCGCCATGGATCCGTCCGAGACCGTCCCGATGGATCCCTACGAGAGCGCCCCGGAGGGGCCTGAGCCGCTCCCGGAGCCGAGGCCGGCCGAGTGGAGGGCGGAGCGAGGGACGGAGCCGGGGGCGGTGCCCGCCGAGCGGGGACCGATGCCGGGGCCCGAACCGGGCACCGGCCCCGAGGACGAAGGTCCCTCCCATGCGTGACCAATGGCGCCTTGTCCCGATCCGCACACGTGGCAGGCTCGCCTTGGCAAGACCGTCGGCATGTGACGGGAGTCACCGAAGTTGTTTGGGAAACAGGGGAACTTACACCCTCCCTACAGCCGAAAAATCAAATACGTGCAATTGCACCCCCTTGTGAGCGGCTCCGCCCGGCTCCGAAGGGTGCTCCGACGCCCTGCGCCGGCCGTGCGCGAACCCCGCGCCCACCTGCGAACGCGCCCTCGCGGGAGCTCCTTCCGGGCATAAAAAAGATCGCGCTGGACCCGGCGGAGTCCAGCGCGATCGACGACGAAACCTGTTGGGGCAGGCGCCCGCCGTGTCGAGCTCAGTTCGGGCTGCGGGGTTGGGGGACCCGGCTGTGCCCTGCTATCGGGGTGTCAGGCCTCGCTGCGCTGCTGCGGAATACCCGCAAGCAGTGCGCGGACCTCTGCCTCGCGGTACCGGCGGTGTCCACCGAGCGTACGGATGGACGTGAGCTTGCCTGCCTTTGCCCAGCGAGTGACCGTCTTCGGGTCCACGCGGAACATCGTGGCAACCTCAGCCGGGGTCAGCAGCGGCTCGGCATCAGGGGTGCGAGCGGTCATGAGCGGCCTCCTCGGGAGAACCGAACCTTCTCGGTTCTTTCCTCTAAATTCTGCACCTTGACCCGCGTTGCCCGAAATGGCGGACGCGGGCCGAGTCGGTTATAGGACGAACGGCTTGTCCTCGGCACTACAACTACACCATCTGTCCAGCCACGTCGGCCAAACCGATGGAATTGCCCTCTCAGGTGTTCATCAGCGGCGGAAGCCGATGGTTCATGCCATAACGGACAGTCACGTCACAGTGACGATCAGTCACAGAGCGATCAGGAGTCATCAGACCCCCCATAGAGTGCAATGCTGAGATATCCGCCCTTAGGTAGGCGGAAGGAACCCTCCCCGGACTCCTTGTCCTATTTTGGCACGAGGGTGGGCGAGCGACGCAAGGGACGACTTAGTGCTGTCCGTCACGCTTGAGACAAAGGCCCGGATCGGGACCTACGTCCCGGACACTCCTCGTTCAGCCCGCGGAGGCCGGATCGTCAGTTGGCGAACTGACGATCGCGTACCGCCCGCCAGCGGTCCGTGAGCCGGCCGTAGGCCTCTCCGGCGCCCTCGCCGTCCCCGTCCCGCAGCGCCGCGATCCCCTCGGCCACATCGGCGGCCGAGTGGTCCTCGGCGAGCTGTGCCGGAGACAGGGCGTGGACGAGTCCGCCGTAGTCGAGCTCGACCAGGGAACGCGGATGGAACTCCTCCAGCCACCGCCCCACATCTACCAGGCCCTCCGTGAGAGGCCCCTCGTCGACGGACTCCCTCAGCGCCTTGAGCGAGCGCGCCAGCCGGCGCCTGGCCTGCACCATGGGCGTCCGGTAGCGCAGTACGGGCGCAACACCCGCCACGTCCCCCGGCTCGTACTCACGCTCGTCGTCCGCGAAGAGCGTGAACCAGCGCACCGGCACCTGCCACACCGCCGTCCTGATCCACGGCCGCGCGTCCGGGTTGCGCTCGCGCCACGCCTCGTAGTCCGCGGCGGCCTGGCCGCGCACCACCGGCGGCAGGACCGCGTCGAGCACCGTGGGGGGAAAGAGCTCCGTCAGCTCCTCCAGGGCCAGCCAGCCGCGCAGCCGCGTACGCCAGGGACAGACGCAGACGACGCCGTCGGCCTCCGTGACGAAGGCGTCGGCGCTCTCGTGGACCGGAACGGCCACGGGAGGGGTCGGCAGCAGGTCCGCGAGCGACCGTCGCAGTTCGTCCTGGGCCGTGGGGGTGCGCTCGCGCCGGGCGTACCGCGCCCAGTGGCCCCGCTCCGGTTCGGGGAAAGCCGCCAACGGCTCGTACACCCGCAGGTAGGACGCGTACGGGACGAGCACAGAAGTGGCGGGCGGCATGTCACAGATCCTTCCACGCGCGTACTCCGGGAGGGGGTGATCCTGAGCACTGCGAGCGATCTACCCCCGCGTAGGACTTACTCTCTTGCCCATCAGGTCCCTCCCCACCCGCAGGAGGGCCCTCAATCGCCGCTTCGTACTTGGGAGTCACCACCGTGACCGATGTGACCGACGGCGTCCTGCACACCCTGTTCCACTCGGACCAGGGCGGACATGAGCAAGTCGTGCTGTGTCAGGACCGTGCCACTGGGTTGAAGGCCGTCATCGCCATCCACTCCACCGCCCTGGGCCCCGCCCTCGGCGGCACCCGCTTCTACCCGTACGCCTCCGAGGAAGCCGCCGTCGCCGACGCGCTGAACCTCTCCCGGGGGATGTCGTACAAGAACGCCATGGCCGGCCTCGACCACGGCGGTGGCAAAGCCGTGATCATCGGTGACCCGGAGCGGATCAAGTCCGAGGAGCTCCTGCTGGCCTACGGCCGGTTCGTCGCCTCGCTCGGCGGTCGTTACGTCACGGCGTGCGACGTCGGCACCTACGTGGCCGACATGGACATCGTGGCGCGCGAGTGCCGCTGGACCACCGGGCGCTCGCCCGAGAACGGCGGCGCCGGCGACTCGTCCGTCCTCACCGCGTACGGCGTCTTCCAGGGCATGCGCGCCTCCGCCCAGCACGAGTGGGGCGACCCGACGCTGCGCGGCCGCAAGGTCGGTGTTGCGGGAGTCGGCAAGGTCGGCCACTACCTGGTCGAGCATCTTCTGGAGGACGGCGCCGAGGTCGTCGTCACCGATGTGCGGGAGGAGTCGGTGCGCCGTGTCACCGACAAGTACCCGCAGGTCACGGTCGCGCCGGACACCGATGCGCTGATCCGCACCGAGGGCCTGGACATCTACGCCCCGTGCGCGCTCGGCGGTGCGCTGAACGACGAGACCGTGCCCGTGCTGACCGCCAGGATCGTGTGCGGCGCCGCCAACAACCAGCTCGCGCACCCGGGTGTCGAGAAGGACCTCGCCGACCGCCGCATCCTCTACGCGCCCGACTACGTCGTGAACGCGGGCGGGGTGATCCAGGTCGCCGACGAGCTGCACGGCTTCGACTTCGACCGGTGCAAGGCGAAGGCGTCGAAGATCTTCGACACCACGCTGGCGATATTCGCACGTGCGAAGGACGACGGTATTCCGCCGGCCGCGGCGGCGGACCGGATCGCCGAGCAGCGCATGTCCGAGGCGCGCCGCCGGTAGTACCTCGCGGGCGGTCTCGCCGACCGTCCCCGGTGCGCGCCGGGCAGCGCGCACCGGGGACGGAGCACACCGGGGAGACAAGACTCACGCCGGTCGGCGAGCCGCCCGCCAAGAACAGGTTAAAATCGCGGTTGACCAGCGAGGACGGGGCGCCTCGCCGGTCCTGCGAGGTGGCACGTGATGCGGGCGGCGTACCGTATGGCCGCGGAAGCAGGTACCGTTGAAGCTCTACGGACACGGTCTCTCCAAGGAGAGCCCGCTCCGAACCATGAACGCGTGTCAAGACTCTGGGGCCGTCGAGCCCCGTCACCGAGGGGGTCGAGCCATGGGGCGCGGCCGGGCCAAGGCCAAGCAGACGAAGGTCGCCCGCCAGCTGAAGTACAACAGCGGCGGGACTGACCTGTCGCGTCTGGCCAACGAGCTGGGCGCATCGACTTCGAGTCCGATTTCGAGTCAGCCGCCGAACGGCGAGCCGTTCGAGGACGACGACGAGGAAGACGACCCGTACGCCCGCTACGCGGATATGTACAACGACGACGATGACGAGGACGAAGAGTCCGATCCGTCGTCGCAGCGTCGCGGTGCTTGACGCCTGCACCTGCTTACTTCAGACCCGGTCCGGGGCCCGACCCCGGACCGGGTTCTGTGCTGTTCAGCTCGCGTAGTCGCCGACCAGGGCCGCGCCGGTGGTGTGCTCGCCGCGCTCGGTGATCTCGCCGGCGACCCAGGCGTCCACGCCCCGGTCCGCGAGCGTCGTCAGGGCCACGTCGACGGACTCCTGGGGAACGACGGCGATCATGCCGACGCCCATGTTGAGCGTCTTCTCCAGCTCCAGGCGTTCGACCTGACCCGCCGTGCCGACGAGGTCGAAGACCGCGCCCGGCGTCCAGGTGGACCGGTCGACGACCGCGTGCAACCCGTCCGGGACGACCCGGGCCAGGTTGGCGGCGAGCCCGCCGCCGGTGACGTGGCTGAAGGCGTGCACCTCGGTGGTCCTGGTCAGCGCCAGGCAGTCCAGCGAGTAGATCTTGGTGGGCTCCAGCAGCTCCTCGCCGAGAGTGCGGCCGAAATCCGGGATCTCCCGGTCCAGCGCCCAACCGGCCCGGTCGAAGACCACGTGCCGCACGAGCGAGTACCCGTTCGAGTGAAGGCCGGAGGACGCCATGGCGATGACCGCGTCCCCCGTACGGATACGATCCGCGCCCAGCAGCCGGTCGGCCTCCACCACGCCCGTACCGGCGCCCGCGACGTCGAAGTCGTCCGGGCCGAGCAGGCCCGGGTGCTCGGCGGTCTCGCCGCCGACCAGCGCACAGCCGGCGAGCACGCAGCCCTCGGCGATGCCCTTGACGATGGCGGCGACGCGCTCCGGGTGGACCTTGCCGACGCAGATGTAGTCGGTCATGAAGAGCGGCTCGGCGCCGCAGACGACGAGGTCGTCGACGACCATGCCGACCAGGTCGTGGCCGATCGTGTCGTACACGCCCATCTGACGGGCGAGGTCGACCTTCGTGCCGACGCCGTCGGTGGCGGAGGCGAGCAGCGGACGCTCGTAGCGCTTGAGAGCCGAGGCGTCGAAGAGGCCGGCGAAGCCGCCGAGGCCGCCGAGGACCTCGGGGCGCCGGGTCTTCCTGACCCACTCCTTCATCAGCTCGACGGCGCGGTCGCCTGCCTCGATGTCGACGCCCGCGGCCGCGTAGGAAGCACCTGTCTCAGACATTGCCTGGGATCTTTCGGTTGGGATTACGGGGCTTGATCACGGACGACGGAGCGCGTCGGCGGCGTCGGCGCCGCCCGCAAGCTCGGTCTCCAGAAGCTGCTTGCCGAGGAGCTCGGGGTCGGGCAGCTCCATCGGGTACTCACCGTCGAAGCAGGCGCGGCAGAGGTTCGGCTTGTCGATGGTGGTGGCCTCGATCATGCCGTCGATGGAGATGTACGAGAGCGAGTCGGCGCCGAGCGAGGTGCCGATCTCGTCGATCGTCATGCCGTTGGCGATCAGCTCGGCGCGCGTCGCGAAGTCGATGCCGAAGAAGCACGGCCACTTCACGGGCGGGGACGAGATCCGGATGTGGACCTCGGCGGCGCCGGCCTCGCGGAGCATCCTGACCAGTGCGCGCTGGGTGTTGCCGCGGACGATCGAGTCGTCGACGACCACCAGGCGCTTGCCCTTGATGACTTCCTTGAGGGGGTTCAGCTTGAGGCGGATGCCGAGCTGACGGATGGTCTGGGACGGCTGGATGAAGGTCCGGCCGACATAGGCGTTCTTGACCAGTCCGGCGCCGTAGGGGATGCCGGAGGCCTCCGCGTAGCCGATGGCGGCGGGGGTGCCCGACTCCGGCGTCGCTATGACGAGATCCGCCTCGGCGGGCGCCTCCTTCGCGAGGCGGCGGCCCATCTCCACCCGGGAGAGGTACACGTTCCGCCCGGCGATGTCGGTGTCGGGGCGGGCGAGGTAGACGTACTCGAAGACACAGCCCTTGGGCTTCGCTTCTGCGAAGCGGGAGGTGCGCAGTCCGTTCTCGTCGATCGCGATGAGCTCGCCCGGCTCGATCTCGCGCACGAAGCTCGCGCCGCAGATGTCGAGCGCGGCGGACTCGGAGGCGACCACCCAGCCGCGCTCCAGCCGGCCGAGGACCAGCGGGCGGATGCCCTGCGGGTCGCGGGCGGCGTAGAGCGTGTGCTCGTCCATGAAGACGAGGGAGAAGGCGCCCATGACGTCGGGGAGGACCTTGGCGGCCGCCTCCTCGATGGTGAGCGGCTTGCCGTCGTCGTCGGTCTGGCCCGCGAGCAGCGCGGTGACGAGGTCGGTGTCGTTGGTGGCGGCGACCTGGGTGGCGCGGCCGTCCTTGCGGGGCAGGTCGGCGACCATCTCGGCGAGCTTGGCCGTGTTGACCAGGTTGCCGTTGTGGCCGAGCGCGATGGAGCCGTGGGCGGTCGCCCGGAAGGTCGGCTGCGCGTTCTCCCACACGGAGGCACCCGTGGTCGAGTAGCGGGCGTGACCGACCGCGATATGACCCTGGAGGGAGCCGAGTGAGGTCTCGTCGAAGACCTGGGACACGAGGCCCATGTCCTTGAAGACGAGGATCTGGGAGCCGTTGCTGACCGCGATTCCCGCGGATTCCTGGCCCCTGTGTTGAAGGGCGTAGAGCCCGAAGTACGTGAGCTTGGCGACCTCTTCGCCCGGAGCCCAGACACCGAAGACGCCGCAAGCGTCCTGGGGGCCCTTTTCGCCGGGGAGCAGGTCGTGGTTGAGTCGTCCGTCACCACGTGGCACGGCACCGAGTGTAGGCGAGATCGACCACTGGTCCGAATTGGGGATGGCGACGGACAGTCGTTGATCAGGTCAGATGTTCGCACAAAAGCCGCGTAATGAAGCCTTTGGCGGGACATACGGGTGGTGGTGACGCGCGTTGAGGCGTGCCGCACATCACTCTCCGCACCGTCCGTTCCGAAGGACGCCCGGGCATGTACCGGTCCCTTCCGGGCGCTTCCGGGGGCATGCCCGGCCCCTTCCCGGGGCGTACGCCCCGGGGTCAGCCCGACGCCCCGCGGTCAGCCCGCCGTCGCCGACAGTCCCCTGCCGCTTTCCGCGGTGAGGGACAGGCTGCGGTGGTTCAGCTCGTACGTCACCTTGCCCGTGAGGGCCTCGGTCACGGACCGCTCCACCATCGCCGAGGTGCCGGTGCACATCATGCGCGTGGTCGACAGGCGGCCGAAGGTGATCGTCGAGCCGGACACCTTCGCCTCGCCGCGGAAGGTGTTGCAGCCGAGGTTGCCGCGGACGGATCCGTCCTTGCCGATGACGAGGTGGGCCTTGTTCTCCGTGCCGGCGGGCAGGGAGGACGCGACCTCGCCCTTGAGCAGGGACGTGACCGTCCACTTCGTGCCCACGAGCGGCGCCGGGGGCTGCGCGGCCAGCGCGACGGAGTCGCCGTCCGCCGTGGTCAGGACGAGGCTCCTGGCGCTCTTGCCCGCCTCGCCGGAGGCGCCGGACACCTTCGCCTCGAGCTCGCCCGAGAGTGCCTTGCTCAGCGCGCTCTCGAAGCCCTGGACGTCCTTCGCGCAGCCCATCTCCGTCATCTGGGCCTGCCCGACCGTGATCGTGTCGCCCTCGATCTTCGCGTCGGCCCCGAAGTGGTTGCAGCCGTAGTTGCCCTCGGCCCGGCCCTTCTCGAACTCGACGTGGGCGCCGGCCGGGGCCGCCGTCTTCTTCCCGTCGACGGTGACGCTCTCCACGGTCCAGCGCACGCCGGTGAGGGGCGCGGCGGGCTGTACGGAGTCTCCTGAGCCGTCGCCCGCGCCCTTTCCCGAGCCCGTCTCCGTGCCACAGGCGGTGAGCGTGAGGACGGCCGTCAGGGCGGCCATTGCGGGAACGATCAGCTGAGTACGCATGTCTCTGTGACGGGACGGGTGGGGCTCCGGTTCCCCCAGGGCCCCGACCTCGGCCCATCAGGGCGGCGCGGCGGCTCTCAGCTCATCAGAGGGAGCAGCGCCGACAGATCGGCGCGCTCACCGCTCGCGCTCACGGCGGCCGCGTCGAGCTCCGTGTCCCATCGCGTGCGACCCGTCGCGAGCCGGACCCAGGTCAGCGGGTCGGTCTCGACCACGTTCGGCGGGGTGCCACGGGTGTGCCGGGGACCCTCGACGCACTGCACCACGGCGTACGGCGGGATCCGCACCTCCACCGAACCACCGGGCGCCTTCGCGGCGAGCACGTCCGCGAGGAGCCGCACACAGGCCGCGAGCGCCTGCCGGTCGTACGGGATGCCCAGCCCGGTCGCAGCGTTCAAGTCGTCGGTGTGGACCACGAGTTCGACGGCGCGGGTGACGAGGTGGTCATCGAGGCGGAGGGCACCCCCGCGGGTCTGGACCAGCCGGTCACCGGGCGTCCCCGACAGTACTTCGCCGACTTCCTCGGCGGTCCGTCCGTACAGCGCGGCGAGGTCCTGAGAGGCGTCGGCCGCCGCCGCCCGTACCGCCTCGTCGACCGCTTCGGCACGCGCGGCCGTCGTGGACGGCCAGTCCAGCAGCGCGACTTCCGCCTTCGCCGGTTCCGGCAGCCCGGCCGCACGTGCGACGGAGGCGAATCCGATCGCGATGTGCGTGGCCAGCTCGCGGACGGTCCAGTCGCCGAGCCTGGTCGGCAGTTCCAGCTGCTCGGGGGACAACGTCCCTACCGCCTCCCGGACATGTCCGAACTGGGTGAGGACGGCGGCGCGGATCTTGGCGGAGTCATAGCTGCGGGTGCGCTTTCTGGCCGGTGGCATGGGGCCGAGGTTAGTCCTCGGCACGGGGCAGTTCCCTGTCGCATGGCACGGGTACGGGAGCCGTCAGAAGATGAGAGATGGCGGGAATACCGGTACGAAAGGTGTGACACAGCATGTCTGAGCACCCGGACAGTGCCCTGGTACGCCGGGGCTACGACGCCTTCAACAAGGGCGACATGGCAACCCTCCGCACCCTGTTGACAGCGGACTGCATCCACCACATCCCGGGGAGCAGCCGGCTCTCGGGTCACTACAAAGGGCAGGACAACATCCTGGAGATGTACGGCGAGCGCATGGAGCTCGCCGGCGGCAGCCTGCGAGTCGAACTGCACGGCGCCTATCCGGACGGCCGGGGACACGTCATGGCCGTCCACAAGTACTACGCCGAGCGCGGCGACCGTGGCATCGAGATGCCGGGCGGCCTCTGGTTCACCATCGTCGGGGGCAAGATCACCGACATCGACGAGTGCGTTCAGGACATCGACGAGACGGACGCGTTCTGGGGCCCCGCCGGCTGAGCGGTGAAGCGGCCGCACGGCAGAGCCCCCGTCCGGACGGCGATCCGTCCGGACGGGGGCTTGTGGCGTGCTGTGCCGCGCTGTGCGTCAGGCGAGCAGGGCCGGGATGGTCTCCTCGTGAGCCGTGCGCAGCTCACTCAGCGGGATGGCGAACTCGCCCTGTACGTCCACCGCGTCCCCGTCGACCACACCGATCCGTGTGGCCGGCAGCCCCCGCGCACCGCACATGTCGGTGAAGCGGAGCTCCTCGCTGCGCGGCACGGCGACGACCGCACGGCCCGCGGACTCGGAGAAGAGGAACGTGAAGGCGTCGAGACCGTCCGGGACGACCAGCCGCGCACCCGTGCCGCCGCGCAGGCAGGACTCGGTGACCGCCTGGACCAGACCGCCGTCGCTCAGGTCGTGCGCCGCGTCGATCATGCCGTCGCGGGAGGCCGAGATCAGGATCTCGCCGAGCAGCTTCTCCCGGTCCAGGTCGACCTTCGGCGGCATGCCGCCGAGGTGGTCGTGGATCACCTGCGACCAGGCCGAGCCACCGAACTCCTCACGCGTGTCGCCCAGCAGGTAGAGCAGCTGCCCCTCCTCGGCGAACGCGATCGGCGTACGGCGCGTGACGTCGTCGATCACACCGAGCACGGCCACGACCGGCGTCGGGTGGATCGCGGTCTCGCCCGTCTGGTTGTAGAGCGAGACGTTGCCGCCGGTCACCGGAGTGCCCAGCTGCAGGCAGCCGTCGGCCAGACCACGGGTGGCCTCGGCGAACTGCCACATGACGGCCGGGTCCTCGGGCGAGCCGAAGTTCAGGCAGTCGGAGATCGCGAGCGGCTTGGCACCGGAGGCGGCGACATTGCGGTACGCCTCCGCCAGCGCGAGCTGCGCGCCCGTGTACGGGTCGAGCTTCGCGTACCGGCCGTTGCCGTCCGTGGCGACCGCGACACCGAGGTTGGTGTCCGGGTCGATCCGGACCATGCCGGAGTCCTC
This sequence comes from Streptomyces sp. NPDC091376, assembly GCF_044757085.1. NCBI lineage: Bacteria > Bacillati > Actinomycetota > Actinomycetes > Kitasatosporales > Streptomycetaceae > Streptomyces > Streptomyces sp. NPDC091376. The sequence goes on along the minus strand of NZ_JBIVUF010000002.1, from coordinate 694,291 downwards.
GGGCTGGGCCAGCACGGTGTTGCCCTGCACGAAGCGGTCGTACTGGTCCGTCACCCAGGCCTTCGACGCCTGGTTCGGGGACGCGACCAGCTTCAGGACCTGCTCGCGCAGCTCCTCGCCCGTGGCCGGCCGGGGCAGCTTGCCCGCGTCGTCCGCCTGGAGGGCGTCCTGCCACTCGGGGCGGGCGTACGGCCGGTGGTAGGTCGGGCCCTCGTGGGCGACGGTGCCCGGCGGCACGTCCACGATCTGCTCGCCGTGCCAGAAGATCTCCAGCCGCTCGCCGTCCGTCACCTCACCGATGACCGTGGCGATGACGTCCCACTTCTCGCAGATCTCCAGGAAGCGGTCGACGTGCCGCGGCTCGACGATCGCGCACATGCGCTCCTGCGACTCGCTCATGAGGATCTCCTCGGGCGAGAGGGTCGCGTCACGCAGCGGAACGGTGTCGAGCTCGACCCGCATACCGCCGGACCCGGCGCTCGCCAGCTCGCTCGTCGCGCAGGACAGACCGGCGCCGCCGAGGTCCTGGATGCCGGCGACCAGCTTCTCCCCGAAGATCTCCAGGGTGCACTCGATGAGGAGCTTCTCCTGGAACGGGTCACCGACCTGGACGGCCGGGCGCTTGGCAGGACCGGTCGACTCGAAGGTCTCGCTCGCCAGCACCGACACACCGCCGATGCCGTCGCCGCCCGTGCGGGCGCCGTAGAGGATCACCTTGTTGCCGGCGCCGGACGCCTTCGCCAGGTGGATGTCCTCGTGCTTCATGACACCCACGCACAGCGCGTTGACCAGCGGGTTGCCCTGGTAGCAGGGGTCGAAGACGACCTCGCCGCCGATGTTCGGCAAGCCCAGGCAGTTGCCGTAGCCGCCGATGCCCGCGACGACGCCCGGCAGGACGCGCTTGGTGTCGGGGTGGTCAGGGGCGCCGAAGCGCAGCGGGTCCATCACCGCGACCGGGCGGGCGCCCATGGCGAGGATGTCGCGGACGATGCCGCCGACGCCGGTGGCCGCGCCCTGGTAGGGCTCGATGTAGCTGGGGTGGTTGTGCGACTCGACCTTGAAGGTGACCGCGTACCCCTGGCCGACGTCCACGACGCCCGCGTTCTCGCCGATGCCGACGAGCAGCGCGTCGTTCTCGGGGGCCTTCTCGCCGAACTGCTTCAGATGGACCTTGCTGCTCTTGTACGAGCAGTGCTCGGACCACATCACGGAGTACATCGCGAGCTCGGCACCGGTCGGGCGGCGGCCGAGGATCTCGCGGATGCGCGTGTACTCGTCCTCCTTGAGGCCGAGCTCCTTCCAGGGCTGCTCGGTCCCGGGCGTCACGGTTGCGTGCTTGACGGTGTCGAGAGTCATGCGGCGACCAGCTTCTTGATGATCGAGGTGAAGAATCCGAGGCCGTCCGTGCCGCCGGTGCCGATCAGCGGCTCCACGGCGTGCTCGGGGTGCGGCATCAGGCCGACGACGTTGCCCGCGGCGTTCGTGATGCCCGCGATGTCGCGCAGCGAGCCGTTCGGGTTGCCGTCCAGGTAGCGGAACGCGACCCGGCCCTCGGCCTCGAGCTCGTCGAGGACGCGCTCGTCGGCGACGTAGCGCCCGTCCATGTTCTTCAGCGGAACGGAGATCTCCTGGCCCTGCTCGTAATCGGCGGTCCAGGCGGTTTCCGCGTTCTCCACCCGCAGCTTCTGGTCGCGGCAGATGAAGTGCAGATGGTTGTTGCGCAGCATCGCGCCAGGCAGCAGATGGGCCTCGGTGAGGATCTGGAAGCCGTTGCAGATTCCGAGGACCGGCAGCCCGGCCTTCGCCTGCTCGATGATCGTTTCCATCACCGGCGAGAAGCGGGAGATGGCACCCGCCCGCAGATAGTCGCCGTAGGAGAAGCCGCCCGCGAGGACGACCGCGTCGACCTGCTTGACGTCCTTGTCACGGTGCCACAGCGAAACGGGCTCGGCGCCCGCGAGGCGGACGGCCCGCAGGGCGTCCTGGTCGTCGAGCGTTCCAGGGAATGTGACGACTCCGATACGAGAGGTCACGACTCCACCTTTACGACGAAGTCCTCGATGACGGTGTTGGCGAGGAACGTCTCGGCCATCTCATGGATACGGGCGAGGGCGGCATCGTCGACCGGTCCCTCCACCTCGAGTTCGAAGCGCTTTCCCTGACGTACGTCCGCGATCCCCTCGAAGCCCAGGCGGGGCAGTGCACGCTGCACCGCCTGGCCCTGCGGGTCGAGGATCTCCGGCTTGAGCATGACGTCGACTACGACGCGTGCCACTGGCACTCCCGATGGTGTGGTGCTGAAGGCGGTTCCCTCAGCGTACCCGCCCGAAAAATCTACGCGCATAGATATCGGGAGAACCCCATGTGAAAATCCAGAGAAAAACTCCGCCGACCCATTGCGGAGGACACGCGGATGCAATTGGCTGGGCTTCACAATGCGCTGCCGTCCGCTGTACAAAGGAATACGGCGGAAAGCAGCAATGCCCCGCAGCAGCCGGAATACCGGTATCGCCCCGTGTCAGTACTGACCTGTACCGACGCGGCACGGCGAACCGCAGGAAAGGACCGATATCCGTGGCGCAGCGCGTAGTGGTGACACTCTCCGACGACATCGACGGCGGAGAAGCGACGGAAACGGTTTCGTTCAGCCTGGACGGGAAGTCGTACGAGATCGACCTCAATCCCGCCAATGCAAAGAAACTGCGCAAGACCCTCGCCCCGTACGTGGCGGCGGGACGCAAGGCGGGCAAGCACTCGGGCAGACCCCACAGGGAGTACCGCCACACCGCCCTCGCCCCCGACCCGGCGGCCGTCCGCGCCTGGGCCCAGTCCAACAAGATGGACGTGCCGGCCCGCGGCCGCATCCCCAAGCGCGTCTACGAGGCGTTCCGCGAGGCGAGCTGAACAACCGGCAGGACACGGGGAGAAGCACCCGCGGACCGGCACCCGCGGTGAACCGAGTTGCACTGCACCCCCGCAGGTGGGCTAAAGTCTGGAGCACGCCGAGGGGCGAGGCCGGAAGGCCGGACCTCACGGAGCGTGCGGGTGTAGTTCAGTAGTAGAACAGCCCTCTTCCAGAGGGAAGGCGCAGTGTGCAATTCCTGTCACCCGCTCCGCACCGCTCACCGACCACTCCGGTGGATCAGGTACAGTGGTGACGCACCGCCCAGTGAGAGCTGAGCGGCAGCAATGCGGACGTGGCTCAGTTGGTAGAGCATCACCTTGCCAAGGTGAGGGTCGCGAGTTCGAATCTCGTCGTCCGCTCAGGTGAACGAAGGCCCCGGTCAACACGACCGGGGCCTTCGTCGTATGTGCGCGACCTCGGTATGAGCGCGCCTGACATTTGTCATGTGCGGCGATGACAGCACGCACTGCCCCCGGCCCCGGTCCGGCGGAACCCTCGAAGCATGGAAACCGATGGGACCGACGGGTACGTGATCGAGGCGGCCGAGCTGCGCCGCAGTTACACGGGCGGCTACGAGGCCGTGAGCGGAATCACTTTCTCCGTGGCACGCGGCGAACTGTTCGCGCTGCTCGGGACGAACGGCGCAGGCAAGACCTCCACCGTCGAGCTGCTGGAGGGACTCGCCGCTCCGAGCGCCGGGACCGTAAGGGTGCTCGGCCACGACCCGTACCGCGAACGCGCCGCCGTACGGCCCCGGATCGGGGTCATGCTCCAGGAGGGCGGCTTCCCCTCCGATCTGACGGTCACGGAGACCGTGCGGATGTGGGCCGGCTGCACCAGTGGGGCGCGGCCCGTGCCGGAGGCACTGGACCTGGTGGGCCTCGGACACCGGGCCCGGGTACGCGTCAAGCAGCTCTCCGGCGGTGAGCGGCGCAGGCTCGACCTGGCACTGGCCCTGCTCGGCCGGCCCGAGGTCCTCTTCCTCGACGAGCCCACGACGGGCCTGGACGCGGAAGGTCGCCGGGACACCTGGGAGTTGGTGCGGGAGCTGCGGGACACGGGGACGACCGTGCTGCTGACCACGCACTACCTGGAGGAGGCGGAGACGCTGGCCGAACGGCTGGCCATCATGCACGAGGGGCGGATCGTCACCACCGGCACCCCGGCCGAGGTGACCGCCTCGCGTCCGTCCCGTATCCGCTTCGTCCTGCCGCGGGAGGTACCGGCGGCGCGGCTGCCGCTCGCGCTGCGTGCCGCGGCCGAGGGGCAGCGGGTCGAGATCCGTACGCACGACCTGCAGCGCTCGCTCGGTGAACTGCTCCGCTGGGCGGAGGAGGCAGACGTACGGCTGGAGGGGCTCGACGCCCGCTCCGCCTCGCTCGAAGAGGCGTTCCTCGACATCGCCCGGTCACGGACGGACGCGGAACTGGAAGGTGCCCTGTGAACACGACCACCACGACCGGAACGACCACCACGGCAGGCATGACCACCACGACCACGGTCACGACCACGACGGCGGCCGGCCGGCTGACGGCGCTCGGCAGGGCCGAGCTGACCCTCCTCGTTCGGAACAGGACCGCGCTGTTCGTCGCGCTGCTGATGCCCGTGGCGATGGTCGTCCCGCTGCGGTCCACGCTCGACCGCTTCGACCTCGCCGGGACCGGAGTGACCGTCGGCGGCGCGCTGCTGACCGGCGCCATCGGGCTCGTGCTGATCCTCGTCGTGTACCTCAACCTCACCTCCGCGTTCGTGGCCAGGCGTGAGGAGCTGGTGCTCAAGCGGCTGCGGACGGGCGAGGTGTCCGACCTGGAGGTCCTCGCCGGGACCGCGCTGCCGGCCGCCGCGCTGGCGCTCGTGCAGTGTGCGCTGATCGTCGTCGCGGGCGCCGCGTTCCTCGGCACGGGTGCGCCACCACGGCCCGAACTGCTCCTCGCGGGCGTGCTGCTGGGCACGGTCCTGATGACGGCGCTGGCCGCCGCGACCTCCGCGATCACCCGTACCGTCGAGAGCTCACAGATCACGACGATGCCGCTGTTCCTGGTCACCGCGGCCGGCTCGGGGCTGTTCGTCCCCCTCGATCTGCTGCCGGAGCGGATCGCGTCGGTGTGCGAGCTGCTGCCGATGACCGGTGCGGTACGGCTGGTGGAGGCCGGTCTGCTCGGCGGGGCGGACGCGGCGGACTGGGCGGGCGCGGCGCTGAGCGCACTGGCCTGGACCGTGATCTCGGTGTTTGCTGTGCGGCGGTGGTTCCGCTGGGAGCCGCGGCGCTGATTCGTGAGCTTTCGGGAGTGACTGTGCGGGTGAAGGGCTGGAGCGGCCGCAGCCGGCCGGCCAAGGTCGACCTCTATACGCGCGGCACGGTCTACGGACTCGTCTGGGCCGCGGCCGTCGGCCTTGCGCTGCTCCTGCTGACGGAGCCGGTCCGGGAAGGCGGCGCACCGGCGCTGGTCGTGGCCGGGCCGCCGCTCGCGCTCGCGATGGGCGCGGTCTGCGCCCGGCTGGCGCGGCGGTCGATGGACGCGTATCTGGGCCGGGGAGCGGTGCCACGCCGGGTAATCGGCTGTGCGGCGGCGACGACGGCCGCGGTCGTCGGGACCGTGCTGGCGCTGGCCACGGCCGTCCCGTCGACAGGGCTGCTGGTCATGATGCTGGCGACGGCGCTGCTGCCCTTCGTGATCAGCCAGTGCCTGATCACGAAGGGCAGCACCCTCGCTCTGACCCAGGGGGGAGTGCTGGCCGTGATCGCCGGGCTGCTTCCCCTGCGCGGGGCCACGTCGGCCGATGTGGCGCACTTCGCCGCTGTGGCCGGGTTCACCATCGCGTGGACCGCTTTCACCATCCGCGTCTCGATGTGGGTCCTCGCGGTGATGTGGGAGCTGCGCGAGGCACGCGACGTGCAGGCGCGTCTCGCGGTCGCCGAGGAACGGCTGCGGTTCGGACGGGACCTGCACGACGTGCTGGGGCGCAATCTCGCGGTGATCGCGCTGAAGAGCGAACTCGCCGTGCAACTGGCCCGGCGGGGACGGCCGGAGGCCGTGGAGCAGATGGCCGAGGTCCAGCGCACGGCACAGGAGTCGCAGCGCGAGGTGCGCGATGTCGTACGCGGATACCGTGCGGCGGACCTGCCCACGGAACTCGCGGGAGCGCGCGGCGTGTTGACGGCCGCGGGAATCAACTGCTCGATCGGGTCGCCGGACTCGGACCTGCCGGCCGAGGTCCAGTCGGCGCTGGCGTGGGTCGTCCGCGAGGCGACGACCAACGTGCTGCGGCACGGGGACGCGGCGCGCTGCTCGATCCGCCTCGCGGTGTCCACCGGCTCCGCGGTGCTGACGGTGGAGAACGACGGCGTACGCAACTCGACTGCTCCGGATGTCGCGCGGGGGCAGGGCTCGGGCCTCACGGGACTCCGGGAGCGGCTGGCCGTGCTGGGCGGCACGCTGGAGGCGAAGCGCACGGCGGGCGAGCGATTCCGCCTCACGGCGGAGGTTCCGCTACCGCGAGCGGTCGCGGAGTGCCCGTCCCCGAACGCCGGAGGAACCGGCGGCGCCGCAGAACAGACCGGCGGTGCCCCAGAACAGACCGGCGGTGCCCCAGAACAGGAGGACGACCGTGAGCCAGGATCGCGTGCGGCTGCTGCTCGCCGATGACGAGCACCTCATCCGCGGCGCGCTCGCCGCGCTGCTCGCGCTGGAGGACGATCTGCTCGTCGTCGCGGAGGCCGCGTCGGGATCCGAGGCACTGGCCATGGCGCGGGCACACCGGCCCGATGTGGCCGTACTGGACCTGCAGATGCCGGGCGGGGACGGTGTGAAGGTCGCCACATCGCTGAGGGCCGAGCTGCCGGAGTGCCGGACCATGATCGTGACCAGTCACGGACGCCCGGGGCATCTGAAGCGCGCGCTCACCGCCGGTGTGCGCGGCTTCGTACCGAAGACCGTCAGCGCGCAGCGGCTCGCCGAGATCATCCGCACCGTCCACGCGGGAAACCGTTACGTCGACCCCGAGTTGGCCGCCGACGCGATCTCCGCCGGGGACTCCCCGCTGACCGCGCGCGAGGCCGAGGTGCTGGAACTGGCCGGGGACGGCGCGCCCATCGCGGAGATCGCCGAGCGGGCATCGCTGTCGCAGGGAACGGTCCGTAACTATCTGTCGTCGGCAGCCGTGAAGCTGGGCGCCGAGAACCGGCACACCGCGGTGCGTCTCGCACGCGAGCGCGGTTGGGTATAGTGGTCCTCGCGCTACGGCGCATGCGGACGTGGCTCAGTTGGTAGAGCATCACCTTGCCAAGGTGAGGGTCGCGAGTTCGAATCTCGTCGTCCGCTCCAGAGAAGAAGCCCCCCGGCCGATCGGCCGGGGGGCTTCTTCGTGACTACGACCAGGCGGTGCCGGTCAGCAGCTCGTACGCCTCCAGATACCTGTCGCGGGTCGCGTCCACGACGTCCTGCGGCAGTGCGGGCGGCGGCTGCTCGCTCTTGCGGTCCCAGCCGGAGGCCGGCGAGGTCAGCCAGTCGCGTACGTACTGCTTGTCGTACGAGGGCTGGGCGCGGCCCGGCCGCCACTGGTCGACGGGCCAGAAGCGCGAGGAGTCCGGGGTCAGCACCTCGTCGGCGATGATCAGCTGCTCGCCGTCGAAGCCGAACTCGAACTTGGTGTCGGCGAGGATGATCCCGCGCTCCCGGGCGATGTCACGGGCGCGGGCGTAGACATCGAGGGTCGTCCGGCGCAGCACGGCGGCGGTCTCGGCGCCGACCTGGTGGGCGACCTCCTCGTACGACACGTTCTCGTCGTGGTCGCCGACGGCCGCCTTCGTGGCGGGGGTGAAGATCGGAGCGGGCAGCTCGGAGCCGTCCACGAGCCCCTCGGGGAGGGCGAGGCCGCAGACCGTGCGGGTCTCGTTGTACTCGGCCAGGCCGGAGCCGGTCAGATAGCCGCGGGCGACGCACTCGACCGGCACCATCTCGAGCGCCTTGCAGATCAGGGTGCGGCCGGCCCAGTCGGCGGGGGCGCCGGCCGGGAGGTCGGTGGAGATCACATGGTTGGGGACGAGGTCCACGAGACGCTCGAACCACCAGAGGGAGAGCTGGGTGAGCACCCGCCCCTTGTCGGGGATCTCGGTCGGCAGCACCCAGTCGTACGCGGACATGCGGTCGCTGGCGACCATCACGAGGTCACCGGTCCCGGTCTCGTACAGGTCGCGGACCTTGCCCGTGTGGAGATGGGTCAGCCCCGGAACCTGAATCGGCTCGGGCTTTTCTACGAATCCGGACACGGTTCCTCCGCGTAGGTTGATCCAGGAGCGCTTCGATTCTCTCGCACCCTGGGAGCGCGGCCGGTCGCGGGTCAGTCGCGTTTGCAGATCCGGTCGAGGAGGTTGGCCGTGGCCCGCTGGATCCGCTCGTCCACATGGCCCGGCCGGTCGAGCGCCGGGGACCAGGCGAAGGTGCCTGAGGCGAAGACGAGAGCGCCCGAGGGAGCCCGGTAGAGGGAGGTCTCCTGGTGGCGGACGGCGCCCTCGCCGTCCGCGTAGGGCGAGTGGGCGAGCAGGATGCGGCCCTCGTGCTCGGGGAGCGGGGTGCGCGGGAAGTAGCGGTCGGCCTCGCCCGCGACCAGGCCGGGGATCTCGTCGCCGTCGCCGGCGCCGGTCGCCTCCCAGAGCCAGTGGTCGGCGTTGCGCACGACCAGGGGGTGGGGCTCGGGGACCCGGCCCGCGTACTGGATGCCGAGCAGCTGCTGTTCGGCCCGGTCGACCTCGCGCCAGAGTGCCGAGCGGCCGGGGCCCCGGCGCTTGCGGCAGGTCAGCAGCCGGTCGTCGACGCCGGACGGGGACGGGCCGAGCTCCACCTGCCAGTACATGGTGTTGGCGGAGAGGAAGACGAGCGAGGTGCCGTGCTCGCGGGCGAGTTCGGCGGTGCGGCGCATGGGCGCCGACCAGTACTCGTCGTGGCCGGGGAAGACGAGGCCCCGGTAGCGGGTGGGGTCGACCCTGCCGGCGTGCAGATCGCGGGTGTCGGCGTACGCGAGGTCGTATCCGTACCGCTCGGCCCAGCGGATGAAGTCGTAGGCGTGCCCGACATGGAGCGGGAGGCCCGCGCCCGCGTACGGACGGTCGAAGGAGACGGTGATCGCCGCGTCGTCCTCGCCGAGCAGCCTGCCCTGCTCGTCCCATGCGTGGTACAGGCTGGCGCCGGTCCGCCCGTCCTCCGGATAGAGGTTGTACGCCTGCCAGGTGATGTCGGGCAGCAGCAGGAGCAGGTCGGCCGGATGGCTGTCGCGGACGGTGAAGGGGATGTGCGAGCGGTAGCCGTCGGCGGTGGTGAGCACGGCGACGTACGCGCCGATGGACCAGTAGGACGGGATCTGCAGGCGCCAGGAGAGCCACCAGTGGTGGCAGGAGACCGTGCGGTCGGCGGCGAGCGGGGGCGGCTGGACGATGCCCGCGAGACGGGGGCTGGTGGTGATCTTGGCGGCGCCGTCGCCGCTGTAGTGACCGATCCGGTAGACGTCGACGGAGAACCGCTGCGGCGGATCGACCGTCACATGGAAGTCGATGGCCTCGCCCGGGGCGACGGCGCCGGTGGACGCGAAGCCCTTGATCTGACGGTGCACGTCGTCGGCGGTACGCAGGCCCCGGGCACGCTTGACGCTGCCGGCGAGCGGGTCCGGGTCCGCGTACCAGGGGACGACCTGGCCGGTGTCGTCGAAGTAGTGCTCGCTGCCGCGCAGCCAGGGCAGCGGGCCCTGGCCGAACGGATCCGTGACGGCATGGGCGAGGGCGCCCGATTCCCATCGTCGAATCTGCTCAGCCCGACGAATCTCCTCCGCCCCCATGGTGCGCCCCTCCCTCGCCCCCCGGAACCTGTCCTGTCACGCCGACTGTCAGCGTCGTTCCCCAGCACATCACATAACGCGCGCACTCCGTCACCGTTCGTCGCGAATTGACGTGAACGGAACTCACTATTCCTGTTTCGACGGCACAAAAGGTGTGTATGGGGCGGCCGGCGCGGGTGAAGCGGGTGAAGCGGGTGGGACCGACGGGGCGACGGGGCGGCAGGGCGGCGATGCAGCCGGGCCGTGTCAGGTGGCGGGGTGGGGCAGCGGGGTGGTCAGACCAGCCGGACGGGTTTCTCCGGGCGGATGCCCGTCGTCGTGAGCCAGGCGCGCAACGGCTCCGGGTCGCCGTCCTCGACCAGGCTCAGCACCCGGGAGCCCAGGTCCGTACGCCGCTCGCCGTCGATCAGGAGGGCCGGCCCGTCGAGCCAGTCCATGCCGGGAACGGCGCCTGCCGTGTCGACGGCGGCGCAGCAGACCATCGCGGTGACATGGTCGGCGAGCAGCTCCCGCGCGGTACGGGGCGGCTGGAGCGGTACGAGCGGCAGCGGGTCGGTGCCCCAGACGTCGAGGGCGTCCGGCGCGGAGTCCGCGACCCGCGGCACCGCCGAGCGCTCACGGGCGGCCTCCTCTCGGGCCACGTCCGCGCTGATCCGGGCGGCGAGGGCGGCGCCCGGGGCGTCGCCCGCCGCCGGATCGGCCGGATCGTGCGGATCGTTCGGATCGGCGAGGTCGGCCGGCTGGTGCGGATCGTCGAGGTCGGCAGGATCGTTCGGAACGTTCGGATCGGCCTCGGGAACGCCCTGCGCCATGGCCTCCGGCACGCCCTCGGGCGGGCCCGTGGCGGTGACCGGACCGTCGCCGGAGAGGTGCTCCATCACCCGGGCGAGCGTCGGCCCCGCCGGGACGCCGGTGGCGGGCCGTACTCCCATCGCGTCCAGAACGCGGTGCAGCCTCGCGGCTTCCGTGCGCCATTTCCGGTCCACCACCTCTTCCGGGTACTGCTGCCAGTCCACCGGGGACCAATCGGGTCCGGCCTCGGCGGGCCCACCGTGGAAGAGTCGCGCGGCCAGCAGCGACGCCGCTTCGTCGACCGCGCCCGGTTCCTCCAGCAGATCGCAGGCGGGACGCTCACCGAGCCGCGACGCGAAGCCCTCGGCGAGCCGGTCACGGCGGGAGAGCTCGGTCAGCGCCGAGACCACACCGGCGTCGAGGCGACTCGGCCACCGCCCCATCCGCCAGGCGGGCAGTGCGACACGCGTCAGCAGCCGGTCCCAGCCCGCGTAGGCGAGGCCGACCTGCTCCTGGGCGACGATCCGCAGACCGTAGTCCACCGCCTGGGCACGCTCGGACCCTGCCGCGGCGACACCCCGCTCCATCTCGGCGGCGTGGCGGCGACAGCCGTGCAGCAGCAACCGGGCGATCCGGCCGACGAAACCGAACGCGAGCCTTCGCACCGGATCGAGACCGGGGCGGGCGCCGAGCCCCACCGCCGCGTCGAGGCCACGGACGAAGCGACGGGCCGCGGCTATGTCCGGATGCGCCGAGGGGCCCGTACCGGCGACGACCGGGGCGAGGACGGCGCGCAGCTCGGCGACCCGCATCCACCACAGGAACGGGGAGCCGATGACCAGGACGGGAGCACCGTCACCGGTGGTGCCCCGGGGGGTGTGCGACGGATGCGTACGGTCCTCGAGCCAGCTGTCGCAGTCAGGAGTGAGGGCTATCGCGGAGGGCGCCGGGACGTCCAGGCGGTCGGCCAGATCCTCCACCAGCCGGTACAGATCCGGGGCGGAGGCCTCGGCCAGCGGCACCGTCGGGCTGACGGCGGGCCTGGCCCTGGCGATCACGGCGGCGACGACGGCGGCGGTCAGCAGCACGACCACGGCGGTCGAGGTCACCGCCCAGCGTGCGGTGTCCCAGGATCCGCCGCCGATCCGGCCGGTGACCTCGCCGACGAGCAGCACTACGGCGACGGCGGCGGGAACCAGCGCGAGGGCCAGCGCCCTGCTGCGCACGCGCAGCACGGCGAGAGCCCGGGAGCGCGCGGCCAGCGCGCCCGCTTCCTCACCGAATACGGTTCCGGACACGGCCGGACTCACCCCCTCTGCCCCTCTGCCCTACGGCGGCGTTGCTCACTCCCCCACTGTGGCACCCGCCACAGACATCGCAATGCCGGTGGGCCAAGTGCCGGAACGCTTGCGCCGCACCCTAGTTGGGGCGCGAGCGGGCGTCATCCGGATGGGGCAGCGGTCACTCGATGGAATGCCTTTGGGCAAAGCTGCTGACAGCCGCTGACATGGGGTGAAGAGGCCTTCAGGCCCCGGCGACAAGTGGTGCCGGGGCCTGTGGGGGTCCGGTGCCGGGGGGCCGGTGCGTGACCGGCCCCGCGGTCAGGCTCGCGCGGCCTTCGCGGCGATGTCCTTGCGGTGGTGCGAGCCGTCCAGGTGAATGCGGTCCACCGCGGCGTACGCCCGGTCGCGGGCCTGGGCGAGGTCCTCACCGGTCGCCGTCACCGACAGCACCCGGCCGCCGGCGCTGACGATCGCGTCGCCTTCCTTCCTGGTCCCGGCGTGCAGGACGTACGCGTCGGGGGCGTCCTGCGCCGCGACGGTGTCCAGTCCCTCGATCGGGTCGCCGGTGCGGGGTGTGGCCGGGTAGTTGTGGGAGGCGATGACGACGGTGACGGCGGCTTCGTTGCGCCAGTTCAGCGGAGGCTCGTCGTCGAGCGTGCCCTGTGCGGCGTTGAGGAGGACGCTCGCGAGCGGCGTCTTCAGCCGGGCCAGGACCACCTGGGTCTCGGGGTCACCGAAACGGGCGTTGAACTCGATGACCCGTACGCCACGGCTGGTGATGGCGAGCCCCGCGTACAGCAGGCCCGAGAAGGGCGTGCCGCGGCGGTGCAACTCGTCCACCGTGGGCTGGAGCACGGTCTCCATGACCTCGTCGACGAGCTTCGGGTCGGCCCAGGGAAGCGGCGAGTAGGCGCCCATGCCACCGGTGTTGGGGCCCTCGTCCCCGTCGAGGGCACGCTTGAAGTCCTGCGCGGGCTGCAGCGGAAGCACCGTCTCGCCGTCGGTGATGGCGAAGAGGGAGACCTCGGGTCCGTCCAGGAACTCCTCGATGACGACGCGGCCGCAGGCGAGCGCGTGCTCGCGCGCCTCCTCCAGGTCGGGGGTCACGACGACGCCCTTGCCCGCGGCGAGACCGTCGTCCTTGACGACGTACGGCGCACCGAACGCGTCCAGCGCCTCGTCGATCTCCTCGGGCGTCGTGCAGACGTAGCTGCGCGCGGTCGGGACGTTCGCCGCTGCCATGACCTCCTTGGCGAAGGCCTTGGAGCCCTCCAGCTGTGCCGCCTCCCGGGACGGGCCGAAGCAGGGGATGCCCGCGGCCCGTACGGCGTCGGCGACACCGGCGACGAGCGGCGCTTCGGGGCCGACGACGACCAGCTCCGCCCGGAGTTCGGTGGCGAGCGCGGCCACGGCGTCGCCGTCGACGGCGTCCACCGGGTGCAGCTCGGCGACCCCCGCGATTCCGGCGTTGCCGGGCGCGCAGTGCAGAGCTGAGACGTCGGGGTCGAGGGAGAGAGCGCGGCACAGGGCATGTTCGCGGGCGCCGCCGCCGATGACGAGGACCTTCACGGCAGCCAGGGTAGCCCGCTCGCCACTCGTGACCTTGTGCGGGCCACCGAAGCGCCGACACCTACTCGTTTGTGTATTCCTCCACAACCGTGGCACCGAGCTCACGGACGATCAGGTCGTGGCCCGACAGTGCGGAGTCCACAAGGTCCGGATCGTCCTCCTCCGGGATGTCGTCCTCGGGTGCGACGGAGCGCGGAGCGGCCGGTGCCTGCGGGGCGGGCGCACGCGGGGGCTCCGGGGCGGACGGCGTCTGCCGTGGAGCGGGCGCGGGGGCCGCCGAAGGGGTCTGCGGAGCCTGCTGCACCGGGCCGGCCGGCTGCTGGGCGGGCGCCGCCGGGGGGGCCTGGTCGGGCCTGCCTCCGTAGCCTCCGCCTCCGCCGCCACTTCCGTATCCGCCGCTGCCGCCGCTGCCGTATCCACCGCCTCCGCCCGCGCCGGGCGAGCCCGCCGGGGGCTGTCCCGCGCCACCCGACGGATCGATGATCGCCTCGATCTTCCACTGGAGGTTGAACTGCTCGGCGAGCGCCTGCCTGAGCACGTCCTCGCTGCCGCTGCTCGCGAAGTTGTCGCGCGCGCCGGCATTGATGAACCCGAGCTGCAGGGTGGTGCCGTCGAAGCCCGCCACCTGTGCGTTCTGACTGAGCAGGATCCACGTGAAACGGCGGCGGTTCTTCACCGCCTCCAGGATGTCCGGCCACATGCTGCGCACCTGGGCCGCTCCCTGAGCCGCGCCGGGGGCGAGGGCCGCGGGCTGGGGCGGAGGCGCGGCGGGGGGTGTGGGTGTGACGGTGGGCGTGACCGCGGGTGCGGGCTCCGGACGGCTCTGACCCTGGCCCTGGCCGGGCGCGGCCGCGGAGGGCCAGGCACCGGGCCGTGACGCGGCGGACGCACCGGAGCCGGGGCTCGCGGCACCCGGCCAGGCCCCCGGACGGGGAGCGGAGGGCTCCTCGGCAGGGGCGACGGGCATCGCGGGCGACGGCTGGGGAGCGGGGGCCGCGGGCTCGGCGGGCTCCGCAGGCGCCTGCGGAACCGAATGCGGCCGTGGCTCGGCCTGGGGTTGGGCCTGGACCTGAGGCTGGGACTGGGACTGGGACTGGGGCTGGACCTGAGGCTGGGGTTCGGGGGCCGCTCCCCCGCCCCGGACCGCCGCGCGCGCGGCAGCGGGACCGCCGCCCGGCACCATCGGCGCATGAGCCTCCGGCCCCGGTACGTACCCCATCGCCGGCCCGGAGCCCTGCGCCACGAACGCCGCACCGCCGCCTCGCTCCAGCCGGTCGAGCCGCGCCTGCAGGGAACGCTCGTCGTCGAAGGCCGCGGGGAGCAGCACCCGGGCGCAGATCAACTCCAGCTGCAGCCGGGGCGAGGTGGCGCCCCGCATCTCCGTCAGCCCGGTGTTGACCAGGTCGGCGGCCCTGCTGAGCTCGGCGGCCCCGAAGACCTGGGCCTGCGCCTGCATCCGCTCGACCGCGTCCGAGGGGCCGTCGATGAGCCCCTTCTCCGCCGCGTCCGGCACCGCCGCGAGGATCACGAGGTCCCTCAGCCGCTCCAGCAGATCCGCGACGAAGCGCCGAGGATCGTTGCCGCCCTCGATGACCCGGTCCACGACCTCGAACGCCGCGGCCCCGTCGCCCGAAGCGAACGCGTCCACGACCGAGTCCAGCAGCGACCCGTCCGTGTACCCGAGCAGGGACGTCGCCATCGCGTACGTCACACCGTCCTCGGCGGCACCGGCGAGCAGCTGGTCCATGACGGACATCGAGTCACGCACCGACCCGGCCCCGGCGCGCACGACCAGGGGCAGGACCCCGTCCTCGACGGGAATGGCCTCCTTGGCGCACACCTCTCCCAGGTAGTCCCTGAGGGTCCCGGGCGGCACGAGCCGGAACGGATAGTGGTGCGTACGCGAACGGATCGTCCCGATGACCTTCTCGGGCTCGGTCGTCGCGAAGATGAACTTGAGATGCTCCGGGGGCTCCTCGACCACCTTCAGCAGGGCGTTGAAGCCCGCCGAAGTGACCATGTGGGCCTCGTCGATGATGTAGATCTTGTACCGGCTGGACGCGGGCCCGAAGAACGCCTTCTCCCGCAGCTCGCGGGCATCGTCCACACCACCGTGCGACGCGGCGTCGATCTCGATGACATCGATCGACCCCGGCCCGTTCCGAGCGAGGTCGCGGCAGGACTGGCACTCGCCGCAGGGGGTCGGCGTGGGCCCCTGCTCACAGTTCAGACACCGCGCGAGGATGCGCGCGCTGGTCGTCTTTCCGCAGCCGCGCGGCCCACTGAACAGGTACGCGTGATTGACCCGGTTGTTGCGCAGCGCCTGCTGCAGCGGGTCGGTGACATGCTCCTGCCCGATGACCTCGGCGAAGGACTCGGGTCGGTAGCGGCGGTACAGCGCAAGGGACGACACGCATACGAGGTTATCGGGGCCCACCGACAACCGGCCCCGCCCACCGTCCCCCCGGCAGCCACCTCGCGGGAAACCCGGCGGCGAACGCGACGAAACGCAGACGCCCCTCACGCACCCGCCAGAGCCGACTTACCCTTGCTGCCTTCCGGCCCTGGGGGAGTTCAGTCAGATAGCGCCACGTGAGGGGCTCCGCACAGAGTACCTGATGACGGGGGCAGGGAACGAGTTCGCGAGCACTCCTCCCCGTCATGTAATGTTCCCAGCGGAGGATTCGCCTAGAGGCCTAGGGCGCACGCTTGGAAAGCGTGTTGGGGGCAACCCCTCACGAGTTCGAATCTCGTATCCTCCGCCAGTGCCTCACCGGGCACGAAGTCGAAGGGCCCCACCGTTCGCGGTGGGGCCCTTCGACGTGTTCTCAACTTCCGGCAGCCGGTCCTCAGTCCCATGGCCTCGCGAACTCAGCTCCAGCCGCCGATCTGAAGGCGTCTGCCGAAGGCAGCAAGGACATGGACTCCTCCTGGTCGTTCCGCCGACCGCAGGAGGCTCGCCAACAGGGAAGGGCGGCCATCCGCATCAGCCGGTGCATGCGCCGGTAAGAGTGAACGGAATGAGATGACCGAGTGGCGCGGCATGGCCGCGCGGCCATGTGCGGGAAAGGCTCATCGGTTGACCGTCTCCCGCCTGGGTCTGACTGACTCACAGCAACTCGCTGGTAGGAGCGTTTACACCAAGAGTATGGTCTCTTGTATGGCGACCAAGAAAGTGACAGTGACGATCCCCGAGGATCTCCTGGACGAGATCCGCGCCGAGGCGGCTGAGCGGGGACTTTCGGCGTATGTGGCCGAAGCACTGCGGTTCAAGCGCGACCGGGACCGGCTGCTGGAGCTGGTCGACTGGCTGCAGGAGGAACACGGCCCGGTCACCGAGGACGAGCGCGCTGCAGCCCTCGCGGAACTGGAAGATCTCGACGCCGAGCACGAGCGCCGCCGCACCACAGGAGGACACAACGCCGGAGAAGCCGCGTGAAGAAGCGCGCCCGTGAGCACGGCCAACGGCCCCTGCGCGTCTTCCTGCTCGACTCCGAGGCCTTGTCCCTGGCCGTGCGCGGCGACCGGAAGATGATCGCCTGGCTCGACCTCGCGGCCGAGGGCGAGGCAGAGGTGGTGACGTCTCCCATGGCGCTGGTCGAGGCGTACGACGGCAGAACCACCGAGCAGCGCTGGGACTGGGTGCTCTCCCGGCTCAAGGTCGCCGACATCGGAAAGGACGAGGCCCGCCAGGCCCGGCGCCTCCTGGCCGACGCCGAGCTGCACGGTCACAAGTACGCGATCGATGCCGTGCTCGCTGTCATCGCACGCCAACAGAAGGGACAGGTCACCGTGTTCACCTCGGACGTGGACGACCTGGAGAAGCTCGTCCCTGACACCATCGTCGTCAAGAAGGTCTGACCCGGCGCCCTGGCCTCAGCTGTGGCCTCAGCCCTGGCCTCATTCGCCCCCGCCCAGCAGCGTCCCCTTTCCGTCTCAGTTGGTTTCGCGGTTCGTGCCGGTCCGTGCCTGGCGGCTCCCATACCCGTGATCGAGTAGGCGTCGCCGACTCCCTGCCGGTCAGGAGGCGCCAGCACTTCAGAAGGGTTCGACAGGCGCCCACGATCGTGGTTCCGGGCCGAGCAATCCGACTCCCAGCAATTGAACGCGTTCAACTTTCCTGGCAGGATGGGCTCTCGGCACGGTCGGCAGGCATGCCGCGATCTGTTGTGCCGGGAGAGGGCCGGCTTGTGAACGAGAGCACACCCTGGCGGAACCTGGGCGTCATCGGGCTACGGCTCGTCGATCTGGCGGTGCGCTATGCCGTCACGTTCGCCATCACCTGGGCCGCTGTGGATGCATCCCTACCGGCGGATGTGCAGATCGTGACTGGCTGAGCTTCTTCTCGGTGATCGGGATTCCGTCGATCCTGATCAGCTTCCTCTACGGACTCAAGAACCCCCGTACAGGGGCAGCGTTCCGAGTCCCGCTGGCCGGGCTCCTGCTCCTGCCCATCTGGTTCCTCCTCTTCGGAGGCTCTCCGGAGATCCTGTTCATCCCCGTCGCGGGCCAGGCCTTCTTCGCGTTGTGCGTGATGCGGACCCCGTTTCTGGGCCCGCCCCAGCTGCGGCGGCGAGCCCGGGCGGCATTCGAGGCTGCGACCGGGCCTCCCGGGGTGCGGGCGGCGCCTGACCCGGGCCAGCTCCCCCCTCGACTCCGACTCGCGTTCGATCTCTTCGCCAGACACCGGCGATGACGCCTCCGGGCGCGCCGCTCCCCCGCACGTATTCGAACAGGCGTATCATTCCGGCTGTGGCTGATACCTTTCCGTCCGACCTGATCGACGCCCAGCGTCGTCTCCACCGGGCCAACGCCGAGTACAGGGCCCTGTGCCGGGCCTTGCCCTGGTCGGTGGAGCCGTTGGAGGGCTGGGCGGGCGAGGAGCACCCGCATACCGGCGTCGTCACCGGGGGCCGCGCGGGGAGTCCGGGTTACACCGACGAGCAGAAGACGGAAGAGGCTCGACTCTGGGCCCTGGTTCGGGAGCTGTCGATCGAGGTGTCGACGCACCCGTACTGGTCGACCGTGGAGGGCGAGCCGCGGGTGACGGCCCGTATGACGCTGAAGAACCACCCCGACACCGCGCCGGCGGACACCACGACCGCGTAACGAGGCGGCGAGCCATGCCCGAGCTGACGCCGGAGGAGCGTCTCGACAAGCAGAGGACGTTGCGCGACTGGCTTCGGTGGCAGCTCTCCCAGTCCGACGAAGCGATTCGGCGCCTTGAGCGACAGGTGGAGGAAGACCGGCGGCGTCGCGAGGTGGCCCGCGTCGAGATGAGCTGGAAGCTCCAGCCGCCGCGCGCAGACGGCGCGCAGCCCATGCTGCACCGCGGCAACTGCGGGCTCTTCAAGACCCTGACCGGATACCTGGACAAAGAGCATGTCGTGATCGCGTTCGATCAGTTCCCGGACCTGGAGATGTGCGAGATCTGCGCGCCCTGGGGACTCCTGGGCATACCGAACCCGACGCCACGGAGGCCGTCGCCGTAGGGGGTGTCCGGTACTTCGGCGTACGGCACCGGTGCGAGGTCACCGTCAGCCGTAGGCTGGGGCCTCATGCGCGACGGACAGGAGACTGAGGTGGCCGGGACGACGGTGGCCGAGGTGATGGCCGACTTGGCCGTGCTCGAGGACCCGAAGATGCGCGAGGCGAACGAGAAGCGCGGTGACGATCACGGCGTGAACCTCGGCAAGCTCCGCGCGCTCGCGAAGCAGCTCAAGACGCAGCAGGATCTCGCGCGCGAACTCTGGAAGACGGATGACACCGCGGCGAGGCTCCTGTCGATCCTGATCTGTCGTCCGAAGGCATTCGAACGGGACGAGCTGGACACCATGTTGCGGGACTCGCGCGCCCCCAAGGTCCACGACTGGCTCGTGAACTACGTGGTGAAGAAGAACCCGCACTCCGAAGAGCTGCGCCTCGCCTGGTCCGCGGATCCGGATCCGGTGGTCGCGAGTGCCGGCTGGGCCCTGACCACCGAGCGGGTGGCGAAGAAGCCCGGAGGCCTCGACCTCGCGGGACTGCTCGATGTCATCGAGGCGGAGATGAAGGACGCCCCGGACCGTCTGCAGTGGGCGATGAACCACTGCCTGGCCCAGATCGGCATCGAGCACGCCGAGTACCGCGCCCGCGCGATCGACATCGGCGAGCGCCTGGAAGTGCTCAAGGACTACCCGACTCCCCCGAACTGCACGTCCCCGTTCGCTCCCGCCTGGATCGCCGAGATGGTGCGCCGTCAGCACGCCGGATAGAACCGGACAGAACCGGCCGGCTCACACGCTCGGACCGCGCGCCGGCTGACGCGCTCGGACCGGAGCCCGCCGGCTGACGCGCTCGCACCGCGCACCGGCCGGCTGCAACGCTCGGTCGCAGCCGGCCCGCGCGGCGCCGGTCGGGATCCGTCGTCACGCGACTCCGCCTCCGTTCCGGCGACGGTGTCCGTGACAGCGTCGGTCAGGCGCCGACGTACTCCGCGAGATGCTCGCCGGTGAGGGTGGAGCGAGCGGCGACCAGATCGGCCGGCGTGCCCTCGAAGACGATCCGGCCCCCGTCGTGGCCGGCTCCGGGGCCGAGGTCGATGATCCAGTCGGCATGCGCCATGACCGCCTGGTGGTGCTCCACGACGATCACCGACTTGCCGGAGTCGACGAGCCGGTCCAGCAGGCCGAGGAGCTGCTCGACGTCGGCGAGGTGGAGGCCGGCGGTCGGCTCGTCGAGCACGTAGACGCCGCCCTTCTCCGCCATGTGGGTCGCCAGCTTGAGCCGCTGCCGCTCGCCGCCCGACAGTGTGGTCAGCGGCTGGCCGAGGCTGAGGTAACCGAGCCCGACGTCGGCGAGCCGGACCAGGATGCGGTGCGCTGCCGGCGTGTGTGCCTCGCCCGCGCCGAAGAACTCCTCGGCCTCGGTCACCGACATCGCCAGCACCTCGCTGATGTCGCGGCCGCCGAGGTGGTACTCCAGCACCGACGCCTGGAACCGCTTCCCCTCGCAGTCCTCGCAGGGGGTGGAGACGCCGGCCATCATCGCCAGGTCGGTGTAGATGACGCCGGCGCCGTTGCAGGTGGGGCAGGCGCCTTCGGAGTTGGCGCTGAACAGCGCCGGCTTCACGCCGTTGACCTTCGCGAACGCCTTGCGGATCGGCTCGAGCAGTCCCGTGTACGTCGCCGGGTTGCTCCGCCGCGAACCCTTGATCGGGCTCTGGTCGACCGAGACCACACCCTCGCCGGCGGGGATCGAGCCGTGCACGAGCGAGCTCTTGCCGGAGCCGGCTACGCCGGTGACGACGGCGAGCACGCCGAGCGGGACGTCGACGTCGACGCCCTGCAAGTTGTTCGCCGTCGCGCCGCGGATCTCCAGCGCGCCGGTGGGCTTGCGCACCGTCTCCTTGACGGCGGCCCGGTCGTCGAGATGGCGGCCGGTGACGGTGCCGCCGGCCCGCAGCCCCTCGACGGTGCCCTCGAAGCAGACGGTGCCGCCCTCCGTACCGGCGCCGGGGCCGAGGTCGACGACGTGGTCGGCGATCGCGATCACCTCCGGCTTGTGCTCCACGACGAGCACCGTGTTGCCCTTGTCCCGCAGCCGCAGCAGCAGGTCGTTCATCCGCTTGATGTCGTGCGGGTGCAGGCCGATGGTGGGCTCGTCGAAGACGTACGTGACATCGGTGATGGAGGAGCCGAGGTGACGGATCATCTTGACGCGCTGCGCCTCGCCGCCGGACAACGAGCCCGCCGGCCGGTTGAGCGAGAGGTAGCCGAGCCCGATCTCCACGAAAGAGTCGAGGGTCTGCTGCAGCGCGGTGAGCAGCGGCGCCACCGACGGTTCCTTCAATCCGCGGACCCACTCGGCGAGGTCCCTGATCTCCATCGCGCAGGCGTCGGCGATGCTGATCTTGTCGATCTTCGACGACCTGGCGCCTTCGCTGAGCCGGGTGCCGTCGCACTCGGGACAGACGGTGAAGGTGACCGCCCGCTCCACGAACGCCCGGATGTGCGGCTGCATCGCCTCCTTGTCCTTGGACAGGAACGACTTCTGGATCTTGGGGATCAGCCCCTCGTAGGTGAGGTTGACGCCGTTGACCTTCACCTTGGTCGGCTCACGGTAGAGGAAGTCGTGCATCTCCTTCTTGGTGAACCTGCGGATCGGCTTGTTCGGGTCGAGGAAGCCCGACTCGGCGTAGATCCCCACGGTCCACACGTTGTCCGACTTCCAGCCGGGGATGGTGAACGCGCCCTCGGCGATCGACTTGGAGTCGTCGTAGAGCTGGGTCAGGTCGATGTCGGAGACCGTGCCGCGGCCCTCGCAGCGGGTGCACATGCCGCCGGTGCGCTCGAAGGTCGCCTTCTCTGCCTTGGTCTTGGCGCCGCGCTGCACGGTGATCGCGCCGCTCGCCCGGACCGACGCGGTGTTGAAGGAGTACGCGCTGGGCGGGCCGATGTGCGGCTTGCCGAGCCGGCTGAAGAGGATGCGCAGCATGGCGTTGGCATCGGTGGCGGTGCCGACCGTGGAGCGCGGGTCGGCGCCCATGCGCTGCTGGTCGACGGAGATCGCGGTGGTCAGTCCGTCGAGGACGTCGACCTCGGGTCGCGCGAGCGTCGGCATGAAGCCCTGGACGAAGGCGCTGTACGTCTCGTTGATCAGCCGCTGCGACTCCGCGGCGATCGTGTCGAACACCAGCGAGCTCTTGCCCGAGCCGGAGACGCCGGTGAACACCGTCAGCCGGCGCTTCGGGATCTCGATACTGACGTCCTTGAGGTTGTTCTCGCGCGCGCCGTGCACGCGGATCAGATCGTGGCTGTCGGCAGCATGCAGCGCAGGCGACTGCGTGTCCGTCCTCTTGGCCATGCTTATCGTTTCTCCATCTGTCGGGCGGGGCCGCTTCTCGCGGTCTCCGTCGGCGTCGCCTGGCTCGATCCGACCAGCCTCGAGCAGTATGTCTGGTTGTCGTACGTCGTCACCGGTCGCTGCGATCGGCGCACCGTTCAGCGCAGCTCCTGGATGCGGATCAGGTTGCCGGCGGGATCGCGGACGGCGCAGTCGCGGACACCGTACGGCTGCTCGGTCGGTTCCTGGATGATCTCGGCGTCGTCGGCCTGCAGCCGCGCGAAGGCGCCGTCGAGATCGGCGGTGGCCAGGAGGACGCGGGCGTAGGTGCCCTTGGCCATCATCTCGACGACGGTGCGGCGCTCGTGGTCGGTGACGCCGGGGTCGGCGACCGGCGGCTCCAGGACCAGGGACGTGCCGGGCTGGTCGGCGGGGCCGACCGTGATCCAGCGCATCCCGTCGTACCCGACGTCGTTGCGGACCTCGAAGCCGAGAGTGTCGCGGTAGAAGGCCAGGGAGGCGTCCGGGTCGGTGTGCGGGAGAAAGCTCGCGTGAATGCTGACGCTCATGGCAGCCACGCTAGGCGCGGCCCGGGGGCCGGCGCTTCTCGATTCCTGACCGGTCCTGCCGGCTTTCTCCCGCAGCCGGCGAGGCCGCATGAGCAGCCCACGGCGAAGGCCCCGACCGATCATGGTCGGGGCCGCAGCCGTGCCGTCATGGCCGTCATGGCCGTCATGGCCGTCAGAGGTCCTCGGCGTCAGAAGAGGCCCTCGCAGCCCTGCCGGCACGTACTGGTCTTCACCGTGGAGCCGAACGGCCCGCACCCTTCCCGTTGTTACGCAGCAGATCCGCGGCGCTGCGCGACACCAGCGGTTCACGCCTCGTCACTCGCCGCGCCAGACGTTGTCGAAGGCGGCGTCCTCGATGCCGCGGCGCTGACGGACCGCTTCCAGTTCCCTGACCGCGTCGTTGACGGCGGCCAGAACGGTCACGGTCGCGTCGTCGGCGAGGTGGTCGAGGTCTTCGGCCGGCTCGTCGCGGAGTCCGGCGGCGGCCCCGAGGACGGCGAGGACGGGCTCGCCCGACGTCCAGCGGTCGTCCGCGCGACGGCGGGCCGGTGAGTCGACCAGGGTGATTCGGTCGGACCGGAGCGGGATCCAGCGGTGGCGCTGCCGGGTGACCTGTCCTTCGGCCTCCAGGGCGGCGAGATAGGCCGAGGAAAGACCGCGGCCCCGACGCCACAGCCAGTCGTCGACGGACTCGTACGGCGTCTCTCGGGCGAGCGACGACGCCGCCTCCTGCAACAGACGATCTTCGATCTGCGGCTGAAGGCCGGGCACGATGCGCTCGCCGTCCACCGTGACGGCCTGGCTGTCGATGAGGTCGAGCAGTTCGGCTCCTGCGAGGGCGAGCGACAGCTCGCCCTGCTCGACAGGACGGTCGGACGCGACGTCCATGGTGACGATCAACAGGTCCCACGGTGTGGTCATGACGGGGCTCCACGTCGAAGGCTTGGATGGCCGTACGTCGCCCGAAGGCCGACCCGGCGCCCCGTGCGGGACCGGGGCACGACGGCCGCGTGCGACAGGCCGGGCCCGGCGCCGCGGACAGGGTCCGACGACGGGACCTGCGAGCGGTTGACCGACTGCGGCTCGAGGGAACGCTCGTACCGGTTCGGCATGTCGTCCAGCATGCCCTACCACCACTATGTGGCGCGAGGGACCGATGCGCAGCACGACAGCGGCCGCGTTCGTGGGGACGGCTGAGTTCGACCACGGAGACGAGGGCGAAGGCGTGGACTTCGACTGTCTCTGCCGTTGAGGCGGATCGTTCCGGCATGGTGCTCGGCTTCTCGTCCTGCTGCGGCTGCTATTGCGGCTCCTCCTGCTGTTGCGGCTGCTCGGGCTCAACCGGCTGCTCAGGCTGCTGGGGCTCCTCCGGGGGTTGCTGCGGCTCCTCCGGCTGCGCCGGGCGCTCCGGGAGCTGCTGCTCCGATTGCTTTGGTTCCTCCGGCTGTTGCGGCTCTTCCGGCTCGACCGGCTGCTGAGGCTGCTCCGGCTCGACGGGCTGCTCGGGCTGCACTGGCTTCTCGGGCTCGACGGGCTGCTCGGGCTGTTGCGGCTTGTCCGGCTCAACCGGCTTCTCGGGCTCAACCGGCTTCTCCGGCTGCTTCGAGGGCCCCTCGTCCTTCTTCTCGTCCTTGCCCTTCTTCTCGTCCTCGCTCTTCTTCTCGTCCTTGCCCTTCTCCTTGTCCTCGTCCTTCTTCTCGTCCTCGTCCTTCTTCTCGTCCTCGTCCTTCTTCTCGTCCTCGTCCTTCTTCTCGTCCTCGTCCTTCTTCTCGTCCTCGCTCTTCTTCTCGTCCTCGTCCTTCTTCTCGTCCTCGCTCTTCTTCTCGTCCTCGTCCTTCTTCTCGTCCTCGCTCTTCTTCTCGTCCTCGTCCTCGCCCGAGGACTCCTCCGGAGTCTCGGTGGCCGGCTCCGGCAGGACCGGGACCGACGTACCTGGGGGTTGGCCCTTCGGGGGAGGAACGCGGTGGTCGCTCTTGCCCTGCGTGTCTCCGCTCGGGCGCTCGAACCATCCCTTGGTGTCCTGGTCGAACATCGTCACCGTCTTCATCGGCTTGGCCGCGGGAACGACCGCGACGATGTTGGCGGGCTGGAACGACGACCACTTCTCGCCCGTGAGCTGTTGATCGCCCTTGACGGCGACGGCCGGGGCCAGGGGGTTGCCGCAGGCGCAGCGAACGCGCGGTACGCCGCGGTTGTCGACGAGGACGGCCGTGCCGGACTGCAGGATCGCTTGATAGCTCGTGGCCGCGCCGTTCCTGTAGCCGTGGTTGGTGACCCGGGTGTCCCAGCTCAGCCGCGCAGGTGTCAGCGACCGCAGATACGTGGGGATTTCAGGCTGCTGGATGCCCAGAGCACCGGCGAAGGCCTTCCCTTTGGTGTCGTCCTGGACGAGGAACGTGATCTGCTTCTCCACGTCGCAGCTCGCGACGTTCTGCGTGCCCCCGTAAAGCCCCGGGTGCGCGCCGCTGACCGCGACGGCGCGTGCGCCGATTCTTGATGTGCCCGAGCCGGACGGGACTTCGGTGCCCGTGGAGTCGGTCGCTGCCGACGGGGTGAACGGATCGCGGCCGGCGGCCGAGGCGGTCTGGAGGAAGATCTCTCCGCCGGCCTTGGTCCCGCCCATGAGCGTGAGCGCGAGGATCACCGCCATCGCCACGACGACAGCGGTGCCGGCGCTCACCAGGGTGAGCCGTGTCCGCCACCACGACGCGGGTCCTCCTCGGCCCCGGCCGCGGCCGGGCTCGTCGGGTTGGCCTGGGTGGTCACCGACGGTCGGTGGGCCGGGAGGTCCCGGAGGGGGCGGAGGCTCAGGAGGCCCAGGAGGAGGGGGCGGGCGCAGCTCGTCCGTCGGCCGGCCGGACAGGGGACCGGACGGGGGGCCGGACGGCGATCCGGACTTGGGGTCGGTGGGGCGCTCGGAGGGAGGAGGCGCGGAACTCACGGCTCTCTCCCCGAGAACAGAGACATCGGGAAAATGATGTTTACCCTCATTTGCCCTCCTTCTGGCCATTATGGTCGCCGCACCCGAGAGATGTGGATCATGAGGGCGCGGAGGGCGCTCTCGAAATGCGCCCGCACCTCAGTAGGCCCCGGCCGCACAGGCGGCGTCATGCCGCTGGTTTTCGGGGCTTGACAGGCGCCGGCGACACCCATGGACCGGTCGCGGCCCCGCGGAGAGCCGCGTCGCGCGGGCACCGAAGATCCGGCGCGGTTCCAGGATCACCTGGGCTATTTCGTGACATCCGTCACGCCGAATTCGGCACTAGGTCTGCCGAATAGTAGAGAGCCTCCATATGGACATATGAGACTTGTCCGTCTTGAAAGAGACATGTCCCGCAGGGGATGTGGGGGCATTCGACCCGCTCGCCGGATCCGCCCGTTTGTCGAACTCTCAGAGGATTCTGACGACCCGACAGATGGAGCCGATCATTCCGGAAGCCGGTCCAGCATGCCTGTGCGCTCATTTCAAGAGGCGTCAGGCCCTACGAGCCGAAGTAGTACCGAGGCTCATTGCCCTGTGCGCGCGGCGCTCTTAACAATGGCGGCCGCAAAGGCGTCTCCGCAGCTCAGCGCAGGACCAGTGCTGAGCCGAACCGTTCCGGGGGCGCTCCGCGAATACCGAGTGAGGTCAGGCATGAGGAAGCACCGCAGGAAGACGCATTACCGGAAGATAACCATCGCCGCCGTCGCCTTGAGCGCTGTGGCCGTGCCTTCCGTAGCCATGGCCTGTATGGATCCGCAGGAAACTCCCGGAAGCCAGGAGACCCAGGGAAGCCAGCAGAGCCGGGGCGGCAAGTCCTGGGGCGACTGGCAGAACGCCTCAGCCGACAAGCAGGGACAGCAGGGACAGCACGGACAGCGGTGGCAGCACGGCGGCTGGGACTGGAAGAAGAAGTCCGGCGGCGAGCAGGGTGGCTCGGAAGAGGCCGGTGCTCAGCCCACCGCACCGAGCGCGCCCACCGCACCGAGCGCACCGACCACGTCGGCTCCCCAGGCTCCCGCTTCCCCGAGCGCCCCGAAGCCCGCCGCGTCCCCGAGCAAGCCCGCGGCCGCCGCTCCCGCCTCCGGTGCCGTCGCCCGCGTCGTGCAACTCGTCAACAGCGAGCGCAGCAAGGCCGGGTGCAGCCCGGTGACGGTGAACGCCAAGCTGACCAAGGCCGCCCAGGACCACAGCAAGGACATGGCGGCTCACCGCAACATGTCCCACGACGGCTCCGACGGCTCGAACCCGGGCGACCGGATCACGCGCGCCGGCTACAGCTGGAGCACGTACGGCGAGAACGTCGCCTACGGCTACGACACCCCCGAGCAGGTCATGGCGGGCTGGATGTCCAGCCCGGGCCACAAGCGCAACATCCTGAACTGCGAGTTCAAGGAGATCGGCGTCGCCCTCGCGCAGCCCGACAACTACTGGACCCAGGACTTCGGCACGGCACGATAGCCGCCCCGCCGTCACCTGGCGACGTACGAACGGCGAAGGGCCCCGACCGCGACGGTCGGGGCCCTTCGCCGTGGCGTCGCCCACCCCGCACGGGAGTGATTCCTGGAGTGATTCGGAAGAATCTTCCGCGAGGTGTCGAGAAGCGCGCACCGGCTCCGACGTCCCCTGTGAGAGTTGCCCACGACGGGTGACGGCGCATCCGAGGGAGCGAAGTCATGAAGTATCTGGTGATGGTCCAGGGCACGCAGGCCGACTACGAGGCGATGCGCGGACGGCCGTCGCAGCACAGCCCGCTCTGGAGCGAGAAGGATCTGCAGGCGATGTTCTCCTTCATGGAGGGGATCAACAACGACCTGGCCGAGTCCGGTGAGCTGGTGGACGCGCAGGGCCTGGTCGAGCCCGCGAAGACCCGATTCGTGAGCGTGGACGGCGAGGGGCGCCCGGTGATCTCGGACGGTCCGTACGGGGAGACGAAGGAGCTGCTCGCCGGATACTGGGTGCTGGACTGCGCGAGCCTGGAGCGGGTCACGGAGATCGCCGCCCGGGTCGCCCGCTGCCCGGTCCCCGAGGGCGCGCCCGAATACCCGGTGGTGATCCGGCCCATCCAGGACGCCGCGGGCGATCTGTGCTGACGCGACCGGGTCCCGGCGGGTCCGGCCCGAGGCCCTCCGTGAGGCGCGCGTGAGACGTACGACCGAGGTCGAGGACCTGCTGCGGCTGCACGCTCCGCAGGTCCTCGGCGCGCTCGTACGCCGTTACGGACACTTCGGGCCCGCCGAGGACGCCGTACAGGAGGCGCTGCTCGCCGCAGCGCAGCAGTGGCCGGAGACCGGCGTGCCGGACAATCCGCGTGGCTGGCTGATCAGGGTCGCCTCGCGCCGGCTGACCGATCAGCTGCGCAGCGACGAGGCACGGCGGCGGCGGGAGGAGACGGCGGCGCAGCTCACGCCGCGCGACGCGTTCACGGCGCCGCCGCCCGGTGAGGGCCGGGCCCCGTCCGAGGACGACACGCTCACGCTGCTGTTCCTGTGCTGCCACCCGGTGCTCACACCCGCCGCGCAGATCGCGCTGACACTGCGCGCGGTCGGTGGTCTGACGACGGCCGAGATCGCCCGCGCGCTCCTCGTCCCCGAGGCGACGACGGCGCAGCGGATCAGCCGGGCCAAGGCGAAGATCAAGGGCGTGCCGTTCCGCCGGCCGGGTCCCGAGGACCGCGACGAGCGGCTGGCCGCCGTCCTCCAGGTGCTGTATCTGATCTTCAACGAGGGCTATACGGCCACGTCCGGGGCCACTCTGCACCGCGCGGACCTCGCCCAGGAGGCGATCCGGCTGACCCGGGCCGTGCGCCGGCTGCTGCCCAGGCAGGGTCAGGTCACCGGGCTGCTGGCCCTCATGCTGCTCACCGACGCCCGCAGCGCGGCGCGCACCGGGCCGCACGGCGAGCTGATCCCGCTCGACGAACAGGACCGCACGCGGTGGAACCGCGACGCGATCGCCGAGGGCACGGCGCTGGTGGAGGAAGCCCTCTCGGAGGGCCCGGCCGGCGCATACCAGCTGCAGGCGGCGATCGCCGCCCTGCACGACGAGGCGGCGCGGGCGGAGGACACCGACTGGCCGCAGATCCTCGCCCTGTACGACGTGCTCGTGCGCCGTGCGCCCGAGCCGATGGCCCGACTGGGCAGGGCGGTGGCGCTCGCCATGGTGGAGGGGCCCGAGGCGGGACTGGCCGAAGTGGCCGCGCTGGAGGACCGGTTGGCGGGCCATCACCGGCTGGACGCCGTACGCGCCCATCTGCTGGAGAGGGCCGGGGACCGGGAGGGCGCCCACGCGGCCTACCAGCGAGCTGCCGAGCGGACGCTCAGCGCGCCCGAGACCCGCTATCTCCAGATGCGTGCCGCCCGGCTGCGGCAGGACCGCGGCGGGGAGTGAGGCGGGAAGGAAGTCCTGACCGGACTCTGGCCATTCACCCGACCCGCCAGTAGCTTACCGCCGGTAACTCTCTGTCCTTCTCCTGCCCCACGCCCTTCAGGAGTGCGCCGTGAAGACAGCACTGCCCCCTGCCGTCGCCGCCCTCGCCGCAGCACTGGCCCTCACCGCGGCATCCGCCGCCCCGGCCTCCGCGACCTCACCGGTCACGTCCACGGCCGAGGCCGCCGGACTCCGCGAGGTGCTGTTCGTCGGGAACAACTGGGAAGGCACCGCCGACGTACTGGAATCGTCCGGAGCGCTGACGAAAGTCGGCCGGATCAACGTCGTCCCCGACAAGGACGAGCGGCTGCTGGAGATCTACCTCAACCCTGTGAAACTGGCCTACTTCCTGGGGATACGGACGACGGTGGGCGAGGGCCACGACCAGTTCGTGGACGACATGTACTCGACCCCCGACGGGTCCGCCGTCGTGGTCTCCCGCCCCAGCTTCGCCGACGTCGTGTCGATCGATGTCGCCACGGGCAGGGTCAACTGGCGCTTCCCCGTGTCCGGTTACCGCGCCGACCACATGGCCGTCTCCCCGGACGGCACGCGCGTCGCCGTGTCCGCCTCGACGTCCAACACCGTCCATGTACTCGACATCGGCACCGGCCGCCAGACCGGCTCGTTCAGAACCGGCGACAAGCCGCACGAGAACGTCTTCAGCAAGGACGGCAAGCGCATCTGGAACATGGCCATCGGCGAGGTCAACACCGCGCTCGACGACCCGTTCTGGGACTGGACGAAGGGCGACCGGAAGATCACGGTCGTCGACGCGAACACCTACGAAACCGTCAAGGTCATCGACATGCGGCAGCGGCTGGACGCCTTCGGCCGCGGCGATCTGTCCGACGCGGTACGGCCGGTGGCCTTCTCGCCCGACGAGTCGAAGCTGTACTTCCAGGTGTCGTTCTTCAACGGCTTCCTGGAGTACGACGTGGCGACCGACCGGATCACCCGGCAGAAGACGCTCCCGAGGAACCCTGCCACCAGCGAGGACCGCACGACCTGGGTCAACGACTCGCGCCACCACGGCATGTCGATGAGCCCGGCGGGCGACAAGATCTGCATCGCCGGGACGATGGACGACTACGCGACGGTCGTCGACCGGGCCACCCTCCAGGAAGGGCCGCTGGTCCCGGCCTCGAAGCCCTACTGGGCCACGGTGAGCGGGGACGGGAAGTCCTGCGTCGTCTCCGAGAGCGGCGCCGACTCGGTCACCGCGATCGACTTCGCGACCGGCCGGAAAGTGGCGTCCGTGCCGGTCGGGGACCATCCGCAGCGGGTACGGCTCGGCCATGTGCCGGCCGACTGGACGAGCCCCTCGGCCGCGCGGTAGCAGCACGCACGGCACGACCACCGGCATATACCGTCCGACGGCGGGGTGGCGCCGCTCACCGGCGTCACCCCGGGGACGGCTTTCCCTCCGGCCCGACAGCATCCCTGGGGCAGGCCGCCTCTCCGGAGCGCCGGCATCCCCGGATGCCGGCGTTCCCTCCGCCCGACCGCATCACGAGGGCAGACCGCCCCTCCGCCCGGCCTCGGCCCCGGGGCTGGCGGTCCCTTCGTCCCGGCGGCACGATCGGAGCATGACACGCACGTTTGACCATCTGGTCGCCGAGGCCGAGTCCGTGTCGGTGGCCGGATGGGACTTCTCCTGGCTGGACGGGCGCGCCACCGAGCAGCGCCCCTCCTGGGGCTACCAGCGGCTCATGAGCGAGCGGCTGGCGCAGGCCTCCGCCGCCCTCGACATCCAGACCGGCGGCGGCGAGGTCCTCGCCGGAGCCCCGAAGCTGCCGCCGCTGACGGTCGCCACCGAGGCCTGGCCGCCGAACGTGGAGAAGGCCACCCGGCTGCTCCACCCGCTGGGCGCCGTCGTCGTCGTGGACCCGGACGAGCCGCCGCTGCCGTTCGGCGACGAGGCCTTCGACCTGGTCGTCAGCCGGCACCCGGTGACCGTCTGGTGGGACGAGATCGCGCGCGTACTGCGGCCCGGCGGGACGTATCTCTCCCAGCAGGTCGGACCCGCCAGCGTCTTCGAACTGGTCGAGTACTTCCTCGGGCCCCAGCCGGAGGAGGCGCGCCGCGCCCGTCATCCCGACGACGCGCGCACCGCCGCCGAGGCCGCGGGGCTGGAGATCACCGACCTGCGGTCCGAGTCGCTGCGCACCGAGTTCTTCGACATCGGCGCGGTGATCTACTTCCTGCGGAAGGTGGTGTGGATGGTGCCGGGCTTCACCGTGGCCCACCACCGCGACCAGCTCGGGGAGCTGCACGACCGGATCGAGGCGGAGGGCCCGTTCGTCGCCCGAACCACCCGCTTCCTGATCGAGGCCCGTAAACCGGCCGGCGAACCGGCCCGCGAACCGGCCCGCGAACGCGCCTGACGCCGGACGTGCGTCGCGCCCGCGCGGGAGGGATCATCAGGGAATGAACCCCACCATTCATCTCGCCCAGCAGGCCGACGCCGACGAGCTGCTCGGACGCAGTCCGCTCGCCGCGCTCGTCGGCATGCTGCTGGACCAGCAGGTCCCGATGGAGTGGGCCTTCGCGGGCCCGTACACGATCGCCCAGCGCATGGGCACCGAGGACCTCGACGCGCACGACATCGCCGCCCGGGACCCGGAGGCCTTCGTCGCGCTGCTGTCCGAGAAGCCGGCCGTGCACCGCTATCCGGGGTCCATGGCCAAGCGGATCCAGCAGCTGTGCCAGTACCTGGTGGACGAGTACGGCGGCGACCCGACCGCGCTGTGGAAGGACGTGGCGACCGGCAAGGAGCTGCTCGCGCGTCTGAACGCGCTGCCCGGGTTCGGCAAGCAGAAGTCCCAGATCTTCCTGGCCCTGCTGGGCAAGCAGTTCGGTGTCACCCCGCAGGGCTGGAGGGAGGCGGCAGGGGCGTACGGCGAGGCCGGCTCGTACCGTTCGGCGGCCGACATCACCGGTCCGGAGTCACTGGCCAAGGTCCGTGCGCACAAGCAGGAGGTGAAGCGGGCGGCGAAGTCAGCCAAATGACTCACAAGTACGCCCGAAGACGTACCAGTTGATGACGATGCTGCTGAATATCACGTGAGTTGCGGCACATCTGTTCACAGAACACTCAGAGATCGCTAACTTCCCATCAACCTCGTTCGCACCGGGAAGGACCTCTGTGAAGGCAACCCATCGCAGAGCAGTGGCCACCGTGGCCGCAGCCGCACTCGCGACCCCGCTCCTGCTGGCATCAGCCTCGCCCGCCACCGCTCACCGGCACGACCCTGCCAAGGAAGCGGCGAAGGAAGCGGCCAAGCTCTCCAAGAAGCTGGTCCGCGAGTCGTCCGCCAAGGACGCTTTCAAGCACCTGCAGAAGCTGCAGCAGATAGCCGACAGCACCGGTGGCCACCGCGCCGCCGGATCGCTGGGCCACGACGCCTCTGCCGCGTACGTCTACCAGCAGCTGAAGAAGGCCGGGTACGACGTCTCGTACCAGAACTTCGAGTTCATCTACACCGAGACCCAGGCAGAGAAGCTGTCGGTGGTCTCGCCCGCGCCCCGCGACATCGCGATATCGGCGATGACGTACACCAAGTCGACGCCCGTGGGCGGCATCAAGGCCGATCTGGCCGCCGTGCCCGTCGACGCCGACGGCACCACGGGCTGTGAGCCCGGTGACTTCGCGTCCGGGACCTTCACCGGCAAGGTCGCGCTGGTCCAGCGCGGTGGCTGCACGTTCGCCATCAAGCAGGAGAACGCGGCGGCCGCGGGCGCGGTCGGCGCGATCATCTACAACAACACCGAGGGCGCGCTGTCCGGGACGCTCGGCGACCCGGCGGCCGGAAAGATACCCACCGGCGGCATCACCCAGGCCGAGGGCGTCAAGCTCGCCGCAGACCTGGCCAAGGGCCCGGTGAACATCGCCTTCGAGGTGCGCCAGCTCCAGGAGAAGCGCACCACCCGCAACGTCATCGCGGAGACCCGGCACGGGAACGCCGCCAACACGGTGATGCTCGGCGCCCACCTCGACTCCGTGACGGCCGGCCCCGGCATCAACGACAACGGCTCCGGCTCGGCCGGTCTGCTCGAAGTCGCCCTGGAGCTCGCCGAGTCCCACAAGCGGCCCGCCAACAAGGTGCGGTTCGCCTGGTGGGGCGCGGAGGAGAACGGTCTCCTCGGCTCGGAGCACTACGTCGCGAACCTCAGCGCCCTGGGCAAGAAGGAAATCAAGCTCTACCTGAACTTCGACATGATCGCGTCGCCGAACTACGGCCTGTTCGTGTACGACGGCGACGACTCGGACGGCGTCGGCGCGCCCGCCGGACCGGCAGGCTCCGCCCAGCTGGAGCGCGACATCAACGAGTTCATGGACAAGCAGGGCATGCCGCACGAGGGCACGGACTTCACCGGCCGCTCCGACTACGGCCCGTTCGTCGAGGCCGGCATCCCGTCCGGCGGCACCTTCACCGGCGCGGAGGGCATCAAGACCGCCGCGCAGGCCGCGAAGTTCGGCGGCACGGCCGGTGTCGCGTACGACGCGTGCTACCACGCCAAGTGCGACGACATCAAGAACATCAACATGAAGGCGTTCGACGCCAACGTGGACGTCATCGCCAACGCGGTCGGCACCTACTCGCAGGACCTGAGCTCGCTGCGCAAGCCGGTGACCACCGTCCCGACGGACGGTGACGCGGGCAGCGGTGGCGGTCTCCACGACGGCCACGACCACGAGGTCACCGAGTAACCGGGTGACCGAGTGACCGGGGCTCCGCCCCGGACCGTTCCCCGCGCCTCCGGGCACGGGGAACCCTCACCACGAACGCCGGTGGGGCTTCCCCCGAAGCCCCACCGGCGCTTTCCGTTAGGGCACTCCGCTTCCCGGACGGCACTCACCGGCCGTCCCGGCCATCACCGGTCCGTCCCGGCCCTCACCGCCGCCGGCGTGACGCCGTCCCGAAGAGCGAGCGCGAGATCTCGCGGCCCAGTTGGGTGCCGACCGAGCGGGCGAGCGACTTGAAGAGACCACTGCCCATCACCTGGCCGACGAGCGACTCGTCCCGCGCGGCGCGGGGGGCGCGTGCCTCACGGGCCGTCTCCTTCGCCGCCTCGGCCTCCTGCGCGGCCCTCAGCGCCGCCGCCTCCGCCGCCTGCTGCTCCGCCGTCAGCTTCTCGTACGCCGACTCCCGGTCCACAGCCTGTGCGTAGCGCGCGTACAGCACCGAGGACTTCACCGCCGTGTCCAGCGCGGCCGCGTCGACCGGACCCATCAGCGACTCCGGAGCCCGCAGCCGCGTCGCCGCGACCGGCGTCGGCACGCCCGTCTCGCTCAGCACGGTGACGACCGCCTCTCCGGTGCCCAGCGAGGTGAGGACCTCCTCCAGGTCGTACGCCGACTTCGGGAACGTCCGCACCGTCGCCTTCAGCGCCTTCTCGTCGTCCGGTGTGAACGCCCGCAGCGCGTGCTGCACCCGGTTGCCGAGCTGCGCCAGCACATCGCCCGGCACGTCCTTCGGCGTCTGCGTCACGAAGAAGACCCCCACCCCCTTCGAGCGAATCAGCCGCACCGTCTGGGTGATCGACTCCAGGAACGCCTTCGACGCCCCGCTGAACAGCAGATGCGCCTCGTCGAAGAAGAACACCAGCTTGGGCCTGTCGAGGTCGCCGACCTCCGGCAGCCCGCCGTACAGATCCGCGAGCAGCCACATCAGGAAGGTGGAGAAGAGCTGCGGCTTGTCCTGCACGGCCGGGAGTTCCAGCACCGACACGAGCCCTCGCCCGTCCGGCGCCGTCCGCAACAGCTCCCCGGTGTCGTACTCGGGCTCCCCGAAGAAGTCCCCCGCGCCCTGCTGTTCGAACGCCGTGATCGCCCGCAGGATCACTCCGGCCGTCGCCGTCGACAACCCGCCGATGCCCTTCAGCTCCGGCTTCCCGGTGTCGGAGACGAGGAACGCGACCACGGCCCGCAGGTCCTTCAGATCCACCAGCTCCAGGCCCTTGGCGTCGGCGTAGTGGAAGATCAGGCCCAGCGACTGCTCCTGCGTCTGGTTGAGCTCCAGCACCTTGGACAGCAGCACGGGGCCGAAGTCGGTGACGGTGGCCCGGACCGGGATGCCGTGCCCGATGCCGCCCAGCGCGTAGAACTCGCAGGGAAAGCCCGCCGCCTGCCACCGCTGGCCCACCTGCCCGGCCCGCGCGGTGGTCTTCTCCCCGCCCTGGCCGGGCGCGGAGATGCCCGAGACATCGCCCTTGATGTCGGCGAGGAAGACGGGAACGCCGTTCGCCGACAGCTGCTCCGCGATCAGCTGGAGCGTCTTGGTCTTGCCGGTGCCGGTCGCTCCGGCGACCAGACCGTGGCGGTTGAGCATGCCGAGCGGGATCCTGATCTGCGCCTGCGGGAGGCACTGTCCGTCCCAGAGCAGGGCGCCCAGGTCGAGGGCGGGTCCGGGGAAGGCGTAGCCGGCGGCGATCTCCCCGGCCTCGGGGGACAGTGCTCCGGCCCCGGACTGGCCGGCGGACGGCGGCGGCTGGTCGGGCTCAGTCATGACACGGCCCCTACTTCCCGGTTTGCTCGGCTTTCGCGGGGTTTTGACCAGCATCGCACCGGCGCCGCCTGGCTGCGCCGACCGCCGCTTGCCCGGTAGGCTTTCCGTGTGATCTTCAAGCGCATCGGTAACGGGCGGCCGTATCCCGACCACGGCCGGGAAAGCACCCGGCAGTGGGCGGATGTCGCGCCGCGCCCGGTCCGCCTCGATCAGCTCGTGACCACCAAGGGCCAGCTGGATCTCGAGACCCTGCTCGCCGAGGACTCCACGTTCTACGGCGACCTCTTCGCGCATGTCGTGAAGTGGCAGGGCGATCTGTATCTCGAGGACGGACTGCACCGCGCCGTGCGCGCCGCGCTCCAGCAGCGCCAGGTGCTGCACGCGCGGGTGCTCGAAATGGACTGAGGATCGAGCCTGCCGCCGTGGGGTGCCGTTTCACGACCCGTACGGCGGAGCTTCCGGTCCATACGGACGCAGCGAGATGATCGTTAAGTAGGCATAGCCCCGGGACCGCATTACGCTGCGCCCATGAGCATGCTCACTCCCCCCGGCATGGGCGGAAAGTACCGCATTACGGGCAATGCCTATCCGCGCATGCGCCGCCCTCGTCGCCGCCGCAGGATCGTGCTCGCAGTCGTCGCCGCCGTGGCCGTCCTCGGCGTCGGTGGCTGGGGAACGCTGCAGCTCATCGACGTCTTCTCGGGCGACGGCACGAAGACCACGGCGAAGAGCCGCGCCACGGCCGCCTGCCGGCCACAGCCCGCACCGTCCGCCGCGCCGGCGCCGCCGAAGCCCGGCCAGATCACGGTGAACGTCTACAACGCCACCCCCCGCAGCGGCCTCGCCAAGGCCACCGCCGACGAGCTGCAGAAACGCGGCTTCACCATCGGCAAGGTGGGCAACGCCCCGGCGGCCTACGACAAGAAGGTCCCCGGCGCCGCACTGCTGCTGGGAGCGCCGACCGCGTACGACGGGCCCTTCCGGGTGCTCGGTACGCAGCTGGCCGGGGCTCAGCCGAAGGCCGACGCCCGGACGACCACGGACGTCGACCTGATCATCGGCACCGCCTTCAAGACCCTCAACACCAAGCCGGTCGCCGACAAGGCACTGGTCGCCCTGACGAAGCCCGCGACGGTCCCGGGGAAGTGCTGAGCCGGTGCGGCCCGGCAGGCACCCACCGAGCGCGCCTGCCGAGCGCGGCTACTCCGCCGAGCCGTACATCCGGTCGCCCGCGTCTCCCAGGCCCGGGACGATGTAGCCCTGCTCGTTGAGCCGCTCGTCGACCGAGGCCGTCACGACCGTCACCGGCGTGCCCGCGAGCTCGCGCTCCATCAGCTCGACACCCTCCGGCGCCGCCAGCAGCACCACCGCGGTCACGTCGTCCGCGCCGCGCTTGATCAGCTCCTGGATCGCCGCGACCAGCGTGCCGCCCGTGGCGAGCATCGGGTCGAGGACGTACACCTGGCGGCCCGAGAGGTCCTCCGGCATGCGCGTCGCGTACGTCGACGCCTCCAGGGTCTCCTCGTTGCGGATCATGCCGAGGAAGCCCACCTCGGCGGTCGGCAGCAGCCGCACCATGCCGTCGAGCATGCCGAGCCCGGCCCGCAGGATCGGCACGACGAGGGGGCGCGGCCGGGAGAGCTTGACGCCCGTGGTCCGCGCCACCGGCGTCTGGATGTCGATCTGCTCGGTGCGCACGTCGCGCGTGGCCTCGTACGCGAGCAGCGTCACCAGTTCGTCGGCGAGACGCCGGAAGGTGGGGGAATCGGTGCGCTGGTCGCGCAGGGTGGTGAGCTTGTGCGCCACCAGAGGGTGGTCGACGACGTGGATCCGCATGGACCCAACAGTAGCCGGGGCCGGCATCGGAACGCCCCGGGGAGGGAAGGTGGGACATAGCCTTCCAGCGCATAGGTGGTGTGCCGATGCCCGAGCGGGAACAGCAGGACCAGGAGCAGCGGCGGGAACCGGAGGAGGATCCGGTGAGCGACGCGGAGCGCAGGCGCCGGCGCGCCCAGTTCCTCCGCGAACTGCACGAGGCGAAGGCCCTGCGTGACCGCGTCCAGCCCCGCCGGGCCCGTGCGGCACGGATGCGCCAGGTGATGCGTATGCGTTCCTTTCGCTGGTGAGCCTCGGTGTGCCCCCGATGGACCCGCACGGCGCATTCGGTGAGCCCTCTCACTGAACGCGTGCACGACGCAACGCCGGAAGACCTCTCGCGACGCCGCTGTTTCTGCCACGATTCCGAGTGGGCGGGGCACGAGCAGCGCACCGCCGGTCGTCACAACTCTGATCAGTGGGAGAGTCACGGTGTACTTCGCCGCACTGCTCGCGCGCACCGAAGACGGGTGGGAAGCGAGCGACACAGAGCTCGACGATGTGGAGACCCTGTCGGATCTGACCGACTTGGCCCGCGAGGCCTCGGTGAGCGAGGACACGGTGCTCGCCTTCATCGAGCAGGAAGACGCATGGTTCGGCATCGTCCGGGTGGACGGCGAGGAAGATCCTCGCATCTGGGTCTCGGACGCCGCCTCGGCAGCCCGCTCCTCCTACGGAGCGATGCTCACGGATGAGCTGATCGGCAAGGACGAGGAGGAGGACGACGAACTGGACTCACTCAACCTCGACGGCACGGAGGACGGCGAGCCCGAGTCCGAGGACGACTCGGCCGAGGAGTCGGACGCGGTCCCGGCGGGGCCGCTCGGAGACACCGATCTGCTCGCGGACCTCGGGATGTCCGCGAGGCAGCTGAGCGCGCTCAGTACGGACGCGCTGACCGAGATCGCCGACACGCTCGGCGCCTCCGAGATCCTGGAGGCCGTCCGCTAGTGACGGACCCGAAGGACCCGCACGACCCACAGGACCCGGTGCGGGCGCCGTGGGAGGCGTCCATGCGGCTCGCGCTCGACGAGGCCGCGCGTGCGCCGCTGGCCGGGGACGTCCCGGTCGGCGCCGTCGTGCTGGCCGGGGACGGCACGGTCCTGGCGACCGGTCACAACGAACGCGAGCTGACGGGTGACCCGACCGCGCACGCGGAGGTGCTCGCACTGCGCCGGGCGGCCGCCGAGCGTGGCAGCTGGCGGCTGACCGGCTGCACGCTCGTCGTCACGCTGGAGCCGTGCACGATGTGCGCGGGCGCGCTGGTGCTGTCCCGGGTGGACCGGGTGGTCTACGGCGCGCGGGACGAGAAGGCGGGTGCCGCCGGCTCGCTCTGGGACGTCGTGCGCGACCGGCGGCTCAACCACCGGCCGGAAGTGATCCACGGGGTGCTGGAGGCGGAGTGCGCGGAGCAGCTGACCGCGTTCTTCCGCGGCCCCCGTGACGGTGCCGTGGACGACCCGCGGGACGGCCTCGCGGACCGCTGATCGATACCGATTTCAGAGCACGGCCCACCTTGGGCTAAGCTCTCTCCCGGTAGCGTGTCCGAGCGGCCGAAGGAGCTCGCCTCGAAAGCGAGTGTGGCGCAAGTCACCGAGGGTTCAAATCCCTCCGCTACCGCTCTCATGAAGGGCCCCGGCGCTGACTCAAGCCCGGGGTCCTTCATCATGTACGCGTGCGCCCCCGCGCGCGGGCGCGTCCGGACGCGGTCGCATCCGGCCGCGGGTGTGGCGCACGCATGAGGAGGCCCCGGCCGTTCGGGGGATCGGGCCGGGGCTTCCGCTCTGGTCGGGGGAAGCGGCATTCGGGGGGACTCGCCGCTTCCCCCGATGAGGCCGGCCCACAAGTCCAGCGCCGTTCCGGGGAGGGAAGCACACGGCGCGGAACCCCGCAGTGGGGCACGGTTCCTCACCCATCGGATTCCTGCCAGATCCTCCGGGTTCACCCTCAATACTGCTGGTGGGGAAGGCTGGTACGGCCAGGCGAAGGACCCCGATCTCAGGGTCCTTGGTCCTTAAACGCTCAGCTAGACTCACGCGTCCGCACAGGGGTCGCACGGGAGGCAGGACTGATGGTGCAAACGAAGAAGATCGCTCTCTATGTGGTCGTCGTCTTCGTGCTGTACACGATCATCACGTCCCCGGCCCGGGCAGCCGACCTCGTCCAGGTGGGCTTCGAGGGCATATCGAGCGCCGCGCAGGGTGTCGGCGAGTTCATGACCGAGCTCATCAACTAGACCGCCACCCCTCCGGGCCGGCCGCGACACCCCGCGACCCTCGGACGGCCGCCGGGCAGTGGCGTGAGATCGCCGGCCGGACGACCACCGACTACGACAACCGAACCGCCGGCTCACCCCCGGCTTCCCGGGCTCCCACCGTAAAGGTGTGGGGCCTTTTGTTACTTCTGCACCAACTTGCCCTCAACACGGCGTTATGGGGTGCTTGAACACAGCGGACATGTCTTGTGATGCTATGACCGCTTTTTGATGGATGAGTTGACCCGTCGTTGACCACTGACGTTGACCACTGACGTTGACCACTGACGTTCGACCGCCGACGTTGACCGCTGTTCGACCGCGAAGGGGTGGCGTGACCGTGCCGGCCAGTACTGCGCCTCAAGTGCCGCCCCAGAACGAGAGCGAGGGCAGGGCCAAACCCCAGAGCCGGGGCGCGGACACCAGGGCGCTGACCCAGGTGCTGTTCGCCCAGCTCAAGGACCTGGAGCCGGGCACCCCCGAGCACACCCGGGTGCGGGCCGCGCTGATCGAGGCCAACCTGCCGCTGGTGCGGTACGCGGCGGCGCGCTTCCGCAGCCGCAACGAGCCGATGGAGGACGTGGTCCAGGTCGGCACGATCGGCCTGATCAATGCGATCGACCGCTTCGACCCGGAGCGCGGGGTGCAGTTCCCGACGTTCGCCATGCCGACCGTGGTCGGCGAGATCAAACGTTACTTCCGGGACAACGTACGGACCGTGCACGTACCCCGCCGACTGCACGAGCTGTGGGTGCAGGTCAACGGCGCGACCGAGGACCTGACCACGGCGCACGGCCGGTCCCCCACCACCGCGGAGATCGCGGAACGGCTGAAGATCTCCGAGGAGGAGGTCCTCGCCTGCATCGAGGCGGGGCGGTCGTACCACGCGACCTCACTGGAGGCCGCACAGGAGGGTGACGGGCTGCCCGGCCTGCTCGACCGGCTCGGCTACGAGGACCCGGCGCTGGCCGGAGTCGAGCACCGCGACCTCGTACGCCATCTCCTCGTACAGCTGCCCGAACGCGAGCAGCGGATCCTTCTGCTGCGCTACTACAGCAATCTGACGCAGTCCCAGATCAGCGCGGAGCTCGGGGTGTCACAGATGCATGTGTCAAGGCTCCTCGCCCGTAGCTTCGCACGATTGAGATCCGCAAACAGGATCGAGGCGTAACCGAAACGGGTAGACCCCTTTCGGCCCATTTCGAGGCACACGAAAGCCGCAAACCCCCTTTTTCCTGCGGCGATCTGACGCTCCGTTGTCGACTTGTCACTACAGCGTGTTGCCGACATGTGACATTCTGCGGGAACCGCGTTTGCCGCGGGCCTGCCTCCGGTATTCAGGTGGAGGCTGCGTTCCACCGATGGTCGCGGCCCACGCGACCGTCCGCGACCTCCAGGGGGTGGCATGTCCGCAGAACAGGGCAGCTCGAAGGTGCTCACGCTCACGCAGAGCGCTCCCTCGCCCGACGCGCCCCCGGCGCCCGAGCCGATGTCCGCGCCGGAGCCGGCGCCCGCCGCCATGGACGCACCCGTGGCCATGGACGCACCCATGCCGGTGGACGCGCCGGGAGCCATCGACACCCGCACGCTCTCGCGCTCGCTCTTCCTGCGACTGGCCGCCCTCGACGAGGACAGCCCGGAGCGTACGTATGTACGCGACACCCTGATCGAGCTCAACCTGCCGCTGGTGCGGTACGCGGCGGCCCGCTTCCGCAGCCGCAACGAGCCGATGGAGGACATCGTCCAGGTCGGCACGATCGGCCTCATCAAGGCGATCGACCGCTTCGACTGCGAACGCGGCGTGGAGTTCCCGACGTTCGCCATGCCGACCGTCGTCGGCGAGATCAAGCGCTTCTTCCGTGACACGAGCTGGTCGGTGCGGGTGCCGCGCCGGCTGCAGGAGCTGCGCCTCGCGCTGACGAAGGCGAGCGACGAGCTGGCCCAGAAGCTGGACCGCTCGCCGACGGTGCCCGAACTCGCGGCGGTCCTGGGCGTGTCGGAGGAGGACGTGGTCGACGGCCTCGCCGTCGGCAACGCGTACACCGCGTCCTCGCTGGACTCGCCCTCCCCCGAGGACGACGGCGGCGAGGGTTCGCTCGCGGACCGCCTCGGATACGAGGACAGCGCGCTGGAGGGCGTCGAGTACCGCGAGTCCCTCAAGCCGCTCCTGGCCAAGCTCCCGCCGCGCGAGCGCCAGATCATCATGCTGCGGTTCTTCGCGAACATGACGCAGTCGCAGATCGGCGAGGAGGTCGGCATCTCCCAGATGCACGTCTCCCGCCTGCTGACGCGCACGCTGGCGCAGCTGCGCGAGGGCCTCATCGCGGACTGAGCGACCGCGACTTCCGGTGAGGGCCGACGCCCTCACTCCCCCACCGACGGGGTGCCTGACACGTCGTCGGCGGGGGGGGGTTCCTCATTGACGGAGTGTCAGGGACACTGGCGCGATGCGACGTCGACGGGTCGGGTACGGGCTTGCGGGGGTCGCGCTCTGCCTCGGCGGGGTGCTCGCCGCCGGCGGTGGCGACGGCCAGGGTGACGGTTACGCCGCGGTCGGTGCGGCGGGCGGTGAGGGCCGGCCTGAAGGGGTCGTGCCGCCGTCCGGGAAGGTCGTGCTCGTACCGCTCGACGAGGCGGCAACCGGCACCGGCACCGGCGCGACGACGGGGCCGAGCGCAAGCACGGACGCGGGCGCGAACACGGGTGGCGGCGCGGGTACGGACACAAGCACGGGCTCGGGTGCGGGGACGCCGGCCGCACCGGCCGCGCCGGGTGCTTCCCCGGCGCCACCGGGGACACCGGGTACTCACGATCCCGTACCGCCGACGCCGGGTGGGAGCGAGCCCGCACCCCCGGCCCCGGCCCCGCCGACGGCCACGCCGCCGCCAGGACCGGCCGTGCTGGTGGTCGCGGAAGTGCGGCGCGCGCCCGCGGACAAGCGGTGGTGCGAGAACGTCACGGTGGAGTTCCGCAACACCGGTGGCTCATCGGTGCGTTCCGGAACCGTCGCCTTCGGCACGCACATCATCGGCGCACTCGGGATCGACTGGGCGACGATCGACTCCGCCCAGCCGCTGCCCGTGCCCATCGCCGCCGGAGCGGCGAGGACGACGACGTACACGGTGTGCGTGGACTCCTGGCGCGTGCCCCTGGGCATGCGCATCGAGACCCAGGACGTCCGCGCGGAGCATCCGTCCTAGGGATTCGTCCTACGGCACGTCCTGAGGGTCCGGCCTCAGCCGAGCGCGAGCCAGACGACCGCGCCGACGATCGCGAGGGCCGCCACGATTCCGACGATCAGTCCGACCCGCGGCCCGGACTGCGCGGGCGCCGCAGCAACGCGGCTTCCTTGCTGCGGACCACCCTCGTCGACGAAGGCGCGGAACATCTGGGTGCTGCCCGCGGGGTCGTAGCTGCCCTCGGGACCTT
Organism: Streptomyces sp. NPDC091376; assembly: GCF_044757085.1. Classification (NCBI taxonomy): domain Bacteria; kingdom Bacillati; phylum Actinomycetota; class Actinomycetes; order Kitasatosporales; family Streptomycetaceae; genus Streptomyces; species Streptomyces sp. NPDC091376. Next base: position 651,043 of record NZ_JBIVUF010000002.1, on the reverse strand, counting down.
GGGGGGCTTGGGGGTTGTGTGCCATGGAGCAGGACCCTAGCGAACCCGGGTGACCCGCCCAACCCCTGGTCCGATGCGATCGCGACATGCCCGCAACATATCCGCACCATGACCTCGCATATGCAAATCCTTTTGCCTTCCTTTACCCCCATGGCCCCGTTTTAGTTTGCCTGCAGCAACCAACCGCTTCTATGGTTGCCCTAAGCAACAAGATGGGGGTACGTCCATGGCCGAGCGAAGCCAGTACGAGGAGCTGGCCCGGCAGATCAGCGCGATGGGCGTCGTCAAACGGGGCGTCTCACGCCTGCTCCCCGCCGAGTGCCCGTCCGGATCGGCGGCCGTGCTCTCACTCCTCCACAGGTACGGAGACATGCGGATGAGCAGGCTCGCCGAGCTCCTCGCCGTCGACATGTCCGTCACCAGCCGGCATGTGGCGCACGTCGCCGACCGCGGCTGGATCGAACGGTCACCCGACCCGGACGACCGGCGCTCCCGCATCCTGCGCCTCACCCCCACGGGTGAGGCGCAGGTCGACGAGCTCGGCCTGCGCGTCACCGACATGTTCGCCCACTACCTGAAGGACTGGACCGACGACGACGTCGGACAGCTGAACGCGCTGCTGGCCCGCCTCCGCGACTCCGTCGGAGACTGCCGGACCGCCCGCACCTACCCGTAAAAGACAAGGAAGTACATGGCTACGACCACACCGACCGGTGTGCGGGGCGGCCACGCCAAGCATGGGGGGACCACAGCCTCCGAAAGCGGCGCGCCGATGACGCACCGGCAGATCATGGAGGCGCTGTCCGGGCTGCTGCTCGGCATGTTCGTCGCCATCCTGTCCTCGACGATCGTCTCCAACGCCCTGCCGGAGATCATCTCCGACCTCGGCGGCGGCCAGTCCGCCTACACCTGGGTGGTCACGGCCGCCCTGCTGTCGATGACCGCGACCACCCCGCTGTGGGGCAAGCTCGCCGACCTCTTCAGCAAGAAGCTGCTCGTCCAGATAGCCCTGGTCATCTACGTGGCGGGCTCCGTGGTCGCCGGACTGGCCCAGAACACCGGCATGCTCATCGCCTGCCGAGTCGTTCAGGGCATCGGCGTCGGCGGTCTCACCGCCCTCGCGCAGGTCATCATGGCCGCGATGATCGCGCCGCGGGAGCGCGGCCGGTACAGCGGCTATCTCGGCGCGACGTTCGCCGTCGCAACGGTCGGCGGTCCCCTGCTCGGCGGTGTCATCACCGACACCGAATGGCTCGGCTGGCGCTGGTGCTTCTACGTCGGCGTGCCGTTCGCCCTCATCGCGCTGCTCGTGCTGCAGAAGACGCTGAAGCTCCCGGTCGTGAAGCGGCAGGTCAGGATCGACTGGGCGGGCGCCCTCTTCATCAGCGCCGCCGTCTCGCTGCTGCTGCTCTGGGTGACCTTCGCCGGCGACAAGTACGCCTGGGTGTCCTGGCAGACGTACGCCATGACGGGTGGCGCCCTCGCCCTGGGCGTGATCTTCCTGATCATCGAGGCCAAGGCGAGCGAGCCGATCATCCCGCTGCGGCTGTTCCGCAACCGCACCATCACCCTCGCCTCGCTTGCCTCGCTCTTCGTGGGCGTCGCGATGTTCGCCGGCACGGTCTTCTTCAGCCAGTACTTCCAGCTGGCCAGGGGCGAGTCGCCGACGATGTCCGGCGTCATGACCATCCCGATGATCGGTGGCCTCTTCGTCTCCTCGACGGTCAGCGGCATGGTCATCACCAAGACCGGCAAGTGGAAGGCCTGGCTGGTCAGCGGTGGCGTCCTGGTCACCGGCGGCCTCGGTCTGCTGGGCATGATCCGCTACGACACCGAGTACTGGCGCATCGCCGTCTTCATGGCCGTCCTGGGTCTCGGCCTCGGCATGATGATGCAGAACCTCGTGCTGTGCACGCAGAACCAGGTGGCCCCGCGGGACCTGGGCTCCGCCTCGTCGATCGTGACCTTCTTCCGGTCGCTGGGCGGTGCGATCGGCGTCTCGGCGCTCGGCGCCGTACTCGGCAAGCGCGTCACCCACTACGTCGAGGACGGGCTCGCCGAACTCGGACCGCGGGGCGCGGCGATGGGCCACGGCGGTACGGGCGGTGGCGGCATCCCCGACCTGGACGCGCTGCCCGCGCCGGTCCGCACGGTCATCGAGAGCGCGTACGGACACGGCGTCGCCGATGTGTTCCTCTACTCCGCGCCGTTCGCGCTGCTGGCCTTCCTGGTGACGCTGTTCATCAAGGAGGTGGCGCTGAAGAGCGCTTCGTCGGCGGCTCCGGATGCCGCCTCCGCCGAGGGCCGCGAGTCCGAAGCCCGGTCTGTCGACGCCAGGTCCGTGGACGCCGGGTCGGAGGAGTCCCGAGCGGAGGAATCCGGGGCCGGGGAAGCCGGTGACACCACCGGCATCGCCGTACGCGGTGTGGTCCACAGCTCCGAGGGCGCGCCTGTCGGACGGGCCGCCGTCACGCTGATCTCGCCGGCCGGGCGCCAGCTGGGCCGTGCCGTGGCCCAGCCGGACGGCTCGTACACACTGGACGCGCCGGGCGCGGGTTCGTACGTACTGATCGCCTCCGCCGACGGCTTCCAGCCGCAGGCGTGCACGGTCGTCGTCGGCGACGAGCCGGTGACGTACGACATCCTCCTCGCCGGGACGAGCGGGCTGACCGGCTCCGTGGTCGCGGCCGACGGCGGCGCCCCCGTCGACGGCGCGATGGTCATCGTCACCGACGTCCGCGGCGACGTGCTGGCGGCCGGGAAGTCCGGGCCCGACGGCGGCTTCGCCTTCACCGAGCTGGTGCCGGGCGCCGTGACCGTCGCGGTGAACGCGACCGGATTCCGCCCGCTGGCCCTTCCCGTGGAGATCGGCGGCCAGGGTGCGACCCGGATCGAGGCGGCCCTGCAGGCCGGGGCCGTGGTCCAGGGCACCGTGCGTGCCGGTGCCGCACGACGGCCACTGATCGACGCGCGGGTGACCCTGATCGACGCGGCGGGCAACGTGGTCGCCACCGCGACGACCGGCGAGGACGGCGCGTACGCCTTCGCCGATCTGAACGCGGGCGACTACACGGTCATCGCGACCGGCTATCCGCCGGTGGCCGGCACGCTCTCGGTGGCCGGTCGCGGAGTGGACGGCCACGACATCGAACTCGCCCACGCGGGCGAGTGATTTCGACCCCCGGGCGGCGTTCTCGAGCGGAGGCGCCGCCCGGGGCCGGGGCGGCAGGCAGGGGACGGCCTGCCGCCCCGGCGACCTTCCGGCAAGGAGACGTGAAACGGGATGGGACTGCACGCACAGGTACGGACACGGGACGGCTGGGCGGTCCGGCACGCGGTGGTGACCGTGACGGACATGGCCGGTACGCAGGTGCTGCGGACCGAGGCCGACGCCGACGGGGCCGTACGCGCCGACACGACGCTGGCGCCCGGCCCGCACACGGTGATCGTCACGGCGCTCGGCTACGCCCCGCAGGCTTCGACCGCGCTGGTCACGGCGAGCGGCCGGGCCGAGGTCGGCACGGTGACGCTGACCCGGCAGGGCGGGACCGACCTTCCCTCGCCGGGCGACTGGTCGCTGGACCCCGCGCACTCCTCGGTGGGCGCCGTCGCCCGGCATCTGGGGATCTCCAGCGTGCACGGGCGGTTCACGGAGTTCGGCGGCCGGATCACGATCGCCGAGGACGTCTCCCGCTCCCGGGTGGACGCGGTGATCGGCGCGGCGTCGATCGACACGGGCAACGGGACGCGGGACAAACACCTCAGGTCCCCGGACTTCCTCGACGTGGAACGCTTCCCGGAGATCACCTATCGCAGCCACGGGCTGTCGGCGGCCCCCGGCCAGGACCGCTGGACCGTGCACGGGCTGCTGTCGCTGCACGGCGTCGAGCGCGAGGTGGACCTGTCGCTGTCGTACCTCGGCACCGGCCCGGACCCATGGGGCGGACTCCGTGCGGCCTTCCACGCCACCGCCGAGCTGCGCCGCGAGGACTTCGCGATGACGTACAACCAGGTGGTACAGGCGGGGATCTCGGCCATCGGGACGACACTGAAGGTGGAGCTCGACATCCAGGCGGTCAGGAGCGAGACCCTGCCCTAGGGTGCGGGTATGGCTGCCGACATCGCGAGCAACACCCGTGTGGACCTGGACCAGTTGCTGGAGTTCGTACGCCCCCGTCACCGCGCCGTCCTGCTGACCCGCCGCGCCGACGGGACGCCGCAGGGCTCCCCCCTGACCTGCGGCGTCGACGACTCGGGCCGGATCGTCGTCTCGACCTACCCCGAGCGCGCGAAGACGCGGAACGCCAAGCGGGACGAACGGGTCGCCCTCATCGTGCTGAGCGACGAATGGAACGGGCCGTGGGTGCAGATCGACGGCACGGCGGAGGTCATCGACGCACCGGAGTCGGTGGAGCCGCTCGTGGAGTACTACCGCAACATCGCGGGTGAGCATCCGGACTGGGACGAGTACCGCCAGGCGATGATCAAGCAGGGCAAGTCCATCATCCGCGTCACCCCGGTGCGGTGGGGGCCGGTGGCGACGGGCGGCTTCCCGGCACGGTCGGCTCCCGAAGCGTGAGACGTCCTTGGGCGTGGGGCATCCCGACGCGTGGGACTCCGGAAGCGGGGGACCTCCCGACGCGTGGGACTCCGGAAGCGGGGGACCTCCCGACGCGTGGGATTCCGGAAGCGGGAGACTCCGGAAGCGTGGGACCTCCCGGCCTTTCCCCTGAACGCCCCTACGCCCTCGACACCATCGTTTCGATGCCCGCGATCACCAGCTCCAGCGCGTACTCGAAGTCCCGGTCGAGCCTCTCCTCGACCGTGTCCCCGCCACGCGCCTCGATGACCTTCTCCGCGTCCTCGAGCATGTCCGAGAGCTTCGGCATGCTCGCTGTCACGCCCATGGCTTCCGCGTAGAACTCGTCCAGCGTCATCCCGGCCTCGGCGCAGCGCCTCTTGAAGTGGCCCTCGACGGTGGCGAGGCCGTACACGAACTGGAAGACCGCGGCCATCCCGGCCGCCTGCCGGTTCAGCGGCAGTCCCGTCCCGACGATGAGCCGCTGCACGGTCCGCACGAAGGCCAGCGAGTTCGGGCCGATGTTCAGATACGTGCCGATGAGCGCGGAGACCCAGGGGTGGGTGACCAGCAACTTCCGGTAGGAGGCGGCGAGTTCGCGGATCTGCTCGCGCCAGTCCGCGCCCTCCCGCGCCGGGTCGGGCAGCCGGATCTCGCCGTAGACGGAGTCGAGGGCCAGCTCCAGCAGGTCGTCCTTGGTGTCGACGTACCAGTAGACGGACATCGCCGTGACACCCATCTCCGCGGCGAGGCGGCGCATCGAGAACTTCGCCAGACCCTCCGCGTCGAGCAGCCGTACCGTCACCGCGACGATCCTGTCCCGGTCGAGCCCCGAGGGCTGCTCGGCCTTGCGACCGCGGGCGGCCCTGCCCTCCAGCCAGACGCTCGCCACCGCCCGTCGCTCCGCGCGGTCGGCTGCCGACACCATGGCGTACCCTCCTCGTTCTGCCGGGCGGCCCGCCCGTTTCAGGGCGGTCCGCCCGGTTCAGATGCTATGCCGCCGAGCCGGCTCCGCGGATGGCCACCGTCGCCTCGTACGCGGTACGGCTATTTCGCCGCGGTGAGGTCGTAGAGCGTGGTGCCGTCCACGGTGACCTTCGTGAAGTTCTCCTCGACCCATGTGGAGATCTCGCTGCTGGTGCCACCGCCGGGGCCACCGCCCTGGCCACCGCTCGCGATGAGGTAGTGGATCTTCCCGGTGGCGACGTACTGCTTGAACCGATCGAGGGTCGGGGACGGGTCGCTGCCGTTGAAGCCGCCGATCGCCATGACCGGCAGCTCGGTGGCGAGCTGGTAACCGGCCGCGTTCTGGGAGCCGACGGCCGCGGCGGCCCAGGTGTGGTCGGAGGCGTTCTGCCTCAGCTTGGCCTTGATGGCGGAGCTGACGTCCGCGCCGTTGAGGAGGCCGCCCATGCCGGCACCTCCGGGCCGTTCACCCTGGGCCGGCCGGCCCTGAGCCTGGCCCATGGCGGGTGGCTGCCCGCCCTGGCCCTGACCAGGGATCCGGCCCTGAGCCTGGCCCTGGCCCTGGCCCTGTCCTTGCCCCTGGCCCTGGCCCTGTCCTCGCCCCTGGCCCTGGCCTTGCCCCTGGCCCTGGCCCTGGCCCTGGCCGACGGTCGTTCCGGGCGGTGTCATCCGTGTCCCGCCACCGTCACCACCCCGGCCACCGGAACCGCCCGGGCCGCCGCCACCGGGACCGCCGCGCATCGAGGCGGGCCCCGCCGTCACGATCGAGCCCTGATGGCCGGTGTCCAGCGTGGACAGCGTGTACGCCGTCGGACCGGCGAGCGACGCCGCGAGACCGAGACCCGCCGCCGCCAGCGACAGCCGCCGCCCGAACCACCCCGCGAACAGCATCGCCACCGCGGCCACCAGCCCGCCGACGAGCACCGCCGTACGCAACCACGGCACGAAGTCCTCGGTGCGGCCGATCAGTTCGTACGCCCAGACCACCGTCACCGCCGCCGTACCCGCCAGTGCGGCGCGCGCCGCGAACTGCGCGCGCTCCTCCCACAGCACGGTGGTGCCCATCCCGACGAGTGCCGCGATGTACGGGGCCAGCGCGACCGTGTAGTACTCGTGGAAGATGCCGGCCATGAAGCTGAAGACCGCGAGGGTCGTCAGCAGCGAACCGCCCCAGACGAGGAACGCGGCCCTCGCGGTGTCGCTCCTCCCGCTGCGCCAGGTCACGACGAGGCCCGCGACCAGCAGGATCAGCGCGGCCGGCAGCAGCCACGAGATCTGCCCGCCGATGCCGTCGTTGAACATCCGCCCGATGCCGGTCTCGCCCCAGCCGCCGCCGCGGCCACCACCGCCGCCGCCGCCTCCCACGCTCCCGGTCTCGTTGCCGTTGATGCGGCCGAGACCGTTGTAGCCGAAGGTGAGCTCGAGGAAGCTGTTGTTCTGCGAGCCGCCGATGTACGGGCGCGAGGACGCGGGCCACAGCTCGACGATCGCGACCCACCAGCCGCCGGACACGATCAACGCCGATCCCGCGAGGGCGAGTTGTCCGAGCCGGCGCCGCAGGGTCGTGGGGGCGCACACCGCGTACACGAGCGCGAGCGGCGGCAGGATCAGAAACGCCTGCAGGGTCTTGGTGAGGAACGCGAACCCGACCGCGACACCGGCCCACACGAGCCACTTCGTACGCGCGTCTTCGAGGGCGCGGAGGACACAGTGGACCGTGACGGTCATCAGCAGCGCGAGCAGTGCGTCCGGATTGTTGAACCGGAACATCAGCGCGGCGACCGGAGTGAGTGCCAGCACCGCACCCGCGATCAGCCCGGCGGCCGCGCTGAATCGCCTGCGCACCGCCGCGTACACGACGCCGACCGCCGCCACGCCCATCAGGACCTCGGGCAGCAGGATCTGCCACGAGCCGAGTCCGAACAGCCGCACTGACAGCGCCATGGGCCAGAGCGCGGCGGGCGGCTTGTCGACGGTGATGGAGTTCGCGGCGTCGGACGAGCCGAAGAAGAAGGCCTTCCAGCTCTCGCTGCCGGCTTGAACGGCGGCGGAGTAGAAGGAGTTGGCGTAGCCGGAGGAGCTGAGGTTGTACAGGTACAGCACCGCGGTGAGCAGGAGCAGCGCGAGCAGGGCGGGACGCGCCCACGCGGGGTCCTCGGCCCGGCCCCGCCACAGACGGGTGACCGCCCCGCGCGGCGGGACACCGGTGGTGGCGGGTGCCGCCCCGGCGGGCACCGCCCCGGAAGCGGGCAGCTCCCTGCCGTTCCGCGGCCCTCGGTCGTTCCGCAGCTTTCCGTCGTTGCGCAGCTCGCCGTCGTACTGGTCGTGCGGTGTCGTCGTCATCGTCGGGTCCCCGTGGTCGAAGTGCTGGTGCCGTCGCCGTACGCAGGGCCGGCGGCTGAAGCGGCCGGGCCGTGCGGTGCCGTGAAGGTGTCGCCGCGGCGGTCCGGGAAGACCCACGCACGGAAGAGCAGGAAGCGGAGCACCGTCGCGGCGAGGTTGGCGACGATCAGGACCGCCAGCTCCGTGCCGTGGGACGGACTGCCGGCCGCCGCGTCGAGCGCGGCCAGCGAACCGCTCGTCAGGGCGAGGCCGATCGCGAAGACCACCAGCCCCTGGGCCTGGTGGCGCATCGCGCGCTCACGGCCGCGTACGCCGAAGGTGAGCCGCCGGTTCGCCGCCGTGTTGGCGACGGCCGAGACCAGCAGCGCGGCCGCGTTCGCCGACTGCGGACCGGCCCCGGTGCGGAAGAGGGAGTACAGCAGCAGATAGCAGAGCGTCGACAGCACGCCGACGACGCAGAAGCCGACCAACTGCCTGGTCAGCCCGCCCGGCACACCGCTGAGGCCCCGGTCCCTCGGGTCGTCGCCGAACGGCCGGGCGAGCCGGTCCAGCGGCAGCGCGCCGACCGCCAGCGCACGCCCCACCCGCCAGACGCCCTTCAGGTCGTCGACGGCCGTCCGCACGAGGTGGACGGTGGAGTCGGCGTCGTCGACCCAGTCCACCGGGACCTCGTGGATCCGCAGCCCGGCCCGCTCGGCCAGCACCAGCAGCTCGGTGTCGAAGAACCAGCCGGTGTCCTCGACCATCGGCAGCAGCCGCTCGGCCACATCACGCCGTATCGCCTTGAACCCGCACTGGGCGTCGGAGAACCGCGCCGCGAGCGAGCCCCGCAGGATCAGGTTGTACGTACGCGAGACGAACTCCCGCTTCGCGCCCCGCACCACTCGCGACGACCGCGCGAGCCGCGAGCCGATCGCGAGGTCCGAGTGCCCGGAGATCAACGGGGCGACCAGCGGCAGCAGCGCGTTGAGGTCGGTGGACAGGTCGACGTCCATGTAGGCGAGGACGGGCGCGTCGGACGCCGCCCACACGGCCCGCAGCGCCCGGCCGCGCCCCTTCTGCTCCAGCCGGTACGCCCGTACCCCGGGGACCGACGCCTCCAGCCCGGCCGCCACCTGGGGCGTACGGTCGGTGCTCGCGTTGTCCGCGATGGTGATCCGGAAGCCGTACGGGAAGGTGCGTGCAAGGTGGCTGTGGAGCCGCATGACGCACGGCTCCAGGTCCTTCTCCTCGTTGTAGACGGGAATGACCACGTCGAGTACGGGCGTGCCTCCCGGCCGCACGGGCAGATGCTCCCGCGCCGGCAAGGTGCCCGGTGCAATGTCGGTTCGCATGGCCCTGACTCTCGCCAGGGCCGCTGTCACGGCATTGTGGTGAGCCTGTGCGACGGCTGTGAGTCGTGTGCCGGGTCCGAATCGACTGCCGGCAGTGGGTCGTGCGCCCGCTGTGGGTCGCGCGCCGGCCGTGGGTCGCGCGCCGGCTGTGAGTCCTGCGCCGGCTGTGAGTCCTGCGCCGGGTGGGCCAGAGGCAGCCGTACGGAGAAGACCGTGCGTCCCGGGGCGCTCTCGACACCCACCGTCCCGCCGTGCGCGGCGACGACCGCCTGCACGATCGCGAGCCCGAGTCCGGTGCTTCCGGCGTGCCGTGAGCGTGAGGCGTCGCCTCGCGCGAAGCGTTCGAAGACACGCGGGAGCAGCGCGGCCGGGATGCCGGGCCCGTCGTCGCGGATCTCGATCGTGACGGCACCGCGCCGGTCGAGCGGCCGGACGCACGCGGTCACCGTGGTTCCGGGCGGCGTGTGCGTACGGGCGTTGGCCAGCAGGTTGACCAGGACCTGCTGGAGCCGCGCCGGGTCGGCCCGTACCGTCGCGGGCTCGTCCGGCAGTTCCAGGCGCCAGGCGTGGTCGGGTCCCGCGGCCCGGGCGTCGCTCACGGCGTCCACGACCAGGGGGGACAGATCGGTGCTCTCGTACGACAGCGGCCGGCCGGCGTCGAGCCGGGCCAGCAGCAGCAGGTCCTCCACCAGCCCCGTCATCCGGGTCGCCTCCGCCTCGATCCGGCCGAGTGCGTGCCGGGTGTCGGGGCCGGTCCGCTCCCGGCCCCGGCGCGTCAGCTCGGCGTAGCCGCGGATGGAGGCCAGTGGCGTACGCAGTTCGTGGCTGGCGTCCGCGACGAACCGCCGTACCCGCGTCTCGCTCTCCTGACGCGCGTCCAGAGCGGAATGGACGTGGTCGAGCATCCGGTTGAGCGCCGCGCCGACCTGCCCGACCTCGTTGCGCGGATCCGCCTCGGCGTCCGGTACCCGCTCGTGCAGCGCCACCTCACCGCTGTGCAGGGGGAGTTCGGAGACCCGGGTGGCCGTCGCGGCGACGCGCCGCAGCGGCCGCAGGGCGACCCCGACGAGCGTCCCGCCCGCCAGTGCGGCGGCGATCAGCCCGGCGGCGGTCACACAGATCTCGACGACCACGAGGGTGCCGATGGTGCTGTGCACCTCGGCGAGCGGTACGCCGACGAGGAACGCACCGTTGCCGCCTGCCGTGTACTCGACGCGGTAGTCACCGAGCCCGGGCAGCTCCACACTGTGCGCCCGGTCGTCGCGCGGCACGGCGTCGAGCGCCGCCTTCTCCGCCTCCGACAGGGCCCGGTCGGTGACCCGCGGCCCCTCGTCCGTCGTTTCCTGCTGGGCGGAGACGAGCCCGTCCCCCAGGGAGCCGTCGGCCGCCACCTCCACCCCGACCGTGCCGAGCGGTGCGCCGCCGCCGGTGACGAACCGCAGCGGCTCCACCTGCGACCGCGCATCGCGCGGGGCGCCCGGTGGCGGACCCGCCGCCCGCAGCGCGATGCCGTGCAGCTGATCGTCCTTCTGCCCGTACAGATAGGTGCGCAGCGCCAGTGTGGTCACCGTGCCGATCACCGCCGCGACCACCGCGATCAGCGCGACCGCGGAGACGACCAGCCGGGTCCGCAGCGACCACCTTCTCCGCCTTCTCGGCAGGCCCATGCCGCTCATTCACCGGGCTTGATCAGGTATCCCGCGCCGCGCCTGGTGTGGATCATCGGCGAGCGGCCCGCGTCGATCTTCCGCCGCAGATAGGAGATGTAGAGCTCGACGACATTGGCTTGCCCGCCGAAGTCGTACGACCAGACCCGGTCGAGGATCTGCGCCTTGCTCAGCACCCGCCGCGGATTGCGCATCAGATAGCGCAGCAGCTCGAACTCGGTGGCCGTGAGGTGGATCGACGCACCGCCCCGGGTCACCTCGTGGCTGTCCTCGTCCAGGGTCAGATCGCCGACGGCGAGCACCGATTCGCCGCGTGCGGCGGCCGCCGTACCGGACCGGCGGATCAGGCCGCGCAGCCGCGCCACGACCTCCTCCAGGCTGAACGGCTTGGTGACGTAGTCGTCGCCGCCCGCCGTCAGCCCGGCGATCCGGTCCTCCACGGCGTCCTTCGCCGTCAGGAACAGCACGGGTACGTCGGGCAGTTCACGGCGCAGCCTGCCGAGCACCGCCAGCCCGTCCATGTCGGGCAGCATCACATCGAGGATCACGGCGTCGGGCCGGAAGGCGCGCGCCGCGCGCACGGCGCCCGCGCCGTCGCCCGCGCTGCGCACCTCCCACCCTTCATAGCGCAGCGCCATCGAGAGCAGCTCGGTCAGGGAGGTCTCGTCGTCCACGACGAGTACCCGGACGGGGCCGCCGTCCGGGCGCCGGAGCTCGGTACGTCCCTGGGCTGAGATCGTCGTCATGGTGCCCACCCTGGGACCGTGCGGTGAGAGCCACCTTTCCCTTACCTGTGAATTCCCTGAGAACCGTCTCAGGAGGTCAGCGAGAAGAGCCGGGCCGCGTTCCCGTGACAGACCGCGCGCAGCCAGTCGTCCCCCAGCTCCAGTCGCTCCAGCGCCCGCAGCTGGTGCAGATACGGATACGGAATGTTCGGGAAGTCCGTCCCGAACAGCACCCGGTCCCCGAGCCCGGCCAGCCGCGCTCGTTCCTCCACCGGGAACGGGCTGAGCCGCTCGCTGAAGTCCGTGAACGCCATCGTCGTGTCCAGCCGCACCTCCTCGTACCGTTCCGCGAGGTCCAGGAAGTCCGTGTACTCCGGCATCCCCATGTGCGCCACGACCAGCCGCAGCCGCGGATGGCGCGCGAGGAGCCGGCCGACCGGGTCCGGCCCGGTGTACTTGCCGGGCGCCGGTCCCGAGCCGCAGTGCATCACCACCGGGACGCCCGCCTCGGCGAGCAGCCCCCACACCGGATCGAGCAGCGTGTCGTTGGGGTCGTACGCCCCGACCTGCACGTGCGACTTGACGACGCGCGCGCCGCTCTCGACGGCCCGGCGGACATAGTGCTCCACACCCTCCTCGGGGAAGAGCGTCGCCGTGTGCAGACAGTCGGGCGTACGAGCGGCGAAGTCCGCGGACCAGCCGTTGAGCCACTCGGCCATGCCCGCCTTGTGCGGGTACAGCATCGAGGTGAAGTTCCGTACCCCGAACTCCCGGAGCAGCGCGACCCGCCGGTCCTCCTCCTCGCGGTAGGTGATCGGCCACTTCGTGCCGGTCAGCGGCCCGACGGCGTCGAAGTACGCCCACACCTTGTCGAGGACCCGCTCCGGCATGAAGTGCGTATGGACGTCGACGAGTCCCGGGAGCCCGAGCCGCTCCCAGAACGCCCGCACCTCCCGGGCCTCGGTGCCGTACGCGGAGGCCGAACGCGAGGGGGCGGCGGGGCGGTTCGGTTCCGCCACGGGGTGATCGCTCATGCCGGACAGCCTCCGACGTGCACCGATCAGCTGTCCAGGCCCCGAGGGGCGGCAACCCGGACTCGGAAGAGCCCGTCCTGAACCCGGGCCGGGAAGAGCCCGTCCTGAACCCGGACTCAGAAGAGCCCGTCCTGGACCCCCGCCGGGAGTTCTTCGGCCGGGACGGTCAGCGGGGAGCGCGGATCCGCGGCGACGAGCTCCCAGCCGGAAAGCAGTCGGGTGTCCACCACCGTCACCCGCCCGTCACCGGTGCGCAGATGCAGATCGGGCCCGGCCGCGGCGACCAGCCGCCCGGCGACGGTCCCGCCGTCCACCAGCTCCCGCACCACACGCGAGGCGGCCGGCAGCACCGCCGGCCGGTCCAGCCCGAACACTCCTGCGTGGTCGACCGCCTCGAACGCGATCCGCTCCAGCGCCTCCGGCCACCCCGTGAGCGCCACGGCCCGCGCGTACAGTTCCGTGACCTCCGCCGCCCGCTCGTCCGCACGATCCGCCAGCACGGCACGTACCGCCCGCTTGCGCGCGTACGGGATGCGGTCCGGCACCCCCAGCGCGGCCCGCAGCAACTCCTCCGTACGCCGCGCCGCCATCAGCGGCCCGCGCCCCAGCCAGCCGAACACCACCGCCCCCTGCTCCAGGAGCCGCGCCGTGCCCCGTTCCTCGGCGGTGATCCCGACCTTCACCATCCCGGGCCCGAACCAGGCGAGATACACGCGGTACGTCCGCGGATCGTCGGCCACGGTGTCGGCGGCCACCGAGTGCGCCCGGTCCAGCCGCGCGCACTCGGCACACAGCCCACCGGTGCTGCGCCCGGACACCACGGCGCCGACCGGACACACGTTTCCCCGCGCCCCACCGCACCGCCGCTCCCCGACGGCCCGGAACCCGATCTCCTGCCCGTACCCGAGCCGGCTCTCCCGCAGCTCCGCCCCCCGCGCCCACCGGAGCACGGGAGCCCCCTGGACCCACCTCATCCCCCGGCACTGCCACCGGTCGCCGCTCATGCCGCGTACTCCTCAAGCGCGTCCAACGCAAGAGGCCCCCGGATCATCTCCGGGGGCCTCTCAGCTGTGTGCACTCGGCAGGATTCGAACCTGCAACCTTCTGATCCGTAGTCAGATGCTCTATCCGTTAAGCTACGAGTGCTTGGCGTTCCGGGCTTTTCTGCCCGGTCGGCGTTGCGGGAACAACATTACATGACCCGCGCCGCCAGGCGAAATCCATTACCCGCACCCCTTCCGACCTGCGCAAATGCCCGTACGGCCGTATGAGCGCCCGGCGCTGGCGAAGTGCCAAGGAGCGGCGGCGCTGGGGCGGCAGGCGTGGGGTGGGAACGACCGAAGCCCCGGCCGTCGGGCCGGGGCTTCGGTGATCGCGCGGAGGCGGAGGGATTTGAACCCTCGATGGGCTTTAAGACCCAAACCGCATTAGCAGTGCGGCGCCATAGACCGGACTAGGCGACGCCTCCAGCACACCCGCGCGGGCGCGAGTGGTGCGTGCAGATGATGACACAGCCAGGTGGGCTGTCACCAATCGCTCCCCACGGTACTAGGCGCCCGGGCTCCTGGGCAAAGAGCCTCCCGTCCCTCGTTCGCCCCGGTCGGCCCACCCCGGTTGCGCAACGGACGGGCGCGCGGAGCGTTAGAGATGCCGGGGCGCCGCCCCAAGATCCTTCGCTCTCCAGGAGTACGCATGCTGCGCCGCTTCGTCCTCATCGTCGCCGCGACCGCCACGGCCTCCGTCGCCGCGCTGACCGTCGCCGTTCCCACCGCGGGGGCGGCCCCCTCCGCACCGATCTCCGCTCCGATCCCGCTGCCGCTGCTGGAGTCCGAACCCGGGGACCAGCTCACCGTGATCACCTCGGACACCGGGAACCCGGAGGCCAACGGGACCTACGAGCTGAAGTGCGGGCCGGCCGGCGGTACGCACCCCGAGGCGCAGGCCGCCTGCGACAAGCTGGCGGAGTTCGCCTCCGCGGAGGAGGACCCGTTCACGCCCGTCGACCAGGACCGCATGTGCACGATGCAGCACGGCGGCCCGGCCACGGCCCGGGTGACGGGCACCTGGCAGGGGCGGAGCATCGACGCCACCTTCGACCGCACCAACGGCTGCGAGATCAAGCGCTGGGAGACGCTGGAACCGGTCCTGCCGACCGCCCGCAATGAGGATCCGGACACGGCCTGAAAGTGACTCTGCGGCCCGGCCGGACCGGGCCGCACGGGCCGCGGCCGGGACCGGATTCCGGACCGCACCCAGGTCAGCGGGTGTTTCAGGGGACACGGAGCTGCTCCGTGTACACAGAACCTTGGTGAGAGCTCCCCCTCATCCGCCGCCGCCGGCCCGTCCCCTGCCTTTAGACTCCCTCCAGTGACAGGCTGCGGCCCGAGGGGCAAGATGGGGCCGGCCGTCCGAAAGATGCTGTAGGTCAGGGAGGAAGCGTCGTCGTGAGCAGCAGGCCATCCCGAGGCGCTGCTCGCCTCGCAGCCATACTCGACGCGCTGCCTGACGGGCTCGTCCTTGTCAACTGCAACGGCACGGTCGTCAACGCCAACACCATCTCCCTCGAGATGTTCGAGACCCCCGGCACGGCACTCGTCGGGCGCGGGCTGCTCGATCTGCTGCCGTCCTTCGACTCGAAACTCATCCCCGGCTCGATGCGGCGGCCCGACGCCGCCGACGAGCAGGGCCGTACCAAGCCGACCCGGATGGTCGCGCGGCGCACCGACGGCAGCGAGTTCCCCGTCGAGGTGACCAGCGCCAGCCTGGAGGACGGCCGCGAGGCGTACGACTCGTACAGCGGCGGCAGCGGCGCCGGAAGCAGCTACACCGGCGACGAACTGCTCATGCTCGTCGTGCGCGATCTGTCCGGCACGGTGGACACCGAGGCCGAACTCGCCCGCTCCCAGCGGCAGACCGAGATGATCCTGCGCGCCGCCGCCGAAGGTGTCGTCGGTACGGACACCGACGGGCGCGTCGTCCTCGTCAACCCGGCCGCCGCGCAGATCCTCGGGTTCCGCGCCAGCGACCTCGGCGGCAAGGAGCTGCACCCGCTGATCCTGCACTCGCGTGCGGACGGCGAGCCGTTCCCGTACGACGAGTCGCCGCTCGCCGACACGCTCAGGTCCGGGCGCAAGCACCGGGTCCGCGGGCAGGTGCTGTGGGCGAAGAACGGCAAGGAAGTGCCGGTCGATCTGACGACCGCGCCGGTGCGGGACGGGGAACAGCTGGTCGGAGCGGTGATGACCTTCACCGACCGGCGGCCGTACGAGGACATGGCGGAGCGGCACGCCGCGGAGATCTCCGAGCGGGACGAGAAGTACGCCACCGACATCGCCGAGCGTGACGAGAAGTACGCGACGGACATGGCCGCGCGGGACGAGAAGTACGCCACCGACCTGGCGGAACGCGACGAGCGGCACGCCGTGGAGATCGCGGACAGGACGGAGCGCCACGCGGCGGAGATCGAGGAGCGGGACGAGCGGGAGTCCGCCCTGGCGGCCCGGCACACCCAGCTGGCCGCCGTGCTCGGCGACTCGCTGCGCGGACCGCTGGACGAGCTGCGTGGTGAGCTGGGCAAGCTGGCCGCCGACCCGGCCGGTCAGCTGTGGCCGGAGGCCAACCAGATCCTGCACCACCTGGCCGCGGGCTATGCCCGGATGACCACACTGGTCGACAACGTCCTCGGCTTCCAGCGGCTGGACTCCGGCGCGGAGGAGCTGCGCAAGGGCGTCGTCCTGCTCGACTCGGTCGTGGCGGCCGGTGTCGAGGGCGCGGTCGAGCTGATCGGTCCCGGCCGGGCCCAGTTCGCGGTGCACGCCCCGCCGATAGAGGCGGAGGTCGACGGTGGCCGGCTGGCGACGGCCCTGGCCCATCTGATCGCGGACGTCGCGGGCGTCGACTCGACGGGCAAGGCCCGGGTCGTGCCGGGCGCCGGATACGTCGACTCGACGATCGTGGTCGCGGCGGCACAGCGCGGCGACGTCGTGCGGATCGAGGTACGCGGGCCGTACGCCGGGGGCGACCCGGTGCACGAGCCGATCGTCCGCGGGATCGTGACCGCCCACGGCGGCGTGCTGCAGACGCACGAGGTGCCGGGGATGAGCGGCAGCGCGTACGTGCTGGAGGTGCCGCTCGGCGACGGGGCGGGAACGGTGACGCCTCCGGCGATCCCGGCGGAGCCGGAGACCGCCCCCGCGCAGGCCACGTCCGGCGGCGGACGGCGGCGGGCGCGGCGGGCCTCCACGGACGCGTTCCTGGAGAGCCCCGTCGAACCGGAGCAGCCGTCCGGCGAGCCCTCCGGCCGGCGCCGCGCCCGTACGAATGCGGACACGGACACGGACGCACAGGCTCCCGCGAACACGGGCAGCGGCACCGACGGGGGCACCAGCGCCGGCACCGGCGCCGGCAGCGGTGGCACGGGCCGTCGTCGTGGCCGTCCGAGCCCCGCGGAGGCGGAGATGCCCGCTCTGCCTGCGCAGGGTGGTTCGGTCGTCACCGCCGCGGAGGCCGGGGCGGGCCGTCCGGCGCTGGGCGACACGGTCCCGCCGCAGGGAGTCGGCCCGGAAGCGGACGATCAGCCGGGCACCGGCCGCCGCGCCCGCCGCGGTCAGGCGGCGCTTCCCGCGCTGCCTCCGGCCGCCCCGGCACCGACGGCCACCCCGACCGCTCCTGCCGCTGCGGTGACCGACGCGTCCGGGAACGGATCCGGCTCCGCCGGCCGGCGCACCGGGCAGGGCGGTGATGTGGGCGCCGCGGCGCTGGAGCCCGCCGGTACCGGTGCGCAGCAGAGTGGGCGGCGGGCGCGGCGCGCGCTCTCGACCACCCAGGAACGGCTCAGGCCCGCCGAGGAGGCGCGGAGCGCCTTCGCGCTGCCGCCCGCCGAGGCCGACCGCGTCCCGGCGCCCGCCCCGGTTCCGGCTCCGGCCGCTGCCCCTGCTCCGGCCGCCCCCGCTCCGGTCCCGGCCGCGATCGAGGGTGACGACGGCCGCCACGACGCCGTTCACGCCGAACCGGACGCCGACCACACCCCGCCGCAGCCCCATCCCGTGGCGACCGGGCGCCGGCGTGCCCGCCCGGCCGCGGGCGAGACCTCCGGGCAGGCTCTCGGCACGATGGCCCCCGCGACTCCTGCCCCGGCCCCGGCCCCGGTCGCACCGGTCGCGCCCGAGGCCGGCGACACCGGGTCCGTGCCGCTGCCGCCCGCCGTCCCCGCGGCGGCGCAGGCCGAACCCCGCCGGGCCGCGCAGCCGCTTCCGCCCGCGCAACCCCTTCCGGCCGAGGCACCGGCAGCGCCCCCCGCACCGGCACCGGACGCCGTCGACCCCGACGCGTCACAGGGCAAGGCGTTCAGCGTGCGCACGCTCGGCCAGGGCGTGCCGTTCGCGCAGCAGATCGCGCAGCAGCAGAACCGTCAGCCGGCGGCACAGAACCAGACCCTCGGCTCCGGCCGCCGCCGCAAGCTGGGAACTCCCCCGGCGAGCGAGCGCGGCGAGCTTCAGGTGCCGGAAACGGCAGCACGGCCGCATCCGCAGCCCGCGCCCGCCCCTGCCCCCGCGCAGCCGCACCAGCGGCTCGCCGCTCCCACCGAGGGTCGTTCGTACGCGATCGGCGCCCCGGACGAGGGCGCGGAGGGGCCCGAGCCGCTCGACGGCCCCGGTGGCGCCGTGGAGGTGGCGAACCGGCCCGCGCATCTGCCCATGGACGACGAACTGCCCCCGGAGCCGCTGGACAATCCGCGCCGGCTGCTCGTCTGGCCCGCGCCGGACGTCGCCACGCAGCAGGCGCTGAGCGACCGCGGCTACCGGCCGGTGATCGTGCACTCGCGCGAGGAGGTGGACGCGCAGATCGCCGCGTTCCCGGCCGCGCTCTTCGTCGACCCGCTGACCGGGCCCATCACCCGTACCGCGCTGCAGTCGCTCCGTCAGGCCGCGGTGGCGGCCGAGGTCCCGGTGCTGCTCGCCGCCGGTCTGGGGCAGGCGACGCGCGAGGCGGCGTACGGTGCCGACCCCGCCGTCCTGCTGAAGGCCCTGGCGCCGCGCGACAGCGAGCAGCACCCGTCCCGGGTGCTGCTGATCGAGGAGCACGACGACATCGCGGCCGCGCTGCGGGCGACGCTGGAGCGGCGCGGGATGCAGGTCGCACGGGCCGCGGCCGACGCGGAAGCCGTGACCCTCGCCCAGCAGATGCGGCCGAACCTGGTGGTGATGGACCTGATGCAGGTACGCCGCCGGCGTGCCGGGATCATCGACTGGCTGCGGGCGAACGGGCAGTTGAACCGCACCCCGCTCGTCGTCTACACATCGGCCGGCCTCGACCAGGCGGAACTGCCCAAGCTGTCGTCGGGCGAGACCGTCCTCTTCCTGGCGGAGCGCTCCACGAACGCCGAGGTGCAGGACCGGATCGTGGATCTGCTCGCGAAGATCGGCACGAACTAACCGGGCTCGACGGGCGGCACGGAACGGCCCGGTACGCGTCACGCGCACCGGGCCCGGAACACCGCCGCCCGAACACAGCCGGTTCAGAACACCGCCGGATCGGAACACCGTGGGTCCGTAACGCCGCCCGCCGCTAGCGGACTTCGGTGACCTCCAGCTCACCGTCCGCGTACTGCCGGCGGATCACCTTCTTGTCGAACTTCCCGACGCTCGTCTTCGGCACCGACGGGATGATCGCCCAGCGCTCCGGCAGCTGCCACTTCGCGATCTTCCCGGCGAGGAAGTCCTTCAGCGACGCGTAGTCCGCGGTCGAGCCGTCCCTCAGCACCACCGTCGCCAGCGGTCGCTCGCCCCACTTGTCGTCCGGTACGGCGACGACGGCGGCCTCGGCCACCTCCGGGTGCGCCATCAGCGCGTTCTCCAGCTCGACGGAGGAGATCCACTCGCCGCCGGACTTGATCACGTCCTTGGCCCGGTCGGTGAGCGTGAGGAAACCGTCGGATCCGATGACGCCGACGTCACCCGTCTTCAGCCAGCCGTCCTCGCTGAACTTGTCCTCCGGCTTGAGGGGCTCGCCCACCGCGCCGCCGTAGTACGCGCCGGCGATCCACGGGCCACGCACCTCCAGCTCGCCGGCGGACTCGCCGTCCCACGGCAGGAACTCTCCACCGGGTCCGCGCAGCCTGGCCTCGACACCGGCCGGGAATCGGCCCTGGGTGAGCCGGTACGCGAACTCCGCCTCCGTGCCCACCGCATGGGCCGGCGGCCGGGCCACCGTGCCCAGCGGCGAGGTCTCGGTCATGCCCCAGGCGTGGCAGACGCGCATGCCCAGCGAGTCGAACGCCTCCATGAGCGACGGTGGGCAGGCCGAGCCACCGATGGTGACCTGCGTGAGCGAACTCACATCGCGCGGCTTGGTCATCAGCTCGGCAAGGAGGCCCTGCCAGATGGTGGGGACGGCCGCCGCATGCGTCGGCCGCTCGCTCTCGATCATCTTGGCGAGCGGGGCCGGCTGGAGGAAACGGTCCGGCATCAGCATGTTCACACCGCTCATGAGCACCGCGTGGGGCAGGCCCCAGGCGTTCACATGGAACTGCGGGACGACGACGAGGCTGGTGTCGGCGTCCGTCAGACCCATCGACTGCGCCATGTTGACCTGCATGGAGTGCAGATAGATCGAGCGGTGCGAGTAGACGACGCCCTTGGGGTCGCCGGTGGTCCCGGAGGTGTAGCACATGGAGGCGGCCGTACGCTCGTCCAGCTCCGGCCAGTCGTACGTGGCCGGCTTCCCGGCGAGCAGTTCCTCGTACTCGTGGACCTGGGCCCGCGCGCCCTGAAGCACCGACCGGTCGCCGGGGCCCGAGACCACGACGTGCTCGACCGTCGGCAGATGCGGGAGCAGCGGCGCGAGCAGCGGAAGCAGCGAGCCGTTGACGATCACGACGCGGTCGGCGGCGTGGTTGACGATGAACACCAGCTGCTCGACGGGCAGTCGCAGATTGAGCGTGTGCAGGACCGCGCCCATACAGGGGATCGCGAAGTACGCCTCGACGTGCTCGGCGTTGTTCCACATCAGGGTGGCGACCCGCTCGTCCCCGGTGACTCCGAGGTCGTCGCGCAGGGCGTGCGCCAACTGGGCCGTGCGCTCGCCGATCTCCCGGTAGCTGCGGCGCTGAGGCTCGCTTTCGCCGGTCCATGTGGTGACCTGTGAACTCCCGTGGATCGTCATCCCGTGCTTCAGGATGCGGGTCACGGTCAGTGGTACGTCCTGCATGGTGCTCAGCACGGCGTCCTCCCGGTGGGCGCGCAGCTCTTAAGGGTGTGCCGATTCTGCGCACGTACCGCGCGGTATGTCACTACCCCCGGGTAAGAAAGCTCAGCGCACCGGTGAGAGTTCCGGGTCCTCCCGGAGCTTGCCGAGCGCCCGGGACACCGCGCTCTTGACCGTGCCGACGGAGACCCCAAGCACCTCGGCGGTCTGGGCCTCGCTGAGGTCCTCGTAGTACCTCAGGACGACCATCGCCCGCTGCCGGTCCGGGAGTTTCATCACGGCACGCCACATCGCATCGTGCAGCACCTGCTGCTCGGCCGGGTCGGGCTGGGGAACCCCGGAGGGCTCGGGCAGGTCCTCGCACGCGAACTCGTCCACCTTGCGTTTGCGCCACTGCGACGTACGGGTGTTGAGCAGCGCGCGGCGGACGTAACCGTCGAGGGCACGGTGGTCCTCGATGCGCTCCCAGGCGACATAGGTCTTGGTGAGCGCGGTCTGCAGCAGGTCCTCGGCGTCGTTCGGGTTGGCGGTGAGGGAGCGGGCGGTGCGCAGCAGCACGGGCCCCCGCGCCCGTACATACGACGAGAACGACGGGTAGGAGGTCGGCGGCACGGCGGCCGTGGAGGCGGTCGTGCAGACTGGCGTGGTCATGGCTCCACGCTAGGAGCGGGGCCCGCCACGGGGATCGGCCCCAGGTCCCGAAAGCGGATCCGCCTCAGGTTGTAGGGGTGAAGCAGGCCCGACCTCCTTTGGGTGGAGGACGCATCAGCTCCGCCTCAGGGTCGGCGACCGCCCTCACGCCCGTGTGCAACGTCGTCCGCGCCGCTACGCCTCGACCGTCCGCGCCGCGCTCCCCGACCGTCCGCGCCGGCTCCTCAGCCGTCCGCGCCGAGGATCAGGGCCGAGGTCGGAACGCCCGTGCCGGCTGTGACCAGGGTCCGGGCGGCGCCGGATATCTGGTTCACGGAGGTGCCGCGCACCTGTCTGACCGCTTCCGCGATGCCGTTCATCCCGTGCAGATACGCCTCTCCCAGCTGGCCTCCATGGGTGTTGAGGGGGAGCGCGTCCGCGGCCACGAAGTCCGCCGCCTCGCCCGGCCCGCAGAAGCCGAACTCCTCCAGCTGCATCAGCACAAAAGGTGTGAAGTGGTCATAGAGGATGCCCACGTCGATGTCGCCGGGAGTCAGTCCGGAGGTCCGCCAGAGCTGCCGCGCGACCACGCCCATCTCGGGCAGTCCGGTGAGGTCGTCCCGGTAGTAGCTGGTCATCTGCTCCTGCGCCCGGCCCGCGCCCTGGGCCGCGGCGACGATCACGGCGGGTGGTCGCGGCAGGTCCCGGGCCCGCTCGACGGAGGTCACGACGAGGGCCTGGCCACCATCGGTCTCCTGGCAGCAGTCGAGCAGGCGCAGCGGCTCGACGATCCACCGCGAGGCGGCGTGATCGGCGAGGGTGATCGGCTTCCCGTGGAAGTACGCCGCGGGGTTACGGGCGGCATGGCGCCGGTCCGTCACGGCGACATGTCCGAACGCCTCGGGGGTGAGCCCGTAGGTGTGGAGATAGCGCTGGGCCGCCATGGCCACCCAGGAGGCGGGGGTCAGCAGCCCGAAGGGAAGGTTCCAGCCGAGCGCCGCACCCTCCGCCGACGGCTCCCGCTGCTGAACGCCCGAGCCGAATCTGCGCCCCGACCGTTCGTTGAACGCGCGATAGCAGACGACGACTTCGGCGACTCCGGTGGCCACCGCGAGAGCGGCCTGCTGCACCGTGGCACAGGCCGCGCCGCCGCCGTAGTGGATACGGGAGAAGAACGACAGCTCGCCCATGCCGGCCGCCTGGGCGACGGTGATCTCGGGACTGGTGTCCATGGTGAAGGTGACCATGCCGTCCACGTCGGCGGGGGAGAGACCCGCGTCGTCGAGGGCGGCCCGGACCGCTTCCACGGCCAGCTTCAGCTCGCTGCGCCCGGAGTCCTTGGAGAACTCGGTGGCCCCGATGCCGACGACCGCGGCCCGGCCACCCAGCGCGTCCGCCCTGCGCACACTCATGATCCCGCCTCCTGGGGCAGGCTCACCGTCACCGTGCCGGTCACGTGGTTCCCCAGGCCGTTGGCCCCGATGACGCGGACCAGGGCGGTGTTGCCCTCGACCTCGGTGATCGTGCCCGTCAACGTCATGGTGTCGCCCGGGTGGTTGGGGGCACCCAGCCGTATCGCGACCTTGCGGAGCACGGCCGTCGGGCCGAAGTGGTCGGTGATGAACCGCCCGACCAGACCGTTCGTCGTGAGGATGTTCATGAAGATGTCCGGGGAGCCCTTCTCCTTCGCGAGCTCGGCATCGTGGTGCACGTCCTGGTAGTCCCGTGAGGCGATGGCCCCGGCGACGATCAGGGTGCGGGTGATGGGGATGGTGAGCGGGCGCAGCTCGTCGCCTGCCTTCATGCCGCCTCCTCAGCGAGCAAGGATCCGAGTTCGTCGAGCAGTTGGGCGCCGCTGCCCAGATACGCGTCGAGCTGGCGGCCCCACAGGAAGTGCCGGTGGACCGGGTGCTCCAGGTCGGCGCCGATGCCGCCGTGCAGATGCTGGCCGGTGTGGACGACCCTTCTGCCCGCCTCGGACGCCCACCACCCGGCGGTCAGCGCATGCGTCGCGCATGGCAGCCCTTCGTCGAAGCGCCATGCTGCCTCGTACACGGTGACCCGGATCGCCTCGGTGTCCATATGGGCGTCGGCCGCGCGCAGTTGGACGGCCTGCCGGGTGGAGAGGGGCCGTCCGAACTGCTCCCGCACCGATGTGTGGGCGACGGCCCTGGCGAGCGCCCCCGCGCACACCCCGGCCTGCAATCCGGCGAAGGCGATGCGGGCGGCCACGAGCACATCCTCATAAGCTCCGCCCGCAACGGCCCTGTCAGCAGCCGCGCTCGCGGTAGTGGCCCTCTCAGAAGTGGACTCAGTAGCTGCCGTGCCGTCGACGGACCCGGCCGCACTCCGCCCGTCCGTGGCGCCCCTGTCGCCGAGCCGCTCCCCCCGCGTGCCGTCCAGGACGAGCCGGCCCGCCGCCCACGGGGCCGTGGTCTCCACGGGGACGGCCTGCGCCTGCGCCGCCCTCACCAGCCAGAGATTCCGCTCGGCGTCCGGCACCAGGACGTGGGTGGCGTCCCGCAGCCAGGGCACCCACCCGGCCGTTCCGCTCAGCCGGCCGGCGCCGTCGGCACGTATCGACCCATGACCCGGGAACGCGCCGGTCACCACGGCCGTACCGTCCCGCAGGGCCGGCAGCAGCCGGGCCCGCTGCTCCTTCGTGCCGTGCCGGTCCACCGCCAGCAGCCCGTACACACAGCTCACCGCGAGCGGCACCTGCGCGGTCGTACGGCCCTGCTCCTCCAGCAGCAGCACCAGACCGAGGAGCCCGATCTCCTCCAGCGCTCCGGTCAGCCCCGCCGCGCACAGCGCCTTCCACAACTCGGCGTCCGTCCCGGTCCCCGCGGCGGCCAGGCGCTCATGCGTGGACAGATCACCGAAGATCCGCGCGGCGAGGTCACGGGCCGCCGCCTGTCCTTCCGTGGGCGTGAAGTCCATGTCAGCCCACGCCCTCTTCCTCGGCCTCTTCCGCCGCCCGGAACACCGGCTCCTCCACGGCCCGGAACACCGGCAGCTCCAGCTCCTCGTCGACCCGCAGGAACTCCAGCCGGACGGGCATCCCGATCCGCACCTTGTCGTACGGAACCCCGACGACATTGCTGACCATCCGCACACCCTCGGCGAGCTCGATCAGCCCCACCGCGTAGGGCCCGGCGGCATCAGCGGGCCCATCGGACGAGGCGAAGGCGGGGAAGGACGGGTGATGCATCACCACATACGAGTAGACGCTTCCCTCGCCACCCGCCTCGACCGTGTCCCACTCCGGCGAACCGCACGCCACGCACCCCGGCAGCCAGGGCAGCCGCAGCTCTCCACAGCCCGCACAGCGCTGGATCAGCAGCCTGTGCTCGGCGACCCCGTCCCAGAATCCCGCGTTGTCGCGGTTGATCACCGGACGGGGCCGCCGCGGCCGCGGCTTCCGCGCAGCAGCCGGTGCGTACTTGAGGATGCGGAAGCGATGGGTGCCCGCGAGCTCGCCGTCCGCCAGGATGTCCATCCTCGTCGTGACGAAGTGCCCCGTGCCCAGCTTGGTCGTCTTGCGCGGCGACACCGATTCGATCACCGAGTCGTAGGTGATCCGGTCGCCCGGGCGCAGCGGACGCAGATACTCCTGCTCACAGTCGGTCGCCACCACCGAGGTGAACCCGGCGCCGTCGAGCAGGGCGGACAGTTCGTCGTACGCTCCCGAGCGATCGGAGTGCCCCGAGAGGCCGCCCATCGTCCACGCCTGGAGCATCGTCGGCGGGGCGATGACGTCCGGCCCCCGGTATGCCGGGTTCGCATCCCCCATCGCCTCGCACCAGTGCCTGATCATCGGCTCGTTGACGAGGTCCTTGCCGGTGCCGGCGATGTCCGCCACCCGCACCCCTTCATACGCCCTGAGCAGCTCATACAGCTCGTCCGCGCTCGCCGCTCCGGCACCCGACGCCTCCGCGCTCACCGCTTCCCCCTCCTCATGCCGAGTCGCATCGTCGCGACGATCTCCCGCTGCACCTCGCTCACACCGCCCCCGAAGGTGTTGATCTGTGCCGCACGGTTCATCCGCTCCAGCTCGCCGTCCCCCACGGCACCCGGCGAACCGGCCCTCACCAGCCCTGCCTCTCCCGTGATTTCCTGGCACATTCGATACACCTCGACGGCCGATTCGGTTCCCATGAACTTCACGCCGCTCGCGTCGCCCGGGGCCAGCCGGCCGGCCCCCACATCGCCCACCAAACGCCAGTTGAGCAGGCGCGTTGCCGCGAGCCTGGCATGCACTTCGGCGATCCTCGATCGCACCCACGGCTCGTCAACCGGACGCGCACCCGTCACCGGATCGGGGGTGCGAGCCCGCTCCAGCGCCGCCGCCGCGAAGTCCTCGGCCTGCATGCCGATCGCGGCGAGCGCGACCCGCTCATGGTTGAGCTGGCTGGTGATCAGCCCCCAGCCACCGTTCTCCTCGCCGACCAGATGCGACCCGGGGACCCGTATCCCGTCGTAGTAGGTCGCGGTCGTCGTCAGCCCGCCGACCGTCTCGATCGGCGTCCACGAGAAGCCGGGCGCGTCGCTCGGCACGAGGATGATCGAGATGCCCTGGTGCTTGGGCGCCTGCGGATCCGTACGGCAGGCGAGCCATATCCAGTCGGCGTTCTGGGCGTTGGAGGTGAAGACCTTCTGCCCGTCGACGAGCCAGTCGGCGCCGTCCCGCACCGCCTTCGTACGGAGCGAGGCGAGATCGGTACCGGCCTCGGGCTCGCTGTACCCGATCGCGAAGACGGCCTCGCCGCTCAGTATCCGCGGCAGGAAGAAGGACTTCTGGTCATCGGTCCCGTACCTCATCAGGGTCGGGCCGACCGTGTTCAGCGTGACCATGGAAACGGGCGCGCCGGCGCGGTACGCCTCGTCGAAGAAGACGAACTGCTCGTCCGCGCCGCGCCCCTGGCCTCCGTACTCGACGGGCCAGCCGAGGCCGAGCATCCCGTCGGCGCCGATGCGCCGCAGCAGGGTGCGCTGCCCCGCGGCGTCCTCGGCGGCCGGTGGTCCGTAAGGCATCAGGTCACGGAAGTACGAACGGAGTTCGGCGCGCAGTCGCTGCTGGCGCGCCGTCGGGGCGAGGTGCACGGCGGCGGCCTCCCGGAACGGCACAGGGGTGAGGATTTCTGACTGTCCGTCAGATACGACACCCCTGTCAAGGTCATGAGCGCACCCGCGCACCGGGAAAGGCGGAACCGACCCAGGAGAGGCGGAACCGGCCCGGGGAAGGCGCAACCGGGGCGGCGGGGAAACGGGAACGGCCTGCGCGACCGGTGCCGGAGCACCTCCACGCAGGCCGTTGTTCGCCCCTCACGTCACCCAGGACCCCCGAAGGGCCCGCGCCCTCACCAGAGCGGAAGGAAGGTGATCGCGATGTTCTCGTTCGACTGGTCGATCGCCGTGAACGCCGATCCGTTCACATTGGCGGTGTTGTTCTGGTTGGACGCCCCGGCGCCGGTGGCCACCTGCTGGGTGGTCGTCGAGTTGCCGAGGTTGTGGCCGCCCACGCCGCTGCCGCTGATCGTGGCCACGGACGCGTTCGATCCGTCGCCCGCGAAGGCTCCGTTGTCGGCGTGCGCCACACCGGTGAAGAGGGCGGCGGCGAGGGGCAGCGCGGCAACGGCGGCCAGAGTGCGGGCGGTACGGATGCTTGCCATGTCAATTCCTCCAGGAATGGCGAGTACACCGGAGGTGCACCGGACAAAGGCGCACCGGGAAGTTCGGAACTACGGCTGAAATCGGGGCGGTTGGCCGACCACCTCGATCGCTCCTCACGACGTCGCGAGTCCAGAGTTGCCCACCGAATCCCTGGCGAACCACCCCGGAGATGTCGATTCCCTCTCAAGCGTGAGGACATGTCGATAAACCCCCTTCCCACCCTCAGCTCCGCAGCTCAGCCGCCGTACGACCGCGAAACCCCCGCCCCCCAAGAGGAAAAGCGTTCCGGCACATTTTCGGCCAATCCCTCCCTCTTCCCTTACTCGAACAAACGTACGAACATAGAGCCATGGCCACCACCGACCGGCACAGCGCCACCCTGGCCCTCGCCCACGCTCTCTCCGCCGCCGAGCGCGGGCTCCCCGTGATCCCCCTGTCCCCCACGAAGCTCCCCGCCCTGCCCTCACCCCACCGCCACGACCCGGAGCCGGCCCACTGCCGCGGCGAGTGCGGGCTCCTCGGGCACGGCGTGTACGACGCCGCATCCGACCCCGTCGCCGTACGCGCGCTCTTCGCCGCCGCGCCCTGGGCCACCGGGTACGGCATCGCCTGCGGCCGGCCACCCCACCATCTGATCGGCATCGATCTCGACACCAAGACCGCCGCGACGGGCGGCACGGACTCGGTCGCGGCCCTGCGGCAGCTGGCACTCCAGCATCTGTTCACGGTCCCCGAGACGGTCACCGTGATCACGCCGAGCGGCGGCCGCCACCTGTGGCTGGCCGGCCCGCCGGACGTCGTCGTACCGAACTCGGCCAGCCGTCTGGCCCCCGGGATCGACGTCCGGGGAGCGGGCGGTTACCTCGTCGGACCGGGGTCGGTCTCGGCACAAGGCGCGTACCGGCTCGCACCCGGCTCGGCGGAACTCGCACCCGCGCCGTGTCCCAGCGCCCTGCTGCGACTGATCGCGCCCCCCGCACGCCCCCACCACCCCACACCCACCAGAGCCCCGCGCGGCCAGGGCCTGGTCCAGTTCGTGCTCGCCGCCCATGAAGGGCAGCGCAACACACGGTTGTTCTGGGCGGCCTGCCGGGCCTACGAGAACGGCATCGGCGAAGCCCTCGCCGACGCCCTGACGGACGCCGCCGTACGCACCGGCCTGACCGAACGCGAGGCACGCGCAACGATCGCGTCAGCGGCGCGGCTCACGGGACGATGAGGGTCTTCACGGGACGGTGAGGGCCTTCACGGGCCGACCGCACCCCGCCGCCCCAGTCCCAGCCCTCGCCCGAGGCCCCGCGCTCCCCGCCCCCTCACGCGCTCGGCCATCACGAACGTCACGCTGATCAGCAGCGCCCAGGCCCCGAACTTCGCGACCGACACCGGCTGCCAGCCGTCCAGCTGGTCCGGATAGCTCCACGCGCCGGCGTACGTCGCCGCGTTCTCGGCGACCCAGAGGAAGAACCCGATCAGGACGAAGGCGAGCGCGAGCGGCATGCGGTAACGGCGCTCGCCGACGGTGTAGCGGACCCACGTCCCGGCGGTCGCGCCCAGCATCGCCACCGCGAGCACCCACCGGGCGTCCGGCAGCCAGTGATGGCTGAAGAAGTTGACGTAGACCGCACCGGCGAGCCAGGCCATCACGGACGGCCGGTAGCCGCTCAGCCGCAGATCGAGCAGTTCCCAGGAACGACAGACGTAACTCCCCACCGCCGCGTAGAGAAACCCGCCGTACAACGGGACGCCCGCGACCTTCGTCACGGCGTCCTCCGGGTAACTCCACGACCCGAGCCGCACCTTGACCAGCTCGAAGAGCAGACCGACGAGATGGCACCCCGCGATCACCACGGTGTCCCGCGCACTGTCCCAGCCCACCCACCGCGCGACGACGGCCAGCCCGACCCCGTACAGCAGCACCAGGTCGTAGCGCGCGATGGGCAGCTCCGGCAGCAGGCCCGACACCGCGATCCCGCCGACCAGCGCGACCGCGAAGGCGCAGCATCGTGCCTGCAGCAACCCGAAGCGGACGAGCTGGCGTACCCCCTCGTAGATCTTTCCCATGCCCTGTAGACGCCAGGTACGCATCGAGCGGTTGTACGAGGTGGTGAGCTCTCTCCCGCCCCCTCTCCAGCCTTCTCTCCAGCCCTGGCACCCCGGTGACATGCCTCACAGAAGAATCACAGGAATCGAGGGCAACTGCCCGGCTTGGGCACTTTCACCCACCCTGTGAGCCGACGTCACCCGCCCCGCGCACCGGACACCTTGCTTCCTTCCCGCAGGGAGCGGTCATACGATCACCTCCACCAGTCGCGCTGCGTGAGGGAACCGCGGCGGCTGTCCTGTGCTTTCAGGCCTCAGAACTCGAACCCGTCGAACCCTCGAACCTCGAAATCGAGACCTCGGAATCGAGTCCTCGAACTCAGGCCTCGGACCCCGGAAAAGGTGCTCGTGACTATCCGCCGCATTCTGGCAACGGCCGTCGCCGCTGCCGTGACCACGCCTGCCGTCCTGCTCTGCGCCACCCCCGCGCTCGCCGACGCCAAGCCCGCCACCTCGGCCTCCTCGGCCACCGCCGAGGCCGGGCGGCCGCACGCCGACAAGCTGCGGGCAGACACACGGGCGGACAAGGTGCGTTCGGGCCGGGACGCCGGCGAGCAGCGGGCCGGCACGCCCTCCATCGAGGAGCTGGAGAAGGCCGCCGCACAGGCGCAGAAGGCGTACGACGCCGCCGTGGCCGACGAGAACGCCGCGCGCGAGGCCATGGAAGCCGCCCTCTCGAAGGACTCGCCCCTCGCCGTCGCGGAGAGGACCGCCGCGAAGGAGGCGGCCGACGCCGCCATCGCCAGGACGAACGCCGACAAGACCCTCGCGGACGCCGAGGCCGCACTAGCCGCGCTGCCCGAGACCGCCACCGCCGAGGAGCGGGCCGCCGCGGAGAAGGCGGTGGCGGACGCCGAGACCGCCGCCGAGGCCGCCGCCGCCGCCAAGATCGCCGCGGACGAGAAGGCGGCGAAGGCCGTAACGGCCCTGAACGACGCCCGCCTCTCCTCGGTGCAGGAGTGGTCCAAGGCCAACCAGGCGCTGAAGGACGCGAAGAAGGCGAAGGAGGCGGCGGACAAGGCGCTCGCCGACGCCCTGGAGGTGGAGCCCGTCCCCTGCGACGCCGAGAACAGGCTCACCACGACCCTCACCGGCCTGCCCGCCGAGGTCGTCGCCGGTTCGACCGTCGACCTCAAGCTTCGCGTGACCAACGGCACCGACCGGACCCTGGACGAGGTCTGGCCGTACGTCTACTTCCACGGAGTCGAAAAGGGCGGCTACGAGCCCATCGACGACTACATGCACCTGCAGTGGTCCTCTGCCGTACAGGACTGGACGGACGCGGGCGAGGACTACACCGCCGGTGTCGTCACCTCCCTGAAGGCCGGTGACCACGCGGAGATCAAGCTGCGCCTGAAGGTCGACGCCGAGGCGCCCGCCGCCGCCGGCGTGGCCTTCATCGCGGCCGACTACCTCAACAACGACGGCTCCTGCGGCGGTTCCCCCGACGTGGACGCGTACGACTTCGAGGTCGCCGCCGCCGGCAGCAGCCCCGCCCCGTCCGGCACGGGCACGGCGGGCGGCACGGGAACGCAGACGCAGACCGCCTCCACCCAGCCGCTGAGCACCACGACCGGCACCCTCGCCAGCACCGGCTCCTCCTCGGCCCTGCCTCAGCTGGCCGGAGCGGCAGGCGCGGCAGTGGCTCTCGGCGCCGGCGCGGTCTTCCTCGTACGCCGCCGGCAGACGCCCGCCGTGGCTTCGGCAGGCTCTGTGGGTACCCCGGGATCCGCTTCCTGACCTACGCACACGCCATCGGCGTGGGGAAGGGGGGGGCCCCCCCCCCGGGGGGGGGGCCCCCCCCCCCCCGGGCCGGGGGCCCCCCCCCCCCCCCCCCACCCCCCAACCAAGACGGCGCATCTCCCTCCCCCGCCGCGGCCCCCGCCCCGCGGGGGCGGGGGCTGGGTGTGGGGGCCCCCGGGGCGCCGCCCCCCCCCCCCCCCCCCCCCGCGGGGGGGGGGGGGGGCCGCCCCGGGGGGGGGGGGCCCCCTTCTCCCGTCCTGCGGCGCGGCGGCCCGTCGACCGTCGAACGATCCCGGCCTTCACCGGACGGACGCACCGGACAGATGTCGCCTGCGGGTGGCCGAAGACGGCGACGGGCGCCTACTGGTGGCCGAAGACGGTGACGGGCCGCGTCTGCCGTTCCCCGTCGACGATGACGTCGACGAACTCGTCATAGAAGGCCACCAGGTCCTTGATGACGCCGACGGCCGGCAGCGGATCCGGGTAGCTCCAGGCGATGCCGGGCCGAACATCGCCGCCGCCCGCCCATGACCAGTACTCGGTGGCCACACCCTTGTACGGGCAGCGGGTGCGCGTATCGGTCGGGGTGAAGAGATCGAGGCGTACGTCCTCGCGCGGAAAGTAGTAGCGGACCGGAAGGCCCGTCTCGAACAGCAGCACCGGCGTCCGCGTGTCCGCGACGACCGTGCCCTCGATCTCGACCTGGACGTGGCGGGAGCTGGGCAGCGCGTCCACGCGCTTGTGGGGATCACGAGGATGCACGAAGACCTCCTCGTCCTCCTCGTACCAGTGGTCGAGCACCTCGTGTCCGAACCAGGCGAAGCACACGTATCCGGCCAGCTCCTCGCCGGGACATTCCCAGGCGGCCGTCCGGACGATCTCGTCGCCGATCACGAGGTCGTAGTAGACCGTCGCTCCTCCGTGACGCCGCGAGGCGGGGCGTTCGAACCTCCGCAGCAGGTCCATCCGTACGTCCTCGGCCGGGAAGGCGTACAGCGGCACGGGACGTCCCGGCTCCCACAGCAGAACGGCGCGGTGGCTGTCGACGACGGTGACGTCGCCCTTCGTCCCTCGCACCCAGCGGTCAGTGGGCTCCCAGACGACGCTGTCGGCCGGATCCGGTCCGCGCCGGACCACCGGCACCGCTTCCGGGGTTTCACCTGGTGTGGTCATGACCCTCTCCTCGGGCTGTTCCGACGGGCTTCACCGCTTCCACAGCCATCACTAACCCCTCGGCAGCCGTTCGCGAACGTCCTGACCGGAAAAGGGACGGCATGCGCTCCGCCGTCGCCCGATCCGCCGGGCAGGGCCGACGGGAAACGGCCGCCGTTACGGAACCGTCGTCTCCCCGCGTGCAACTCCCTCCTCCCCTGCGCCGTCTACCAGGCGGAACTCGCACCTCGCGCAGAAGGAGTCGACAGCCGTGGGGGACATTCGCCGACGAATAGTCGTCGCACTCGGGACCACCGCCCTGGTGGCCCCGCTCACTCTGGCCATCGGGACCACGCCCGCCCAGGCCGCTTCGTGCACGACGCAGACCGGGGCGTACCAGAAGCAGGTCGAGAAGTTCCTCGGCCGCCCGGTGGACGGAAAGCAGTCGGCAGCCGACTGCAAGGCGATCCAGGCATTCCAGACGAAGCACTCGATCAGCCCGAACGCCGGGCTGGCGGGTCCGATCACCTGGGGCGTCATGGATCTCATGAACAAGCAGAAGGCGGTCGGGAAGAACCCGAACAAGGCCGGCAAGTGCCCGACGAACAAGGGCCGGATCGCCTGCGTCGACCTGACGCTCCAGCTCAGCTGGATCCAGGACGGCAGCAAGCTGGTCCACGGACCGGTCGCGGTACGCACCGGGCGCGACGGGAACGAGACCCGCACCGGTCTGAAGAAGATCTCCTGGCGCCACATCGACCACGTGTCCAGTCTGTACAACGTGCCGATGCCGTACAGCCAGTTCTTCGACGGCGGCCAGGCCTTCCACTCCGTCGGCATCAGCGTCTGGGCCCCGCCCGGCTCCCACGGCTGCGTCAACATGACCAAGACCGACGCCGCCAAGTACTGGAGCCTGCTCCGCAACGGCGACGACGTCTTCGTCTACGGCCGCAAGCCCGGCACCTGAGACCCGCGGCCCGACGCCTCGCGCGCGGTCCCGCGAGGCGTCGGCCTGCTTCTGGACGGCCACGCTTCACAACTTAACTCTCGTGGACGGCTTGATGAAAGCTGCTCGATACTGGCCGAAAACGAGCAGATAATGACTAGCGTCCGCTCGCATGAAACATATACGCACAGCAGCGGGGCTCGGTCTCACGCTGCTGTTCCTCGTGCTGGGCATCGGCGCCCAGCCCGCGCTCGCGCATGTTTCGCGCCAGCACGCTGAACTCGTCGTCTCCACCGCGGACAACGTCACCAGCGGACGTCTCATCGTCCACCGCGACCTCGTGTCGCCGGAGCACGCCGGGGCATGGGCGACCGGGCTGCTGCCGGCCGGCTGCCCGGCCACCGGCTCCGGCGTTCCCGGCGACGACGGAGGGGTCCCCGGCGGGGTCGTGATCGAGCTGGCGTGGAGCTGCCACGTCGACGCGCTCGACCTGAGCCCGCTGCTCCGGAAGGGCGGGCTGACGCAGGTCGTCGTCGAGTTCGACGGCACGGCGGTCGACGCGTCCGCCGCCGCACCGCTCGTCGACGCCAAGGGCGCGCACGCCCTGCCCGGCTTCCCGTGGCCCATCGTCGCGCTCGCGGCGGCCGCGGTCACCCTGCTCGTACTCGCCGCACTGCGACTGCCCGCCCTGCCGCGGTCATTGCGGACGGGCCGTCGGTTCCGGCTCGCCACCGCGGGTGCCGTCGCCCTGTCCTTCCTCGCTCCCCAGACGGCCCTCGCCGACGACACGGCACCGGCCACCGCCACCGTCGAGGGCACCGTCTTCAAGGACGGCAACGGCAACGGCGAGCGGGACAAGGGTGAGCGGGCCATGCCCGGCATCGACGTCACCGACGGCGCCGTGTGGACCACGACCGGCGCGGACGGCTCGTACTCCCTCGCCATCGATCCGGCCCGACGCGAGACCGACATCGTCAGCATCGTCTCGCCCGACGGCTACACACCCGCTCTGCGCAAGGACTACGTTCCCTGGTTCTTCCACAAGGTCCCGGAGACCGGCGGCGGCGGCGTCGACTTCGCGCTCGTACCGGACCGCAACGCCTCGGACCCGACCGAGACCTGGGTCATGAACTCCGACCCCGAGGTCGGCAACCGGACCGAGGCCGAGGCGGGCAAAGTGCTGCCCCAGTGGACGGGCCAGGTCCAGGCGATGTCCGAGGTCGACGGTGCCACGATGCAGATCGCGACCGGCGACCTGACGGTCACGGACTACGCGCAGGAGCCCCGCAGGCAGGGCGGGTACGACCTCTTCAGCAAGGGCCTGGAGCAGGGGCGGCTCGGCCATCCCTTCTACCCGGTCATGGGCAACCACGACTTCGGCGGCACGGCGGTCTCCCAGGGCTACGCCGGCAGCATGGAGTACTACCGCCGCAACCTCGGCCCCGAGTGGTACAGCTTCGACCGCAA
The DNA here is from genome assembly GCF_044757085.1 of Streptomyces sp. NPDC091376. Lineage (NCBI taxonomy): Bacteria > Bacillati > Actinomycetota > Actinomycetes > Kitasatosporales > Streptomycetaceae > Streptomyces > Streptomyces sp. NPDC091376. The sequence goes on along the minus strand of NZ_JBIVUF010000002.1, from coordinate 616,479 downwards.
CGGCCGCCACATCGTCGTGCTCGAGGACAACTACGACGCGAGCGGGCTGAAGCCGCAGCTGGAGTGGCTGCGCAGGGACCTGGCCCGGCACGCGGTCGGCAAGCAGGTTCTCGTCTTCGCGCATCGCTCGCTGTTCACCCAGTGGGGCCCCGGCGCCGGCATGCAGCCGACGATCGACGAGCTGGCCAAGTACGACGTCCGGATGGTCGCCGCGGGCCACAACCAGCAGGCCGAGTTCCGCCGCGGTGCCTTCAAGCGGTCCGTGGAGATCAACAACCAGGGCACCTACGGAATCGACGGCGCCCGCCCCGACTACAAGGTCCTCGACTTCAGCGGCATCACGGACGATCCGCGCACCCGGCGCAACGAGGACACCGGCCATGTGACCGGCATCCACCGCCAGTTCGACATCGACGACGACAGCGCGCTGGTCAGCCCCGCGCGGCGCAGCGTGCACGGCTCGGCCGGCGGAGTCCCCGTCGAGGTGTACGCCGAGGACGACGGCCGCACCCCCGCCAGAGCCTCGCTGACCGTACGGGACGACCGCGGGCACGTGGTGAAGCGGACCAGCCTGGGCTTCGGCCGGGAAACCGGGCGGCCCGGCATCGAGAACTGCTACACCCCGCCGGGCGGCAGGCCCGAACCATGCCCCGACGCACGCGGGGCCTGGACCCGGGCGAGCGGCATGCTGCACGGGCTGCGGCCCGGCACGTACACCGCCAGGACGACCGTGTACGACACACGGGGCAGGGCGTTCCCCGGGCTTCCCGCGCTGGAGAGCACCTTCGACGTCGTACGGGAGACCGAACTTTCCCGGCCGAGGACCGGGCAGAACTGGCTGCGGCAGGGCGGCGACGAGGCCGGGCGGTCCTCGAGCGCCGACGAGCCGGGCTCTCGGCTCGACCTGCGATGGGCCCGGCACAGCGGCGAGCAGTTCAACCTGAACGGCTCGGTCGTCGCGGACGGCAAGGTCATCGTCTCGTCCCGCGCCTTCGACTCGCCGTACAGCATGATGCTCGCCTACGACATCAGGTCCGGGCGCGAGATCTGGCGCACCTACCTGGACGGCGACGCCGAATCGGCGCCGACGCTCCACGACGGACGCGTCTACCTGACGACCGGCGTCGGACGGATCTACGCACTGGACGTCCGGGACGGCCATGTCGCCTGGGAGTCGATCGACCGTGAGGAGCAGCACGGCGACACGGTGCGCCGCTACGGCCGGGCGGGCGGACCGGTCAGTGTCTTCGCACTCGACGGACAGGACCGCACGGTGGCCGTCTACCAGGACTGGAACACCGTCCGCTGCCGTGACGCGAGCACCGGCGCCCTGCTGCCCGGCGGCTTCGGCGCCGCCGCCTCCTGGGGCCAGTCCCACAGCACCGTGGTGCGCGAGCCCGGCTCCGACACCGCCTATCTGCACTCCTCGTCGAGCAACACGGTCATCGCCATGGACCTGACGAGCTGCAAGCAGCTGTGGTCGAAGGACACCGCGGGTGACATCGACAGCCACTCGTCGCCCGTGCTCACCGACCCCGCGTCGGGCCCGGCGAAGCTCGTCACCTTCACCGCCTACGGAGTCCGCGGACACGACGCGACGACGGGCGCGGTGACCTGGGAGTCGAAGCTGGGCGGCGGCAGCACCTGCGAGCCGGGGCGGGCCCCGCTCACCAGCCCGGCCACCCGGGGGGACATCGCCTATGTCGCGGGACGCGACGGCGTCGTACGCGCCTACGACACGAGCGCGGCCGACCCCTCGACGCCGGTGTGGGAGGCGAAGTCCGGCTATCTGGCCGGGGAGAGCCCGCGGGACGACAAATGGCGTGTCGCCATGGGGTGTTCGGAAGGCGACGGCTCGCCGACGACGCATCCCCTGGTGACCGAGAAGTACGTGTACGTGGGAACGTGGGACGGGCGACTCCTCGTCCTGGACCGAGCCGACGGCCGGCAGCTCGCCGCGTACAACCTCGGCGCGGGCGTCGCCTCCGCCCTCTCCGTCAGCGGTGACTGGCTCTTCGCCCTCACGGACGACGGCACGGTCCACGCGCTGGCCGCGCGCCGGGACTGAGGGGAAGCACCACCGTGCGATCACTCCGCACCGGGGTGCTGCTCTTCCTGGCCGCCGTCCCCGCGCTGCTGTTCGGCAGCGCGGGGACGGCGCAGGCGCACCCCTTCGGCACACCTCCCGTCGTGTCGGTCAAGGCGGCGGGCTCCTCCGCCGTGGACACGACCTGGTCCGCGCAGCAGGACGACGTCGCCATCCTGCAGAAGCGTTCCCGCGGCGATGTGACGGGCTATCTGCGCGCGCACATCGTCGTACGCCAGGACGGCGGCCCCTGCCGGGCCGACCGGGCCGACGGCATGACGCTCCACTTCGTCTGCCCACGCCCGGTGGACCGGATCACGCTGACGGTCACCGCGCTCACGGACATCAACCCCGCATACCGGACGCTGTCGGTGACCGACCTGGGCGACGGAGGGCTGCATACGGCGAAGGAACCGACGCGCGCACTCGCGCTGAGGTCCGCCGCGTCGCCGGGCGACTCGTCGTCCCAGGAGGGGAGTTGGACCGGCGATCTGACCTCACTCCTCGACCGCGGGGCGGCCCTTCCGACAGCGCTGCTCGTGGCGGCGGCCGTGGGCGCGCTGCACGCCTGCGCTCCCGGTCACGGCAAGTCGCTGGCCGCCGGGTACCTGGTGGGCGGCCGGGGCAGACCGCGGGACGCGGTATGGCTCGGGGGCATCGTCGCCGTCATGCACACGCTCTCTGTCGCCGCCCTCGCGGTCGCCTGGTGGCTGGCGGCGAAGAACGCACCGGACATGAAGGCACTGACGGGATGGCTGCAACTGGCCGCCGCGCTGGTGGTGGCGGGGGTGGGCGTAAGTCTGGTGCGACGGCATCTGCGGCACCGCGGGCACGGGCACGGGCACGAACATCGTCACGGCCACGAGCATGGTCGCGACCACGACCACGGGCACGGGCACGGCCACACCCACCACATCCCGGACGCCCACTCGCTCCTCACCTGGCGAGGTCTGGTCCTCCTGGGCGCATCCGGCGGCCTGTTGCCCTCTCCGTCCGCGTTCCTGGTCCTGCTCACCGGGCTGCTGACGGGCAAGGTCGGCAACGCCCTCGCGATGGTTGCCGCCTTCGGCGCCGGCATGGCCCTCACCCTGACGGGCGTCGGCCTGATCGTGCTACGCGGCCGCGACGCGCTGCTCGACCGCGTATCGCGTTCCTCGCTCCTGCACACCTGGACCCCGAGGATCCCCCTCCTCGCCGCCTCGGCGGTCGTGGCCGGAGGCGTGGTGGCTTCGGCACTCGCGGCGGGACAGATCCTGGCGTCGTAGGTCGTCGGGTGAGACATCTGACGACCACAGAGGGCACGGCTCCGGACAGGAGCCGGGCCCTCCGGCTTGCCGGCGACCGGGGTCTCGCCGGTCGGGGTGAGGCCGTAGGCCGAAACCTTGAGCAACTTCTGAGGCGGAATCATGGCCTCCCTCACATTGGTCGCGATTGCCTCATGATCGGATTGGCAAGGACCAAGCGGGCGCAGACCCCCTGGGCAGTCGACCTGGGGCGGGGGAAATCCGTGCCCGAACAACTAGATACGGAGCATTCCGCACATGACCAGTGCCATCTCCACCAAGCAGCCGCGTCGAGCGTTCCGCGGCACCAGCACGATGTTCGTCGCCGCCGTGACCGCCGGCGCCCTCTTCGCAACCGTTGCCGGCGCCAACGCGGCAGAGTCCTCCGCGCACCAGAGCAACGTCAGCGTCGCAGCGGCGGCGGACGAATCGGGGTTCACGCCCGCAGAGCAGGCTCAGGGTGCGGTGATCGCGAAGGGCATAGCCGAACTCGGCGTGAGCGAGGACCAGTTCGCATCCGCCCTTGAGGTCGTCCTTTCCCGGCCGACTCCCGACTCCGGAGCCATGCAGTCCCGTCTGGCTGCCCTGCCTGCCGAGCCGACCGCGCAGCAGATCGTGGAGGCGGCGTACCCGAACGACAGCGCAGCACAGTCCGCGCTGTCGCCTCTGTTCGCCAACGAAGAGGTGCGCCACACCCTCCTGGCGCAGATCGCCGGCGGGAAGAAGAACCACAAGATGGCCGCCGCCGACTGGTGGGACGAGACGAAGTTCATCGTCAAGTGCAGCGCCGCCATCGCCGCTGTGCTGATCTCCTTCGCACCGGCCGGTTCCAGCATCAAGGTGGTGCGGGCCGTCGCGCTGTTCAAGCGCTACGGCGCGAAGAAGACGGCGAACATCATCTGGCGTTTCGTGAACGGCAAGAGGGTCGGCTCGGCGGAGCGCGAGGCCGTGAAGGCGTTCATCGGCATTTCCGCCATCGCCGCAGCATGCAGCCGGTAAGGAAGACGTCATGACGATTGAGCATGTGGCTGTGGTCGCCCTGGTGGTGGAGGTGACGATCATGGTGCTGGCACGCTTCGGCACCGAGCGGCGTCACTGGATCCACCACAAGCGTGGCGGCCCCGCCCCGCTGAAGAAGGACGACATCACGCACGTCCCTGTGGTGTTGTATGCGCTCGCTGCCGTGGCCGTAGCGATTGGCGCGGTGACGACTCGCGTCGAGCTGACGCTGTCGGCCGTCGGCACGTTCGCCTTGTTCGGCATTCTCCTTCCGGCCTTCGCCGCCAACTCCGTCATGGTGCTGGCCACACGAGGCCGTCCCGGCTCGGTCGCCCGCTGGCAGCAGGGCATCGCCTGGGCGGTGGCCGTCGGCGGCGGCATGGCATCCGCCGGCCTCGTCAGCTGACAAAGACCGCGCGGGAGCACCGCTGCTTCGGCAGCCATACATGCGACGGCGCCACCCTCACCTCATGCTCGGGGAGGGTGGCGCCTTCACGTCGTCATCGAGCTCTCCGCACACTGACACAGCAACTTGCACGGGTGACACCTCAGTACGTGGCTCGGTGCCGTGCAGCTGCCGCGAAGTCGTCAGACGGCATCCCGGACCGGGATCCGCCTGAGGAAGACACCGTGGACCTCGGCTGGGCGATCCGGTGCCTGAGCCGGTTCTGTCGACTGAGCACCGATCCGCCGCTCTCGATCGAGCAGCAGTGTCGTTCCGCCGATCGCGTGTCCAAAGCCAGGTCGTGGCGACGATCTAGCCCCTGGCAGCGAGGGCGGCCACCTGTCACGATCAAGCCGTGGTCACCCTTGCAAGGATCGCGAGGCGGACGGACGTCCTCCTCACAAGAATCGCGGCGCGGATGGACATCCTCCTCCCAAGGATCGCGCGGCAGTTGGACATCTTCTTCGACCTGGTGGTCGGCCCCATCGTCGGTGCACTGATGCTGTCCGTAGGTATCGAGACCTACCGCGACGGTGGATCCGTAGGCTGGCCCATCGCGGGATCAGCTCTGTTCTTGACCAACTTGTTGGTGGCCTGGCGACGGTTCTCCCGGCTCAGGAAGCGCGTTACGTCGCCGTAGCGGCGCCAAGCCAAGTCCCTCGGTTGGCCGGCGAGTCGATCGCTCGATGCAACGGCACCCTGCCGGGTATGCCCGCGCTCACGGGCGACGGAGCGCCACTCAGCGCTGACGCCCGTCACCGAGAACCGCTCAAGCTGTGATGAAAAGGCCCAACGGCTCGCGGGTCTTGTCGCTCCACGCTTTGATCGTCAGGTCCGACGGGCTCGGCACGCCCAGCACGTCGCGCAGCGTCTGCACCAACCTGGACGTCGCGGCGTCGTACTGCGCCGCGGTGGCGGGCCAGGGCAGTTCGAGGTGCCAGTTCGTGAAGTGGGGCACGTCAGGCGGGATCCAGCCGAGCGCGACCAGCGCCGCGTGCTCCTGTTCCGGCAACGGCTGCGCGGGGATCGGTCCTGGGCCGGTGATCGCCTCGGTCAGCAGCATCCGTGGGGTCTGCGCGAACTGCACTCCGCGGTCGCCGCACAGCAGGATCACGATGTCTTCGTCGGCGAGGTCCGCCAGGTCGCGGCGCAGTCGGCCGGAGAAGTCGTTCCAGTCGTTCACAGGGCGCTCATGTCCAGGTCGTGCCGCTCTTCGAAGTACTTGCGCTCGGCCCAGTGGGCGACGACCCCCGCGGTGGTGCGGGTGATCCGCACGACGCAGTCGGGCAGGCGCCATACCTGCGAGGGCGTCTTGCCCGGGTGCGACTCCTCTGCGGGGCCGAACACCGCCTCGGCTGCGGTAAGCACCTCGACGAAGCTGTCGTTGATCGGGGCGGCGTCCTCGTCGACGGCCGGCCAGTGGCTGATCCCCGAGAACCGGATGTCGAGGTTGCGGACCTGCCCGCGGGAGATGTTGATCGTCTGCAGCGGCTTTCCGAGGTCCCACGTCGCCCTGGCGATGATCGGACCGTCCGGGACCGAGTCGACGGCGGTCCAGCCGAGGTGCGCCATGAGCGCGGGGATCTCGTCGGCTGACCAGGCCCATTGCCAGTCGCGGACGACGGTCAGGGTCGCGTGCACGGCGGCGGTGCCGGCGGTCCTGAAGTCGGTCACGGCTGCTCCTCGGGCTCGTAGCCGGTCCGGGTCGAGCGTGGCCGACTGACGCATGATCCTGCCGTCAGGCCGTCCGCGTACACAGAGAAGAGCCGCCCAACCTGATCATTGTCAGCCACACCCTTAAGGTCTTCGCGCCCCCGGCGTCCCCCACCTGACGGGACCGGCGAGTATGCGAACCGTCTACCCCCTGTGGCCTGCTCCTCACTCCGGGCCACCGCGGTTACCCGCCTGGCCGGAGGATGGCCACAGGACCGCGCCGGGACTCGGGCCTGTCCGGCGGATCATGTGGCCGCTACGGGCCGGGCTCGCCCCGTCCGTCGCCACCAAGACCAAGTAACCCTTGAAGTCGCGCTGAACGCCGTCGCCTTCGACCTATGGGCCGTGATCGTCTTGCCGACGCCCTGGAGTACGACAAAGCTGGCTGTGTGGGCAGTCCGGAACGCGCCCAGAACGGAGGAGAGCCCGCAGATCAGCCCATAAACGATCAAAGGGAGAGGGCGTCATGACGACACAGAGCTCCGCGCGGTCGGCCAGTCCGGGGGACGCGACTCCGACCGTGGCCAGGCAGCCCGACGGTCTCGGCATGCGGGTCGGGGACGTAGCGGAAATCACCGTTCTCTTCGATGTCAAGCCCGGCGGGGCAGAGAGGTTCCGCCAGAACGCCGCCAAGATCCAGAACGAAGCCTGGTACTACGAAAAGATCGTCGGCACTGTCCACGACTTCCGCGTCGCCTTCATCAACAATGACACTCAGGTCATAGGCGCGGTCACGTATGACGGGGACTTCAAGACATACATAGCTGACATCTTCAGCAAAGCGGGACCGTGGTTCGACGAGATGTTCGACGGTGTCATCGAGGGCTATCCCGGCGCAAGCGATCCCGGCGTCTTCGACTGGCTGGCGCCGAAGATCGTGGAGGCCGACATGTGGTACGCCTCCAATCCCACCATGACGGTCCAGGACACTGCCAAGGCGCAAAAGGTCACGGAGGCGTTCAACGCGTTGCTCGATACTGCATCCGCCTAGCACTTGTCTCGCGTCCAGGTGCTGTGGCCGTGGCCATGGCGCCTGGGCACCACCAAGCGGCCCGGCAGCGGCGCGCGGTCGTCGGACCGGGCCCCACAGCGGAGGTCGCAGCATCATGTCCGACCACCTTTCCGGCACCCGTGCCCTGGCCGATCCGGCCATAGACCTGACCGACCTCTATGCCTTTCCCAGCCCCACCCAGGCAGGTCGGCTCGTCCTCATCATGAACGTCTTTCCCAATGCGCGGCCGGGAGCCCTGTTCTCCAATGCTGCCAGCTATCGCTTCCGCGTCCGTCCGGCATCCGTGCCCATGGGAGAACCCGGCGCGCTCTTCGATGTCGGCACCGACGAATTCGCGCTTACTTGCACCTTCTCGACTCCGGTCGGACCGGATGGAAAAGGGGAGTTGGCGCAGCGGGGAACGTGCGTGCTGCCGAACGGGGAATCCGTTTCGTTGCTCGTGAACGACGAGGGTGGCGAGGGCCACGGCGTGCGCCTCTACGCCGGCCTGCGGCTGGATCCCTTCTTCATGGACGTGGTCAAGGAGGTGGAGACGCGGGCGAGTCGGCGGCTCGCCTTCGTGCCGAAGGGCACCAACTTCCTGGAGGGCACCGACGTCCTGACCATCGTGGCGGAGCTTGACGTCGCCAGGGTGTTCGGGGCGGCCTCGGGCGGCGTCTTCGCTGTCGCGGCGGAAACCGTCACGGCCGGGCCGTATCCCGTGCGCCTCGAACGCCTCGGCCGCCCCGAGGTCAAGAACATCCTCATGTCGGACAACGGCGTCGACACCGCCAACAAGGTCGTGGACCTGCGTGATCTCTACAACGAGGAAGACCCGTTCCGGCTGGGTCCGAGCTACATGGACGCCTATCGCGCACGGCTCAACGCCAATCTGGTCTTCTTCGACGGCCTCGACGGCAAGGCGGACTGGACGACGCAGCCGGACGGGACGCATCCGCTGACGGAGCTGCTGCTCGCGGACTTCCTGATCACGGACGTTGCCAAGCCGTACGCCGAGGACAGCTACTTCGAGATCGAGCGGGCCCTGCTGGAGGGACGGAAGCATGTGACCTCTGGCGGCCGGTCGCTGAACGACGATGTCATCGACACGCTCTACACGCTCATCGTCAACGCGGGCCATGGCCCGCGCGTGAGCGACGGCGTCGACGGGACGGTGCCGGCTTCGCGCGAATTCCCGTACCTGGCACCGCCCAACCCCGACCCGCCCGAGCGGGTGGCCGCCATCCCGACGGCTGCCGCGAGCTGATGAGCGGTTCCACGGCCGCCACTCATACCGGCAGCGGGAAAGGGCCCGACCTTACGGGCGGGCCGCCCACGACCGCCGGCGTCATCGCCATGGGCAACCTCGACGCGCGCATCGAAGGTCTGACGTCGCAGGCGGCACGGGGACGACTCACCACTGACGGCTGGGGCGAGCTGGTGGAGCTGACCGCCCTGCGCGGGCATGTACGGGGCCGCATCGACGAGGCCGAGCGTGCGGCATCGCTGGCCGAGACGTTCGTCGACCAGGCACCGAGCGATCCTCGGTCCCATTTGGCACGCGCCAGGCTGGCGGGCCTCTTCCACCGGTTCGCGGCGGCGCTGGACGATCTGGACACGGCGGCCGCGCTGGGGCTCGATCGGCGAAGCGCGGACGAGGAGCGAGCAGCCGTCTGCCAGGCGGTCGGGCGATACGACGAGGCCCTTGCGCTGCTTCGCCAGGGGTTCTCGAGGCGCCAGGATTTCAGGACCCTCGGCGCCATGGCCCGCTGTCATGCCGAGAACGGCGAGACGGACGAGGCCGAGACGTGGTTTCTGGCGGCCAGACGCGCCTACCGCGGGGTCAGTCCATTTCCCCTGGCGGTTCTCGAGTTCCAGTGCGGGCAGATGTGGCTGGCCCAGGGCGGCCCGGTGAACGCGCGCAGCTGGCTGGAGTCGGCCGCTTCCCGACTGCCCTCCTACGTGCCGGCTCAAGGCCGCCTCGCTGAGACCGACGCCATCGAAGGCAGGACGGCAGTGGCGATCGAGCGCCTGCGCCGGCTGGCCCACGTCAGCGACGATCCCGACTACGCGACCCGGCTCGCCCACCTCCTGGGCACGTCTGCGGTGTCGGCGGAGGCCCGGTTCTGGCGTGCCCACGCCGGCGCGCGCTACGAGGAGTTGATGGCGCGCCATCCCGAGGCGTACGCCGATCATGCGGCGGAGTTCTGGCTGACCGTCGGCGGCGATCCTCAGCGAGCGCTTCGGCTCGCGCGGCAGAACCTCGCCCTTCGAGCGACTCCACGCGCCTACTCACTCGTCAATCGCGCGATGTGCCGTGTCGGACAGTGCCGACCGTAATGGCAATTGATACGAATCGACTGATATCGGACGGGAAGGACGCCATGACAGCGACGGAAGCCCTACCGCTCGAGCTGGACGAGATTCAGGGCATCGTGCTGCGCACCCGGCCGTCGCCGTACGTCGGCACGTACATCCTGCTGCGGGTGGACGATCCCGGCGCCGGGCGTGAGCTGATGGGACGCTTGGCTGAACTGGTCGACTCCGCGGCCAACTGGTGGCAGCCGCCCCTGCCGGCGCTCCTCAACGTCGGCCTGACGTTCCGGGGCCTCGAAGCGCTCCAGGTCCCACCGGCATCCCTGAACACCTTCCCCGAGGAGTTCCGGCAGGGCATGGCGGCACGGGCCGACTTCATCGGTGACACCGGGGACAGTGCGCCCGCGAGCTGGGAGCCGCCGTTCGGTACCGGCCAGGTGCACGTCGTGCTGTCCCTCGTCGCCGCCGATCAGGAGTCACTGGCCGTCGTCCTCGAACGGGCACGTCAGGCGCGCGCGCAGCTTCCCGGTCTCCAGGTGGTGCATCGGCAGGAGTTGTACCAACTGGCCTCGGGGCGGACCAGCTTCGGCTACAAGGACGGCATCAGCAACCCCATCGTGGAGGGAAGCGGCGCGGCGTACCCGCCGGGTGGCGGTCCCGCCCTCAAGGCGGGCGAGTTCGTGCTGGGCTATCCCGACGAGACGGGAAACCTGCCGCCGATGCCGGCGCCGGACGTGCTTGGCCGAAACGGCACGTTCGTGGTCTGGCGGAAGCTGCACACGCACGTCGCCGCCTTCCGGCGCTATCTGCGCGACAACGCCACCAGTCCGGAGGAGGAGTCGCTGCTCGCCGCGAAGATCGTGGGCCGCTGGCCGAGCGGTGCCCCCTTGATCCTGGCGCCCGAGCACGACGATCCGGACCTGGGGGCGGACGAGCAGCGCAACAACGACTTTGTCTACGCGTCCGATCCGCGGGGCTTGGTCTGCCCCCACGGCGCACACGCCAGGCGCGCCAATCCGCGTGACTCGGAGATCATCGGCGACGTCGACCTCCACCGGCTGATTCGGCGGAGCACCAGCTACGGGCCGCCGCTGCCGGCCGGCGTCCTGGACGACGACGGCGCCGACCGGGGCATCGTGTTCATCGCCCTCAACGCACATCTCAACCGTCAGTTCGAGTTCGTGAAGTCGCAGTGGTTCAACGACGGCAACTTCACCGGCCTCGACGAGGAGAAGGATCTGCTGACGGGCGACAACGACGGCGGTGGCATCTTCACGATCCCGCACCACCCCGTACGACGACGCCTGCACGGCGTCGAGCGCTTCGTCACCACTCGCGGCGGCGAGTACTTCTTCCTCCCGAGCCTCAGCGCCCTGCGCTGGCTCGCCGACAGCAAGTGGCAAGACCAACCTGCCGGCTGATCTCCGAGACCGTCGGCGCCTCACCGTGTTCGGCGATCCACTCGCGGATGCAGCGCAGAATCCGGCGCTGTCTCTCGCTGATCTCGTTCATGCGGCATCCCTCCAGTCATCCGCACGGGCAACGTGCCGCAGCTCCCCCCACATGGCCGGCGAGCGGCCCGCCTCGGTCCAGAACGGGTGTCTGGCAATCCGGCACGACTCCACGATCAGGCGTCGTCGTAGCGCAGTCGTGCCGACCCCGGGGGAACAGCGAGCCAGTGCCTCGTACGTGCGTAGCCAGTCGCGCTGGGCCTGCACCAGATCCTCGGGGAAGCCGTTTCTCGCCATGACCTGATTAGAGCACGTGTTCGATTTCTTGCGCATGCCGTGACGCGTCACTCGGTGGGGTGAAACGCGGCGGGACACGCCCCGTCCGGCAGCGGTCGACGTGGAGGCAGGCGGGAAACCGGCGAGTCAGGGTGCATGCAGAAGGGGTGCCGCTCCGGAGAGTGGCACCCCTTCTGATCTGCAAGTCTCTGACCTGCTGCGGTGGGTGTGGGATTTGAACCCACGGTGACGTCGCCGCCACGACGGTTTTCAAGACCGTTCCCTTAGGCCGCTCGGGCAACCCACCAGTGCCCCGCCTCACCTGCTGCGGAGCGGGCTACAGCCTACCGGCTGCGGATCTCGCGCGATGCGGGATGGTGGGAGTACGGCCAGAGTGGCCGCCCGGGTCAGCGGTCGGCGATGTCCTCGCGGAGGCCGTCGGAGAACTCCCACCATGACAGGGGGAGCCAGTCGCCGTCGACGAAGGCATCGACCGTGGCGCCGCGACCGCGGACGGTCACCGTCGTACCTGCCGGGTAGGTGGCGCCGGACAGGCCGGGCACGGGGACGAGCAGGGTCCCAAGCCGATGTGCTGCCACTTCTCGCCCTCCTTCTTGATTCATCGGTCGGTGCGGCGTCAGCGGCACACCGGGAAGATTCCTCCCGAGATTACCGGGTTGTCCGATCCTGTGGGGCGGAGAATCATGAGAGATGGGTCATATGGAAAGGAGGGGCGGGGCGGGGGCGGGACGGGGGCGGCAACCAGATGTGCATCGCGAGCGGAGGTCGCAGCATGAAAGCCGTCGTGTACAAGGAACCGTTCAGCGTGGCGATCGAGGACGTCGACAAGCCCACGATCCAGCATCCGAACGATGTGATCGTACGAGTGACCTCCACCGCGATATGCGGGTCCGACCTGCACATGTACGAAGGCCGTACGGCCGCGGAGCCCGGCATCGTCTTCGGCCACGAGAACATGGGGATCATCGAGGAACTCGGCCAGGGCGTCACCTCGCTCAAGGAGGGCGACCGCGTGGTCATGCCCTTCAATGTCGCCTGCGGGTTCTGCACCAACTGTGTAGAGGGATTCACCGGGTTCTGCCAGACCGTCAATCCCGGTTTCGCCGGTGGCGCCTACGGCTACGTCGCCATGGGGCCCTGGCCGGGCGGGCAGGCGGAGTATCTGCGCGTTCCCTATGCCGACTTCAACTGTCTGAAGCTGCCGCCGGGCAAGGAGCACGAGACCGACTTCATGCTGCTCGCCGACATCTTCCCCACCGGCTATCACGGCTGTGAACTCGCCCAGGTCCGCCCGGGCGAGAGCGTCGCGGTGTACGGCGGAGGGCCCGTCGGGCTCATGGCCGCGTACTCGGCCCTGCTGCGCGGAGCGAAGAAGGTCTTCGTCGTGGACCGGGTTCCCGAGCGGCTGGAGAAGGCACGGGAGATCGGCGCGGTGCCGATCAACTTCGCCGAGGGCGACCCGGTGGAGCAGATCAAGGAGCAGACCGAGGGAGTCGGCACCGACAAGGGTGTGGACGCCGTCGGTTACCAGGCGATGGGACACGGCACCGACCGCGAGGAGCCGGCGACCGTACTGAACTCGCTCGTCGGCACGGTCCGGGCCACCGGCATGCTCGGCGTACCCGGCCTGTACGTACCGGCCGACCCCGGCGGCCCCGACGAGCAGTCGAAGCGCGGCATGCTCCTCGTCTCCATCGGCAAGCTCTTCGAGAAGGGCCTGAAGATGGGTACGGGGCAGTGCAACGTGAAGCGCTACAACCGGTACCTGCGCGACATGATCATCGAGGGGCGGGCGACGCCAAGCTTCGTCGTCTCGCACGAACTGCCCCTGGACCAGGCGCCGTCGGCGTACGACAAGTTCGACAAGCGGATCGAGGGCTACACCAAGGTCGTGCTGCATCCGTAGCAGTCACGAGCGCGGAAATCTCCAGAGGAACACGAAGAGCACGAAGAGGAACACGAAGGACACGAAGAGCACGAAGGGGCTGCCGAATCGTTCGGCAGCCCCTTCCCACGCCCTCGGCTCTCACGCTCCCGGCGCCTCTTCGGCGCCTCTTCGGCGCCGTCATCGCGGCACCGGCCGTCAGCCGTCGCCCTTGCGCTCGCCCAGGGTGACCGTCGCCGTGACCTCGCGGCCGTCACGTTCGAAGGTGAGCTTGACCTTGTCGCCCGGCTTGTGGTTCCAGATCTCGCTGATCAGCGTCGGGCCGCTGTCGATCGGCTTGCCGTTGAACTTGGTGATGACGTCGCCGGGCTTGAGCCCCGCCTTGGCCGCCGGTCCGTTCGGGGTGATCGCGGGCGTGCCGCCCGAGCCCTGATCGGCGATCGTGGCGCCGGCGCCCTTCTCCGCCATGCTCACCGTCGCGCCGATGACGGGGTAGACGGGCCGGCCCGTCTTGATGAGCTGCTCCGCCACGTTCTTGGCCTGGTTGATCGGGATGGCGAAGCCGAGACCGATGGAACCCGCCTGGGACTGCTGGCCGAAGCCGTTGCCGCCGGCGGACTGGATGGCCGAGTTGATGCCGATCACCGCGCCGCGCGCGTCGAGGAGCGGGCCGCCGGAGTTGCCCGGGTTGATCGACGCGTCGGTCTGCAGCGCGCTCATGTACGAGTTCTTGTTGCTCGTGCCGTCGCCCGAGGCCACCGGGCGGTTCTTCGCGCTGATGATGCCCGTCGTGACCGTGTTGGAGAGGCCGAAGGGCGCGCCGATCGCGATCGTCGAGTCGCCGACCGCGACCCGCTCGGAGTCGCCCAGCGGCAGCGGGGTCAGCCCGGAGGGAGCGTTCTTCAGCTTCAGCACGGCGACGTCGTAGCCCTGCGCGCGGCCGACGACCTCGGCGTCGTACTTCTTGCCGTCGGAGAAGATCGCGGAGAGCGTGCCGCCGTCGGCCGCGGAGGCCACCACGTGGTTGTTGGTGAGGATGTGGCCTTCCTTGTCGTACACGAAGCCGGTGCCCGTGCCGCCCTCGGCCTCGCCCTCGGCGCTGCCTCCGGACTGCGCCTCGATCGTGACGACGCTCGGCAGTGCCTTGCCCGCCACGGCGGCGACCGTGCCCGGCTCGCGCTTGAGGTCGACGGGGGCGTCGCCGGAGGCGACGGTCGTCGAGATGTTGGCGTCGTCGTTGCTTTCGGCGGCCCAGTAGCCGATTCCGCCGCCGACGCCGCCCGCGACGAGCGCGGCGGCGAGTACGGACGCGATCAGTCCGCCCGATCGCTTACGCGGGGACTGCGGGCCCGGCGCGTGCGCGGCCGCGCCCCAGGGCGAGACGGGCGGCGGGGGCGGGGGCGGCCACGCTCCCTGCGGGTACTGGGCAGTCGCGGGGAAGGCCGCCGTGTCGGCGGGGGAGGGGGCCTGGGTGCCGGGGGGAGGCACCGGGGCGGTGGGCGGCGCCGGCGGCACCGGCCGGTTCGGCTGCGTCGGCGCGTCCTCGCCGGCGGCCTGATGCTCATGATCGTGCGCGGCAGCGCTTTCGGGAGCGGCCGCCGGCACAGGAGGTACGGACGGGCCGGCGTGAGCCGGGGTGCCCTCGTTCTCAGTGCTCACAGCTTCCTCTCCTCAGATCCACGATCCACGATTCCCACGGGGTTCCACGGGGTCCACTCGGTTCCTTCAGGACCCCTGGGCCCCTCAGTCAGGACCCTGAGGTCCCACGGTTCTGCCGTTCCACGGTCCGCTGCCGCGGCTCCGTAGCTCCGCGACTCCGCACCGATGTGCTGCGGTCAGCTTTTCCCACAGCCTGTCAGGCCACTGTAAGCAGGACCTGTGCGTATGTGCGCCATCCCTTATCCCGGACATTACGGACGCGGCCGCAGCGTCCGCTTTCAGACGATGACACCATGACGCGGTGACCCAACACCGGATCCAGGTCGTCGCCCATCGAGGCGCCTCGGAGGACGCTCCCGAACACACCCTGGCCGCCTATGTGAAGGCCATAGAGGACGGGGCGGACGCCCTCGAGTGTGACGTACGCCTGACGGCGGACGGCCATCTCGTCTGTGTCCACGACCGCCGGGTGAACCGCACCTCCAACGGCCGCGGCGCCGTCTCCGCCCTGGAACTCGCGGAACTCGCCGCGCTCGACTTCGGCTCCTGGAAGGACAGCGAGGAGAGCCCGGACTGGAAGGACCACGAGTTCACGTCCGTGCTGACGCTGGAGCGGCTGCTCGAACTGACCGCCGACGCCGGTCGGCGCATCGAGCTGGCCATCGAGACCAAGCACCCCACCCGCTGGGCGGGCCAGGTCGAGGAACGGCTGCTCCAGCTGCTGAAGCGCTTCGGCCTGGACGCCCCGGCGGCGCCCGCCGAGTCGCCCGTACGCATCATGAGCTTCTCGGCGCGCTCGCTGCACCGGATCGAGGCCGCGGCGCCGGTGATCCCGACCGTGTATCTGATGCAGTTCCTCCCGCTGCGCTCGCGTGAGGCGCGGCTGCCCGCGGGTGCCCGGATCGCCGGGCCCGGCATCCGGCTCGTACGCAATCACCCCTCCTATGTGGAACGGCTGCACGCGGCGGGCCATCAGGTGCACGTCTGGACCGTGAACGAGCCGGAGGACGTCGACCTCTGCGTCGGCCTCGGCGTCGAGGCGATCATCACCAACCGTCCGAAGCAGGTGCTGGCCCAGCTCGGCCGCCACTGACGCAGGCCCTTTGCGGGCCCTCGCAGGCGCTCGCGGTGCCCTTCCTGTCCGCGACGTGCCCGCTACAGGGAGTGCACCGGCGCGTTCGATCCGTATTCGATCGTTACGAGTGCGTCACCAGACACGGATTGGCCGGTTTCCGGTCCAGTTCAGTGGGGCATCCACACCGTGGCGTGGGGCGAAGGAGGTCTCGGGGGTGGCGTTGGTGGTGGCACAGGAGGTGCCCACGTCGTCGAGCATGGCCGTACCCCATGGCCCTGCGGGCGTGGGTGAGGCAAGGCACCGGATGCGTGAGCAGCTGCGACGCAACGGACTGTCCGAATCGGTCGTCGACGATGCTGTTCTGATCCTTTCCGAACTGCTGAGCAATGCCTGCCGGCACGGCAGACCGCTCGGGCACGCGGAGATCGGGGACGGCGACATCCGCGCCGCGTGGCGCGTCGACCAGGCGGGCGGCCTGACGGTCGAGGTGACGGACGGAGGCGGCCCGACCCGCCCGATTCCGTCCACGCCCTCGGTAACGGCGCACGGCGGCCGCGGGCTCAACATCATCAGCTCGCTCGCCCAGGACTGGGGCGTACGGGACAGCGCGTCCGGCGAGGTCACGGTGTGGGTTCTCGTCACCGAAGGGCATCGTCGCGACGATTTCGCTACGCGCGTCACTGCCCCCGGGTTCGATTTCGCGGACGCCTACGACGACATGGACTGAGCCTCGATCGAGGCGGCCTCCGCGGCGGCGCCCGCGCCGTGGAGCGCCGCTGTGACCGTTGCCACGGTCACAGCGGCTAGGCTCGCGCCCGAGACAAGCACGCCGTCATCGGGAGAAAGCCACATCATGGCCAAGAAGCGCCCCCAGACGAAGGCCGCCGCCAAGCCACAGATCGCCAACGGCGAGATTCCTGTGGTCGGCGCCCGCGAGCCCTGCCCCTGCGGCTCGGGCCGTCGCTACAAGGCCTGCCACGGCCGGGCCGCCGCGCACGCCGTGACCGAGCTGGTCCAGCGCCCCTTCGAGGGGCTGCCCGCCGAGTGCGACTGGGTCGCCCTCCGCGAGCTGGTGCCCGCCGCGACCGCCGAACTGACCCTGAAGGACGGTCTGCCCGAGGACGTTCCGTCGCTCATGCTCGCGACCGTCCTTCCCATGGCCTGGCCCGCGCTGCGTCGCGAGGACGGCTCCGTACTCCTCGCCCTGCAGAACGACACGTCCTCCGGCGACCTCAGCCGCGATCTCGCCGACACGCTGCAGCGCGCGCTGACGACGAAGCCCGGCAACGCGGTGCCTCCGCGGCGGGCGCCGGCGGACGGCCCCCGGCTGCAGGACCTGATCGACGCGGACGCGCCGTTCGAGCCCGTCGTCCACAGCGGCTTCGAGTTCTGGATCCCGGAGTCGGTCGAGACCACGAGCGCGGAGGTGACCGCTTCTCTGGAGCGTGCCAACGCCGCCGCGATCCCGACCGTGAAGCTGGCCGGGGTGGACGCCGCGTACTGGTGCGAGACGCCGGAGAAGAACCACCTGCGCTGGGTCATGCCGCACGCCGAGGAAGAGCTGCTGGACGCTCTCGCCCGGCTGCAGGCCGCGGGCACGTCGAGCCTCGGCGAGGGCACCCGCCTCGTCGGCTCGTTCCGGGCGCACGGTCTGATGGTCCCGGTGTGGGACCTGCCGAGCGGCATGGGCGCCGAGGAGTGCGAGAAGCCGGCGGCGGAGTTCGCGGAGCGGCTGACCGCGGCGCTCGCGGCGGACACGCCGCTGACGGGCGACGAGCGCCGTGCGCGCGGCGGGCTCACCAACCGCCAGGTGACCCTCAGCTGAGCAGCTGACGGGCCGCACGGCGACGCCGGGCGGGCGGCGGCGCACGGGCTGCGAAGGGTGCCGGGACGACGGCTTCGGTCGTCGCCCGCGCACGCCGTGACGATTTCTGTCGCGCGGCGGGTGATCCCTGTCACAACTGCCCGTACGGGCAGGTAATTCGCTGTCCGAATACCCGAGATCGAATTTGCGAACAGCAGATCTCTTGTTACCGTTCTAGAAGCCCGGTCGCTGGTGCATCCCCCGTCGCCAGCGACCGGGCGTTGCTATTTCCCGCAATCCCCTCGCCGCTCAGCCGGGCGTCAACTTCCCCCGGCATCAGGAGAGTTGCTCCCGGAGCGCAGCAGCAGCGGACTGTCGGCATCGCCTACGGAACGAGCGAACTCCGCGACCGCGGAATACGCATCCGCTTCACCAAGAGCCTTCTCACGCGGTGTTTCACAGGCCGCGGGCTCATCTCCCGCCTCGATCGCACAATGTGTCCGTACGGTCCTGTCGCCGGGACCCATGAGGCTCAGTACGGACATCAGCTCATCGCCGGTCCCGTTGCGGAAGTACGTTCGCGCCCACACGTCCGGGCCCTCCGTCAGCACGCAGGTCTGGGCCTCGACGCCCGCCGGTGAGGTGACTTCCGGGCCGCAGTGTTCGCTTGTGCGTCGTCCGAGGATCGCTTCCACGGCCGCGTCGGGAGCCTTTTCCGGGTCGTCGGGCACATGCATTCCGGCCAGAATTGCCGGCGTGCCCGCCCTCTTGCCATCCGGCGTTCCCGGCTCGGGCGGGTCCGCCGGTCCGGCGGAGGCGGCGAGTGGGAGCAGTGCGGCACAGACGGCGGCGAGCGTGAGCCCGGTCAGGCGCTGATTCATGGTGGGCCGAAGATACCGACGGTCGACGGGCGCCCGCGGCGTCGCGCGCCCAATTCCCGTACAAGAGGGCCCGGCTCCTACCCGTACGAGTGAGTCACCGGGCCCGCACGGTCCGTACGCGAGCCCTCACGCGGCACATCACCGCGCGAGTCGCCGGTCCTCCGGCCGGTCGGTACGTGCGCCGTCACCGCCGGCCGGCCGCTACGCGAGCCGTCACCGCGGTCGGTACGCAAGCACCCCCGGCCGTTGCGCGAGCGGAGGAAGCCGGCCGTCAGTACGTGAGCCGGGATCCCTCCCCGGTCTCCGGAGGTGTCACCCCGCCCGAGGGCGCGCTGACGCTCGCCTCCACGAGAGCGTCGACGACCGCTTCGACGTCCGGCAGCCAGGGCGCGGCCGAACCGGGCAGCGGCGCGCGCTCCCAGCGGACCTGTCCCGTGCCGGTTTCGGAGGGCGGAAGCATCAGATAGCCGCCCTCGCCGTGGAAGCGGAGCGAACTCGGCACCCAGTCCTTGGCGTGGAGCAGCTCGCCGAGCTGCTCCATCGAGTACGGGGCCACGAGCAGCGACCACCGCGTCGGCGTGGCGACGACAGGGCCGAGCCGCATGCCCATGTGGTCGAGCACGGAGAGAGCCCGTGCTCCGGCGACCGCCGGCAGGCTCACGGCACAGGGCGCACGGCCCCCCGTGGCGAGCACGATCGGAGCCGTGGGTCGCTGCGTCCACCACCAGCGCACCATGCGCTCATCGGTGGTCGCCGCCAGGATCCCGGGGTCGAAGGGGTGCGCGCCGGGTACCACGCACTCGGGGTCGGGGCAGGCACAGCCGCGCCCGCGGTCGGTCCGACCGCCGGCCGCCTTGAGTCCCACACCGGGAAGCACGGGCCATTCCCATGCGGTGGCGCAGGTGAGCGCCGCGTCGAGCTGAGGAGCAGGCCTCCCCTTGCGCCGGAACCGGAGCCTGCGTCGCCTTCCGAGGATCTCGCGCATGAGCGCTCGTTCCTTTCCGTTGAACGCCGAGGTCCATATCACTCCATGTGTGCATAACGTCACTGCGCGTACAGGCGGCGTCTCGCCGCCCTTGCCGTAGGCACGGGCGATCCCATGGGCTGTGTCCATTAAACGCATGGCGAGGGGTGGCGCGCGCCTGGCGCTTGCTGTCCCGCTGTACTCGTCCCGCCGCACGGGATGGGGCGGCGGCCCACGGCGATTAAGACGCCCGGGCTCCCCGCCAGGTTCCGGGACTGTCCCAACTGCCCCTGGCCATCACCGTTTACGTACCCATCACGCTCGGGATGACTCCCCCCTGGGGCTTCGCCTCGGACTTCACCCTGGGTGGGATCCCCATGTCGAACGGCCCTAGTCGACCGCAAATAGCGACCACGGGGGGCATTTTTTGGCCAAGTTCACGCCCCCTCGGACACCAGTAATCCCAGGAGGACGATGCTGGACATCCCCCTTTGTCTGCGTGTAGATGTGGATGCAGTGATAGCGGCGCAGATTGACATGGGGGTTTGCGATGCTATTGGGCAAAACGCACCAGCCGGAAGGCCGGCGATCATGAGCGCCCCGCACCTGCCGAAAGTGGCTGGAATCGACTCAGCGGTTCCGGCCCCTCCGCACACTGCCGCGTCCCTGACGTCCTCCGCCGCCGCTGCCACCGCGCCCGGCGCGATGATCCAGGACCGGCTGGCCGGCTGGGTCTCGGACCTCACCACCCTGCACGAACTCACCGAACGCCTCGCCAGAACCGGAACGCTGGACGAAGCACTCCATGAACTCCTGCGCGCGGGCGCCGCCCTGGTCGGCGCCCGCCGTGGCATGGTCGTCCTCGAACCGGCCGACGGCCGAGGCCCCTCCAGCACGGTCGGCCTCGGTCTCGCCCACGCCGACCTCGGCCACATCGAGACCGTCCCGCGCAGCGCCACCGCGTACGGCCGGATCCTCGACGCCCGGACGACCGGGATCCCCGGACCCGTCGCCCAGGCCGACCTCTTCCACGACGAGTCGCTCGACCCGCGCCACCGCGAGGTCGCCGCCCGCCTCGGCTATGCCGCCAGCTACGCCCTGCCGCTCGCCACCGACGACGCGGGAAGACTGGGCGTCGCCGTCTGGTTCTACGACGAGCCCGCCGAGCCGGTGGACCGCCAGCGTCATCTCGTCGGTCTCTACGGGCGGTACGCCACCGAGCATCTCGCCCGGCTGCTGGAGCTGGACCGGGCCCGCCGGCAGATGGCCACCATCGCCGACGAGCTGCTGCCCAGCCGGCTGCCCCGGGTGCCCGGGGTGCGGCTCGCGGCCCGTCATCTCAGCGGACCGCGCGGCGGCGGCGAGTGGTACGACGCACTGCCGCTGCCGGAGGGCGCGCTGGGGCTCGCCGTCGGCTCCGTCTCCGGTTCCGGACCGAGCGCGCTGGCCGCGATGGGCAGGCTCCGGGCGAGCCTGCGGGCGTACGCGGTGATGGAGGGCGAGGACCCCGTCGCCGTACTGTCCGACCTGGAGCTGCTGCTGAGGCTGACGGAACCGGCCCGCTCGGCGACCGCGCTGTTCGCGTACTGCGAACCGGCCGCCGCCCCGCACCCCGAAGGCCACGAGAGCAGGATCGTGCTCGCCGGCGCCGGACACACCCCGCCGCTGATCGTGGGACAGCACCGCACCGAGTTCGTGGAGACCTCGCTGTCGGCGCCGCTGGGGATGCTGGCCTGCTGGGAGGCGCCGAGCGTGGAGTTCTCCCCCGCCCACGGAGAAACGGTGCTCCTCTACACCGACGGGCTGCTGCGGCGCACCGGCGATCCCATGGACCGGGCGTTCGCACGGCTGCACGCGGCCGCGGCGAGCGTGCCGAAGGCGGCCCGAGACGATCCGGGAGCGATCGCCGACCACGTCCTGCGCACGGTGCTGCCCGACGGTCTCGGTGCCGGGGACGACGGTGAGGACGTGGTGATACTGGCCGCCTGGTTCGAGTGATGCTCCGGTGATGCCCCGGTGACGCAGGCCATGGGGCGCACGGCCCCGGGCCGCTGACGCACGACCGTACGATGGGTGGGGGTTCAGCGTCGTACCAACAAGGAGGCAGACCCGTGGCAGAGGAGCTCACCCCGGAGACCCCGGACGAGTCGAGTGAAGAGCCGATCAAGCAGCGCAAGAACGGCCTGTACCCGGAGGTCTCCGACGAGCTCGCGGAGAGCATGAAGTCCGGCTGGGCCGACACCGAGCTGCACGGTCTGGAGCCGATCGCGCAGGCCGCGCACACCGCACGCCGCCGTGCCGCCCTCTCCGCCCGCTTCCCGGGCGAGCGTCTCGTGGTCCCGGCGGGCAATCTGAGGACCCGCTCGAACGACACCGAGTACGCCTTCCGCGCCTCGACCGAGTACGCCTACCTCACCGGTGACCAGAGCCACGACGGCGTCCTGGTGCTGGAGCCCGTGGGCGACGGACACGAGGCCACCGTCTACCTGCTGCCGCGCTCCGACCGGGAGAACGGCGAGTTCTGGCTCGACGCCCAGGGCGAGCTGTGGGTCGGCCGTCGCCACTCGCTGGCCGAGGCGGGACAGCTGCTCGGCATCCCGGCCAAGGACGTGCGCGAACTGCCGCAGCAGCTGCGCGAGGCGACCGGCCAGGTTCGTACCGTCCGCGGCCACGACGCCGGCATCGAGGCCGCCCTGACCGACAAGGTCACCGCGGAGCGCGACGAGGAGCTGCGCGTCTTCCTCTCCGAGGCCCGCCTCGTGAAGGACGAGTTCGAGATCGCGGAGCTTCAGAAGGCGTGCGACGCCACGGCCCGCGGCTTCGAGGACGTCGTCAAGGTCCTGGACAAGGCCGAGGCCACCAGCGAGCGCTACATCGAGGGAACGTTCTTCCTGCGCGCCCGCGTCGAGGGCAACGACATCGGCTACGGCTCGATCTGCGCGGCCGGCCCGCACGCGACCACCCTGCACTGGGTGCGCAACGACGGAGCCGTACGCTCCGGCGAGCTGCTGCTGCTCGACGCCGGTGTGGAGACCACCGAGCTCTACACCGCCGATGTGACGCGCACGCTGCCGATCAACGGCCGCTTCAACGAGCTGCAGCGCAAGATCTACGACGCGGTGTACGAGGCCCAGGAGGCCGGTATCGCCGCGGTGCGCCCCGGCGCGGCCTACCGCGACTTCCACGACGCGGCGCAGCGCGTGCTCGCCGCCCGGCTCGTGGAGTGGGGCCTGCTCGGCGACCTCGACGTGGAGAAGGTCCTGGAGCTGGGTCTGCAGCGCCGCTGGACCCTGCACGGCACGGGCCACATGCTCGGCATGGACGTCCACGACTGCGCGGCCGCGCGCCGTGAGACGTATGTGGGGGCCACGCTGGAGCCCGGCATGTGCCTCACGGTCGAGCCGGGTCTGTACTTCCAGGCCGACGATCTGACCGTGCCCGAGGAGTACCGCGGCATCGGCGTCCGGATCGAGGACGACATCCTCGTCACCGAGGACGGCAACCGGAACCTGTCGGCCGCGCTGCCGCGCAGGTCCGACGAGGTCGAGGCCTGGATGGCCGGCCTCAAGGGCTGATCCCCGGCCGCACGAAGCAGGAGGAGGGCGCTCCGCTCAGACCACTCTGAGCAGGGCGTCCTCCCGCCATTTCAGCACCTTGTCGAAGCTCACCACCGCGCCCCGGCCCGGCCGGTTCCGCAGATAGACGTGATCGGCGAGCTGCTCGATGAGACAGAGCCCGCGGCCGCCCTCCGCCGAGAGGCCGGGGACCGCGACGTGCGAACAGTCCGGGAAACCCGGCCCGCCGTCGACGACTTCGATACGGCACTTCTCGCCGTCCAGATACGCCGTCACCCGGTACGCGTCGGAAGACGAACCGGCCGCGGCACTCCCGCCGTGTTCGACGGCGTTGGCACACGCCTCGCTCAGTGCGACCGAGAGATCGTAGGAGATGTCGGGATCGACACCCGCGGTGTCCATGGCACCGAGCAGAAGACGTCGAGCGAGCGGAACGCTCGCAGCCTCGCGCCGCAAATGGAGAGACCACCAGATGCTCATGCTCCAGCCTCCTGGCTGCGGCTCGACATACCGTTACGTATTGCCGGGTGGGCACGTTCGTAAGCGTGGAGTTGACGTGATTGCCCTCATTCGGCGGATGCGTGAATCGCCCATGCCGGTGTATGCCCACGCCACATCGCCGGAGCGTTCCCAAACGTGACCTTCCGGACCTGCCGCACGAACGCGATGGGCTCGGTGCGATGATGTCCCGGCCATGTCTGCCCAACCGTCGGTCGCAACCGACGACGCACCCGCCGGAGCCGGTTGCCGGCTGCTGAGGGCCGCGGTGTTCGCCGCGGTCTGCGTCGTGCTGTCCGCACTGGGGCATGTGCTGGCCGCCTGCGCGACCGTCCCGTGGTGGACGCTGCTCGCCGGGTTCCTGATCGTCCTCGCCGTGGCGGCGCCGCTCGCCGGACGATCGCGCTCGCTGACCGCCGTCGTCGCCGCGCTGGCCGGCGGACAGCTCGTCCTGCACACCCTTTTCGGCCTCGGCCAGCGCCCGCTGGCCGTGTCACCGAGCGCCGACGACGCGCTGATCAGGATGGCCGCCAAGCTCGTCTGCGGCGCCGGCGGCAACGCGCTGAGCCCCGCCGACGCCCACCGGATCGTCGCCGGCGCCGGCATCGACCCGGCGACCGCCGTGCAGGCCACGCACGCGGGGCACGCCGGACACGCCGCCGCGCCCGCCACGGCCCTCGAGTCCGCCGGGCTGCTGCCCGGCGTTCCCATGGTGCTCGGCCATCTGCTGGCCGCACTGGCCGCGGGCTGGCTGCTGCGGCACGGCGACCTCGCGCTGTCGCGGCTGGCCGAGCTGTCCGCACAGGGTGCGCACGACGCGGGTGAGGCGGTGGCCGAAGCGGCGCTCGTTCGTGCCCTGCGCGCCGCGCTCGTTCTCGTACGGGAACTGCTCGCCGGACTGCCCGGGGCGCCCGGTGCCCGTCCGCGCCCCGTCCGCACCGGCCGCGACCACCCCGCGCCACCGGTGGCGGGGGCACTCCAGCACACCGTGATCAGGCGGGGCCCGCCCGCGCACCGCGCCCTCGCGTCCTGCGTCCTCGCAGCCTGACGCGGCCCACTCGACGGGAGTCCCGGAGGGAGTCCTGAGCGCGGTGGTGCCGCGGCGTCCCCGCGCACCCGCGCGCGGACCGATCACCTTCCTGCTCACGTGGAGTGTTCTCTGCCATGAACAAGATCTCTCGTCTCGCCGTCGCCTCCGGTGTCGCCGCTTCCTCGGTGCTGCTGCTCTCCGGCACCGCCTTCGCGCACGTCAGCGTGCAGCCCCAGGGAGAGGCCGCCAAGGGCGGCTACGCCACCGTCAACTTCAAGGTGCCGAACGAGCGCGACAACGCCTCGACCGTGAAGGTGGAGGTCACCGTCCCCGCCGAGCACCCGCTGTCGTCCGTGATGCCGCAGCCGGTCCCGGGCTGGAAGGCCGAGGTCACCAAGACCAAGCTCGCCAAGCCGCTGACGGTGCACGGCAAGCAGATCACCGAGGCCGTCTCGAAGGTCACCTGGATCGCGGCCGGCGGCAAGATCGAGCCGGGCCAGTTCCAGCAGTTCCCCGTGTCGCTGGGGCGCCTGCCCGAGGACGCCGACCAGCTCGTCTTCAAGGCTCTCCAGACGTACGACAACAAGGAGGTCGTGCGCTGGATCGAGGAGCCGAAGGAGGGTGCGGCGGAACCCGAGCACCCCGCCCCTGTGCTCGCGCTGTCCGCCGCGACCGGTGACCACCACGGCGGCGGCGCCGCGAGCGACGACAAGAACGCCGCCGCCCAGGACAAGAAGCACCACGCGGCGGACGAGAAGACCACGGCCGCCTCCGCCAGCGACACCACGGCCCGGGTACTCGCCGTCGTCGGCATCCTCGTCGGTGCCGCCGGTGTCGCCTTCGGCGTGCTGGCCGGCCGCCGTCGCGCTGCCTGACCTCCCCCCACGCACTTCACTTCCGGGACATTTCCTCATGCGCTACAAGACCGTGACGGCCGCCGCCCTGGCGGTGGCGGCCGTACTGACCCTCTCCGCCTGCGGCCCCGACGGCGGGGCCGACGCGGCGGACGGCCCCGTCGCCGACGTCTCCGCCCAGCCCAAGGGCAAGGCCGCGACCGTCCTCGACCGGCCCTTCGAGAAGCCCGACCTGGTCCTGACGGACTCCAAGGGCAAGAAGTACGACTTCCGCGAGCAGACCAAAGGGAAGCCGACGCTGATCTACTTCGGCTACACCCACTGCCCCGACGTCTGCCCGCTCACCATGAGCAACATCGCCGTCGCCAGGAAGCAGCTCCCCGAGGCGGACCAGGACAAGCTCCAGGTCGTCTTCGTCACCACCGACCCCGAACGGGACACGTCGGCAGAGCTCGCCAAGTGGCTTCCCTCCGCGGGCGATCCGTCCTTCGTCGGCCTCACCGGCGACTTCCCGACCATCCAGGCGGGCGCACGTCAGCTCGGCATCGGCATCGATCCCGCCACGAAGGACAAGAACGGCAAGGTCGTCTCCATGCACGGAGCGCAGGTCGTCGCGTTCTCCCCCAAGACCGACCAGGGCTATGTCCTGTACGGGGAGGACACCACGCCCGACGACTACGCCAAGGACCTGCCGAAGATCATCAAGGGGGAGAACCCGTGAACCGCCGCACGACCTCCACCCTGGCCTCCGCCATAGCCATGGGCCTGGGCCTGGCCCTCGCGGGCTGCTCCTCCGGTTCCGGGCCCGAGCTCAAGGTCAGCGGGGCGTTCATGCCGCAGCCGGTGAGCGACATGGCGGGCGGCTTCCTCACCGTTACGAACAGCGGCGACACGGCGGACAAGCTCACCTCCGTCACCAGCAGCCTCTCCGACGACGTCCAGATCCATGAGACGAAGAACCAGAAGATGCAGCAGGTGAAGTCCTTCGACATCCCCGCGGGCGGGGAGCTCGACCTCGAACGCGGCGGCAGCCACATCATGTTCATGGGCATCAAGAAGCAGCCGAAGCAGGGGGAGAAGGTCGACATCGAGCTGCACTTCGAGAAGGCGGACCCGATCAAGGTCCAGCTGCCCGTCGAGGCGCAGACCCACAACCCGACGAAGCACTGAGCCATCTGACGAAGCACTCAGCCACTCGAGGGACTGACGACACACCATGACCATCACCGCCCCGCGCTTCGGAACCGCACCACTTCTGCGGCTGCTACTGATCACCGCGGCGCTGCTCGGCACCGTGCTCACCGGCACGGCGAGCGCGCACGCCGCGCTGACCGGGAGCAACCCGAAGGACGGGGCGGTGCTGGCCACCGCCCCCAAGGACGTCACGCTCACCTTCTCCGAGCAGGTCGCCCTGGGGAACGACTCGATCCGCGTCCTCGACCCGAAGAGCAAGCGGGTCGACACCGGCGAGCTGAACAACCTGTGCAGCGGGGACATCATCAAGTACGGCGTCACGCTGCACGCCGGCCTGCCGGACGGCACGTACACCGTCGCCTGGCAGGCCGTCTCCGCCGACAGTCACCCCATCGCCGGCGCGTTCACCTTCTCCATCGGCGCGCCCTCGAAGACGGCCGTGGAGCTCCCGAAGCAGGAGGCGGGCGGCGGGCTCGTCGGAGCGCTCTACGGGATCGCGCGGTACGCCGCGTACGCGGGGTTCGTCGTCCTCGTCGGCTGCGCGGCGTTCGTCCTGGCCTGCTGGCCGCGCGGTGCGAACGCACGGCCGGTGCAGCGACTGGTCGTGCAGGGCTGGGTGACGCTCACCGCGGCCACGCTCGCCATGCTGCTGCTGCGCAATCCCTACACCGGCTCCGGCGAAGTGGGCGACGCCTTCGACCTCGCCGGACTGCAGGCCGTACTCGCGACCAAGACCGGGGCCGCGCTGGTGTCACGGCTGCTGCTGCTCGGTGCGGCGGCGCTGTTCATCGCGGTGCTGTTCGGGGCGTACGCGAAGCGGATCACGGACGCGGACGACGACGCCGAATCGGACGCGGGGACGACCACGGGCGCGACCACGGGCACGGGCGCAGACGCGCAGGAGCGGGCCAAGGAGCAGAAGGACCTCAGCTTCGGGCTGGCCATCGGCGGAACGGTCGTCGCGACCGGCATCGCCGCCACCTGGGCTCTCTCCGAGCACGCCTCGACCGGCATCCAGCCGGGCGTCGCGATGCCGGTGGACGTGCTGCACCTGCTGGCCGTCGCCGCCTGGCTCGGCGGACTGGTCGCCCTGCTCGTCGCGCTCCACCGCACTCCCGCCCTCGATCGCTCGGCCGTACTGCGCTTCTCCCGGGTGGCGTTCTGGTCCGTCGTGGTCCTCGCCGCCACCGGGCTGTACCAGTCCTGGCGGCAGGTCGGCTCCTGGTCGGCACTCACCGGCACGTCGTACGGACGGCTGCTGCTGCTCAAGATCGGGCTGGTCGGCGTCCTGATAGGCGTCGCATGGATCTCGCGGCGCTGGACGGCACGGCTGTCGGAGACGGGCACGGACGCCCATGCCGACACCGATACCGAAGCGGAAGCGATCGCGGACACGGAAGCGACGGCGGACACGGAAGCCGTCGGGGACGCGGATGCCGACGCCGCGACGACCGATTCCGCACAGGCGTCCGACGATCCCGTACGCGCCGCCCAACTGGCCCGTCAGCAGGCCGCGGTGGCGACGGCGAAGCGCAAGCGGGTCAAGGACGCCGACCCGGAGCGTGCCGGACTGCGCCGCTCCGTACTGACCGAAGCCGGTGTCGCCGTCGTGCTCCTCGCCGTGACGACCGTCCTGACGTCGACCGAGCCCGGCCGTACGGAGGAACAGGCCGCCCGGGCGGGCGGCTCACAGGCCTCCACCGCCGTACCGGACCGGCCCGTCGACATCACCCTGCCCTTCGACACCGGCGGCACGGACGGCAAGGGCACCGCCCGGCTGACCCTCTCCCCGGGCCGCTCGGGCGCCAACGAGCTGCATCTCTGGGTCAACCGCCCCAACGGCCGTCCCCTGGACGCGCCCGAGGTCAAGGTCGCCTTCACCCTGACCGCCGAGAAGATCGGCCCGCTGCCGGTCGTCCCCGACCGCGTCGCGACCGGCCACTGGAGTGCGAGCAATCTCCAGATCCCGCTGCCGGGCGAGTGGCGGGTCCAGATCACCGTGCGGACGTCGGACATCGACCAGTCGACCGTCGAGAAGAACGTGAAGATCGGCTGACGTGACCAGCGGAAGCAGCACGAGCAGCGGGAACAGCGCGAGCAGTGGAAACGGCATGAGCAGTGGGAACGGCATGAGCGACATCGAGATCTCGCGACGCAGGCTCCTCGGCACCGTGGGCGCCGCAGGCGCGACCGGCATCGCCCTGGGCGCCGTCAGCGGCGCCGCCGGATACGTGGCGGCCGCAGGCGACCCGGCGACCGCTCTGGCGACGGTCGGTTCCGCCAGCGAGGCCTTCCACGGCGAGCACCAGGCGGGCATCACCACCCCCCTGCAGTCCCGCGGCCATCTGATCGCCTTCGACCTGGCGCCGGGTGCGGGCCGGGGGGAAGCGGTCGCCCTGATGCGCCGGTGGTCGGCCACCGCGGCCCGGCTGATGGCGGGCGAACCGGCCGACGCCGGCGACACCGGTGTCGCGCTCGACGCCGGACCCTCCTCGCTCACCCTCACCTTCGGCTTCGGCCGGACCTTCTTCGACCGCACCGGGCTGAGCGCACGGCGCCCCGTCGCACTCGATCCGCTGCCCGCGTTCTCCAGCGACCAGCTCGATCCGCGCCGCTCCGACGGCGATCTGTGGGTGCAGATCGGCGCCGACGACGCGCTCGTCGCCTTCCACGCACTGCGCGCCGTGCAGAAGGACGCGGGCGAGGCGGCGCGGGTGCGCTGGCAGATGAACGGCTTCAACCGGTCGCCCGGCGCGACCGCGGAACCGATGACCGCACGCAATCTGATGGGCCAGGTCGACGGCACCCGCAATCCGAAGCCGTCCGAGGCGGACTTCGACCGCCGGATCTTCGTCCCGTCCGCCGGCGCCCAGGGGCCGTACGCATGGATGGCGGGCGGCTCGTACGCCGTCGTACGCCGCATCCGCATGCTGCTCGACGACTGGGAGAAGCTGGCCCTGAAGGAACAGGAGCAGGTGATCGGCCGCCGCAAGTCGGACGGCGCGCCCCTGACCGGCGGAAGCGAGACGACCGAGCTCGATCTCGACAGGACCGGTCCCGACGGCACCCTGGTCATCCCGGCCAACGCCCACGCCCGGATCTCCGCACCGGAGCAGAACGCCGGCGCGGCCATGCTGCGCAGGCCGTACTCGTACCACGACGGCATCGCGGCGGACGGCACACCCGACGCCGGGCTGCTCTTCGTCTGCTGGCAGGCGGACCCGCTCAGGGGCTTCGTTCCGGTCCAGCGCAAGCTCGACCGTGGTGACGCCCTGTCCCCGTTCATCCGCCACGAGGCGAGCGGCCTCTTCGCCGTGCCCGGTGGGCCGGGCAGCGGCGAGTACGTCGGCCAGCGGCTGCTGGAATCGTGACGCGAGCGGCCCAAGGGCGGAGCGCACTAGGGTGACGAGTATGTCCGCCACGCGCTACACCTATCTCGGCCCCGAGGGCACCTTCACGGAGGCCGCCCTGCGCACCCTCCCGGAAGCCGCGACCCGGGAACTCGTCCCGATGGTGTCCGTACCGGCCGCCCTCGACGCGGTGCGCAACGGTGAGGCCGCGGCCGCGCTCGTGCCGATCGAGAACTCGGTGGAGGGCGGCGTCACCGCGACCCTCGACGAACTGGCCTCGGGCGAACCGCTGATGATCTACCGCGAGGTGCTGCTGCCGATCACCTTCGCCCTGCTCGTACGGCCGGGCACGAAGCTGTCGGACGTGAAGACGGTGACCGGTCACCCCGTCGCCCAGCCTCAGGTGCGCAACTGGCTGCGCGCCCATCTGCCCGACGCGCTGTGGGAGTCGGCGGCGTCGAACGCGGACGGTGCCCGGCTGGTCCAGGAGGGCCGGTTCGACGCGGCCTTCGCGGGTGAGTTCGCGGCGGCGACGTACGGGCTCGAGGCCCTGGTCACCGAGATCCACGACGCGCAGAACGCGGAGACGCGCTTCGTGCTGGTGGGCCGTCCGGCCCGGCCCGCGGCCCCGACCGGCGCGGACAAGACGTCGGTGGTCATCTGGCAGCGCGACGACCACCCGGGCGCACTGCTTGAGCTGCTCCAGGAGTTCGCGGTGCGCGGGGTCAACCTGATGCTGCTCCAGTCACGCCCCACGGGCGCGGGCATCGGGAACTACTGCTTCGCGATCGACGCCGAGGGCCATGTCTCGGACCGCCGTGTCGGCGAGGCGCTGATGGGGCTGAAGCGCATCTGTCCCCAGGTGCGGTTCCTGGGGTCGTATCCGCAGGCGGGTGTGTCCGCGTCCGGGAGCACGGGGCGCACGCCGCGGCCCGGGACGTCGGACGCGGAGTTCGTGGCCGCGGCCGACTGGCTGGCGCGCTGCCAGGACGGCCGCGCGTAACCCTGCGTTTGCTTCGTCCGGCGCTGTCCGGATTCTCTTCCTACTTTTCGTTACCCACAGAGTTATCCACAGGGCGGCTTCTCTATCTGGGGACAAGTCGACAACGTAACCAGGCACAGTCGACAAATCGCTCCAGTCGCCACACATCCGTCCACAGCACGGCCGGTCAGCCCCTGTCAGCCCAATTCCTTTGATCAACTCTTTGGAGCGAGGAAGTGCGAGGAATTCCCACTCGAACGAGTGCGTGGGCCATGTTTGGCGAGGGAATCCACCCGATCTCCTCGATGCATTCGGAATGATCAATTCCGTAGTCCACAGGCCGCCCCCACACCCTGTGGATAACTTGCCGGAGGCGCCCTCCCCTGTGGACAACAGCCCTCGGGTTCCGCACTCCAGGGCACCCATGGGTCAATGAGGGGCGGGACTTGCCCCATTTCGGCGACCGGTATCCCGTTCATTGACGGATGTCGGCCCGGATTCACCGCACCTTTCCTCAATTCCGGCAATTCGGGCAAAGCGCCACACGATCAATATCAACTGGGGTGGCGGGAGTCCGCACCGGTAGCCTGGTGGGGTGATTGACCTTCGCCTGCTCCGTGAGGACCCCGACCGTGTTCGCGCCTCCCAGCGCGCCCGTGGAGAGGACGTCGAGCTCGTCGACGCCCTGCTCTCCGCCGATGAGCGGCGCAGGTCGTCCGGCGTCCGCTTCGACGAACTCCGCTCCGAGCAGAAGTCGCTCGGCAAGCTCATCCCCAAGGCATCTCCGGACGAGCGCACCGAGCTGCTGAAGAAGGCCGAACAGCTCAAGACCGACGTCAAGGCCGCCGAGGCCGAGCAGAACGAGGCCGACGAGGAGACCCGACGGCTGCTGCTCCGGCTGGGCAATCTGATCCACCCGGACGTCCCCGTCGGCGGCGAGGAGGACTTCGTCGTCCTGGAGACGCACGGCACGATCCGCGACTTCGGCGCCGAGGGCTTCGAGCCCAAGGACCACCTGGAGCTCGGCGAGGCGCTCGGCGCCATCGACGTCGAGCGCGGGGCGAAGGTGTCGGGCTCGCGCTTCTACTACCTGACGGGTGTCGGCGCGCTCCTGGAGCTCGCCCTCGTCAACGCGGCGATCGCGCAGGCGACGGAGGCCGGCTTCATCCCGATGCTGACCCCGGCACTGGTCCGGCCGCGCGCCATGGAGGGCACCGGCTTCCTGGGCCAGGCCGCGGAGAACGTCTACCACCTGGAGAAGGACGACTACTACCTGGTCGGCACCTCCGAGGTCCCGCTCGCGGCGTACCACATGGACGAGATCCTCGACGCCGACAAGCTGCCGCTGCGGTACGCGGGCTTCTCGCCGTGCTACCGCCGCGAGGCCGGTACGTACGGCAAGGACACGCGCGGAATCTTCCGCGTCCACCAGTTCGACAAGGTCGAGATGTTCTCGTACATCGACCCGGACGACGCCGAGAACGAGCACAAGCGGCTGCTGGACTGGGAGAAGCAGTGGCTGACCGCCCTGGAGCTGCCGTTCCAGGTGATCGACGTCGCGTCGGGCGATCTGGGTGCGTCGGCGTCGCGGAAGTTCGACTGCGAGGCGTGGATCCCGACCCAGGGCAAGTACCGCGAGCTGACGTCGGCCTCCAACTGCGACGGGTTCCAGGCACGTCGGCTGTCGGTGCGGATGCGTGACGGGAAGAAGGTCAAGCCGCTCGCGACGCTGAACGGCACGCTGTGCGCCGTGCCGCGCACGATCGTGGCGATCCTGGAGAACCACCAGCTGGCGGACGGCTCGGTGCGGGTGCCCGAGGTGCTCCGGCCGTACCTCGGTGGCCGTGAGGTCCTGGAGCCGATCACCAAGTGAGCTTTCCGTACCGCCTGATCGCCACGGATCTCGACGGGACGCTGCTGCGCTCCGACGAAACGATCTCGGAGCGCACGCGCGACGCGCTCGCCGCCGCCACGGCGGCGGGCGCCGCGCACATCGTCGTCACGGGGCGGGCCGTCCCGTGGACCCGGCACATCCTGGACGACCTGGGCTATCAAGGCCTCGCGGTCTGTGGTCAGGGCGCGCAGGTGTACCACGCGGGCGAGCACAAGCTGCTGACCTCGGTGACCCTGGACCGGCAGCTCGCGGGGCTCGCGCTCTCGAAGCTGGAGGCGGAGGTCGGCCCGCTGGCCGTCGCGGCCAGCCGCGACGGCCTCGACGGGAACGTGATCGTCAGCCCCGGCTATCGGCTCCAGGAAGGCCCGCTGCCGGTCGTCCCGTTCGACGACCCGGCCGAGCTGTGGTCCGCGCCGCTGAACAAGCTCTACATCCAGCACCCGGGCCTCGACGACGACACGTTGACCCGCGTCGCCCGGCAGACGGTCGGCGGCCTGGTGGACGTGGTGATGGCGGGCGCCGGGATCGTCGAGATCCTCCCGCTCGGTCTCAGCAAGGCCACCGGGCTCTCCCTGGCGGCGCGCCGCCTGGGCGTGAAGTCCACGCAGACCATCGCGTTCGGCGACATGCCCAACGACATACCCATGTTCGGCTGGGCGGCGCACGGCGTGGCCATGGCCAACGCCCACGACGAACTCAAGGCCGTGGCCCACGAGATCACGGCGTCGAACGAGCACGACGGCATCGCCGTGGTCCTGGAAGAGCTCATGCGCCGGTCGTGAGCGGCCGTTCCACCGGGATCGCGGCGCTCCGCACCGTGGACACGGCACTCGGGGATGACTTCAGGGTCAGGCCCGTCGGGAGCGCGGCGGGCCCTGGGATCGGCCGGCCCTGAGGCCGGCGCGCCCGTGGTGCGGGCCCGACCGCGAAACCCATGAGGTTCCGGCCTCCTGCCGGAGGCGATACGCGGAGGATGCGCGGATCGAACGCGCGCGGGGTTGACCCCGACGACGGCTTAGCAAGCCGCTGCCTTACCACTCGGCCAATCCTCCGGGAGGGCGGCCCGCGCGGATGCGCGCTCGAAGCGGCCGCCCGGGCAGCATGCGGTCGGCGGCTCTACGGAGTCCGATGATTACTCCGAAGCCTGCCGTGCGCTGCCCTGCTGGGAGCTCGACGGACTCGTACTCTCGGTCATCGCCGCGCCCCTCCCCGGTCTCGAAACGGCCTCGTCGCACATGTGCGCGAGTGCCAGAACCACTGTGCCCCGCCACGGCAGTTCCGTGCCACCCAATATCCGGCCTCAGTCCTTGTCCTTGCGCCGCCGCCACAGCCCTCGGCGCCGTCTGCGCGCCCGGCTGAAGAACCAGCCCGCCGGTGGCTCGTCGGACCGCCACGGCTGCGGCTCGGGTGCCGAGCCCCGCCACCGCGCGGCGAGCATCCGGGCCCGGGCGGACGGCTCGGCGGTCTCCGCGCCCCGTACGAAGTCCTCGTCGAGGACGGCCTTGTCCCAGGCGTCGTCCCGGGCGTCGTCCCGGGCATCGCCCCCGGACTCCGGATCCGGGCCCGGCCCGTGTCCCGGCTCCTGTCCCGGGTCCGGTCCCTCTCCCTGTCCCGGCTTCGGCTCGTCGGACATGGCGATTCCTCCTCTCCCCCAGTGTCCTCACGCACGCGTCAAACGCGTGTGAGAACGAGAACGCCCCCGGGAAGGCCCCTCGGGACCTTCCCGGGGGCCGCCCCCGCCTGCTGTTCCTACTCCTCGCCCGCCAGCGTCAGCGTCCGCAGCTTCTGCCCGGCGTATCCCGTGGCCAGCAGCGTGACGCCCACGAGCAGCGCCACCGCGAGCGGCAGCCCCACATCGGAGGTGATCATCCCTTCGCCGCCGATCTTCTCGGCGAGGGCCAGCGACCACTGCTGGACGCTGAGTGTCCGCGCACCCGGGACCAGGCTGCCGAAGAGGGTCTCCCACACCAGCGCGTAGACCAGACCGATGACGACCGCGTGCCGGCTGATCGTGCCGAGCAGCAGGAACAACGCGGCGTACGCGATCGACGCGACCAGCGCCGCGACGGTGTAGGCCACCGCGATCTGCTGTCCGTTGCCGTTGAGGATGTATCCGGCGATGAAGGTGGGGATCGCGGAGAACGCCATCGTCACGGCGATCGCCACGATCAGCTTGGTGATGATGATCGTCGGCCGCTTCACCGGCTTGGCCAGCAGATAGACGATCGAGCCGTCATCGATCTCGGGGCCGATCGCTCCCGTGCCGGCGATCACACCGATCAGCGGCACCATCGTGGCGATGGCGAATCCGCCCAGCACGTCGGCGGCGATCTGGTCGTCCACCCCGTTGAAGGCCCGGACCGCGGCGGCGATGAGCAGCAGCAGTCCCGGGAGGATGAAGAGGACCGCAGCACGGCGACGGCCGAGAAGGGCCCGGTAGGTGAGCCGGGCGACTGTCGGGTTGTACATGTCGAAGGCTCCTTTCAGGCCTAGGCGGCAACGAGGTAGGAGAAGACCGACTCGAGGGACTCGTCCGAGGGCGAGACCGTCAGCAGCCGGATGGAGTGCTCACGGGCGACCTTCGGCAGCAGTTCCGTGAACCGCCCGAAGTCGACCGCCTGGATCCGCAACGCGCCCTCCTGGAGATCCACTTCGATGCCGGCCGTCGACGGGTCGGCGATCAGCGCGGCGGCGAGTGCGCGGTCGTCGCTGGAGCGGACCAGATAACGGTGCGGCCGGTCGGTCATCAGCCGGCGGATCTTGCGGAAGTCGCCGCTCGCCGCGTGCCGTCCCGCGACGATCACCTCGATGTGCGAGGCGAGCTGCTCGACCTCCTCCAGGATGTGGGACGAGAACAGGACCGTGCGGCCCTCGGCACCCATCCGCCGGAGCAGGTCCATGAGCTGCATGCGCTGGCGCGGGTCCATGCCGTTGAAGGGCTCGTCGAGGAGCAGCACGCTCGGGTCGTGCACCAGCGCGGACGCCATCTTCACGCGCTGGCGCATGCCCTTGCTGTACGTCGCGATCTTGCGGTCCTGCGCGGGCTCCATCTCCACCGTGGCCAGCGCGTGCTGGGCTTCCTTCGCGCCCAGTCCGTGCAGTTCGGCGTTGGCGACGACGAATTCCCGCCCCGTCAGGAAGTCGTACATCGCCTCGCGCTCGGGCACGACGCCGATCTGCCGGTACACCGTCTCGTTGCGCCAGATCGTCTGCCCGTCGAGAGTGACCGTGCCTGTGGAGGGGGCGAGGAAGCCACCCATCATGTTGATGAGCGTGGACTTCCCGGCTCCGTTGGGTCCGAGGAGCCCGGTGACGCCCGGTCCGATGGTCATGGTCACGTCGTTGACGGCGACCACGTTGCCGAACCAGCGCGACGCGTGGTCGATGTTGATCGTTGTCACAGCCCGACCTTTCGGTAGCGGCGCATCAGGACGCCGTAGGAGCCGGCGATGAGCGCGAGGACGACCAGCAGATAGACCACGCCGGCCCCCGTGCCCGGCCCCTGCCCGCCCGGGTAGGAGGTGGTCGCGCCGAGGAAGGCGGTCTGCACTCCGTCGATGAGGGTGATGGGTGAGAAGAGGCCCAGCCACTCCACGACACCCTCGGACCCGGTCTCGTAGGCGATGGCCTGGAGCGTGGAGACCGCGCCGTAGGTGATGGTCAGGGTGGCGATGACGGCGGCGACGCCGAAGCCCCTTCGTGGCGTGAGCGCGGCCATGACGAGGCCGAGGCCGCCGAAGAAGAGCGAGAGAAGTGCCACGGAGACCAGTCCCTGTGCGAATCCCTTGCTCTGCTCGGCGAAGTCCATCTTCGCCAGCAGCGAGCCGATGTAGAGGATCACCAGCGGGGAGGCGGTGAGGACGAACAGCGCCGAGGCCATCGCGCCGAGCTTGGCGAGGACGTAGTCGACGCGTTCGATGGGCCGCGAGAAGTACAGGGGCACGGTCTTGAAGCGCAGGTCCCGGGACACGGACTGGGGGGCCTGGGCGGCGAGGAACAGGCCGATGACCGCCTGAGTGACGATCGCGTAGCGCGTGTAGTCGAGCGGCAGTTCCTTCATCTTCGTGGCCACCGCGACGGCGACGACGATCGCCGCCGGCACGCACATCACCGCGAAGAGGATCATCGGCAGCACCTTGGACCTGGCGGAGCGGCCGAGTCCGTAGGCGCCGCGCAGCGACTGCGTGTAGAGCGAGCGCCGCGCGTAGGCACGGCCGAGCCGGGCGCCCTCGTAGTTGCGGTATCCGATGTTGTGGATACGGGTCGTCTCGGTGGTCATCGGACCGGCACCTCCATGGGCTGGGCCGCTGCCTCCGGGCGGAAGACCTCCGCGATGTGGTGGCGGCGCTGTTCCATCCGTACGAGTCCGAGGCCGAGGGCGGCGACGGTGTCGCGGACGGTGTCGTACGTCTCCTCGCCGGTCGCCTCCAGCAGCAGGATGTGACCCGCTCCGGGCAGACCTTCCTCGACCCCGGCGTGCAGGGTGACGCCCGCGGCCGTCAGGGCCTCGCGGAGCGCGGCGGTCCCGTCGGGGTGGGTGTCGGAGTCGGTGACCTCGACCGCGAGGGTGGTCGTGATCTGGGTGAAGTCGCTGGTGGAGCTGGAGCGCAGCAGCCGGCCGCCGTCGACGACCACGACGTGGTCGCAGGTGCGTTCCAGCTCGCCGAGCAGATGGGACGTGACCAGGACCGAGATGCCGAAGTCCGTGTACACGCGGCGGATCAGGCCGAGCATCTCGTCGCGGCCGACCGGGTCGAGACCGTTGGTCGGTTCGTCGAGGAGGACCAGCTGGGGGTCGTGGACGAGGGCCTGCGCGAGTTTGACGCGCTGCTTCATGCCGGTCGAGTAGCCGCCGATGGGGCGGTACCGCTCCTCGTAGAGGCCGACGTGGCGCAGGGTGTCGGCGGTGCGCTCGCGCGCCGCGGTCGGCGGCAGTCCGGACATGCGCGCCATGTGGACGACGAACTCGGTGGCCGAGACGTCGGGCGGCAGGCAGTCGTGCTCGGGCATGTATCCGACGCGCTCACGGATGACGGCACCGGAGGTGGTGACGTCGAGGCCGAGCACTTCGGCACGGCCTTCCGTGGCGGGGGACAGACCCAGCAGGATCTTGATCAGTGTGGACTTGCCGGCTCCGTTGGCGCCCACGAGTCCGGTCACACCGGGCCCGATGTCCAGGGAGAGCCGGTCAAGCGCGGTCACCCGGGGGAACCGCTTGCTCAGGCTTTCGGTCACGATCACAGTCACGCTTCGAAGGTAGTGGCGCACACCACAGGGGGCGTCAACCCTGGCGGCTGGTTCCGCATCCGACTCCAGGCGTACGGACCCGTAGGGGGCAACTCCGGAGGAGGACGTGCGAAGCCCTGCCACGGGCCCGGCGTCGGGGTTGTCCACAGGTCGGTGCGAGGGCTCTTGACGCAGCCGCCGGGCATTGTCACATTCATCAGTGTCAAGTTACGAGCACGTACCGCACACGAAAACGGGACGGGACGGGTGGCATGACCTCAGCAGTGACGAGGGAACGAACCGCGGAGCTGCGCGGGTTCCGGGAAGTGCAGCGCCTGGCCTATGAGTGCGCGGAGGCGGTCGCGGCGCAGCTCAAGCCCGGGGTGACCGAGCGCGAGGCGGCCCGGATGCAGCGTGAGTGGCTTCGCGAGCGGGGTGTGCGGGACTGGTTCCATCTGCCCTTCGCCTGGTTCGGCGACCGTACGGCGTTCGCCGGCTTCCGGATACCGCTGCAGTTCTTCCCCACCAGCCGGAGGCTGGAGGCGGGCATGCCCTTCATCCTCGACATGGCGCCGGTCTTCAAGGGCTTCACGGCAGACGTCGGCTATTCGGGCTGCCTTGGACCGCACCCCCTGCACGACAGGCTCCTCGCCGATCTCCGGGCGCACCGCGAGCTGATCCTGCGCGAGGTGCGCGAGCGCCGGTCCCTTCGCGAGATCTACGAGGACGTGGACCGGCTGATGGTCCGGCAGGGGTACGCCAATCGGCATCGGGCGTATCCGTTCGGGGTCATCGCCCACAAGGTCGACCGGGTCGGGGAGCGCCGGTGGTCGCCGACGCTGTTCGGTTTCGGCACCCAGTCGCTGAAGGGTCTCGCGAGCGACGCGCTGCACGGCCACCGGGACGGCTGGTCACCGCTGTGGTCGCCGTACCGGTTCTCCGACCATCCGCCGCGGCCGGGGCTCTGGGCGGTGGAGCCGCATCTCGGCTTCCGGGGGACGGGCGCGAAGTTCGAGGAGATCCTGGTGGTCACGGACTCGAGGGACCCGGAGCAGAGCGCGTTCTGGCTGGACGACGATCTGCCGCACGTGCGGCGCTGGGCCGAGGAGGAGGCCGCGTCGGCGACGCACCGAGCGGGCGGAGCAAGCAGCAGGAGGGAATCGTGAGCGTGGGGATCGAGGGCGCGCGCGAGCGTCGGGTGCGTACGGGCGGGATCGAGCTGTGCGTCGCCGAGCTCGGTGACGAGACCCAGCCGACGGTGTTGCTGGTGCACGGCTATCCGGACAGCAAGGAGGTGTGGTCCGAGGTCGCGTCCACACTGGCGAAGCGTTTCCATGTGGTGCTGTACGACGTTCGCGGGCACGGTCGCTCGACGGCTCCGGTGCCGCTGCGCGGCGGTTTCACGCTGGAGAAGCTGACGGACGACTTCCTGGCGGTCGCGGACGCGGTCAGCCCGGATCGTCCGGTGCATCTGGTGGGGCACGACTGGGGCTCGGTGCAGTCCTGGGAGTTCGTGACGGTGAAGCGGACGGAGGGGCGGATCGCCTCGTTCACCTCGATGTCCGGGCCGTCGCTGGACCACTTCGGGCACTGGATCAAGCAGCGCATGACCCGGCCCACCCCGCGCCGGGTGGGCCAGCTCCTCGGCCAGGGCGCCAAGTCCTGGTACGTGTACATGCTGCATACGCCGGTGCTGCCGGAGCTGGCGTGGCGCGGGCCGCTCGGCAGGCAGTGGCCGAAGATCCTGCAGCGCATCGAGAAGGTACCGGGTGGCGACTATCCGACGGCGTCGCTGCCGTCCGACGCGGCGCACGGCGCCTGGCTCTACCGGGACAATGTCCGGGCCCGGCTGCGGCGGCCCCGCACCGACGCGTACGCGCACGTCCCGGTCCAGCTGATCACACCCACCGGTGACGCTTTCCTTTCCGAGCGGCTCTACGACGATCTGGCCGTGTGGGCCCCGAAGTTGGTGCGCCGGACGCTGCCTGCCAAGCACTGGGTTCCGCGCACGCGGCCGGACCAGCTGGCT
The DNA here is from genome assembly GCF_044757085.1 of Streptomyces sp. NPDC091376. NCBI lineage: Bacteria > Bacillati > Actinomycetota > Actinomycetes > Kitasatosporales > Streptomycetaceae > Streptomyces > Streptomyces sp. NPDC091376. Next base: position 575,998 of record NZ_JBIVUF010000002.1, on the reverse strand, counting down.
TCGTGGATCACCGAGTTCGTGACGGCCCACGAGGAGGGCGGGCCGGCCTGGCAGGCTCCCGCGATCACGGCGTCCGGTCGGTATGTGGAGCGGTTCGGCGGCCAGTTGGTGCTCGTGACGGGCGCGGCCAGCGGCATCGGGCGGGCCACGGCATTCGCCTTCGCCGAGGCGGGCGCGCGGGTCGTCGCCGTCGACCGGGACGGCGAGGGCGCCGCCAGGACCGCCGAGATGTGCCGACTGATCGGCGCGCCGGCGGCATGGCCGGAGACGGTGGACGTCGCCGACGAGGCGGCGATGGAGAAGCTCGCCGGAAAGGTCGCCGCCGAGTACGGCGTCGTGGATGTGCTGGTCAACAATGCCGGGATCGGTCTCTCCGGTTCGTTCTTCGACACGACGAGCGAGGACTGGCGCAAGGTCCTCGACGTCAACCTGTGGGGCGTGATCCACGGCTGCCGCGTCTTCGGCAGGCAGATGGCGGAGCGAGGCCAGGGCGGCCACATCGTGAACACGGCCTCGGCGGCGGCCTATCAGCCCTCCAAGGCCCTGCCCGCGTACGCGACGTCGAAGGCGGCGGTGCTGATGCTCAGCGAGTGTCTGCGGGCGGAGCTGGCCGGACAGGGCATCGGCGTCTCGGCGATCTGCCCGGGCATCGTGAAGACGAACATCACCGCGACCGCGCGCTTCGCGGGGGTCTCGGAGGAGGAGCAGCAGCGCCGGCAGAGGAAGACCTCCCGGCTGTACGGGCTGCGCAACTATCCGCCGGAGAGGGTCGCCGAGGCGGTCCTGCGCGCGGTGGTGGACAACCGGGCGGTGATGCCGGTGACCCCGGAGGCCCGTGGTGCCCGTCTTCTGTCCCGTTTGCACCCCGGGGCGTTGCGGGCGATAGCCAGGTTGGAGCCCCCGCTGTGAGCGGCCATGATGTGGTCTCGCCGCGAAGGCTCTGCCCGCCGGGCGGAGCCGTCGCGAAGCAGGGTGTCATGGGGCAGTGAGGAGTAGCCGTGTCCGGGGAGCATGCAGCGGAGTACCGGATCGAGGACCTCGCGCATCACAGCGGTGCGACGGTCCGGACGATCCGCGCCTACCAGGACCGCGGACTGCTGCCCAAGCCGGTGCGGCGGGGCCGGGCCAATGTGTACGGGGACTCGCATCTGGTCCGGCTGCGGCAGATCGCCGATCTCCTCGACCGGGGATACACCCTGGCCTCGATCAAGGAGTTGCTGGAGGCCTGGGACGCGGGGCGCGGTCTGGGCGGGGTGCTCGGACTGGTCGCGGAGGTCCACGGCCCCTGGACGGACGAGGAGGCGGACCGGATCACGCGCGCCGAGCTGTACGAGACCTTCGGGGGGAAGCCGGACGAGGAGGCGATCACCGAGGCGGTGGAGCTCGGCGTGCTGGAGCGCGTCCCCGGACGGGACGACGAGTTCCTGGTGCCGAGCCCTCAAGAGCTGGCGGTCGCCGCCGAGTTGTTCGCGGCGGGGGTTCCGCTGTCCGCAATCTCCGGACATCTGCGGGAACTTCGCGGTCAGGTGGAGCACATCGCCTCCCGTTTCCTGGAGTTCACCACGGAGCATGTCTTCGCCCGGTACCTCGGGCACCGGCCGCCGACGGATGCCGATGCGGCGGAGGCGGCGTCGATGGTTCGCCGGCTGCGGCCGCTCGCCCAGCAGACCGTCGATGCCGAACTGGCCCGCGCGATGCGCCTGTTCGCGACCCGGCACCTTCAGCATCATCTGGGGGCGGAGACGCCGTTGACGCAGGAGGATGAACAGCAGACCGTGATACTGCCCGCGGACACGATTCGGGCCGTTCATCGGCTGGTTGGCCCGGGGAATGCGACGGCGTTCATCGCCGCTGCCGCTGAACGGGAGGTACACACACGGACATTGGACGCACTTACGGCAAACCACCACAAAGACACCACTGTTGATCAAACCCTGTGAACCAAAGGCTCGTTGTCCACAGAGTCGTCAATTCCCTTGTGGATAACCTGACTTGGCTGTGGAACAAACATTTCGATCACCATCGTCCGGATGAAAATCGCGTGGCGGTGCGTCGACATCCGACGGCACTCTGAAGACATGGACGAACAACGCACCATCAAGGTGTCGAAGTACCTCTCGAAGCATCTGCGGCATCAACCGGAGCGGATCGGGCTCACCCTGGATCCGAACGGCTGGGTCGAGATCGACGAGCTGCTGCGGGCTGCCGCCGCGCACGGCTTCCGCATCACCCGGGACGAGCTCGACCACGTCGTCGCGGCCAACGACAAACGGCGCTTCATGATCGAGGGCGCCCGGATCCGTGCCAATCAGGGCCACACGGTGCAGGTCGATCTGGACCTGCCCGTCGCCGAGCCGCCCGCGTACCTCTACCACGGCACGGTCGGACGCAGTCTGGACGCGATCCGGGCCGAAGGGCTGCGCCCGATGGCGCGCCACCATGTCCACCTGTCCCCCGACCGCGAGACGGCCACGCGGGTCGGCGCCCGCCGGGGGAAGCCCGTCGTGCTCTCCGTGGACGCGGGCGCGATGCACCGCGCCGGGCACTCTTTCCATGTCAGCGCCAACGGCGTCTGGCTCACGGACGCGGTTCCGCCGGAGTTCCTGCGCTTCCCGGGCTGACCCTCACCCCCTGTCCGCCGCCGCCCTGTGCAGAGCGGGGCCACGACAGGACCGACGTGCATTGGAGCGCATGACGTCTCCTCTGCGCCTCAGCACCGTGATCCTTCCCGTGCACCGCTGGAACGAGGAGGGGCCGGGCACTGTGGCAGCGCGCCGAGAAGCTCGGTTTCCACGCCGCGTACACCTATGACCACCTGGCGTGGCGAATCTTTCGCGACGGACCCTGGTACGGCGCCGTGCCCACGCTGACCGCCGCCGCGGCGGCCACCGACAGACTTCGCCTCGGCACGCTCTTGACCTCAGTCAAGCTTCGTTCACCTACCGCAGCCTGACCTGTGACTTAGCGTTATCTGCTGGTGCGCCCCCGGCCCGAGACGCCGATAGCCCGCCCACGACGGCTTCCCGCAGTCACCCGTTGGCGGGTAGCGCCAACGTCGAACCGGGGACAGCCTCAGAGATGGCCGGAGCGGGCAGGTCCAGAGGCTGCTACGCGCCGATGTCGGTTCAGCCGAGCTGGGCGACGGCGTCGGTGGCAATCTTCTCGAAGACAGCCTGGTCAGCCGCGAAATCGGAGTCCGCAATAGGCCAGTGGAGCACGATCTCGGTGAAGCCGAGCTCGCGGTGGCGGCCGGCGAAGTCGACGAAGGCGTCCACGGACTCCAGGGGGCGGTTGCGGTCCGGGGTGAAGCCGGTCAGCAGGACGTTCTCCAGCTCCGCCACGTCTCGGCCGATCTCCACGCACGCCTTGCCGAGCTTCTCGACTTGGCCGCGCAGCGCCTCCAGCGACTGCTCCGGGGTCCCCTCCTCGTACAGCTTCGGGTCGCCGGTCGTCACCCACGCCTGCCCGTGGCGGGCCGCGAGCTTCAGTCCGCGCGGGCCGGTCGCCGCCACCGCGAACGGCAGCCGCGGGCGCTGCACGCAGCCGGGGATGTTGCGGGCCTCGTCGGCCGAGTAGAACGTGCCCCGCTCCGTCACCGCACCCTCTGTGAGCAGTCGGTCGAGCAGCGGCAGGAACTCCTCGAACCGGTCCGCCCGCTCCTTCGGCGTCCACGCCTCCTGGCCGAGCACGGTGGCGTCGAAGCCGTTGCCGCCCGCCCCGATGCCGAGCGTGACCCGGCCACCCGAGACGTCGTCCAGCGTGATCAGCTCCTTGGCGAGCGTCACGGGGTGCCTGAAATTGGGTGACGTAACGAGGGTGCCCAGGTGAAGCCGCTCGGTGGCCGTGGCGGCGGCGGTGAGGGTGGGCAGGGCGCCGAACCAGGGGCCGTCGCGGAAGGTCCGCCAGGACAGGTGGTCGTAGGTGTAGGCGGCGTGGAAGCCGAGTTCTTCGGCTCGCTGCCACTTGGCGCGGCCTCCCTCGTGCCAGGGGTCGACAGGCAGGATCACGGTGCTCAGGCGCAGGCTCATTGCACCGAGCCTACGTCGGACCCAGCAGTGTTTCCCACGAGGCCGGCAAGCCCACACGGTGAGGTGCCGCACCGTGCACCGCATCCCGTTTCCGCTGATCAGGGAGATACGACTTTGGTCGGAGTGACAACCGGACCCACCCTGTCGCGAACCGGCCCGTCTCCCGCAGTACACGCATCGTTCAGGTCAGTGATCAACCAGGCGGAAGTCGTAGTAGTGCTCGCCCCCGACCAGGACCGAGGTGACGTAAACCGGAAGCCCTTGTGCTGTGCGGGGCACCTCCTGGGTCGTCTGCCGGGTGAAGCCGAGGGAGACACCGGGAACGAAGGGGTACTCGGCCTCGGACGTGTCGACGGTCCAGCCGCGCTCGGCCGCCCGACGGAACAGGTCCTCGGCGGGGGTGGCGAAGACGTCGTCGCCGTCGAGAAGGACCCGCACGTCCGCCTCCCGACCCTCACCCGGCCACCACAACTCGACTGCGGTGACTGCCTTGCCCGACTCCTCCAGCAGGACGTTGACGCGCACGTTGCCGCAGGAGGTGTAGATCGTCTTCTCGTCCTCGTCCTGCTCGATCTCGTGGTGCCCCCACGGGGACACCGCCGCGACCGCTTCGTCGAGGGACATTCCCAGCCGTACGGGCCCGGCGCCGCGAGGCGGGTCCAGAACAATGTCCACAAGTGCTCCTTCTGCGCTCTGTTTGAGAATGTCGTAGTCGATCGTCCAGCCGCGCTTCTTGACATTCGTCTGGAATTTCCGGTTCTTTCAAGACTTGGCGGGACGCAGCCGAACTCGACGAGATCCTGCTCACCGGCTTCACCCCCGACTTCAACCCGGCCCTCGCCGCGCCCCGGCGGGGCCGTCCGCTGGACTCCCCTGGACGCGTTCGTGGACTTCGCCGGCCGGCACGCCGAACTCGGCTTCACCAAGATCGTCGTCCACTGGCCCATCGCGGACTCGGTCTTCGCCGCTGACCAGGCAGTCTTCGAGCGAATCGCCACGGAGGCCCTGGGACAGCTGTGCTGATCCGGGAGACCCCGGGAAGCAGCACGGTTACTCCCCGCCAGGGGGCGTGTACTCACATGTGCGCCCCCCTGCACGGTAGTGCGCCTGGTACGGGAGAATGCGTGGGTGACCTCAGCTACCGATCCTCTCCCGCTGCCCGCCACCGTCCGGCTGATCGCCACCGACCTCGACGGCACCCTGCTGCGCGACGACAAGTCCGTCTCCGAGCGCACCATCGCCGCCCTCGCCGCCGCGGAGGATGCGGGGATCGAGGTCTTCTTCGTCACCGGTCGTCCGGCGCGCTGGATGGATGTCGTCAGCGACCACGTACACGGTCATGGGCTGGCGATCTGCGCCAACGGCGCGGCGGTGGTGGATCTCCACGCCGGCGGGGAGCTGCTGGAGGTCCGCCCGCTGGACCGCGCCATCGCGCTCGACGTCGTACAGCGGTTGCGCGACTCCGCACCCGGCACCTCGTTCGCGGTCGAGACGGCCACGGGTATCCACTACGAGCCGGAGTACCCCCCGTTCCACCTCGACCCGGCCGCCACGGTCGCCCCCGTCGAGAAGCTGCTCCACGAGGACGAGCCCGGTTCCGCCGCTCCGGTGCTCAAACTGCTCGCACGCCACGGGGAGCTGACGCCCGACGGCTTCCTCACCCTGGCCCGTACGGCCGCAGGGGACCTCGCCACCATCACCCGCTCCAGCCCGAGCGCACTGCTGGAGGTGAGCGGTCCCGGCGTGTCCAAGGCGTCCACACTCGCGCTGTGCTGTGCGGAGCGCGGGATCTCCTCGGACGAGGTCGTCGCGTTCGGGGACATGCCGAACGATGTCGAGATGCTGACCTGGGCGGGCACGTCGTTCGCGATGGGCAATGCCCACCCCGACGTCATAGCCGCCGCCTCAGGCCGGACCGTCGCGAACAACGAGGACGGCGTGGCGGTCGTCATCGAACGGATACTGGCCGCGAGCGGAGCCCGGCCGCAGTCCTAGCCGCGACCGCGGTGCTAGCCCGACCGCAGTCCTAGGCGGCCGACGGCCGGCCAGGCCGCGCGCCCAGCCGGCCCGCCGAGCCACCGGCAGAAGCCGTGCGGCGGAGCCCGCCGTACGGCTAGAGCCAGACTCCCCGTTTCCGCAGCCAGGCCACCGGGTCCACCGCGGATCCGAAGTAGGGAGTGAGCCGCACTTCGAAGTGCAGGTGCGGCCCCGTCGAGTTGCCCGTGGTGCCGGCCTGACCGACCCACTCCCCGGTACGGACCCGGTCACCCTGGTCGACCGTGACCGCGGCGAGGTGCGCGTACTGCGTGTACCAGCCGTCGTTGTGCTGGACGACCACCTCCATGCCGAAACCTCCGCCGCAGGAGACGGAGACCACCCGGCCCGCGCCGATCGCCCGCACCGCGCTGCCGATACCGACGGCGAAGTCCTGCCCGGTGTGGCGGTGCGCCCAGCGTTGACCCGCGCTGTCGAATCCGGCCGACAGCGAGTAGTGCTCGACCGGCGTCACCCACGCCGACCCCTCCGGCAGCTCCGACTGCGGCAGCCGGACCGCGCCCGCGCACTGACCGGCGGCCGCGCTGCGGTCCGCCTGCGCCTGCAGTGACCAGCGCGCCGACTCCAGCTTGCTCTCGATGCCTCGTTTGATCTTCGCCAGCTCCGCCGTGCGCGCGTCCAGGCGGTACCAGGCCTCACGGGCCTTCTCCTCCGCCACCGCGGTGAGCTCCTCGGCCTCCTTGGCCCCGTCGAGAAGCCGGTCCATGGTGAGCTGGGCCTTCTCGAACAACCGCTGGCCACGCAGCAGCTCGTCGGGGTCGTCGGCGAACATCAGCTCCATCGTGGGCGCCAGGTCGCCGCCGCTGCGGTACTGGGCCCGGGCCACGGCGCCGAGCTTGTCGTGCAGCTTCCTGAGCTCGCGCCGCCGGTCGGCCAGCTGCCACTGCAGCTGATCGACGCGGGCGCGCTCGGCGACGGACGCGCTCAGTCCCCGCTCGTACGAGGCACTGGCCTTGCCCACCTCATCGAGCAGCTGGGCCACCTCGACACTGACGCTCGGCCCGTCGCTGGCGGACGCGGGCGGCGCGGGGAGCAGGGCGATCGAGGACAGCAGCGCACACAGCAATGGCGTGAAAAGCCTTCGGCGCCAGTCGCGTTGTTGGTGTCCCATGCTCGGATCGTCACATCGGATCCGGGGGGTTTGCCACATTTTGCCTGGTTCGTACGGCCAACCGGCCCAGCCGCGCGGAGCTCCCGACCGGCCTCCGCACCGGTTCCTGACGAGGTGTCGAGCCCGGTCCTGACGGAGTGTCGAGCCCGGTCCTGACGAGGCATCGGACATCGGGCCCGAGTCCCGCTCGGTCCCCGGCGATGACTCCGACCGGCGGCCTCGACCGGACAGTCCCACCGGAGACGACCGCCGGGGACCTCCCGCCGGACAGGCCGACCGGGACCTCGGCTCGGAATCCCGCCGGTGACCTCCCGTACGCGGACTCCGGGCCGGGGACTCCGGGCCGTCAGACCTCCGGCCGTTCCTCCGCGGAAGGGGCGTCAGGCGGCGCGGGCGGCGCCGCGGGTGCGGCCTGCGCCTGGAGCGGAGCCTGCCAGATCACCGTCGTACCGCCGCCGCCCTCGGCGATCCCCGGTGCGCACCAGCTCGACCCGCCGAGCGATTCGGCGCGTCGCTGGAGATTGCGGAGCCCACTGCGCCGTCCGCCCTCCGGGATGCCGACACCGTCGTCCGCGACCGACAGCCGCACCCCGTCCGCCGCCTCACGCTCGGCCCCGCCCTCCTCGTCATCCCTGCCGCCGAGCCGTAGCGTCGCATCCACGACGACCTCGATACGGGAGGCGTCGGCGTGCCGGAAGGCGTTGGAGAGCGCCTCGCGCAGGGCGGCGATGAGGTTCTTCCCGGTGAGTTCACCGACCACCGAGTCGACCGGTCCCAGAAAGCGGTGCGAGGGCTTGAAGCCGAGCGGCACGGCCGCCATGTTGATCTCCCGCAGGACCCGGGTGCGCAGCCCTGACGGAGCTTCAGCGGGTCCCTGCTGGAGCGCGAAGATGGCGGTGCGGATCTCCTGGATGGTGACGTCCAGTTCGTCGACCGCCTTGCCGACCCCTTCTTGGACCGCGGACGCGACCGACCTGCGCGAAGCGCTCTCCAGCATCATCCCGGTGGCGAACAGCCGCTGAATCACCAGATCGTGGAGGTCGCGGGCGATCCGGTCCCGGTCCTCGTACACGGCGAGCCGCTCACGGTCCCGCTGGGCCTCGGCCATCATCAGCGCGAGCGCCGCCTGGGAGGCGAACTGGGTGGCAAGAGTCCGTTCGGCCTCGGTGAACTGCCGTGCCCCACGAGCCCGTGGTGTCACCAGCGCACCGAGCACCCGGCCACCGCTCTGCAGAGGAAGCAGCATGCACGGACCGAACCGGCTCGCCAGCGTGGTGACCATGCGCGGATCGGTGGAAGCGTCGGAGACGAAGACCGCCTCACCCGCAAGCAGCGATTCGACGACCAGGCTCTCGGCGGGAACGATCACCCCCAGCGGTACGTCCGGCACCGGGGACGAGACGGCGACGACCTCGAGCTCGCCGTCGTCGGCCGGCAGCAGCACGACCCCGGCGGCCGAGTCGGCGAGGCGGCGGGCCTGTTCCGCGACGACGACGAGGGCGTCCTCCGCGTCACCGCCGGACAGCAGCGCGGTGGTGACGGCGACCGAGCCGTCGATCCAGCGTTCGCGCTGCCGCGCCGCTTCGTACAGCCGGGCGTTGCCGATCGCGATGCCCGCCTCGGTCGCGAGGACGCGGACCATGTGCAGGTCGTGGTCGTTGAACTCGGCCCCGCCGCGCTTCTCCGTCAGATACAGATTGCCGAAGATCTCGCCCTGGACCCTGATCGGGACACCGAGGAAGGTCCGCATCGGCGGATGGCCGGGCGGGAACCCGCAGGAGCGCGGGTCCGACGTCAGATCGGCGAGCCGCATCGAGGCGGGATCGTGGATCAGCGCGCCGAGCAGGCCCTTGCGCCCGTCGGGCCGGTGCCCGATCTCCTGGCTCACCGCGTCGCTCACGCCGTACGTCACGAAGTCCGACAAGCCCTCGCCCCCCTCGCCGACGACGCCGATGGCGGCGTAGCGGGCGCCGGCGAGCTCTGCGGCGGTCTCGCAGATCCGGTCGAGGGTGGAGTGCAACTCCAGGCCGGTGCCGACGGAGCGCATGGCTTCGAGCAGCTGCGGCAGGCGTGCGGTGAGTTCGGGGACAAGACCCTGGAGGCTCCGGGTCGCCTGGGTGGCGGCCTCGAGGTGATCCTTCGGATCCTCCGGATCTCTCGGCTCCACAGGGTCTCTCGGGTCCACGGGGTCGCTCGGGTCCACGGGATCTCTCGGGCCCACGGGATCTCTCGGGTCGGGCGCTGCCATGCCCACGAGAGTAGTTAGTCCTATTTCACGTGGAAAGTCGGCTCTCTGAACCGCTCGCCGAGCAGATCAGCGGCGCGCTCGCGCTCCAGCAGGCGGCGCAGAGGGCCGTCGGCGTCGGCGAGCTCCGCGTACGGTCCGCGCTGTACGGTCCGGCCCTCGTCCAGCACCAGCACTTCGTCGACAGCGTCGAGGCCCCGGAGCCGATGGGTGATCAGCACCGTCGTCCGTCCCTCGGTCGCGGCCAGCAGATCCGCGGTCAGGGCGTCCGCCGTGGCGAGGTCCAGATGCTCGGCCGGCTCGTCGAGAAGCAGTACGGGGAAGTCCGCGAGCAGCGCACGTGCCAGCGCGAGGCGCTGGCGCTGGCCTCCCGAGAGCCGGGCACCGTGCTCGCCGACGAGGGTGTCGAGTCCGTCGGGGAGAGCGTCGGCCCAGTCCAGCAGCCGCGCGGCGGCGAGTGCCGCGCGCAGTTCGTCCTCGGAGGCGCCGGTACGGGCGAGCCGGAGGTTCTCGCGGATGGAGCTGTCGAAGAGATGGGCGTCCTGGGCGCAGAGTCCGACGAAGCGGCGGACGGTGTCCCCGTCGAGCGCGGCCGCGTCCGTCCCGCCGATCCTGTACGTACCCGCCCGCCCGTCCAGGAAGCGCAGCAGCACCTGGGCGAGAGTGGTCTTGCCGGAGCCGGAGACCCCGACGACGGCGATCCGCTGTCCGGCCGTGAGCGTCAGATCGAGGCCGCTGAGCGCGTCCTGTTGCTGGTCGGCGTGGCGCGCGGTGAGACCACGCAACTCCAGCGGGAACGCGGACGCGGGCGCGGGGGCCGGCTCCAGGGGTTCGTGCACCGGCGCCGGGGCGTCGAGCACCTCGAAGACCCGCTCGGCGCTGCGCTTCACCCGCTGCCGGTATTGCACGGCGAGCGGAAGCCCTGCGACGGCCTCGAACGCGGCGAGCGGGGTCAGCACGACGACGGCGAGTTCGACGCCTTCGATGCGGCCCGAGTGCACCGCGGCGACACCCGCGTACGCGGCGAAGGCGACGGTCAGGCCGCAGGCCACCGCGGACAGACCGCCACCGAGCGCGGTGGCGCTCGCGGCGCGCGAGGCGATCCGTGTGAGCGCGTGGTCGGCCTCCCGCACCGCGCTCATGCGGCGCTTGAGCGCTCCGGTGACCGTCAGCTCGGCCGTGCCCCTGAGCAGATCGACGACCCGGGAGGCCAGCACCCCGCGAGCGGGAGCGAGCCGGCGTTCGGCCCGCCGGGCCGACGCCCCGCTGACCATCGGCACGGCCACGCCGGCGACCAGCAGCCCGACGGCCAGGACGGCACCTGCCTCGGGCAGCAGCCACGCCGTGAACCCGACCGAGGCGGTTCCGACGACGACCGCCACCCCCGCGGGCAGCAGCCAGCGCAGCCAGTAGTCCTGGAGCGCGTCGACATCTGCGACGAGCCGGGACAGCAGATCGCCGCTTCGGGTACGCCGCAGCCCGGCGGGCGCGATCCGCTCCAGCCGCCGGTACACGTTGACCCGGACATCCGCGAGCATCCTCAGCACGGCGTCGTGCGACACGAGCCGCTCCGTGTACCGGAACACGGCCCGCCCGATCCCGAAGGCCCGCGTCGCCGTGACGGCCACCATCAGGTACAGCACGGGCGGCTGCTCCGAGGCACGCGAAATGAGCCACCCGGACACCGCCATGAGCCCGACGGCCGACCCGAGGGCCAGGCTGCCGATCAGCAGCCCGGCCACGAGCCGCCCCCGCAACTCCCCGGCCGAGCCCCGCACCCGCGCCAAGGTCCCGCCGCCGGCCCCGCCGGACTCGTGCACGCGGGCGGGACCGTCCTCCCGGCCCGTGCTCTCCGGCGAGCCCGACGGCCGCGGAACACGGGAAGCGCCGGGGGATCCCTGGTCCACCCCTTCGAGGACCGCCTGGGCGGGGGACACCTGGGACCCCGCATCGACGAAGGTCTCGGCGGGGCGCAGTTCGACCACCCGGTCCGCCAGCGACAGCAACGCCGGCCGGTGGACGACCAGCAGCACCGTCCGCCCCCGCGCCAGCCTCCGCACCGCGTCCACGACGCCCGCCTCGGTCTCCCCGTCCAGCGCCGCGGTCGGCTCGTCGAGCAGCAGCAGCGGCCGGTCCGCCAGGAAGGCCCGGGCCAGAGCGAGGCGCTGGCGCTGACCGGCCGACAGGCCCGCGCCGTCCTCGCCGAGGACGGTCTCCATCCCCTGCGGCAGCCCGGCCACGAAGTCGTACGCACCCGCGTCCCGCAGCGCGGCCATGACCGCCGCGTCGTTCGCGCCGGGCCGTGCCAGCCGCACATTCTCCGCGACCGTTCCCGCGAAGAGATAGGGCCGCTGAGGCACCCATGCGATCTTTCCGTGCCAGGCCCCGCGGTCCACGGACGCCAGATCGACCGGTGCCTCCCCCGCGCCGCCGACCCGGACCGTCCCCTCGTCCGGCTGCACGAACCCGAGCACCACGTCCAGCAGAGTCGACTTCCCGACCCCGCTCGGTCCGACCAGCGCGACGATCTCGCCGTCCTCCACCACCAGCGACGCCGCGTCCAGCGAAGGAGCGGACCGCCCCTTGTGCCGTACGGTCACGGAGTCCAGCCCCAGCCGTACGCCCCTCGCACCCGGCACCGGAGCCGTACCACCCGCCGGGACCGGGGTCTCCAGCACCTCGAAGATCTCCTCCGCCGCCGAGAGCCCCTCCGCCGCCGCGTGATACTGCGCCCCGACCTGCCGCAGCGGCAGATACGCCTCGGGCGCGAGGATCAGCACGACAAGGCCGGTGTAGAGATCCAGGTCGCCGTGCACGAGCCGCATCCCGATACCGACCGCCACCAGTGCCACCGACAGGGTCGACAGCAGTTCCAGCGCGAACGACGACAGAAACGCGATCCGCAGCGTCTTCAGCGTCGCCCGCCGGTACTCGGAAGTGATCGTCCGGATCGACTCGGCCTGCGCCTTGGCCCGTCCGAAGACCTTCAGCGTCGGCAGCCCCGCGACCACATCCAGGAAGTGCCCGGACAGCCGTGACAGCAGCTTCCACTGACGGTTCATCCGGGCTTCCGTGGCCCAGCCGATGAGCACCATGAAGATCGGAATCAGCGGCAGGGTCACCACGATGACCGCCGCAGAGACCCAGTCCTCGGTGACGATCCGGGCAAGCACCGCGACCGGGACCACCACCGCGAGCCCCAACTGCGGCAGATAGCGGGAGAAGTAGTCGTCGAGTGCGTCCACCCCTCGGGTGGCGAGGGCCGCCAGCGAACCGCTTCGCTGCCCACTCAGAGAGCCCGGCCCCAGCGCTGCGGCCCGCTCCAGCAACCGCATCCGCAGCTCGGACTTGACCGCCGCGCTCGCTCGGTGGGCGGCCAGCTCCGTCAGCCAGGCAACCAGTCCGCGCCCCGCCGCGACCGCCGCAAGCAGCACCAGCGGATTCCACAGTTCGGAGACGTCCAGCCCCTGCTGGAAGGCTCCGACCACCACCTCGGCGATGAGCATCGCCTGGGCGACGACCAGCGCCGCCCCGGCAAGGCCGAGGGCCACCACGGCCGCCATGAAGAGGCGGGTGGCCCGGGCGTACCGGAGCAGACGCGGGTCGATGGGTTTCACGTGAAACATCCCTCACTCAGGGGCCGGCAGGGGGCCGGGCGGCCCCTGCGGAACGCGGAACTCAGTGCGGATCCGCGATGTGCTGTGTGCCGATCCGCTTCCGGAACACCCAGTAGGTCCAGCCCTGGTACAGCAGGACCACGGGCGTCGCGATCCCCGCACACCACGTCATGATCTTCAGCGTGTACGGGCTGGACGAGGCGTTGGTCACCGTCAGGCTCCACTCCTCGTTGAGCGACGACGGCATGACGTTCGGGAAGAGCGTCAGGAACAGCATCGCCACTGCGGCCACGATCGTGAGACCCGACAGTGCGAACGACCATCCTTCGCGCCCTGCCTGATTCGCGCCGACCGCCCCGACCAGCGCGACCACGGCGATGATCATCGCGACCAGGCTGATCCCGTCGCCCTTGTCGGCCTGTGTCCAGCCCAGAAAGCCCAACGCCAGCACGGCCGTGATCAGACCCAGCTTCCGCGCCAGCTTCCTGGCCCGCTCCCTGATGTCCCCGACGGTCTTCAGCGCGACGAACACCGTGCCATGGAAGGTGAACAGGGTCAGGGTCACCAGTCCGCCGAGAAGGGTGTACGGATTCAGCAGGTCGCCGAAGGTGCCGACGTACTCCATCTCCTGGTCGATCTTCACGCCGCGCACGATGTTCCCGAAGGCCACACCCCACAGCACCGCCGGAACCAGCGAGGTCCAGAAGATCGCCTGCTCCCAGTTGCGCTGCCACCGCTCCTCCGGCCGCTTCGCCCGGTACTCGAAGGCGACTCCGCGCACGATCAGACAGACCAGGATGATCAGCAGCGGCAGATAGAAGCCGGAGAAGAGCGTGGCGTACCACTCCGGGAAGGCCGCGAACGTCGCACCGCCCGCCGTCAGCAGCCACACCTCGTTTCCGTCCCAGACGGGACCGATGGTGTTGATGAGGACGCGCTTCTCGACCCGGTTCCGGGCGAGCAGCTTGGTCAGAATGCCGACCCCGAAGTCAAAGCCTTCGAGGAAGAAGTAGCCGGTCCAGAGAACGGCGATGAGTACGAACCAGACGTCGTGGAGTTCCATGCCTCAGCTCCCAGTCCTTCGGTCTCAGTACGAGAAGGCCATAGGCCGGTCGGCGTCACGGTCGTCGCCGCCGATCCTGGTGGGCGGGTTGAGGTCGGATTCGTTGAGCTCCGGAGGTCCTGCCTTGACGTACTTCACCAGCAGCTTGACCTCGATCACGGCGAGCACGGCGTAGAGCGCCGTGAAGACGATCATGGAGGTGAGCACCTCACCCTGGGACACACCGGGGGAGACCGCGTCCCGGGTGCGGAGCACGCCGTACACGACCCAGGGCTGCCGCCCCATCTCGGTGAAGATCCAGCCCCAGGAGCTGGCGATCAGCGGGAAGCCGAGCGTCCAGAGCGCGGCCAGCCAGTACAGCTTGGTGAGCTTCGGCCCGAGCGGCTTCTTGAAGAGCACCACATGCGGCACCTCGTCCTCGCCCACCCGCAGTGCCGGCGGCAGCATGAACTTCTTCCGGGTCAGCCAGAGTCCGGCGAGCCCGATCGCGAAGGACGTCATGCCGAAGCCGATCATCCAGCGGAAGCCCCAGTACGCCACGGCGATGTTGGGCCGGTAGTCGCCCGGCCCGAACTTCTCCTGCAAGGCCTTGTTGGTGTCGTTGATCCCGGGCACGTGCGACGTGAAGTCGCTGTGGGCCAGGAAGGACAGCAGGCCCGGAATCTCTATGGCGACCTTGTTGTGCCCCTTGTCCACGTCCCCGTAGGCGAAGACGGAGAACGGTGCCGGCTGCTCGCCCTCCCAGAGGGCCTCTGCCGCGGCCATCTTCATCGGTTGCTGCTCGTACATGACCTTGCCCAGGAAGTCGCCGCTGATGGCGGTGAGCAGACCCGAGACGGCGATGGTGACCAGGCCGAGCCGCAGCGAGCTCTTCATCACCGGGATGTGCTTCTTGCGCAGCAGGTGGAAGGCGGCGATGCCGACCATGAACGCGCCACCCACGAGGAAGGCCGCGGACAGGGTGTGGAAGACCTGGGTGAGCGTGGTGTTCTGGGTCAGCACCAGCCAGAAGTCGGTGAGCTCCGCCCGTCCGTTCTCCTTGTTGATCCGGTAGCCGACCGGGTGCTGCATCCAGGAGTTGGCCGCCAGGATGAAGTACGCGGAGAGGATCGTGCCGATGGAGACCATCCAGATGCAGGCGAGATGGATCTTCTTCGGCAGCTTGTCCCAGCCGAAGATCCACAGCCCGATGAAGGTGGACTCGAAGAAGAAGGCGATCAGCGCCTCGAACGCGAGCGGGGCTCCGAAGACATCGCCGACGAAGCGCGAGTAGTCGGACCAGTTCATGCCGAACTGGAACTCCTGCACGATGCCGGTGACCACGCCCATCGCGATGTTGATCAGGAAGAGCTTGCCCCAGAACTTGGTCGCCCTCAGGTACTTCTCGTTCTCGGTCCGCACCCAGGCCGTCTGCAGGCCGGCCGTCAGCGCGGCGAGCGAGATGGTCAGCGGCACGAAGAGGAAGTGGTAGACGGTGGTAATGCCGAACTGCCAGCGCGCCAGCGTCTCTGGCGCCAGAGCTAGGTCCACGTCGTCTCTCCTTACGTCGGCGTCGTCACCGCGTGGTCACAGCGTGTGCCCCGACAGCTTGCCCTGTAATTCACCTCATTCCGTGAGGTTCAGGGCGCGCTTGTGAACGCGTTCACATTCACAAGCAATTATGACCCATACGAAATCCGCACCGTCAAGGGGGGTCCCCTGACCGCCATCAACCCGACGCCACCACCCGTCGGGATGCCGTCCGGCTCCCGACAGACCGACGCCCGCACCCCGGGGATCGGGTGTGCGGGCGTCCGGTCACAACCGGCGGCTACATCTCCTTGCGGAACGCCTCCGCCGTCTGCAGGAACACGTCGTTCGCCTCGCACTCGCCGATGGTGACCCGCACACCCTCGCCCGCGAACGGCCGCACCACGACGCCAGCACGCTCGCACGCCGCCGCGAAGTCGACCGTGCGCTCCCCGAGCCGCAGCCAGACGAAGTTCGCCTGCGTCGGCGGCACGGTCCAGCCCTGATCCACCAGCCCGTCGTACACCCGCGTCCGCTCCGCCACCAGCGAGCCGACCCGCCCCAGCAGCTCGTCCTCCGCCTGCAGCGAGGCGACCGCCGCGTCCTGGGCGAGCTGGCTCACGCCGAAGGGCACCGCCGTCTTCCGCAGCGCGGCCGCCACCGGCTCATGGGCGACCGCGAAACCGACCCGCAGCCCGGCCAGGCCGTACGCCTTGGAGAAGGTGCGCAGCACGGCGACATTCGGCCGCTCGCGGTAGATCTCGATGCCGTCGGGAACGGCGGCGTCCCGGATGAACTCGCGGTACGCCTCGTCCAGGACCACCAGCACGTCGGACGGGACCCGGTCGAGGAACCGCTCCAGCTCCTCCCGGTGCACCACCGTGCCGGTGGGGTTGTTCGGGTTGCAGACGAAGATCAGCCGGGTACGGTCGGTGACGGCGTCCGCCATCGCGTCCAGATCGTGCACGTCACCCGAGGTCAACGGCACCGGCACCGCTGTGGCACCGCTGATCTGCGTGATGATCGGGTACGCCTCGAAGGACCGCCAGGCGAAGATCACCTCGTCGCCCGGGCCCGAGGTGGCCTGCAGCAGCTGCTGGGCGACACCCACCGATCCCGTGCCGGTCGCCAGATGCGAGACGGGCACCCCGAAGCGGTCCGCGAGCTCGTTCATCAGGCCGGTGCAGGCCATGTCCGGGTACCGGTTGAAGGTGCCCGCGGCCGCGATCGCGGTCTCCATCACGCCGGGCAGCGGGGGGTAGGGGTTCTCGTTGGAGGAGAGCTTGAACGCGACCGGGCCGCCGGCAGCGGCGGGCTTGCCCGGCTTGTACGTGGGGATGCCGTCCAGCTCGGCGCGCAGCTTGGGGCTCGTCTCGCTCACCGCAGGTCCTCCTCGACCGTCATACATGCTCACCAATACTGCTCACCCTATGAGGATTCCTGGCCGCTGCGAATGGGTGAGCCCGGAACGCCGGGAATGCCGGAGCCGGGGGGAGCGCTCTCCGATCAACCGCGCGCCGGTGGCTCACGCCGTGGCGCGCATCCCTCGTAGTAGTGAGTTGAGACCTCTTCGAGACCTCGACCATTCGGCAGGCCCATGCCGGTCGACAACCGTGAGACCAGCGTTGGACCTTCCAACTCCCTTTGTTTCAAAGGTAATTGACCGCATCAAGCCATGCAGAAACGTGCCTGTCAACGACTGCATATGCTGGCGGCTCAACCGTCCGCCATCGCCCTACTATCGGCCTGCCATGACAGCAGCAGGGAAGCACCAGGTGAGCCGGACGGAGACATCACGCCGGGGCAGCCGGCCAGGCCGGGCGGGTATCCGGGACGTAGCCGCCGCAGCCGGTGTCTCCATCACGACTGTCTCAGACGCACTGAACGGAAAGGGCCGGCTCCCGGACGCCACCCGCCGACACGTCCGCGAGGTCGCAGACCGGCTGGGCTACCGCCCGTCGGCCGCAGCCCGCACACTCCGTACCGGCAAGTCCGGGCTCATCGGCCTGACGGTGACCACGTACGGGGATGAACCTTTCACCTTCACCGAGTTCGCGTACTTCGCGGAGATGGCGAGAGCCGCGACCTCCGCCGCCCTCGCCCGCGGATACGCCCTCGTCATCCTCCCCGCCACCTCGCGCCACGACGTCTGGTCGAACGTCGCGCTCGACGGCACCGTCGTCATCGACCCGTCCGACCACGATCCGGTGGTCACCGAACTGGTCCGCCAGGGTCTGCCCGTCGTCTCCGACGGCCGCCCCGCCGGCACGCTCCCGGTCACCGCCTGGGTCGACAACGACCACGAGGCCGCCGTCCTCGATCTGCTCGACCACCTCGCCGCCGGCGGGGCCCGCCGGATCGGTCTGCTCACCGGGACCACCACGGACACCTACACCCGGCTCTCGACCACGGCGTATCTGAGCTGGTGCGAGCGGGTCGGCCAGGATCCGGTCTACGAGGCGTACCCCGCGCACGATCCGTGCGCCGGGGCCGTCGCCGCCGACCGGCTCCTCGCCCGGCCCGACCGGCCCGACGCCGTCTACGGGCTCTTCGACCCCAACGGCACCGATCTGCTCGCCGCCGCCCGGCGGTACGGACTGCGCGTCCCCGAGGATCTGCTGCTGGTCTGCTGCAGCGAGTCCACGATGTACGCCAACACGGAACCGCCGATCACCACCCTTTCGCTGAAGCCGCGGCGCATCGGCACCGCCGTCGTCCAGTTACTGATCGACGCGATCGAGGGAATCGGCGACAACCGTCCGGTCGAGCAGGTGATACCGACCGAACTCATCGTCCGGACGTCGTCACAGCGGCGTTCACCACGGACGACCGTGAGTGCCCCACGGGCTTCTTCTCAGGACTAGACCAACGCAATTGGGGCGAAACAGTCGATGAACCGGGGGTGTACCCGGATTCAGCACCCCTGGTGCATCACACAGCACGATCCGCATTCCTATGATGGGCGCACGACACCGCGGTTCGTCCCCGACCAGGCCGGTCCGACGGTGCAGGGTGGCGCGACGGTGGTGGAGGGGTCGATGACTCAGGGGGCCGGTCAGGGACCTGTGGTGCGGACGGCGACGTTGCGTGACTTCCGTGTGCCCCCGTACGCGCAGGTCCCGGTGCAGTCGCAGTCGCTGTCCCATGAGTACGTACTCACACATCCCGAGGACCTCGCGCGTCCCGACGCCGCCGTGCGCCCCGAGGACCTCGCACGCCCCGAAGACGAGGTCCCGCACGCCATGTCGGCCGCGCCGGCCCACCCGGGCAACGTCCTCCCGGACGACGAGCCCCCCGAGGGCTACACCCCCACCGAACGCGATCTTCCGGTCATCAACCGCGGGGACACCCTGCAGGTGACCGTGGCGCCCGTCGAGGCACCGGCCACCGCCCAGGACTGCCTCGGTCCGCTCTTCGTCGTCGGAGATGTCCACGGCTACCTGGACGAGCTCGTCGCCGCGCTCGCCGAGCAGGGCCTCATCGATCCGGAAGGCCACTGGTCGGCGGGCAACACCCGACTGTGGTTCCTCGGCGACTTCACCGACCGCGGCCCCGACGGGATCGGCGTCATCGATCTCGTCATGCGGCTCTCGGCCGAGGCGGCGGCGGCCGGCGGCTACTGCAAGGCCCTGATGGGCAATCACGAGCTGCTGCTGATCGGCGCCAAGCGGTTCGGTGACAAGCCCGTCAACTCGGGCGCGGGCACCGCCACCTTCCAGGCGGCCTGGCTGCTCAACGGCGGCCAGAAGAGCGACATGGACCGTCTCCAGGACGTCCATCTGCAGTGGATGGCCCGGCTGGACGCGGTGGTCGAGGAGGACGGGCATCTGCTGATGCACTCCGACACGACGGCCTATCTCGATTACGGCACCACGCTCGAGGACGTCAACGACAACGTCCACGAGATCCTCAACCGCAACGATGCCGACGAGTGCTGGGACCTCTTCCGCAAGTTCACCAAGCGCTTCGCGTTCCGCGACGAAGACGGCCCGCAGGCCGTGCGCAAACTGCTCGCCACCTACGGCGGCGAGCGTGTCGTCCATGGTCACAGCCCCATTCCGTACCTGCTGGGCGAGGTCGGAACCGAGGACGCCGGAGACGGGGAGGAAGCTTCGCGCCCGGTGGTCGAAGGCCCCCACGTGTACGCGGACGGTCTCGCCATCGCCATGGACGGCGGAGTGACCATGGCCGGAAAGATGCTGGTCGCCCGGCTCCCGCTGCCCGGCTGAGGCAATCCGGGACAGGCGATTTCCGGAAACCCCCTGTCACCCCGTGCCGTAACCGCTCTACCATCGGCTTATCCGTAGCAGGCTCTCCTCCGTTTCCGCCCAACCGCCCTGAAAGCAGGGGCAATCCGGCCCTACGGAGCATCGGGGGATGCACATGAACAGCGCTCCGCACCTGCTGACCGAGGATCGCGCCGATTACGAGCGCATCCTCGACGACGCACTGCGCAACGCGCACGACCGTCCGGGTGTCGACGGCATCGGTGAGCGGCTCAACGCCGAACAGCTGCGCACGATGGCCCTCAACGCCACCGCGCTGATCACCGGTGCCGCCGCCGCGGAGTACGAGCACTTCGTCAAGGTCCGCGAGGAGACGCGCACGTCCGCGGCCTCGTCCGTCAGCCGCTCGGTACTCGGCCCCGCGATGGGCGAGGCATCCGAGGCGGGTGCCGGTTTCGGCGCTGTGCTCACCGTCCTGGCGCCGGTCCTGGCCGGCACCGCCGCGCTGATCTTCCTGCTCTTCGGCTACATCCTGAAGCTGGTCAGCCCCGAGCCCGCCTTCGCGGACACCCTGTTGACGGCGGGCTGGTTCTTCGGGGCGCTCACGGCCGCCGGAATACTCGCCGCCGCGATCGGTCTGCTGATCACGGCACTGCGCAACGGCGCGACCCAGGTTCCCGCCGAGGACGCGGGCGGCGAACTGCCCGACGAGGTGGCACGCGCCAGGGAAGCCTGGCGGCACGCGCTGCTGGAACGCGGCATTCTCCCGTTCCTCCGGGCCGCCCTGGCCGACCCCAGCGTCGATCCCGCCTCCCCGACGCCACCGCGCAGGGTGAACCGGATCCCCAAGATCGGATACAGCGGCCCGGAGTTCTCCAGCCCGAACGAGGGCTCATCGACCGGCTCCCGCCCGACGTTCACCAGCCCGGACTTCACCAGCCCGGACTTCGGCCCCCCGGAACACCAGCCCGAGTAGCCGCGGGCTACTGCACCTCGGCTTGTTGTCATACCGCGATGGCACAGTGCTCCGTCATGAACATCGACCGGTTCTGGCACGTCATCGAATCCGCACGTTCCTCCGCCGCTGCTTCCGGCACGCTCTTCGACGAAGCCCTGGTGGACCTCCTCACCGGCTGCCCGCCGCAGGAGATCCTCGAGTACGCGGAGCGGTTCGACGAGGTGCACGACGCTCTGTACCGCTGGGACGTCTGGGCGGCTGCCTACCTCATCGGCGGCGGCTGCTCCGACGACAGTTTCATGGACTTCCGGGCGGGAGTGATCGCGCTGGGGCGAGACTGGTACGAGCGCACGGCCCTCGATCCGGACAGCCTCGCCGGCCACCCCGGCGTCATGGAAGCCGCCGGCGCCCATCGCGACGAGGCATTGTTCTACGAGGACGTGAACTACGCCGCGAGCGGCGCCTTCGAATCCCTCACCGGAAACCCGGATGCCTTCTACGAAGCCTGGGCCGAGTACAGCTCGGCTGACGAGCAGGACAGCGAGTCAGTGGACATGGGTGAGGACTTCGACTTCGACGACGCGGACGAGATGCGTCGGCGACTGCCTCGTCTGGGAAGGCTTTACCTGGGAGCCGGCGACCAGACGCGGTCGGCCTAGCGAAGGCGACCGGTCGACGACGCTCTGCCGTGCGCCGTCGACCGGGCCATGTCCGAGCAGGTCAGTCCGCAAGGGGCAGGTACACGCGATTGCCCGCCGCGGCGAACTCGGCGGACTTCTCCGCCATACCCGCCTCGATCTCGTCCGTCCTGAGATCACCACCGTGCTCACGGCGGATGTCCTGGGAGATCTTCATCGAGCAGAACTTCGGACCGCACATCGAGCAGAAGTGCGCGGTCTTCGCCGGCTCGGCGGGCAGCGTCTCGTCGTGGAACTCCCGTGCCGTGTCCGGGTCCAGGGCCAGATTGAACTGGTCCTCCCAGCGGAACTCGAAGCGCGCGTCGGAGAGGGCGTCGTCCCACTCCTGCGCGCCCGGGTGTCCCTTGGCGAGATCGGCGGCATGAGCCGCGATCTTGTAGGTGATGACGCCGGTCTTGACGTCATCCCGGTTCGGCAGGCCCAGGTGCTCCTTGGGCGTGACGTAGCAGAGCATCGCCGTGCCCCACCAGGCGATCATCGCGGCACCGATGCCGGACGTGATGTGGTCGTACGCGGGCGCCACATCGGTCGTCAGGGGCCCCAGGGTGTAGAAGGGCGCCTCTTCGCAGATCTCCTGCTGAAGGTCGATGTTCTCCTTGATCTTGTGCATCGGGACATGTCCCGGGCCCTCGATCATCGTCTGTACGTTGTGACGCTTGGCGATCGTGTTGAGTTCCCCGAGCGTCCTCAACTCGGCGAACTGCGCGTCGTCGTTGGCGTCCGCGATCGAACCGGGCCGCAGACCGTCGCCGAGCGAGTACGTCACGTCGTACGCCGCGAGGATCTCGCAGAGCTCCTCGAAGTTCTCGTACAGGAACGACTCCTTGTGGTGCGCGAGGCACCACGCGGCCATGATCGAGCCGCCGCGCGAGACGATGCCGGTCTTGCGGCGGGCGGTCAGCGGCACGTACCGCAGCAGCACGCCCGCGTGGACCGTCATGTAGTCGACGCCCTGTTCGGCCTGCTCGATGACGGTGTCCTTGTAGATGTCCCAGGTCAGCTCCTCGGCGCGCCCGTCGACCTTCTCCAGCGCCTGATAGAGCGGGACGGTGCCGATCGGCACGGGGGAGTTGCGCAGCACCCATTCACGGGTGGTGTGGATGTTGCGGCCGGTGGAGAGGTCCATGACCGTGTCTGCGCCCCAGCGGGTCGCCCAGGTCATCTTCTCCACCTCCTCCTCGATCGAGGAGGTCACCGCGGAGTTGCCGATGTTGGCGTTGACCTTCACCAGGAACCGCTTGCCGATGATCATCGGCTCGATCTCCGGGTGGTTGACGTTCGCCGGCAGCACCGCGCGGCCCGCGGCGATCTCGTCGCGCACGACGTCCGGGGACACGTTCTCCCGGATCGCCACGTACTCCATCTCCGGCGTGATCTCGCCGCGGCGGGCGTACGCGAGCTGCGTCACCGCCTGCCCGTCGCGCCCACGGCGGGGCTGGCGCGGGCGGCCGGGGAAGACCGCGTCCAGGTTGCGGAGTCCACCGCGCGGAGACGTGTGCTTGATCCCGTCGTCCTCGGGGCGGACGGGACGGCCCGCGTACTCCTCGGTGTCACCGCGGCCGATGATCCAGTTCTCCCGGAGCGGCGGCAGACCCCGCCGCACATCCGTCTCGACGTTCGGATCGGTGTAAGGGCCGGACGTGTCGTACAGGGTCACGTCCTTGCCGTTGGTGAGGTGCACCTGCCGGACGGGCACCCGGATGTCGGGGCGTGAGCCCTCGACGTATCCCTTGTGCCAGCCGATGGACTTCCCGGCCTCCGTCGTGCTCTCCGTGCCGGAGGCAGGCGTGCGCGTGTCCGATGTGGTCATGAGACCTACTCCCTACGCCGGCATTACCCGGTAACAGGTTCGGCGGTCGGCGCAGCTGGTCCGTACGAAGTACGGTGGTCAGCGCCCTCTCAGCCCGGTGCTCCGAGCTCCCGCGTGTGCAAAGGTGCCACCACGCTAGCGCCCCGTCGGGCGTGCTGAACAGTGGACCCCTTCCGTTCTTGCGATGATCTGTCGGTGACTTCCTCCCAGCAGACGCCCCAACCCGGTCGCCGAACGGACGGTCCGGAGGTCGGCCATGCCCCTGACCACCCCCCTGTCCACGCACACGGTCACGGTCACGCGCACGGTCACGGGCACACGCCTGCCGCGCCCGTCTCACGGCATCTGCGGCGGGTCATCGCCGCGGTACTGATTCCGTTCGCCGCGGCGGTGGTGGTCGGCCTGGTCGCCCTCTGGCCCGGCGGCGCACCGGCGCACGAGCGCACCGGTGTCGGCTTCGACCGGCAGACCGAGGAGGCCCGGGTGGTCAGGGTCGAGCAGGTCGACTGCAAGGACGTGAACGCGGGACAGGTCCCGCCGACCGGCGACACCTCGACACCCGGAGGGCGTGCAGCGGTCAACTCCCGGCAGGAGGTGTGCAAGAAGGCGACCGTCGAGGTCACGACCGGTAAGGACAAGGGCCGTACGTTCATCGAGGTCGTCCAGCCGGACGCGTCACGTCAGCTGAAGCAGGGCCAGGAAGTGATCGTCGCGTACGCGCCCGACGCCCCGCGCGATCTGCAGTACTCCGTGAGCGATGTGAACCGCGAGTTCCCGATGGCGCTGCTCGCCGGGATCTTCGCGCTCGTCGTGGTCCTCGTGGGGCGGATGCGTGGGGTGATGGCGCTGATCGCGCTCGCGCTGAGCTTCGCCGTCCTGACCCTGTTCATCCTGCCGGCGATTCTGCAGGGATCGAATCCGCTGGTCGTCGCCGTGGTCGGGGCGAGCGCGATCATGCTGATGGCGTTGTACATGTGCCACGGTCTGACCGCCCGTACCTCGGTCGCGGTGCTCGGCACGCTCATCTCGCTGCTGCTGATCGGGCTGCTCGGCTCGCTCTTCATCGGCTGGGCGTCGCTGTCCGGGAACACCGATGACAACACGGGACTGATTCACGGCCTTTATCCGAACATCGACATGTCCGGTCTGCTCCTGGCGGGCGTCATCATCGGCTCGCTCGGTGTGCTCGACGATGTGACGGTGACCCAGACCTCTGCGGTCTGGGAGCTGCACCAGGCGGATCCGGGAATGGGACCACGAGGTCTGTACAAGGCGGGGATCCGGATCGGCCGGGACCACATCGCCTCGGTCGTCAACACGCTCGTACTCGCCTATGCGGGCGCTTCGTTGCCCCTGCTCCTGCTGTTCTCGATCGCGGAGTCGAGTGTGGGCACGGTGGCGACCAGCGAGCTGGTGGCCGAGGAGATCGTCCGGACCCTGATCGGTTCGATCGGCCTGGTCGCCTCGGTACCGGTGACCACGGCGCTGGCGGCGCTGGTCGTCTCCGCCGACCGGCCGGGGGGCACCGTGACGGGCGCGATGACCGGCGCGGTACGGAGCAAGGGCCGCCGTCGGCGCGCGAAGTAGCGCCCTCTCCGAACCGGCGCTGTGCCGCGCGGCGTTCGGCTGCCGTCAGCCGGCGGCCTCCTCGGCCAGAATGCGCCCCAGGGCGGCCTCCAGGTTGCCCTCGAAGTCGCCGAGCGTGCGCTCCTGCCCCAGCGGGACCAGCTTGTCGGTCCGGTCGAGGAACGCCACGAGGGGCGCGGCGCCGGCCCGGAACAGTGCCCGGTCGAGGCCGACCTGCAGCCGGATGTGCACGTCGGACAGCCCTTCGGGCTCCGTCGGCGCGATGTGCACATCACCGTCGCCGCTGGGCCCGTTGATCCCGTCGAGCAGCAGCTCCCGGCCGAACGCCCAGGTCACAGGCGCATCGCCGGGCAGGTGAAAGGTCATCCGCACCGCATAGGGATCTCTCGTCTCGTACGTGAGCTCCACAGGGATCCGGAAGGAGAGCTCCTCGGAGACCAGGAAGCTCATCAGGACCTCGGCCTGAACCGACTCGCGCATCGTGTTACCCCGCAGTGGATGAAGCACTCGTGAAAACGGCCAGGAATGATCCCCCATGGCCCTCGTGACGACATGGTGCTGTACGTCACCAGGAGATCACAAGGAGTAATTTTTCAGATACTGATAGAGAAAGCGAACGGACTGAGCAGACGTCCGATACCACTGCGTAGTTGTTCGACTGCGGGCAGCAATCGATCTTCCTGCTGGAGGGGGAGGGAAATCGCCATGGCGGCGGCTGTGCTTCCGACCGTGATCGGAATAGCCGCACAGACCGTTCCCAAGGCATATTCTTGTCGCTCGATCACCGGTTGCATCCGGCCCGTACCGCCGATCCGTTCCAGCAAAGTCCCCCGGTCGCGCACCGTATAGGGAGTGATCCTCTCGACGGGATGACGGTCGAGATGATCTTTTCTGGCCCGTTCGTCGAGCTGGCCCAGCAGGCACTGACCCAGTGCGTGCGCGTGCCCCGTCTCGCGGAAGTCGGCCCATTCGTCGACAGCGGGTGCGTACGGGGTGTCGGCGACGGCGACGAGTTCGATCTCGTCCTCCTGGTACACGGCGAAATAGACGGGTACGCCGATCGCGTCCCGCCAGTGCGCCAGGGATTCCTCGATCTTGGTGCGACGATTCTGCATCGCCTTGCTCATCGCGAGACGTACCGCTGCCTCGCCGAAGACGAACACGCCCCTCTCACGCCGGAGATAGCCCTCGTGCACGAGGGTCCGCAGCAGGTGGTAGGCGGTGGGAAGAGGCAGTCCTGCCTCACGGGCGAGCTGCTTGGCGGGGGCTCCGTCGGTGTGGGAGGCCACGGCCTCCAGGAGTCTCAAGGCCCGTTGTACCGAGCCGATCAGAGTGGGTGGAGCGGTCGAGGTGGGCGCGGAACTGGTAGCCATGGCCGTGGCCAAAGGTCACCCCCAGGCATGGTGACGGGCGGTCCGCCCGCGCGCGGGGGCCGCCCCCGCGCGCCCGCCGTGCTCCCTGATGGTCCGGGGTGCTCCTGAGATCAACGTCGGGAACTTCCCAGGAAGTCGTACTCACCTCTGTCGTACAGACCGCTGTTCAACGGCGGTCGTCGACCCGGGCCTCTCAGGGGCGGCAGAGGCTTGCCACTCTAATGGCAGCCTCCGGCCGGCCGCGGGCATCACCTGCGCCGTTCCCCCGCGCGAGGTAACAGGCGTACGAACCTTTCGTATCTCCAGCGGCTCGTATGCCTGTCGGCACGGGTGCCTACCAGTCGCTCTTGTCGGACGAGGACGACGACGTGGTCATGAACTTCCGTACGACGTAGATCAGCCCACCGACGATCGCCACGAAGAGCAGGACCTTGAAGAGCAGCCAGACCAGAATGCCGATGAAACTCGCGATCATGCCGCCGAAGACGACAATGGCGATCAAGGGGATGGCGACCCACTTCACCCACCAGGGCATCCCCCGCAATATCTCCTGCACCGCCATCGTCCTACCTCGATTCTGTGAGTTGTCCTGGTTTCGATGCTAGAGGTGCGAGTGCAGTCTGCGGGGCGTCGGCGTCCCTTGAAGACCCCTGAGCCGTCCCCTAGGGAAACCGGGGCCGACGGGTCAGCTCTCCGGCGGAGAGAAGATCACCAACACCCGCAGGTCCTCGGTGATGTGGTGGAACTTGTGGGGCGCCCCGGCGGGGACGTAGACCACGCTGCCCCGCGCCACCTGGGTCGTCTCCATGCCGACGGTGATCGAGGCCCGGCCGCTGACGATGAAGTAGACCTCGTCCTGTCCGTGCGGCTGCTGCGGGTCGAGCGCGCCGGCGTCCAGTGCGTACAGCCCGACCGACATGTTCCGCTCGCGCAGGAACTGCAGATATGCGCCGTCGTTGACGACGCGCTCCGCCTCCAGATCGTCCAGTCGGAATGCTTTCATCGTGCGTCCGCCCCTGCCATTGGTCCGATCATGTCTGCCACGATCAGACACATGAAGAATTTTGTAGTCAAGACGATCGCCAACGCCGCGGCACTGCTCGTGGCGATCTGGCTGCTCCAGGACATCACGCTCACCGGTGACAACACCGGGAAGAAGACCGTGACGCTGATCATCGTGGCGTTGCTCTTCGGCCTGGTGAACTTCCTGGTGAAGCCGGTCGTGAAGCTGCTGACGCTGCCACTGTTCGTCCTCACGCTCGGGCTGATCACGCTGGTGGTCAACGCCCTGATGCTGATGCTGACCTCGTGGCTCGCCGGCGTACTGGATCTGGACTTCCACGTCGACGGCTTCTGGACGGCGGTGCTCGGTGGTCTGATCGTCTCGATCGTGTCGTGGGCGCTGAACATCGTGCTCCCCGACAGCAAGGACTGAGCACCGGATGTCCTTCTCCGTCTGTTTCGTCTGCACCGGGAACATCTGCCGTTCGCCGATGGCCGAGTCCGTGTTCCGGGCCCGGGTCGAGGAAGCCGGGCTCGGTGGCCTCGTCGAGGTGGACAGCGCGGGTACGGGAGGCTGGCACGAGGGCGACGGCGCCGACCCCCGTACGGTCACCGTCCTGCGGGCGAGCGGCTACGG
Organism: Streptomyces sp. NPDC091376; assembly: GCF_044757085.1. NCBI lineage: Bacteria > Bacillati > Actinomycetota > Actinomycetes > Kitasatosporales > Streptomycetaceae > Streptomyces > Streptomyces sp. NPDC091376. The sequence continues at coordinate 548,079 of NZ_JBIVUF010000002.1, read as the reverse complement.
GTCCGGCCATGTCGCACGGCAGTTCCGCTCGTCCTGGTTCGCCGGACTGGACCTGGTGATAGCACTCGACCAGGGACATCTGCGCGAGCTGCGGCGGCTGGCGCCGACGGACGCGGACGCCGCGAAGGTGCGGCTGCTGCGTACGTACGACCCGGCCGCCGGTGCCGAACTCGACGTCCCGGACCCGTATTACGGCGGTATGGACGGTTTCGAGGAGTGCCTGGAAATGGTGGAGGCGGCGAGCGAGGGACTGCTCGCCGCCGTACGCAAGGTTGTTGAGGAGCAAGCGGCATGACCATGGGCGAAGGAACGAGAGCCGTACGGGCCGGGCTGCCCGAGGCGCGGAAGTACGAACCGACGCTGCCGGGACCGGTCTTCGCGGCGCACTACCACCTGCCCGGCGAGCCCACCGGCCCGTACACCTATGGACGTGACTCCAACCCGACCTGGACGCTGCTGGAGCAGGCCATCGGGGAACTGGAGGCCCCGGGCGGCCACGGGGTGGAGACCGTCGTCTTCGCCTCCGGGATGGCCGCCGTCTCCGCCGTCCTGCTGTCCCAGGTCCGGGCGGGCGACGTCGTCGTCCTCCCCGACGACGGCTATCAGGCCCTGCCGCTGGTCCGGCAGCAGCTGGAGGAGTACGGAGTCGAGGTGCGGACCGCGCCGACGGGGGGCGATGCGCAGCTGGCCGTGCTCGACGGGGCGAAGCTGCTGTGGATCGAGACGCCGTCCAATCCGGGGCTCGACGTGTGCGACGTACGACGGCTCGCGGACGCCGCGCACGCCGGCGGCACGCTGGTCGCCGTCGACAACACCCTGGCGACCCCGCTCGGCCAGCGCCCGCTGGACCTGGGCGCGGACTTCGCCGTGGCCAGCGGCACCAAGGGGCTGACCGGACACGGCGATCTGCTGCTCGGCTATGTGGTGTGCCGGGACGCCGCGCTCGCCGAGCGGGTACGGAAGTGGCGCAAGGTCGTGGGCGCGATCCCCGGCCCGATGGAGGCCTGGCTGGCGCACCGCTCGCTGGCCACGCTGCAGTTGCGTTCCGACCGCCAGTGCGCGAACGCCCTCGCCCTCGCGCGGGAGCTGGCGGGACGCGCAGAGGTGACCGGGCTGCGGTACCCGGGTCTGCCCGAGGACCCCTCGCACAAGCTCGCCGTGGCCCAGATGCGCCGCTTCGGTGCGGTGGTGTCCTTCGAGTTGCCCGACCGCGCGCACGCCGAGCGGTTCCTGGCCGAGGTACGTCTCGTCGACGACGCGACCAGCTTCGGCAGTGTCCGCTCCAGCGCCGAGCGCCGGGGCCGATGGGGCGGCGACGCCGTGGCGGAGGGCTTCATCCGCTTCTCCGCGGGCGCGGAGGACCCGGACGATCTGGTGGCGGACGTGCTCCGGGCGCTGGACGCGGCGGCCGGATGACCGGATGACCGCATGGCAATGGGGCGGTCCGAGCCTCCCCCCTCGTGGCTCGGACCGCCCCGGTTCCCCCGGCGGATTACCGCTCGCACAAGGCTAGTTGACTCTGCGTCAGTGTCCAATCACACAGGCGACACCGACCTATCGACTTATTTATAGTTGGACGATGGATCTGGCCCTGTTGCGCACATTCGTCACCGTGCACCGAGCTGGTTCCTTCACCCGCGCCGCGGCGCTGCTCGGTCTCTCCCAGCCCGCGGTGACCAGCCAGATCCGGACTCTGGAGCGGCAGCTGGACCGGCCGCTCTTCCTGCGTCAGGCGCGCGGTGTCACCCCCACGACGTTCGGCGACGAACTCGCCCACCGGGCAGCCCCGCACCTGGACGCCCTCGTCGAGATCGCGGAGGCGGGGCTGGACGAGGAGTCGGGCGTCCGCACGCTCCATCTCGCCGGACCGCCCGAGTTCACTTCCTTACGGGCGCTGCCCGCGCTGACCCCGTTGATCTCCCAGGGCCTGGCGCTGCGGGCGTCGTTCGTGGGGAACGCCCAGGAGGCCCTGGAGGGGCTGGCGGCCGGACACCATGACCTGGCCATCGCCACGGCCCGCCCGCGCGGCGGACTGCTCGGCTCCACCCCGCTCTGCGACGAGGAGCACGTCCTGGTGGCCTCACCGCGCTGGGCGGCCCGGCTCGGTTCCGGGGTGCTGCTGCACAAGGGCGCGGTCGTGCTGGAGCAGCTGCCGGTGGTCGAGGTCCACGAGTCCCTGCCGTTCGTCTCCCGTTACTGGGCCGCGGTCTTCGACAGTCGCCCGCCCGCCGCCGGCACGGTCATCGCCCCCGATCTGCGGGCGGTGCTGGAGTGCGCGGCCTCCGGCGCGGGACTGGCCGTGCTGCCGCGCTATCTGTGCCGGAGCGCCCTGGAGAGCGGGGAGATCGTGGCGCTGCTCGACCCTCCCGTACCGCCGCTGCGCACCTACTTCCTCGTCGTCCGTACCGGCACGCTCGCACTCCCGCACATCGCGCGGGCACACGAGGGACTGTTGCGCGCCGCGGCCGACTGGTGACGACAGGCGACCGCAAGGTGGACGGGAGTTTCAGAACGGGTGTCGTGGGCCACTCTCTGACCATGACCGAACGGCCAGTGGTCAAGCGCACCGCACGCGCCATCCTGCTCGACGGCGACGATCTCGTCCTGATCAAGCGAACGAAGCCGGGCGTGGATCCGTACTGGGTCACTCCGGGCGGTGGGGTCGAGCCCGACGACGCGACCGTCGTCGAAGCCCTCCACCGTGAGGTCGACGAGGAGCTGGGCGCCAAGATCGTCGATGTGGTGCCCTGTTTCGTCGACACCGTGGAACACATCGTGGACGGCGGTGTCTCGGGCGTGAAGGTGCAGCACTTCTTCGTCTGCCGCCTGGCGGCCATGGACGCATCGCTGCGCCACGGCCCGGAGGTGGAGGACCCCTGCGGCGAGTACGAGATCGTCCGGGTGCCCTTCAGCCGCGTCGGGATCGCCGCCGTCCATCTCGTCCCGCTGTCCCTGCGGCACTACCTGGACGGCAACATCGAGGGCGTGCGGGCGATGCACGCTCCCGATCTGGGCTGATCGCGTCTAGTCGGCGGCCGCCACGAGCTCTTCGAGCGAGTCGTGGCGGATCCGCTCGAACGGGATGCCGACGCCTCTGAGCGCGTCCACTCCGCTGCGGATCATCCCGACCGGCCCGGAGAGATACGCGTCGAACTCGTTCCACGGCCCGTACTCCCGCACCGCGTCGGGCAACTGTGCCCTGCCGTCCACGACGGGCCGCACCTGGAGCCATGGATGGCTCTGCTGGAGCCGCAGCATCGTGTCGATGTCATAGAGGTCGTGGTTGCTGCGTGCCCCGTAGAACACCTCCACCGGCCGACGCTCACCGTGCTCGGCGACATCCTCGACCAGCGCCTTGATCGGGGCGATGCCGGTCCCGCCGCCCAGGCACAGCAGACCGTTGTCGGTGGTGTGGTCGACCACCATCGATCCGGCGGGCGGACCCAGCCTCAGCACGTCGCCGGGGCGGGCGTGGTGGACCAGCGCGTTGGAGACCCAGCCCGCGGGGACGGCCTTGACGTGGAACGACAGCAGCCCGTCGGAGCGCGGTGCGCCCGCGAACGAGTAGTGCCGCCAGATCCGCGGCCACCAGGGGGTCTCCAGGCTCGTGTACTGCCCGGCCAGGAAGGGGTAGGGCTGGTCCGGGCGGACGGTGACGACCGCGATGTCCGGGGTTCTGAGGTCGTGCGAGACCACCTCCGCGTGCCACCAGGCCGGCGCGTGCCGCTCGTTCTCCGCAGCGGAGTCGATCATGATCTGGGAGATCGTCGTGTACGTACGGATCCACGCGGCCTCGGTCTCCTCGTCCCAGGTCGTCGTGGCGTACCGGGTCAGCGCACCGATGAGGGCCTCGCCCACCGCCGGATAATGCGCGGGCTGGGTGCCGTACTTGCGATGGCCGCGGCCCAGGTGCTGGAGGTAATCGACGAGCACGGCGGTGTTGTCCATGTGCTCGGCGGCGGTGAGCAGTGCCTTGAGCAGGCGGTCGCGCTGGGTGTCCATGGCGGCGGGGAAGAGGGGCCGCAGATCGGGGTGGCGGACGAAGAGCAGCGCGTAGAAGTACGAGGTGACCTTGTCGGCGACGGGGGCGATCTCGGTCATCGTCCGACGGATGAGGATCGCGTCGGGTGACGCGTTCTCGTCCGAGACACCGGCGAACGGACCGGCGGCGGCCCCTGCTGTCTCGGCGGCGGCAGTGGGGTGCTCGTGCTGGGGCGCGGCGGCGGTCTCGTAGGAGGAAGGGGCAGGGGCTCCGTACGGAGAATGCCCGCCGTACGGCGAGTGCGCTGCCTGTGGGGAGTGCGCCTGCGGGGACGGCGCTTCGTGCGGCGCTGTGGCCCCGTACGGCGCCGCCGGTGCCGCGGGGGCCGCGGGGGCCTCAGGGGCCGTACGAGCCTGGGGAACGGTGGCTCCGCGGGGCGGCGTGGCGGATGCCCGCTCCGCGCCGGTGCCCACGGGACGTATGGAGGCAACGGGCCGGCTGGGAGTGGTTATTCGTCCCTCGCCGGACGTGCCGGTGCCCGCTGGGGCAGTGCCCTCGGCCGCAGGCGCCGGCCGGCCTGCGGTAGTCCGCTTTCGGGGGCTGAACCAGCCTCCCCCGCCGGTCGCACCGTTCTCGTCGGAGGTGCCGTTGTCGGCCGACGTGGTGGTCGGAGCGTCCATTGTGTGCCTCGCCTCGAACATCTCTCGGTCGGTCTGCGCACTTCCGCTGGTCCGGAACGTGCCTCAATTCCCCGCTCTGCCTCAGGACTCCTGCCCGCCCACATTAGCCTTCGCGCGATTTGAGGTTCGGGACGAGTGGGACCGGATTGTGACGTTGCCCGCAGCGCTCTTCGTCGCAGCATGCCAGGTTGCCCCTCGGCAGCGGACAAAGAGCGGAAAGTCCGGGTATCCGTACCCGCTTTCCCGTTAGGCTGCATTGCCCTCATGTCCGTATGCGCGGCCAGGACTCGGGTCCCGGTGGTATGCCCCGTACCCGAAACTCACGTTGGAATCGCCCCAGTTGTAGGCCTCCGGCAGATCGCTCCCCGTCCAGGTGTGTGCGGCGAGCCCGGACAGATGATGGTCCGCATTCACCGCCACCGCAACGGTCACCGCGACGAAGATCTGCGCATCGGCCGTCGCATCACTGTCGAGGATGCGATGTCCGGCCCTCATCCCGAACTCCACACAGAGCCGGTTCGTGATCTTCACTGCCGCGGCAACGGAATCTGGGTCTACATCAACCGGGGACGGCGCGCAGGCCCTATGCCGAGAACTCTCGGTGAAGAAATCGGGCCCGCCATGTACGCCGAGACCAGTACACGTGGTTACTCCCGCCGTCAGACGCGAAGAAGGCCGGCTGCACGGCACCGTGTTTCACGTGAAACCACTCAAACGTCCCGCTCGGCGGGCCATCCTCGTCGTCCATGTCTCCGCATCCGCGGGTTGGCTGGGGCTCTCGCTCGGTCTGCTCGGGCTGAGTGTCGCCGCGGTCGCCTCCGGATCCCCGGCCGCCGCCGAGGCCTCGTACCGCTCGATGGCCGTCTTCGCGAACTGGCTGATGATCCCTGTCGCTCTGCTCACCCTCGCCAGCGGTCTGGTCCTGTCCTTGGGCACGCCCTGGGGCCTTGCCCGCTACCGCTGGGTCTGGACCAAGTTCTGGCTCACGCTGCTCACGACCGGGCTCACGGCGTTCTCGCTCCGGCCCGGGGTGAACGCAGCCGCCGATCAGGCCGCCGCGGGGATCGCGGTGGCGGACACGTCCGGCCTGCTGGCCGCTCCGATCGTCTCGCTGTCCACGTACCTCTTCATGACCGCGATCTCGGTCCTCAAGCCATGGGGCATGACCCGTCGCGGTCGACGACTGCGGGTCTTGGCCACTTCGTCGAAAACGGTGGACGAACGATCACTGCGTCCGACAGCCTGACCTCATGTCAACACCGCTCACCGAGCTCCCCGTCCGGCGTCTGACCACTGCAGACCTGAGCTCCTGCGCCGATCTGTCCGAGGACCGCGGCTGGCCGCGCGAGGAGCATAAATGGGGCCTCCTGCTCGCGGCGGGAAGGGGATACGGCATTGACGATCCGGCCGGCAAGGGGCTGGTCGCAGGGTGCGTGGTGACCTCGTACGGTCCGGGGCTCTCCGCGATCGGCATGGTGCTCGTGGCCGAGCGGTACGCCCGGCAGGGGGTCGGACGGCGCCTGATGAAGCACGTACTCACCGAGGCCGGTGGCACTCCGCTCACCCTGCATGCCACGCCGTACGGACAACCGCTCTACGAAGATCTGGGGTTCAGCCATGTCGGCCGCGCCGAGATGGTCCGGGGCCGCTTCCGCCCCTCCGGTCCAGCGCCCCGGGCCACGACCCGCCCGGCGACCGCGGAGGACCTGCCCGCGATCCTGCGCCTCGACGCCGAGGTCTTCGGCCTGGACCGTACGCACATCATCACGCGGCTCCCGGCCTTCGCCGACCAGTTGAGGGTCGCGGAGGCCGACGGTGCCCTCACCGGGTTTGCGGCCGTCTGGCCGAACATGGAGACCCATGTCGTCGGCCCCTTGATCGCCCGCGACACGGACACGGCCAAGTCGCTGATCGCCTCGCTCGCCGCGCAGACGGACCGCCCTCTGCGTACGGACATCGACGTGCGCCACGAGGAACTGCTCGCATGGCTGAAGGCGAACGGCTTGGAGCCGATCGCCTTCAACGCCGTGATGATGCACGGCGCGCCCGTTCTGCCCGGTGACTGGACCCGCCGCTTCGCGCCCCTGACGGTCGCCGCGGCCTGAGCCGAGCAGGCCTTGCCGCAGGGTCAGTTGTCCAGGGCCCCCAGCGCCGCCGCCGCAAAGCCGTGGTCCTGTTCCGGCGCACCCCCGCCGACGCCGATCGCACCGATCAGTCGACCCTCGCGGTGGACCGGGACTCCCCCGGCGATGAAGAGGAGCGGGCGGTCCAGGGCGGTGGGAAGGGTGTGGAAGGGACCGCCGGGCTGGACCGCGTCGACGAGATCCGCCGTGGGGGCGTTCAGCTGAAGCGCGGTATAGGCCTTCCGCGTGCTGGTCTCGCCCGCGATGAGCACGGCCCGGTCGTCGCGGCGGAAGGCCAGCAGATGGCCGCCCGCATCGAGAACGGTGACCGCGACGGTCACGCCCGCGGCTTCGGCGGCCTGGCGGGCCGCCGACACGAGGGCCTCGGCGTCCTGGATGGTCAGTGGGGCGACGGCGGTACCGGCAGCAGCGGCGGCGGTGATGGTCATGGTGATCTCCTTGGTACGTTTCCTGGGCGTGCAGGGGTTCTTGGCCGTGCAGGGGTTCTTGGCCGTGCAGGGGTCAGTGCCTGATCCCGGCGACCGAGGCCGGCTCCGCCACCGCCGAGGCGGCGACGATCCGGCTGTCGCGGCGGCTGTCGCGGCGCTCCAGCGCGCTGGACAGGACCGCCAGCACGAGCGCCGAGGCGGCGAGAACCGCGCCGACCCAGTTCGGGGCCGTGAGTCCGAAGCCGGCCGCGATGACGATGCCGCCGAGCCATGCGGCGAGCGCGTTACCGAGGTTGAAGGCGCCGATATTGACGGCCGATGCCAGCGTCGGGGCACCGGAAGCCTGGTCGAGGACCCGCTTCTGCAATGGCGGCACGGTGGCGAAGCCCAGCGCACCGACCAGCACGATCGAGACGGCTGCCGCGACCTTGTTGTGGGCGGTGAACGTGAACAGCGCCAGTACCAGGGCGAGGGCGCCGAGCGAGACGTACAGCAGCGGCATCAGGGAACGGTCCGCGAGCTTCCCGCCGGCCAGATTGCCGCCGACCATGCCCAGGCCGAAGAGCACGAGCAGCCAGGTGACGGAGGAGTCGGCGAAACCGGCGACCTCGGTCATCATCGGCGTGATGTAGGTGATGGCGGCGAAGACGCCGCCGAAGCCGAGCACGGTCATCGCCATGGCAAGCAGAACCTGGACATTGCGGAACGCGGCGAGCTCATGGCGCAGCCGTACGCCTTCCGGCCTGGGCTGCTCCGGCACCAGCTTCGCGACTCCGGCGAGCCCCAGCACACCGAGCCCCGCCACGAGGAGGAACGTGGTGCGCCAGCCGATGCTCTGGCCGATGAACGTGCCCATCGGCACACCGACGACGTTCGCGACGGTCAGTCCGGTGAACATCATGGCGATCGCGCCGGCCTTCTTCGCCGGGGCGACCAGGTCGGCAGCGACCACCGAGCCGATGCCGAAGAAGGCGCCGTGCGCGAGCGAGGCCACCACACGGCCCATGAGCATCACGCCGAAGACCGGGGCGACGGCGGAGAGCACATTGCCGGCGATGAACAGGCCCATCAGCACCATCAGCATCCGCTTGCGGGACACCTTGGTCCCGAGGACGGTCATCAGCGGTGCGCCGATGACGACCCCGAGGGCGTACCCGGTGACCAGGTAGCCGGCGGTGGGGATGGTGACCTGGAAGTCGCCGGCGACCTCCGGCAGCAGGCCCATGATCACGAACTCGGTGGTTCCGATACCGAATGCCCCGATGGCGAGGGCGAGGAGCGCGAGCTGCATGGGGATTGCACCTTCCTAGCGGATTGCGTCTGCGCCTAACAAGCGTCGACAATAATTGCAGGAGCCGTTAATTGCAAACGCGGGCTATTGCATAGGTCGGCTATTCTGGATGCCAGCCACTCCGGTGCCGCTGCCTGGATGCCCGACCGCGTCCGCACGGCGCTCTTGGACGGAGGAGAGATCGATGACAGCGATGGACCCGGCACTCACCGCGCTCGCTCAGAGCTGGTGCGCCCTCTCCCTGCTGCACAGCAGGATCGAGGCCCACATCGAGCGGGCGCTTCAGGCCAAGCACGACCTGAGCGTGCGCGAGTACTCGCTCCTCGACGTCCTCAGCCGCCAGCACAACGGCCCCGGGGGCCATCTCCAGATGAAGCAGGTCGCCGACGCCGTCGTGCTCAGCCAGAGCGCCACGACCCGGCTCGTCACCCGGCTCGAGGACCGCGCGCTGCTCAGCCGCTACCTCTGTGACACCGACCGCCGCGGTATCTACACGGATGTCACCGAGGACGGCCTGAAGTTGCTCTCGGAGGCCCGGCCGACCAACGACCGTGCGCTGCGCGAGGCGCTCGACGAGGCCGCGAAGAACCCCGAGCTGGCTCCTCTGGTCAAGGCGGTCGAGGAACTGAAGATGCCGGAGGCCTCGATCCCCACGCCCGCGGGCGTGCCCACGTAAGGATCGGCCTAGGCTGCGGATCATGAGCGATCTGCAGATACGCCCCGCGTCCCCCGCCGACATCCCCGCGATCGTGGCGATGCTCGCCGACGACCCGCTGGGCGCCAGACGAGAGTCGCCGGACGATCTCACCCCGTACACCGCGGCGTTCGAGCGACTCGCGGAGGATCCGAACCAGCATCTGATGGTCGCTGAACGCGAGGGCCGCATCGTCGGCACGCTGCAGCTCACCGTCATCCCCGGGCTCTCCCGACGTGGCGCCACCCGCGCGGTCATCGAGGGTGTGAGGATCCACGCCGATGAGCGCGGCGGCGGCCTGGGCGGCCGGCTCATCGAGTGGGCGGTCGATGAATCCCGGCGCCGGGACTGCCAGTTGGTCCAGCTGACGTCCGATGTGTCGCGCACCGATGCCCATCGCTTCTACGAGCGTCTCGGCTTCGAGGCGTCTCATGTGGGCTTCAAGCGCACCCTCTGACGGCCAGGGCCCGTCACTGCCCCGAATCAGGCCTCGGACTGACCTCTTCCTTCCTCTTCCTTGCCTACGATCCGGCCATGAGCAGCACACCACGCCGGATCGGCACGGCGGAACGGCGTACCCGCCTCGGCCGTCGCCATCTCCTCGCCCCCTCTGGCCGGGCCTCGACCACGGTCGAGGCCGCGGACGCGGTGGTCGCGCTCCACGCGACGGACGCCGCCACCCTGTACCTCTCGGCATGCGCACGTCTCAGCAACCCCGATGTGGCCGAGGTGGAGCGTTCGCTGTACGAGGATGTCTCGCTGGTCCGGCTGCTCTCCATGCGCCGTACGCTCTTCGCCGTCTCCGAGGAACTCGCCCCCTGTGTCGCCGCTTCGACCGGGCACGTCATCGCTCTCAAGGAGCGCAGGACGCTGCTCAAGCATCTGCTGGAGGACGGAAACGGACTGGACGAGCGGTGGCTCGCCGACGCCGAGGAAGCGGTTCTCGGGGCCATTAGCGAACTGGGTTCCTCGACCGGCAGCCGGCTGTCCGCGACCGTCCCCGCGCTGCGCACGAAGATCACCGTCTTCCGTGGCACGAAACAGGAGACCGTGCAGGGGGTCGCCACCCGCGTCATCCGGCTGCTCGCCGCTGAGGGACACATCCGCCGCGACCGTCCTCGCGGCTCCTGGATCTCCAGCCAGTTCACGTGGACCCCGAGCGAGCCCTGGCCCGCTCTTCCCGCCGCCGAGGCCCAGGCCGAACTGGCCCGGCGCTGGCTGCTCCGGTACGGGCCGGCCACCGAGGCGGACCTCAAGTGGTGGACCGGCTGGACGCTCGGCCATGTCCGCAAGGCGCTGGCGGCCGTGGGCGCGGAGGAGGTCCGGCTCGATGACGGCATCGTGGGTCATGTGGCGCCCGGTGACACCGAGCCGGAGCCGGTGACCGAGCCGAGCCCTGGGCGGCGCTGCTTCCCGGACTCGATCCGAGCGCCATGGGCTGGGCCGACCGCAGCTTCCATCTCGCTGCCGAGCATCGGCCCGCCCTCTTCGACTCCGCCGGGAACGTGGGTCCCACGGTGTGGTGGAACGGCGAGATCGTCGGAGGCTGGGCACAGCGCGGAGACGGTGAGATCGTCTGGCGGCTGCTGTCCAACGCCGGGCGGGAGGCCTCGACCGCGATCGAGACGGAGGCCTCCCGACTGTCGGAGTGGGTCGGCGAGACCCGGATCACCCCGCGCTTTCGTACTCCGCTGGAGCGGGAACTCACCTCCTGAGCCGACGGAAGCCGTGTTTCACGTGAAACGCGGCTGAGGGGCCGTGCCTCAGGTGGACAGACCGCGCCAGCCGCCTTCGTCCACCCCACCGGGCACCGCGGCGGCCGGGTCGTACGGCCTCCGCGTGAAGACGAACGAGCCCAGGTCGAGATGGCTCACCGCACCATCGGGCCGCCGCACCACGCGCAGGGACTCGCCCGTGTAGTACCCGTCGAGCCCCGTCCACGTCCCGTCGGGGCACGCGCGGAACCGCGATCCGCGGCCGTTCCCCCAGAGTGGGTACAGCTCCATGGCCCGGTCCGCGACCAGCTTCAGCCCGAAGGCGGAGGTGCCCCAGTACCAGGACCCGGTCAGCTCCAGCAGCGCCTCGTCCGCCTCCGGCATCGGGCGCCAGGGCTCGGGGAACCGCGGCTCCGCCTCGGCGACGATGCATGCGAGCTCAGCGGCGGCCACAGCGGTGGACGGTCCCGAGGTGGCATTGGCCAGGACCACCGCGGCCACGCCCTCGTCCACATCTACCCACAGACAGGCGAGGAACCCCGGCAATGAGCCCGTGTGGCCGACGAGGGTGCGTCCTTGCCTCCGTACGACCTGAAGACCGAGACCGTACGTGCTGTCCCACTCCCCGGCCTCCGTCGGCGCGGCAGGCGTACGCATCTCCTGTACGGAGTCGGCACTCAGCACACGGTCGTCGCCATCGGCGAGAAAGCCGGCGAACCGGCAGAGGTCGGATGCGGTCGACCAGAGCTGCCCGGCCGGGGCCATCAGTCCCAGATCCTCGACCGGTTCGGGCATCATCACATCGGCCCATGGATGCACTGCCCACCCGCCCGCGTGGGGCGCCTGGGGTCCGGTGCTCGTACGGCTCATGCCCAGCGGTTCCAGGATCTCGCGCCGCAGCACCTCCTCCCAGGGCTCTCCGCGTACCGCCTCGATCAGCGAACCAAGAAGCGTGTAGCCGGTGTTGGAGTAGTGGTGACGACGGCCCATGGGGTGCAGCAGGGGTTCGTCACCGAGCACATCGCCCAGTTCGGGCCGCAGCGACCCCGGCGTGCGCTCCCACCAGGGCGCGGGGCTCTCGGCAGCCAAGCCCGCGCTGTGGGACAGGAGTTGGGCGATGGTGGCCTCCCCCACGCCGGTATCGGGGAGGTGCTTCTCCAGCGGATCACCCAGATCCAGCAACCCTGCGTCTCGCAGCCGCAGGACCAGCACGGCGGTGAAGGTCTTGGTGAGCGAGCCGATGCGGTACTGGGTCTCGGCGTCGGGCGCGTGCCCCTCGACGCAACTGCGCGCGCCACTCCACACCTGGTGCCCGTCCCTGGCCACCGCGCCGACAACGGAGGGAGCGCGGCCCTCGGACTGTGCAGTGGCCACCCGGTGCAGCAAGGCACGTTCCGTACTGGGCAGCAGCGCTTCGAAAGGTGAGGTCATGGTCCAGATCTATCGGACCGGTCCGGCCCGGGTCGACCGGGGATCAGGTCTGAGCCATGTCCACGAAGCGGGAGTAGTGGCCCTGGAAGGCGACCGTGATCGTCGCCGTCGGGCCGTTACGGTGCTTGGCCACGATCAGGTCCGCCTCGCCCGCGCGCGGTGACTCCTTCTCGTACGCGTCCTCGCGGTGCAGCAGGATGACCATGTCGGCGTCCTGCTCGATGGAGCCGGATTCACGGAGGTCGGAGACCATCGGCTTCTTGTCGGTGCGCTGCTCGGGGCCACGGTTCAGCTGGGAGAGCGCGATCACCGGGAGCTCAAGCTCCTTGGCGAGCAGCTTGAGGTTACGGGACATGTCCGAGACCTCCTGCTGGCGGCTCTCGGCACGCTTGGAGCCACCGGACTGCATCAGCTGCAGATAGTCGATGACGACCAGCTTCAGATCATTCCGCTGCTTGAGCCGGCGGCACTTCGCACGGATCTCCATCATCGACAGGTTCGGGGAGTCGTCGATGTACAGCGGGGCCTGGGAGACATCGGGCATCCGGCGGGCGAGCCGGGTCCAGTCCTCGTCCGTCATCGTTCCGGAGCGCATGTGGTGCAGCGCCACGCGTGCCTCGGCGGACAGCAGACGCATCGCGATCTCGTTGCGGCCCATTTCGAGGGAGAAGATGACGCTCGGCAGGTTGTTCTTGATCGAGGCGGCGCGGGCGAAGTCCAGCGCCAGCGTCGACTTACCCATCGCGGGACGGGCCGCGATGACGATCATCTGGCCGGGATGCAGACCGTTGGTGAGCGAGTCGAAATCGGTGAACCCGGTGGGTACACCGGTCATCTCTCCGCTGCGTGAGCCGATCGCCTCGATCTCGTCGAGCGCGCCCTCCATGATGTCGCCGAGCGGCAGATAGTCCTCGCTGGTGCGCTGCTCGGTGACGGCATAGATCTCGGCCTGCGCGGAGTTCACGATCTCGTCGACGTCGCCGTCCGCCGCGTATCCCATCTGCGTGATGCGCGTACCGGCCTCCACGAGGCGGCGCAGCACGGCGCGCTCGTGAACGATCTCCGCGTAGTAGGAGGCGTTCGCCGCCGTGGGGACCGACTGGACGAGCGTGTGCAGATACGAGGCACCGCCGACGCGGGTGATCTCGCCGCGCTTGGTCAGCTCGGCGGCCACCGTGATGGGGTCGGCGGGCTCGCCCTTGGCATAGAGATCGAGAATCGCCTGGAAGACGGTCTCGTGCGCGGGCCGGTAGAAGTCATGACCCTTGATGATCTCGACGACATCAGCGATGGCGTCCTTGGACAGCAGCATGCCGCCGAGGACGGACTGCTCGGCGTCGAGGTCCTGCGGGGGCACCCGCTCGAAGCCGGGGGAGGAGTCGTCCCAGGGGCCGCTTTCCCTGCCGCGCTCGTGCTGCTCCTCGCGGCCACGGCCGCGGCCTTCTCCACGGCGGGGGCGGGAGACGGGCAGACGGTCGCCCGGACCGATGTCGGCCCAGGGATCGTCCAGGGGCTCGGGGATGCTCACCGGCCACCTCCTCCCGTCCGCTCCGCGGACCTCTCCGTGGCACTCTTTTTACGACACGGCACTGACAAAACGAGAGGCCCGACTCCGCTTCACGGCACATCGGGCGCCGGTCCACGGTAGGCCCGTCGGCACCTTCAGCCAATCTGGTTATCCACAGGCCGTGTGGACGACGGACCAGATGCTGTGGAGAACCCGGCGGAACCTGTGCACGGACCGGGGGACAGCATTGTGGACAAAGTCATAGACGACCTCCCGCACCTATCCTGACCTGCACCTTTTCCATCCACCGGCTGTGGGGGAGAAAAACTTTCCCGACCGGATCAAGATCAGAACAAACGGCGCACACCAGAAGCCCCGCCCCACCATCGGGTAAGGATCAGTGACTCATTGCATCTCTTACCTGTGGAAGATTAGATTGAGCGCATGACACAGGCCCCCGCGGCACCCAGGACCAGCCGACGACGACACGATCGCGAGATCATCACGCTCGCCGTCCCCGCCTTCGGAGCCCTCGTGGCCGAGCCACTCTTCGTGATGGTCGACAGCGCGATTGTCGGCCATCTTGGCACTCCCCAACTCGCTGGACTGGGGGTCGCTGCCGCCCTGCTGATGACGGCCGTCAGCGTCTTCGTCTTTCTCGCCTATGCGACCACCGCCGCAGTCGCCCGCCGCGTGGGAGCCGGCGATCTGGGCGCCGCCATCCGCCAGGGCATGGACGGCATCTGGCTCGCCCTGCTGCTCGGCGTGGCGGTCGTGGCGGTCACCATGCCCACAGCACCGTGGCTGGTCGACGTCTTCGGAGCCTCCGATACTGCAGCCCCGTACGCGACGACCTATCTGCGCATCTCCAGCCTCGGCATCCCCGCGATGCTCATCGTCATGGCCGCCACCGGCGTACTGCGCGGTCTCCAGAACACCCGCACTCCCCTGTACGTCGCCATCGGAGGCTTCACCGCCAACGCTGCGCTCAACGCCGGGCTCGTCTATGGCCTCGGCCTCGGCATCGCAGGCTCCGCCTGGGGCACCGTCATCGCACAGTGCGGTATGGCCGCCGCCTATCTCGTGGTGGTCGTCCGCGGAGCGCGTCGCCACGGCGCCTCCTTGCGCCCGGACGCCGTGGGCATACGGACCAGTGCTCAGGCAGGCGTCCCACTCCTGGTTCGTACGCTCTCCCTGCGCGCCGTTCTGTTGATCGCCACCGCCGTTGCTGCCCGCATGGGCGACACCGATATCGCCGCCCACCAGATCATCCTCGCCCTCTGGAGTTTGATGGCCTTCGCGCTGGACGCGATCGCCATCGCCGGTCAGGCGATCATCGGACGCTACCTGGGCGCGGACGATGCCGAGGGGGCGAGGGACGCCTGCCGCCGCATGGTGCAGTGGGGCATCGTCTCGGGCATCGTGCTCGGAGCTCTGATCGTGGTCGCCCGTCCGCTCTTCATTCCTCTCTTCACCGCTGACCCAGCGGTGAAGGACACGCTGCTTCCAGCCCTCCTGGTCGTGGCGCTCTCCCAGCCGGTCGCCGGCGTGGTCTTTGTTCTGGACGGCGTGTTGATGGGCGCCGGCGACGGGCCCTATCTGGCCGGCGCCATGCTGGTGACCCTCGCGGTGTTCGCTCCAGTCGCACTGCTCGTGCCCATCCTCGGCGGCGGGCTCACCGCCCTGTGGTGGGCGATGGCACTGATGATGAGCGTCCGCATGGCGACCCTGTGGCTTCGTACCCGTTCCGGCCGTTGGATCGTCACGGGAGCGACCCGCTGACAAGCCGCCGTTTCACGTGAAACAGCAGCTTGGTCCTCCCTACCCGTTTCACGTGAAACAGCGAGAGGGCCGCACCCGGCGGGGTGCGGCCCTCTCATACTGCTCTGCGAACGCTCGCTCAGGCGGCGATGACCTCGACGCCGAGCTTCGCGGCGACCTCGGGGTGCAGACGCACGGACACCTGGTGCGAGCCCAGGGTCTTGATCGGCGAACCGAGCTCAACGCGGCGCTTGTCGACCTCCGGACCACCGGCGGACTTGATCGCCGAAGCGATGTCGCCCGGGGTGACGGAGCCGAAGAGGCGGCCGGCGTCGCCGGAGCGAACAGCCAGACGCACCTTCACGCCCTCGAGCTTGGCCTTGATCTCGTTGGCCTGCTCGATGGTCGCGATCTCGTGGATCTTGCGGGCACGACGAATCTGCTCGACGTCCTTCTCGCCACCCTTGGTCCAGCGGATCGCGAAACCGCGCGGGACCAGGTAGTTGCGAGCGTAGCCGTCCTTGACGTCGACGACGTCGCCGGCAGCGCCGAGGCCGGACACCTCGTGAGTGAGGATGATCTTCATGTTTCGGTCACCCTCTCTTAGCGCGCGGTGGACGTGTAGGGCAGCAGCGCCATCTCACGGCTGTTCTTGACGGCCGTGGCGACGTCACGCTGGTGCTGCGTGCAGTTGCCGGTCACGCGACGGGCACGGATCTTGCCGCGGTCGGAAATGAACTTCCGCAGCATGTTCGTGTCCTTGTAGTCCACGTACACGGTCTTGTCCTTGCAGAATGCGCAGACCTTCTTCTTCGGCTTGCGCACAGGCGGCTTCGCCATGGTGTATCTCCTGTGTGATCAAGAAGTGGGGGTACGAGCTGCCCCTGAGAACGGATCCCTGTGGGACCTGTCCCTAGAAGGGGGGCTCGTCCGAGTAGCCGCCGCCGGAGCTTCCGCCCCAGCTGCCACCGCTGCCGCCGCTCTGCTGCTGCTGACCGCCGGCCGGCGCGCTGGTGGCCCAGGGGTCGTCGGCGGGAGCACCGCCGCCACCCTGCTGGCCACCACCGGGACCGCCGCCCCAGTTGCCGCCGCCCTGCTGGCCGCCGCCATAGCCGCCCTGGCCACCGCGACCCGTGGTCTTGGTGACCTTGGCCGTGGCGTTCTTGAGGCTGGGGCCGACTTCCTCGACGTCCAGCTCGTAGACCGTGCGCTTGACGCCCTCGCGGTCCTCGTAGGACCGCTGCTTCAGCCGGCCCTGCACGACGACGCGCATGCCTCGCTGGAGCGACTCGGCGACGTTCTCCGCCGCCTGACGCCAGACCGAGCAGGTGAGGAAGAGGCTCTCGCCGTCCTTCCACTCATTGGTCTGACGATCGAAGGTGCGGGGGGTGGACGCGACACGGAACTTCGCGACCGCCGCACCGGACGGGGTGAAGCGCAGCTCGGGGTCGTCGACGAGATTGCCGACGACCGTGATGACGGTCTCGCCTGCCATGGGTGAACCTCTCGGCGGGGATTGCTTCTGGCTGCTTGCTGCTACTCGAACCCGATGACCTCTGAGCTAGGCGCTCAGTGGGTCTCGGGACGGAGGACCTTGGTCCGGAGGACCGACTCGTTCAGGTTCATCTGGCGGTCGAGCTCCTTGACGACCGCAGGCTCGGCCTGCAGGTCGATGACCGAGTAGATGCCCTCGGGCTTCTTCTTGATCTCGTAAGCGAGACGACGACGGCCCCAGGTGTCGACCTTCTCCACCTTTCCGTTGCCCTCACGGACGACGGAGAGGAAGTTCTCGATCAGCGGGGAGACAGCGCGCTCCTCGAGATCGGGGTCGAGGATGACCATCACCTCGTAGTGACGCATGTGGAACCCACCTCCTTTGGACTCAGCGGCCACGGTCGTTCCGTGGCAGGAGGGTCGTGATGCGTGAGCATCGATGTCTACGAGTAAATCAGGCGCCACTGACAATCGGCCTCGACGAGCGAGGACCCGACTGCTGGCCTGGGCAGACACCGGTGCAGACCGTACAGACTACCCGCAGACCCGCTTCCGGTTGAAATCCGGCCTCCGGTGCCCTCACCCTGTACACATCGGGTGTGGGCGGCGTCACAGTGCGCCGCCTTCCGGGAATGCCAGGGAGGCTCTTCATGGCACAGACGCAACCGAACCCCACCGGCTCTCTCCTCGCCACGGACGGCAAGCCGCATCCGCTCCAGGACACTCTGATGGTCGTGACTCTGGTCCTGGGTGCGGTGGCCTTCGTGACCGCTCAGTTCGACAACCTCCATCTGCTCAGCTCCTGGTCCGGACTGATCGGGATCGGCACGGGCGCGTACGGCCAGTTCATCTCGGCCACGACCCGCGAACGCTTCCTTCTGATCATCGGACTCGGCGCCTCGGCCTTCGGTTTCTTCCTCGGAATGGCGCACGGCGGACTCTTCGGTGGCCTGATCGGCTACTAGCCCGCTCTTCGACGGCCATGCGGGGCCTGAGGTCTGGGGCATCCCTCCAGAAGGTGGTGCCCAGGCCCAGTAGGCTTCGGCGCGAGAGCCGGAGCCCCTGACCCATGGGGACACACCAGCCGAGGAGCGCCCCGCATGAGCCTGACCCTGAGGACCATCAGCCGAGAGCAGCATCTGGCATACATCCAGACCCTGCCCGCGGCGAGTCACTGCCAGGTCCCGGCATGGGCGGACGTCAAGACCGAGTGGCGCTCCGAGAGCCTCGGCTGGTTCGACAAGAGCGGTGAACTCGTCGGAGTCGGGCTCGTCCTCTACCGCCAGCTGCCCAAGATCAAGCGTTACCTGGCGTATCTGCCCGAGGGCCCGGTGATCAACTGGTACGCCCCGAACCTGGACGACTGGCTGCAGCCGATGCTGGCCCACCTGAAGCACCAGGGTGCCTTCTCCGTGAAGATGGGCCCGCCCGTCGTGATCCGCCGCTGGGACGCCCCGGCGATCAAGGCCGGTATCCAGGACCCGGACGTGAAGCGTCTGCGCGACGTTGAAGCCACCCACATCGAGCCGCGCGCCTTCGAGGTGGCGGACCGGCTGCGCAAGATGGGCTGGCAGCAGGGTGAGGACGGCGGCGCCGGCTTCGGTGACGTGCAGCCCCGGTACGTCTACCAGGTGCCCCTGGCCAACCGATCGCTCGACGATGTCCTCAAGGGCTTCAACCAGCTGTGGCGGCGGAACATCAAGAAGGCCGAGAAAGCCGGCGTCGAGGTCGTCCAGGGCGGCTACGACGACCTCGCCGAGTGGCAGCGGCTGTACGAGATCACGGCCGAACGCGACCGCTTCCGGCCCCGCCCGCTCTCGTACTTCCAGCGCATGTGGACGGTGCTGAACAGCGAGGACCCGAACCGCATGCGCCTGTACTTCGCGCGGCACAACGGGGTGAACCTGTCGGCGGCGACCATGCTCGTCGTCGGTGGCCACGTCTGGTACTCGTACGGCGCCTCCGACAACATCGGACGCGAAGTCCGGCCCTCGAACGCGATGCAGTGGCGGATGCTGCGCGACGCCTACGCCATGGGCGCCACGGTCTACGACCTGCGCGGCATCAGCGACTCGCTCGACGAGACCGACCACCTCTTCGGCCTGATCCAGTTCAAGGTGGGCACCGGCGGTGAAGCCGTCGAGTACGTCGGCGAGTGGGACTTCCCGCTCAACAAGCTGCTGCACAAGGCTCTCGACATCTACATGTCGCGGCGCTGATCTTTCCGTAACCTCGCTCATATCTCTGATACACCGCTGCCACCAGAAAGGTTCCGGGTCACGGCCATGGCGCTCTCCCTCTACGTCGACACCGCACGCTGGCGGGCGCATCAGAAGTCCGTGCTCGACCAGTTCCCGGGCCTGGTTCCGGTCTGCAAGGGCAATGGCTACGGCTTCGGCCATGAGCGGCTCGCCGAGGAAACGATCCGTTTCGGCTCGGACATGCTCGCGGTCGGCACGACCTACGAAGCCGCCCGGATCAAGGACTGGTTCAGCGGCGACCTTCTTGTCCTCACCCCGTTCCGCAGGGGTGAGGAGCCGGTTCCGCTGCCGGACAGAGTCATCCGCTCGGTCTCGTCGGTCGACGGGGTGCACGCCCTGGTCGGCGCCCGGGTCGTGATCGAGTGCATGAGCTCCATGAAGCGGCACGGCATCTCCGAGCAGGACCTGGGCCAACTGCACGCGGCGATCGAGGACGTGCGGCTCGAAGGCTTTGCCCTCCATCTGCCCCTGGACCGTACGGACGGCTCCGACGCGGTCGAGGAGGTCATCGGCTGGATGGACCGCCTGCGCGCCGCCCGGCTGCCGCTGCACACCATGTTTGTGAGCCATCTGCGGGCCGAGGAACTCGCCCGCCTGCAGCAGCAGTTCCCGCAGACCCGCTTCCGCGCGCGGATCGGAACGCGGCTGTGGCTCGGCGACCACGAGGCGACCGAGTACCGCGGCTCGGTCCTCGATGTCACCCGCGTCGCGAAGGGCGACCGCTTCGGCTACCGCCAGCAGAAGGCCGCCTCGGACGGCTGGCTGGTGGTCGTCGCCGGCGGTACCTCCCACGGAGTCGGTCTGGAGGCGCCGAAGGCTCTGCACGGCGTCATGCCGCGCGCCAAGGGCGTCGCTCGCGCGGGACTGGCCACCGTCAACCGCAACCTTTCCCCGTTCGTCTGGGCCGGCAAGCAGCGCTGGTTCGCCGAGCCGCCGCACATGCAGGTCTCGATCCTCTTCGTTCCCTCGGACTCGCAGGAGCCGAAGGTCGGCGACGAGCTGGTGGCGCACCTGCGCCACACGACCACGCAGTTCGACCGCCTGGTCGACCGCTAGGACCGTCCGTCCCCGGAGGGCCCGGGATATCGCGCCGGAACCCGTACAGCCGCGCCAGGGCCGCTCCCGGGCCTGTCTAGTGGCCTGCTGAGCCGGTCATCCCCCACTCCACCCTCGGCCCTTCCACCGCGTGCGCCGCGTGCCGCGGTGGGCGGGCCGCCTGGCCGAATACGAAGACGTCCTGCGCCCTGTCCAGGACCCCACCGGAGGGGTCGTCCGACCCGTCCTGTCGTACGGGGTCCCGCTCCGGCATCAGGATGTCCCGGACGACCACCGCGCACAGGTAGAGCGTCCCCAGCAGATGCAGTGCGATCGCCAGCTGGTAGCCCTCCGGCGGCAGACCCTGGTGCTTGTCCCCGCTCGTGGTGTATGCGAGGTACATCCAGATGCCCAGGAAGTACATGACCTCGCAGGCCTGCCAGATCAGGAAGTCCCGCCAGCGCGGCCTGGCGAGCGCGGCGAGGGGGATCAGCCACAGCACGTACTGCGGCGAGTAGACCTTGTTGGTGAGGATGAACGCCGCCACGACCAGAAAGGCGAGCTGTGCGAACCGGGGCCGGCGTGGCGCGGTCAGGGCGAGCGCCGCGATGCCGGCGCACGAGAGGAGCATCAGCAGCGTCGCGTAGGTGTTGACCGTGTCGACGTCGATCGACTCGCCCGTGCGCTGCGTGATGATCAGCCAGAACGAACCGAAGTCGACCTGCCGCTCCTGGCTGAAGGTGTAGAACTTCTTCCATCCCTCGGGCGCCAGCAGCATCACCGGCAGGTTCACGATCAGCCAGGAGGCCGCCGCACCCAGGAAGGCCGCCCCGTACTCTCGGTACCTGCCCGCCCGCCAGCACAGCACCAGCAGTGGTCCGAGCAGCAGCACCGGATACAGCTTGGCGGCCGTGGCAAGCCCGATGAGGATGCCGAAGGCGAGAGCGCGCCCACGCGACCACATCAGCATGGCCGCCGCTGTGAGGGCGATCGCCAGCAGATCCCAGTTGATCGTGGCGGTGAGGGCGAACGCGGGCGCGAGGGCCACCAGCAGCGCGTCCCAGGGCCTGCGGCGATGCGTCCGCGCGACACAGACGGCGATGATCGCGGTGCAGATCATCAGCATGCCCGCGTTGACCATCCAGTAGATCTGCTCACGGTGCTGGATCGAGCCGTCACCCGGTGTCAACCAGGCCGCCACCTGCATGAACAGCCCGGTCAGCACGGGGTACTCGAGGTACTCCATGTCGCCGCTCAGCCGGTCGAAGTACGGCACCAGACCGTCGGCGAAGCCCCGTCCCAGGAACAGATGCGGAATGTCGGAATAGCAGGCGTGGGTGTACTGCGAACTGGTGCCACGGAACCAGGCCCAGTCGTAGCAGGGGATCTTCTGCACCATGCCGAGCGCGAACATCCCGATCGCCACCAGGGAGATCACCCGCACCGGCGTGAGCCAGCTGCTGCCGACCCACGCCCAGCGGCCCATGGGGCCGCCGATCAGCTCGCTGCCGGCCGCCGCGACCTCGTCCCGCTGAGTGGGACTCACCAGCGGCTGGTCCTGCTGCACGATCGTCTTCTCTGGGCTCGGCATGGACCACATCCTGCCGTACGCGGCTGTGGACGCGTGCGTCCTGTGGACAACGGCCTGTGGACAACGACGAGGGCCGCGGCGCCGGAATCGTCTTCCGGTACCGCGGCCCTCGTCACGGCCTGCCAGGAGGGGAGCCGTCAGCTGTCGGCGCCTCCCAGCCAGCCGCCGCCGTCGTTGCCGTTGCCTTGGGTGCCGTTGGCTCCCGCGGATGGTGACGGACTGTTGGTGGCGCCGCCGTCCGTGGCCCCTCCGTCGGTGGTGCCCGCGTCGGTGCCGGCATTGGCGCCGCCGACGTCCTGGCCGGCCGTCGGGTCACAGGTCCAGTCGAACCGGTCACAGGACTGGCTGGGATCGGGCGACTGGGACGGGGTCGGCGACGGCGTCTGGGACGGCGTCTGGGACGGCGTCGGAGAGGGCGTGTCGGAGGGCGTGGGGGCCGGGGTGGCCAGACCGCCTCCGAAGACCGTCCCGGCGTCCAAGGGCTCGGGCTCGGGGAACGGAACCGCTTCCTCGCCCTCGAGTGCCGCCGTCATGTAGGCCTTGAAGATCTCCGACGGGAACGACGCACCGTGGATCTTTTCCTGACCACCCGTCCCGAACATCTCCAGGAACTTGCGGTCCTTGTTCCCCTCGTCGTCGTCCAGGCGGTACATGTCGATGGCGGTCGACAGCTGCGGCGTGTAGCCCACGAACCAGGCGGACTTGTTGCCGTCGGTGGTACCGGTCTTGCCCGCGACCTTGCGGCCGGGCAGCCTGGCGTTCTTGCCGGTGCCGTCCTCAACGACATCCACCAGCACGTCCGTCACATTGCTCGCGATGGCGGACGAGAAGGCCTGCTCCGTGGCGGCTTCGTGCTCATAGATGACCTTCCCCCCCTTCTCGACCTTGATGACGGAGTAGGGATCGTTCTGCTTGCCTTCCGCGGCGAACGTCCCGTACGCCCCCGCCATGCGGATGGCGCTGGGGTCGGAGATACCGAGCGAGAACGACGGGACGTCGGCCTCGACCAGACTGTCCTTCAACAGGCCGGCCCTCATCGCCGCCGTCCGCACGTTCGCGATGCCGACGTCCATGCCCAGCTGGGCGAAGGGCGAGTTGGCCGACTCCACCATGGCCTCGCGCAGCGTGATGTCCTTGTACGACACCCCACCGTCATTGGTCTGGAGCCACTCCTCGCCCTTCTCGTTCCGCCAGGTGGTTCCGTCGTAGTCCTTGATCTTGAGCTTGTTGGCGCCGTTGTACTTGCTCTTGTTGGGATCCACGCGGGTGCGGCTGTCCGGCCCCTGGTCCGGTCCCAGTGACGGATCCCGGACACCGGTCTCCATCGCGGCGGCCAGGACGAAGGGCTTGAAGGTCGATCCGACCTGGGCACCGGTCTGGTTCGCGTTGTTGGTGAAGTGCTTGGTCGCGTCCTCGCCGCCGTAGATGGCGACGATCTTCCCCGTCTTCGGCTCCACCGAGGCGCCGCCGAACTGGACGTGGGTGTCCTCCTCCGGGCGCTTCTTCGGGTCGATGTTCTCCTTGCGGACCTTCTTGACCGCATCCTCGAGCTGCTTGATCTTGGCCTTGTTGAAGGTCGTGTGGATCTCGTAGCCGCCCTTGGCAAGCTCCTCGGCGGTGACGCCCCCGTCGTTGTTGGAGATGAAGTAGGCCTTGGCGAGGTCGACCAGGTAACCCGTCTGGCCGCCGAGCTGCGCGTTCTTCTTCGGCTTGAGGGGCATCGGGAAGTTCTTGACGGCCTCCGCGTGCTCCGCGGCGTCGAGGTGGCCGTCCTTGAGCATCTCGCCGAGGATCCACTTCCAGCGCTTGGTGGCGCGCTCCGTGTTGGCCGTGGCGTTGGCCTTGGGGTCGATGTCCGCCGCACCGGCCGGGTCGTAGTACGTCGCACCCTTGAGGAGCGAGGCGAGGAACGCGCACTGGCTGGCGCTGAGCTTCTTCGCGTCCACTCCGTAGTACGTACGGGCCGCGGCCTGGATCCCGTAGGCGCCCCGCCCGTAGTAGGAGGTGTTGAGGTAGCCCTCCATGATCTCGGGCTTCTCCATCTCCGTGCCGACCTTCATGGAGATGAACAGTTCCTTGAACTTACGGCTCAAGGTCTGGGACTGGTCGCCCAGCATGGCGTTCTTCACGTACTGCTGCGTGATGGTCGAGCCGCCCTGGGTCTGCTCGCCCATGGCCATGTTGAAGAGGGCCCGGCCGATGCCCATCGGGTCGATGCCCTTGTCGTTCTGGAAGGTCTTGTTCTCGGCCGAGATCACCGCGTTCTGCATGTCGGCGGGGATGCTGCCGATCGAGATGATCTGACGGTTGACCTCACCACCGGTGGCGGCCAGCTGGGACCCGTCCTCGTAGTAGTAGACGTTGTTCTGGGCCGCGGCCGCCTTGTCCTGCTCCGGGATCCCCACCATCGCGTACGCGATGGTCCCTGCGGTCATGAGACTGCCGAGGAAGGCGAGACACAGCCCGGTCGCGAGTTTCCAGGACGGCACCCAGCGCCGCCACCCGTACTTGTCGTGCCGGGGATAGTCGATCAGGCGCTTCTTGCCGGGGTTGCCACCCCGGCCGCGGCCCGGACCTCCAGGTCCGCCGCCACCGCGCCGGCCACCACCGTGGCCGCCGTGGCCGCCATGGCCCGCGCCGGCTCCTTCGGCGGCCCTTCTACGACCACCGCCACGCTGGGCGGCTCGCCGGGCCTCGGCCCGACCTCCATACTCTCGCTCCTCCCCGTACGCGGCGGAGGGAGAGCCGGTGCTTGCGCCCCGGGCGCCACGGCGGCCAGGTGAAGGCTGCTGGGCGGCGCGTCGGGCCGCGGCACGTCCGCCGCCCTGGGGCTGCGGCGGTTTGCGACGGTGCTCGCTCATCGAACGACTACTCCTCGGGCAGGCGCGAACGCCTGGAAGCGGCAGCTGAGATCCGGTCCCCCCGAAATGAATACGGACCAGCCCCGCGAAGGGCTCATCCGTGATGCATCCAGGACGAGGACGCTCCCTGGTGTCACACGGTTCCCGGTGGTCTGCATGCCGCACAGACTACGCACGGCCAAAAACCACCCAGGGGAAGAATTCACCCCAAATCAGGCAACTTGATTACTGCGAATTGGCGATGTGACGCCGGTCACTATGACTCCCCTTGTCGCGGCAGAAGTGTCGTTCTATCGTCTGGATGTATCGAGTCGATACATCAGCACGGCATAAGAGTCAGAGAAGGCAGAGGAGGCAACCGATGAGCCGGCGTTCCGGCATCCTCGAGTTCGCCGTTCTCGGCCTGCTCCGTGAGGCCCCGATGCACGGCTACGAGCTGCGCAAGCGGCTCAATACCTCGTTGGGGATCTTCCGAGCCTTCAGTTACGGGACCCTCTACCCCTGCCTCAAGACGCTGGTCGCCAACGGCTGGTTGATCGAGGAGCCGGGCAGCGCTCCCGAGGACGCTCTTGCCGCCTCGCTCGCGGGGCGCCGGGCCAAGATCGTGTACCGGTTGACGGCGGAAGGTAAGGAGCACTTCGAGGAGCTCCTGTCCCACACCGGCCCCGACACCTGGGAGGACGAGCACTTCGCGGCCCGCTTCGCCTTCTTCGGACAGACGGAGCGCGAGGTGCGGATGCGGGTGCTGGAAGGCCGGCGCAGCCGGCTGGAGGAGCGCCTGGAGAAAATGCGCGCCTCCCTCGCCCGGACACGTGAGCGCCTCGACGACTACACGCTTGAGCTGCAGCGGCACGGAATGGAGTCCGTGGAGCGCGAGGTGCGCTGGCTGAACGAGCTCATCGAGAGCGAGCGGGCGGGGCGGGATCAGCGACGATCCTCCGCACCCGGGGAAGCCGCTCGGCAGGACAACACATCTGGAGAGACGGGCGGCCTGCCCCGGCACCGGGGCGCAGTGCCCCCCGAGGGGAGCGCTTCCGGGCGCCCCAATCCGCCGGATCCGTCCGAAGACACCACCAACTGAGGCTCCGCGTCCATGCAGGGTCTCGAGAACACACAGGGAGCAACCGGAATGGGTTCGGTTCGCGTAGCCATCGTCGGCGTGGGCAACTGCGCCGCCTCGCTGGTGCAGGGCGTCGAGTACTACAAGGACGCCGACCCGGCCGCCAAGGTGCCGGGTCTGATGCACGTCCAGTTCGGCGACTACCACGTCCGTGACGTCGAGTTCGTCGCCGCCTTCGATGTGGACGCGAAGAAGGTCGGCCTCGACCTCGCGGACGCCATCGGTGCCAGCGAGAACAACACCATCAAGATCTGCGACGTGCCGTCCACGGACGTGAAGGTCCAGCGGGGCCACACCCTCGACGGCCTCGGTAAGTACTACCGCGAGACCATCGAGGAGTCCGCCGAGGCTCCGGTCGACATCGTCCAGACCCTCAAGGACAAGCAGGTCGACGTCCTCGTCTGCTACCTGCCGGTGGGCTCCGAGGCCGCCGCGAAGTTCTACGCGCAGTGCGCCATCGACGCCAAGGTCGCCTTCGTCAACGCCCTTCCGGTGTTCATCGCCGGCACCAAGGAGTGGGCCGACAAGTTCACGGAGGCCGGTGTCCCGATCGTCGGTGACGACATCAAGTCGCAGGTCGGCGCCACCATCACGCACCGTGTGATGGCCAAGCTGTTCGAGGACCGGGGCGTCATCCTGGACCGTACGATGCAGCTGAACGTCGGCGGCAACATGGACTTCAAGAACATGCTCGAGCGCGAGCGCCTGGAGTCCAAGAAGATCTCCAAGACGCAGGCCGTCACCTCCCAGATCCCCGACCGGGAGCTCGGCGAGAAGAACGTCCACATCGGCCCGTCCGACTACGTGGCTTGGCTGGACGACCGCAAGTGGGCGTACGTCCGCCTGGAGGGCCGCGCCTTCGGTGACGTCCCGCTGAACCTGGAGTACAAGCTCGAGGTCTGGGACTCCCCGAACTCCGCGGGTGTCATCATCGACGCGGTGCGCGCCGCGAAGATCGCCAAGGACCGCGGCATCGGCGGCCCGATCCTCTCCGCGTCCTCCTACTTCATGAAGTCCCCGCCGGTCCAGTACTTCGACGACGAGGCCCGCGAGAACGTCGAGAAGTTCATCAAGGGCGAGGTCGAGCGCTGACTCGGCACAGGGCAGCGCGTTCCGCGCGCTCCTGACTGATGAGGGTCCCCGTGGCATCTGCCCGGGGACCCTCATCGTGTGTGACGCTTGCGCACATGCCTGTCGTACGTGATCTGCGCGTACTCCTGCGCCTGACGAACTTCCGCCGCCTGCTCACCGTACGGCTGCTCTCACAGTCGGCGGACGGGGTGTACCAGGTCGCACTTGCCACGTACGTCGTCTTCTCCCCGGAGAACCAGACCTCCCCCGGCGCGATCGCCGCCGCGATGGCGGTGCTGCTTCTGCCCTACTCACTCATCGGCCCTTTTGCCGGCGTCCTCCTGGACCGCTGGCGACGCCGCCAGGTCTTCCTCTACGGGAATCTACTGCGGGCCGTTCTCGCCTGTGGCACCGCCGTACTGATCCTCGGCTCGGCACCGGACTGGCTCTTCTACGCCTCCGCGTTGTGCGTCATGGCCGTCAATCGCTTCATCCTCGCGGGCCTCTCCGCCGCGCTTCCTCGCGTCGTCGACGATGAGCGGCTCGTCATGGCCAACTCCCTCTCCCCGACGGCGGGCACGCTCGCCGCCACGGCGGGAGGCGGACTCGCCTTCGCCGTACGACTGGTCGGCCCGGATTCGGATGCAGTGGTGGTCCTGCTGGGTGCCACGCTCTATCTGTGTGCCGCTCTGTCCTCGCTCAGCATGGGGCGGGAGCTGCTCGGCCCCGATCCGGAGCTGGTGCAGCCACGGCTGATCGCGGCACTGGCCTCGACGGCTCACGGGCTCGTGGATGGACTGCGCCATCTGACAGAACGGCGCACCGCCATCCAGGCACTTGGCGCGATGACGATGCTGCGCTTCTGCTACGGCGGGCTGACGGTGATGGTCCTGATGCTCTGCCGGTACGCCTGGTCGGACACGGAGGCGGAAGGCCTGAGGCTCCTCGGTCTGGCGGTGGGCGTATCCGGGGCGGGGTTCTTCGCCGCGGCCGTCGTCACTCCCTGGGCGGTCGGAAGGCTCGGCCAGTACGGCTGGATGGCCACCTGCGCCGGAGTGGCAGCCGTTCTCGAACCCGTCCTGGGGCTGTCCTTCGCCGCGGTTCCGATCCTCATCGCCGCGTTCATCCTGGGCTTCATCACACAGGGAGCCAAGATCACCACGGACACGGTCGTGCAGACATCCATTGACGACGCGTTCCGGGGCCGGGTGTTCTCCCTGTACGACATGCTCTTCAACGTCGCCTTCGTCGGCGCCGCAGGCGTCACCGCACTGATGCTGCCCGCGGACGGACGCTCCGCTCCGCTGGTCCTCATGATCGCCGTGCTGTACGGGCTCGCCGCTTCGGCCCTTCTCCATTGGCGGCGCAGGGGAGTCAGCCCCTGACGTCGGCGATGTTTCACGTGAAACATCGCCGCACATTCATCGTCACCGCTCATGGGAACGGGGTCATGTTTCACGTGAAACATGACCCCGTTTCTCGATTCAGCCCTGAGCCGCCCACCACTCCTTGAGGGCAGAGGCTGCGTCGTCGTGACCCATCGGACCGTTCTCCAGGCGCAGCTCCAGCAGGAATCCGTACGCCTTGCCGACCACCGGACCAGGACCCACCCCCAGGATCTCCATGATCTGGTTTCCGTCCAGGTCCGGGCGGATCGAGTCCAGCTCCTCCTGCTCCTTGAGCTGGGCGATGCGTTCCTCGAGACCGTCGTAGGCGCGCGACAAGGCACTCGCCTTCCGCTTGTTGCGGGTGGTGCAGTCCGAGCGAGTCAGCTTGTGCAGCCGTTCCAACAGAGGGCCCGCGTCCCGCACATAGCGCCGGACGGCGGAATCGGTCCACTCGCCGGTCCCGTAGCCATGGAAGCGCAGATGCAGTTCCACGAGCCGCGCGATGTCCTTGACCATGTCATTCGAGTACTTGAGCGCCGTCAGCCGCTTCTTGGTCATCTTGGCGCCCACCACCTCGTGATGATGGAACGAGACACGGCCATCCGTCTCGAAACGCCTCGTCCTCGGCTTGCCGATGTCATGGAGGAGTGCAGCGAGACGCAGTACGAGGTCCGGCCCGTTCTCCTCCAGATCCATGGCCTGCTCCAGCACGGTCAGTGAGTGCTCGTACACATCCTTGTGCCGGTGATGCTCATCGCTCTCCAGACGGAGCGCCGGCAGTTCGGGGACGAAATGTGCGGCAAGACCGGTGTCGACGAGCAGGGCCAGCCCCTTCCGCGGATGCGGGGAGAGGATCAGCTTGTTGAACTCGTCACGGATCCGCTCCGCCGACACGATCTCGATCCGGTCGGCCATGTCCTTCATCGCGCCGATGACCTCAGGAGCGACCTCGAAGTCGAGCTGAGCGGCGAAACGCGCAGCCCGCAGCATGCGCAGCGGATCGTCGGAGAACGAGTCCTCAGGAGTGCCAGGAGTACGCAGCACCCGTGCCGCAAGGTCCTCGAGGCCTCCGTGCGGGTCGATGAACTCCTTCTCCGGCAGCGCGACAGCCATCGCGTTCACGGTGAAGTCACGGCGGACGAGGTCTTCCTCGATCGAGTCGCCGTAGGACACCTCGGGCTTGCGAGAAGTCCGGTCATAGGCCTCGGACCGATACGTCGTGATCTCGATCTCAAAGCGCTGAACAGCGTCTCCGACGCGGCCGTCCTTCTGGCAGCCGACCGTACCGAACGCGATCCCGACGTCCCATACGGAATCAGCCCACGGCCGGACGATCTTCAGAACGTCCTCGGGGCGGGCATCGGTGGTGAAATCGAGATCATTACCGAGCCGACCGAGCAATGCGTCCCTTACCGAGCCCCCGACCAGCGCGAGGCTGAACCCGGCCTGCTGGAATCGGCGAGCGAGATCGTCGGCGACCGGGGACACGCGCAGCAGCTCGCTCACGGCGCGGCGCTGCACCTGGCTCAGTTCGGTGAGGTTGTCTTCGTTGGCGTTCGGCACAACAGAAAAGGGTACGTGGCCGCAGGGACCGGAGCTTCCCCGTTTTCCCCGGATCCTCGCCGTGCTTCCGATCATGTGGAGCAGTCCCCAGCACTTCGTCACAGCGCGCCTCGTTACCATGCGGGGACACACCTAGCGACACCCACCAACGGCAACAGACGACGAGGGACGGACGAGCACGTGGCCGAGGCGGCACAATTTCAGGGGATGGGTCATTCTCCTGCCCGCCGGTGGCTGCGGCGCACAGCCGCCCTCCTTGCGGGAACGCCATTGCTCGCCGGTCTCCTCTTTGTACCGGCGGCGCAGCCCGCGCATGCCGCGGCGGCCGCCGACGGCTCCCGCACCGTCGACGTGTCGCTGAACGGCCTGTCGCCCAGCGCCCCTGTGAAAGACGACACGCTCACCATCTCGGGCACCGTGACGAACAAGGGCAAGGAAGCCGTCACG
This sequence comes from Streptomyces sp. NPDC091376, assembly GCF_044757085.1. Classification (NCBI taxonomy): domain Bacteria; kingdom Bacillati; phylum Actinomycetota; class Actinomycetes; order Kitasatosporales; family Streptomycetaceae; genus Streptomyces; species Streptomyces sp. NPDC091376. Next base: position 517,615 of record NZ_JBIVUF010000002.1, on the reverse strand, counting down.
GACGCAGAGGTCGATCTGCGGGTCGGGCCGCGACTGTCGGGACGCCCGGAGATCGACGAGGCCGCCAAACGCACCGGCCATACGCCGGGGAGTGACCCCGAGGAGCTCGGCGACCCGTACAGCGTCAAGATCGACCGGCTGGCGTCCGGCATCAGCACGGACTTCACCCTGACCGTCCCGGTCAACAAGCTCGATCTCGACAAGGCAGGCGTCTACCAGCTCGGGGTGTCCCTCTCCGGGGAGACCGCGAGCAAGCCGTACGACCGGGTACTGGGCATCGAGCGCACGTTCCTGCCGTGGCAGCCGGAAGCGGCCGGCAAGAAGACCCAGCTCACCTTCCTCTGGCCGCTGATCTCCACGACGCATCTGTCCGCGGAGACCGGCTCGGACGAGCAGCAGACACCGGTCTTCGAGGACGACGCCCTCGCCGCGGAGCTCGCACCGGGCGGTCGGCTGGAGCAGCTCGTCGCCCTCGGCAGTCAGCTGCCCGTGACCTGGGTCATCGACCCGGACCTGCTCGCCACGGTCGACGCGATGAGCCGGAACTACCGGATCAGGAACGACCAGGGCGGCACGACACCGGGCCGGAACCAGGCCGTGGCCAAGAAGTGGCTGAGCACTCTCGAGAAGGCCGTCCAGGACCGTAAGGTCGTCGCCCTGCCGTTCGCGGACCCCGATCTGGCCTCGCTCGCACACCGCGGCAAGGACGTCTCCGGCTCCCTCAGCCATCTGCAGCCCGCTACGGCGGTGGCCGAGACGACGGTAGAGACCATCCTTCATGTGACGCCGTCCGTCGACTTCGCCTGGCCCGTGGACGGCGCGATCGACCCGTCGATCGTCGATGTGGCCACCTCCGCCGGCGCTCACAAGATCATCGCTCGTAGCGACAGTCTCCGGGAGACCGGAGCCGTCTCGTACACGCCGTCCGCCGCGCGCCCGATCGGCGGCGGTACGACGGCTGTCGTCGCGGACGACCGGCTCTCCACGGCCTTCTACGGGGACATGAGCAAGGCGGGCACCTCGACGCTCGCGGTCCAGAAGTTCCTGGCCCAGTCGCTGGCCCTCACGCTTCAGGCACCGGACGCGCAGCGCAGCATCGTGGTCGCTCCCCAGCGGATGCCGACGGCGGGCCAGGCCCAGTCGATGGCGAAGGCACTGGACGGGCTCTCCGGCCAGCGCTGGACCCAGCCGCTGGACCTGATCGCGGCCGCGTCGGCCAAGCCCGACCCCGACGCCACGACCCGGGTGCCGTCTTCCGCCCAGTACCCGAAGAAGCTCAGGGCCCGCGAGCTGCCCGTGGGGACCTTCGAGGACATCAAGTCCACTCAGGAGTCCCTCGACAACTTCAAGGTCATCCTCACGTCCCCGGACCGGGTCGTGACGCCGTTCGGCAATGCGATCAACCGGGAGATGTCCACGTCCTGGCGCGGCAAGGCGGCTCCGGCCGCCCGGTACCGCGACGGTGTGCAGAGTTATCTGGAAGGCCTCACCACCGAAGTTCGGCTGATCCAGAAGTCGGCCCTGACCCTGTCGGGCCGCAGTGCCACGATCCCGGTCACGGTGCAGAACAAGCTGGTCCAGGAGGTCGACAATCTCGTCCTCCGGCTGAAGTCCTCGAACCCCACTCGCCTCAAGCTGGACGACGGCAGTGTGATCGCGGAACAGCCGATCAAGATCGCCGGTGGGCACAGCCAGTCGGTGAAGTTCTCGGCCGCGGCCAATGCCAACGGTCCGGTCCAGGTGACGGCGCAGCTCTACACGGAGGACGGCAAGCTCTACGGCGGCCCGATGACCTTCACGGTCAAGGCTTCCGAGATCACCCCGACCGTGATGCTTGTCATTGCCGGGGGCGTACTGCTGCTCGTCCTCGCAGGCATCAGGATGTATACCCAGCGCAAGCGCGCGGCGGCCCGCATGGCGGCCGCGGGCGATGAAGCGGCTGATGAGAGCGACGACAGTCTGGTGCAAGATGCTCCGGAGCAGCCGAGTGACCCGACACCGGACACCGGACCGGAAAGCGCCGAGCCGTCGGGTGCTGGTGAGAAAGTGGACCGTTGAGCGATGTCGTGGCCGGCCGGCCGGACGATGAGGTGGGGTAACCATGAACGCGCCGTACGACGGTGACCGAGGGCAGGGCGCGGACGACACCGCGCCCTCCCCGGGCGCTCCGTACCCCTCGCACCGCCCACAGCAGACGGAGCCACCGGCCGCCGGCCAGGTGCGGGCTCCACTGCCCGAGGCTGCCGCTGACCCGTACATGCAGGACGCCTTCGACCACGATCCCTACCGGTCGCAGGACCTCTCTGCGCAGGATCCGGTGTCGGAGGCGCTCTACGACCGTGCCGCGCATCCTCCGCCGCCGCCGGGCAGCTACCAGCGGCCACAGCCGCTCTATCAGCAGCCGCCCGTCCAGCAGCACGCCCCGGACCCCCGGATCTGGGCCCAGACCCCGCCTCCCGAGCCGGACGGTCCCTCGCGCCGTCTGCCGTACGGGGACGACGCCGGGACGGTGCAGTTCACCGGTGTCGACGATCTGATGACCAGGGCAGGCGACGACAATCCGGAGCCGGACGCGTTCGCCCACCTCTACCGGGACCAGCAGGCCCCGGGGCGGCCCGTGACGGGGTCGGCGCCGGAGCCCGATCCGGCGTCGGCACGGGTACCCGCACCGTCGCCCGCACCCGCGCCCGCGAGTGCGCCCAAGAAGGCGGGCGGCCGGGCTTCGGGGCTGCTGAAGTCCAGCGCCATAATGGCCGCCGGAACGCTGGTGTCGCGTCTCACCGGCTTCGTCCGCAGCCTGGTGATCACCGGTGCGCTCGGTGCCGCCCTGCTCGGTGACGCCTACACCATCGCCCTCACCCTGCCGACGATGATCTACATCCTCACGGTGGGCGGCGGCCTGAACTCGGTCTTCGTACCGCAGCTCGTCCGCGCCATGAAGAACGACGAGGACGGCGGCGAGGCCTATGCCAACCGGCTGCTGACCCTCGTCATGGTCGCGCTCGGCGCGATCGTCGTCCTCGCCGTCTTCGGGGCACCCCTGCTGATCGAGGCGATGTCACCGACGATCGCCGACAACCCGTCGGCGAACAACGTCGCCGTCACCTTCGCCCGCTACTGCCTTCCCACGATCTTCTTCATGGGCGTGCATGTGGTCATGGGCCAGATCCTCAACGCCCGCGGCAAGTTCGGCGCGATGATGTGGACCCCGGTCCTCAACAACATCGTCATCATCTTCACCTTCGGGCTCTTCATCTGGGTCTACGGCACCTCCGCGGACTCCCAGATGACCGTGCAGACCATCCCGCCGGAGGGCGTGCGGCTGCTGGCCATCGGTACGTTGCTGGGCCTGGTCGTCCAGGCCCTGGCGATGATCCCCTACCTCCGTGAGACGGGCTTCCGATTCCGCCCCCGTTTCGACTGGAAGGGCCAAGGGCTCGGCAAGACCGTCAGGCTCGCCAAGTGGACCGTGCTGTTCGTACTGGCCAACCAGGCCGGCGTGATCGTGGTCACCCAGCTCTCGACCGCCGCCGGTGCGGCGTCGGGCAAGGACGGGGCCGGCTTCCTCGCGTACTCCAACGCACAGCTCATCTGGGGCATGCCGCAGGCCATCATCACGGTGTCGGTCATGGCCGCTCTGCTGCCGCGCATCTCCCGTGCCGCACACGACGACGACCCCGGAGCGGTCCGCGACGACATCTCCCAGGGACTTCGCAACTCAGCGGTCGCGATCGTCCCGGTCGCCTTCACCTTCCTGGCGCTGGGCGTGCCGATGTGCACCCTGCTGTACGCGTCCGCCGGCACCGAGGCCGCCCGGTCCATGGGCTTCATCCTCATGGCGTTCGGCCTCGGCCTGATCCCCTACTCGGTGCAGTACGTCGTCCTCCGTGGCTTCTACGCCTACGAGGACACGCGTACGCCGTTCTACAACACGGTCATCGTGGCCGCCGTGAATGCCGCCGCCTCAGCCGCCTGCTACGTCCTCCTGCCCGCCCAGTGGGCAGTGGTCGGCATGGCCGCCTCGTACGGCCTCGCCTACGCCGTCGGCGTCGGCGTCGCCTGGCGCAGGCTGCGGAACCGGCTGGGCGGGGATCTCGACGGCTCCCATGTGATCCGCACCTACGCCCGGCTGTGCCTCGCGTCCGTCCCGGCGGCCGTGGCGGGCGGTGCGGTGGGCTACTTCTTGCTGAAGACCCTCGGCGAGGGCGCACTCGGTTCACTCGTCGCGCTTCTGGCGGGCGGGGTGGTACTGCTCGGAGTCTTCTTCGTCGCGGCGAGGAAGATGAGAATCGAGGAACTCAACGCCCTGGTCGGCATGGTGCGCGGCCGGCTCGGACGCTAGAGACGCCCGGCCCCGCACAACCATCGTCCGCCACCGTGTGTCGTGCATAGCAGCGGACTGTGGGCACAATTGGCATGGCTGTTGGATATGGCGCAACGGATGGGGAGGCAGGGAACGACGGTGGCGGAACGTAGCACGGCTGCCGTCGACGTGGCCGACAACAGCGGCGATGACCCGCTGGCCGCCGAGGCGGACAAGGCCGCGACCGACGGGGTGGCGCAAGCCGACGACGACACGGCGGAGAAGAACGCTCAGGACAAGGGCGGCGAACGGAAGAGCCGTGAGCAGCCCACCATCATCACGCCCGAACTGCACAGCGGGCACAAGCTCGCCAGACGCTACCGACTCGAGGAGTGCGTCACCCGTTTGGACGGGTTCAGCAGTTGGCGTGCTGTCGACGAGAAACTGCGCCGGGCGGTCGGCGTTCATATCCTGCCCGGCGACCATCCCAGAGCACGATCCGTACTCGCCGCGGCCCGATCCGCGGCTCTCCTCGGCGACCCCCGCTTCGTGCAGGTCCTGGACGCCGTCGAGGAGGACGAATTCGTCTACGTCGTCCACGAGTGGCTGCCGGACGCCACCGAACTCACGGCACTGCTCGCCGCAGGGCCGATGGAGGCTCACGACGCCTACCAGCTCGTCAGCCAGATCTCCCAGGCCATGGCCGCGGCGCATCGGGAAGGCCTCGCCCATCTGCGGCTCACGCCGAGCTCCGTGCTCCGCAGCTCCACCGGGCAGTACCGGATCCGCGGGCTCGCAGTGAACGCCGCACTGCGGGGCATCAGTGCCGACCGTCCACAGCGCACGGACACCGAGGCGATCGGCGCCCTGCTGTACGCCGCGCTGACTCACCGCTGGCCGTACGAGAACGACGCGTACGGCCTCTCCGGACTCCCCAAGGGCGTCGGACTCATCGCCCCCGACCAGGTGCGGGCAGGAGTCCACCGCGGGCTGTCCGAGCTCGCCATGCGCGCCCTGGTCAACGACGGGGCCACGGCATCCCGGCAGGAACTTCCCTGCACCACCCCGGACGAGCTGGCCAAGGCAGTCGCGGCCATGCCCCGGATCCGACCGCCGGAGCCGGCTTTCACCGCTCCGCCGGAGTATCAGCGCACCACGTACCAGCAGGGGACCTACGGCCGCCCCTCGGCTCACCCCGGCGGGCCCGCCACCCAGCCCGTGGCGTCCCCGCCGGCGCCGCTGGAGAGCCGCACCGGGAGGCTCCTCAAATGGACGGTGTCCGCTCTCCTCATCGCCGCGCTGGGGCTCGGCAGCTGGCAGATCGCCGACAAGCTCCTCGACCGTGACCCGCCCGCTGTTGATCCCGGGAACAGCCGGACGACGGACGAGGACCAGGACGACAAGTCGAAGGCACCGCTGCCTCTGACCGTCCAGGGGGCTCAGGAGTACGCCCCGGACGGCAAGCCGCAGAGCCCGGAGAACGTCGGCAATACCCACGACAACGACGGCTCCTCGTACTGGCGCACCAAGAAGTACTTCGAGGGACCCGAGCTCGCCCCGTACAAGCAGGGCGTCGGAATCGTCTACGACCTCGGTGGCGAGCGGGACGTCACCGCTGCTTCGATAGGGCTCCGCTATGGAGGCGACCACACCACCGTCACGCTCTACGCGGTGGATTCGCTGGCACCGTCCGGTCCTGTCGATTCCATGAAGAAGATCACCACTGGTCAGACCAGCGGCACAGCACTGAAGCTCACGGCCAAGGAGCCGGTGAAGAGCCGGTACGTCCTGCTGTGGATGACCGCCGTACCGCACGCACCGCAGGACGACTTCAGCTCCGAGGGCTACAAGCAGGGCATCACGGACGTGAAGTTCACCGGCTGACATCAGCGAGAAGTGGGGAGGGGGCTCACCGTTGGACAACGCCACACTTGGCGACGCGAGCGACCAGGAACTCCTGGATCGCCATGTCGCCGGGGACCCGGATGCCTTCGGTGAGCTCGTGCGGCGCCACCGCGATCGGCTCTGGGCCGTGGCGCTGCGCACGCTGGGGGACCGGGAGGAGGCCGCGGACGCGGTGCAGGACGCACTGGTCTCTGCTTTCCGGGCCGCCCACACCTTCCGGGGCCAGTCCGCCGTGACGACCTGGCTCCACCGCATCACGGTCAATGCCTGTCTCGACCGTGCCCGCAAGGCGGCTTCCCGCAAGACCTCACCCGTCGACGACACCGAGCGGCTGGAGCAACTCCTCGAGCCCCATGAATCCGCCGAGGCGCCCGCGGAGCGCCAGGACCTCCACCGAGAGCTTCTGGCCGCACTGGCGACATTGCCCGCCGATCAACGGGCGGCCCTGGTGCTGGTCGATATGCAGGGCTATCCGGTGGCCGAGGCTGCTCGTGTGCTCGACATCCCCACGGGAACCGTGAAGAGCCGCTGCGCACGTGGCCGGGCCCGATTGCTTCCGCTGCTCACACATCTGCGCGGAGACACCGGGAAGCGCGGTGACACCAGGGATAACGGAGGCCTCGCGAGGGGAAGGAACCGGACGCCAGGGACATCCGTCCCACCGGCGACGGGACTAAAGGATGCAGGACCGAGTGATCCTGCTGCTGTGAAGGGCGGAGGTGGGCGCGCGTGACCTCCACGACCGGCACGGCTCAGCACCCGGACGTTTCCGAGATCGCTGATCTCACCGAGGGACTCCTCTCACCCACTCGACAGGCGGCCGTGAGGCGGCATCTCGACGGCTGCGAGCTGTGCGCCGATGTCCGTGCCTCGCTGGAGGAAATCCGGGGTCTGCTCGGCACCCTGCCCGGCCCTCAGCGGATGCCGGCCGACATCGCCGGCCGCATCGACGCGGCGCTGGCCGCCGAGGCCTTGCTGAACGCCACTGTCCCGGATGACACTCCGGCGGATGTTTCACGTGAAACAGCGTCTTCGCCGAAGCGCCCCGAGACCGTGCCCGCCGATCGCCCCGCAGGACGTCCCCGTGCGACCACCGGCCCAGGGCGCAGCCATTCGGCCCGTAGGCGTCGCCGCGTCACTGTGCTGACTGCCGCCTTCGGCACTGCGGCCGTCGGACTGAGCGTTCTGCTGTTCCAGTCCATGGGCACCGGAGGCAGCAGCGCTGAGAAGACCGCCGGTGACGTCAGCGCGGCAAATGCGTCCTCCGACTTCTCGCAGGACACGCTTCAGGCACAGGTGCAGTCGCTCCTGGGTACCCGAGCGACGGAGAAGGACACCTCGCCGGGCGGAACGAAGCCCGCCCCTCGTCTGGAGAAGGACTCCTCCGTCGGAACCGAGTCCACTCCGAACACCCCCCTGCGCTCGTCGGACGCTGCAGTGCCGGCGTGTGTCCAGGCAGGCACCGGCCGCGTCGACCCGGCGCTGGCTGTCGAGCAAGGAACATACGACGGCACTCGGGCCTATCTCATCGTGTTGCCGCACACCCGCGACGCCTCTCAGGTCCAGGCCTACGTCGTGGCTGCCACCTGCGTCGACACGGCACCGGCAGGCAAGGGCGAGCTGTTGCTCACGCGGACCTATTCTCGCCGCTGAAACCGCCTCCGTGCCGCTCGGACACCACGGGAATGCATGCCCCGTAGGATCCGTTGGGTGGGGTGAGAGACGTTGACGCCCCAGTAGGCAGTAGGCAGTCCGCAGAGACGAGGAAGAAACCCGTGAGCGACGTCCGTAATGTGATCATCATCGGCTCCGGGCCGGCCGGCTACACCGCTGCGCTGTACACCGCGCGTGCGTCGCTGCAGCCGCTGGTGTTCGAAGGCGCCGTCACCGCCGGCGGTGCACTGATGAACACCACCGAGGTGGAGAACTTCCCCGGTTTCCGTGACGGCATCATGGGGCCGGACCTGATGGACAACATGCGGGCGCAGGCCGAGCGCTTCGGCGCCGAGCTCGTCCCGGACGATGTCATCGCCGTGGATCTGACCGGTGACATCAAGACCGTCACGGACACCGCCGGTACCGTGCACCACGCCAAGGCCGTGATCGTCACGACGGGCTCCCAGCACCGGAAGCTCGGCCTTCCGAACGAGGACACCCTCTCCGGGCGCGGAGTTTCCTGGTGCGCCACCTGTGACGGCTTCTTCTTCAAGGACCAGGACATCGCCGTTGTCGGCGGCGGCGACACCGCGATGGAAGAGGCGACTTTCCTCTCCCGCTTCGCCAAGTCCGTCACGATCGTCCACCGCCGCGACAGCCTCCGCGCCTCCAAGGCGATGCAGGAGCGCGCCTTCGCCGACCCGAAGATCAAGTTCGCCTGGGACAGCGAGGTCGCAGAGATCCACGGCGACCAGAAGCTCTCCGGGCTGACTCTGCGCAACACGAAGACCGGTGCAACCTCCGAGCTGCCCGCGACCGGCCTGTTCATCGCCGTCGGCCACGACCCGCGCACCGAGCTCTTCAAGGGACAGCTGGAGCTCGACGGGGAGGGTTACCTGCAAGTGGACGCTCCGTCCACGCGCACGAACCTCACGGGCGTTTTCGGCGCCGGTGACGTGGTCGACCACACCTACCGGCAGGCCATCACCGCGGCCGGCACCGGCTGCTCCGCCGCTCTGGACGCCGAGCGCTTCCTGGCGGCTCTCGCCGACGAGGAGAAGGCCGCGGCGGCGACCGTCTGACTCACCCAGACCCATCACCCCACACCCCACAAGTGAAGGAGGCCACCGTGGCCCTCAAGACAGTGACCGACGCGACCTTCGAAGAGGACGTCCTGAAGAGCGACAAGCCTGTGCTCGTGGACTTCTGGGCCGAGTGGTGCGGTCCGTGCCGCCAGATCGCCCCGTCGCTGGAGGCCATCGCTGCGGAGCACGGCGACAAGCTCGAGGTCGTCAAGCTCAACATCGACGAGAACCCCGCCACGGCTGCCAAGTACGGCGTCATGTCCATCCCGACGCTGAACGTCTACCAGGACGGCGAGGTCGCCCAGACCATCGTCGGCGCCAAGCCGAAGGCCATGCTCGTCCGCGAGCTCGACGCCTTCATCGGCGATGAGGTCGCCAAGGCCTGAAGCACCTCGTTTCACGTGAAACATGAATGGGCCGACCCCTTGGGGTCGGCCCATTCGGTGTCTCTGGACGCCGTTAACTGGGATCGATCAGAGAGGCCGAAGCGCGGGTTCCTTCTGTACGGCTCCCAGAAGCCGGTCCAGCGCCAGCTCCACGTCTTCCTTCCAGGAGAGCGTGGTGCGTAGTTCCAGCCGCAGCCTGGGATGCGTGGGATGCGGGCGGACCGTCTTGAAGCCGACCGCCAGGAGATGGTCTGCAGGAAGGACGCAGGCCGGCTCGGACCAGCGGGCGTCTCCGAACGCCTCGATCGCCTTGAAGCCGCGCCGAAGCAAGTCCTTGGCGACGGTCTGCACCATGACGCGTCCCAGTCCCTGCCCCTGGTACCCCGGTGTGATCCAGGCAGTCATCAGCTGCACGGCATCCGGTGAGACAGGGCTCGTCGGAAAGGCCGTGGAGCGCGGTACATACGCGGGCGGGGCGTAGAGCACGAATCCGACCGGGACTTCGTCGACATAGACGACGCGGCCACACGATCCCCACTCGAGCAGGACGGCGGAGATCCAGGCCTCCTTCTCCAGCTCGGGTCTTCCCGCCTTTACTGCTGCTTCTCCGCTGACTGGATCAAGCTCCCAGAAGACACAGGCTCGGCAGCGCTTAGGGAGGTCTGAAAGGTTGTCCAGTGTGAGCGGTACGAGCCGACGGCCCATGAAGGCTGTTCCTCGCTTCCTTCGACTGCCGCGCCAAGAGCAGCGGACAGCGCGCTCCGTTCCCGAAGCAGGCTGCCGATGAATCCGCCGACTGCGCCAATGCTCAGGCCGGCTGTAAGTAGGTGGCCGCGGCTCACCGGTCGCATGGCTCGCCTTCCTCTGAGATGGGTCAAGGTGGATGCGCCATACCAGAACGCATCGTATCCACCCAGCGAGGACACGCCTACCGTGAGACGGCAAAGGGCGGAGCGTGTCCGCCGTCTGCCGGACACGATCCGCCCTGATGAGTGCGCGAGACCTCAGGCCTCGTCGTCCTCCGCGCCTTCTTCGGAGAGCGCCTTCTCCATGACTCGCCCCTCACCCGGAGCGAGACTGCCGAGAATGCGGTCGAGATCCTCTATCGAGGCGAACTCGACAACGATCTTGCCCTTCTTCTGACCCAGGTCGACCTTCACCCGGGTCTCGAACCGGTCGGAGAGCCGCGACGCAAGATCGGTGAGTGCCGGCGACAGCCGGGCGCCCGCCCGTGGGCCCTTCGCCCTGGGCGCGTTCGTGGGCCGCGAACCCATCAGAGTCACGATCTCTTCGACGGCTCGCACCGAGAGTCCCTCGGCGACGATCCGGTGTGCCAGCCGGTCCTGCTCCTCCGAGTCCTCCACAGAGAGCAGCGCCCTGGCATGCCCCGCGGACAGCACGCCCGCGGCGACCCGGCGCTGAACTGGAGGCGAGAGGCGCAGCAGACGCAGCGTGTTGGAGACCTGCGGACGTGAGCGTCCGATGCGGTCGGCCAACTGGTCATGTGTGCACTTGAAGTCCTTGAGCAACTGGTCGTAGGCGGCCGCCTCTTCCAGTGGATTCAGCTGGGCCCGGTGGAGGTTCTCCAGAAGGGCGTCCAGCAGAAGCTTCTCGTCGTCCGTAGCACGCACAATCGCCGGGATGCGCTCCAGGCCCGCCTCACGGCAAGCACGCCAGCGACGCTCGCCCATGATGAGCTCGTACCGCTCAGGCGCCAGTTGCCGTACAACGACAGGCTGGAGGAGCCCGACCTCCTTGATGGAGGTGACCAGCTCGGCGAGCGCGTCCTCGTCGAACACCTCACGCGGCTGGCGAGGGTTCGGGGTGATCGAGTCCAGCGGCACCTCGGCGAAGTGCGCACCGGCAGGCGACACGGGCTCGGTGAAGTCTTCCGTGTCCGGTTCGGCCGCACGCTGCTCGGGAGCCATGGGCGCCGAGGGAAGCGTGGCAAGCTTCGCCGCCGCCACGCCTCGTTCCGTCGTCAGAACCGGAGCCGCACCCGAGGAGGACGAACCTGCCCCTTCGGAAGGCCCCGGCCTCTCCTGCGGAGCGGCTGGGATCAGTGCACCGAGCCCACGCCCCAGACCTCTACGTCGCTCGCTCACTGGATCCCCTTCGGCATACTCTGCTGACTGTTCTGGCCGGCCACATGCGCGGGCCGGGCCTCGTAGTGAACCCCGACACCGCGCAGAGCGATCTCACGGGCAGCCTCAAGATACGACAGCGAGCCACTGGAGCCCGGGTCGTATGTGAGCACCGTCTGCCCGTAGCTCGGCGCCTCGGAGATACGCACGGACCGCGGAATGCTGGTCCGCAGGACCTCATCCCCGAAGTGGCTGCGCACCTCGTCGGCGACCTGTGAGGCGAGCCTGGTGCGACCGTCATACATGGTGAGCAGGATCGTCGACACATGCAGCGTGGGGTTGAGGTGACCGCGCACCAGGTCGACGTTCCGCAGGAGCTGGCCGAGACCCTCCAGCGCGTAGTACTCGCACTGGATCGGGATCAGCACCTCGGCACCGGCGACGAGTGCATTGACGGTCAGCAGACCCAGCGACGGCGGACAGTCGATGAGGATGTAGTCCAGCGGCTGCTCATACGCCTGGATCGCTCTCTGCAGCCGGCTCTCCCGTGCCACCAGGGACACCAGCTCGATCTCCGCACCGGCGAGATCGATGGTGGCTGGGGCACAGAAGAGGCCTTCGACGTCAGGAACCGGCTGGACCACTTCAGAGAGCGGCTTGCTCTCCACGAGGACGTCGTAGATGGATGGCACTTCGGCGTGGTGGTCGATCCCCAAGGCCGTGGAGGCATTGCCCTGGGGATCGAGGTCGATCACCAGAACGCGCGCGCCGTGCAGCGCGAGCGAAGCGGCAAGATTGACCGTTGTGGTGGTCTTGCCCACTCCACCCTTCTGGTTGGCGACGACGATGACGCGGGTCTGCTCAGGTCGGGGGAGGCCCTCACCGGCACGACCCAGAGCCTCCACCGCCAGTTGGGCAGCACGACCAATGGGAGTGTCATCCATCGGCGGAGGTGTTTCACGTGAAACATCCTCCCCCGTGGACTCGGTACGGGGACCAGGGACCGGATCGGTCATCGGTCCCGCGATGTTGGCGTCGGACCGCAAGGATTCACTCTCCTCGACTTCAGGCTCGCGATGAACAGAGCCTGCCATGCTTTCGGGGTCGTGAACCAGCGAGGCCGGTGGTTCTGTGGAGAATTCCACCTCTGTGGACAACTCCGTGACCCTTGAGAGGGGCTTGCGGTCGCGCGGCGTAGCGGCCGCACGGCCGCGGCTGATGATTCCCTGCAGCAGTGAGCGACGTTTCACGTGAAACACGATGCACACGCCGCACGGTCACATCGTTACGACACTCCGAAATGCGTACGTACGGGGACGCAGGCCGACAGCCGGCAGGCAAGGGAATGCGCCGGGATCAACGACGGCGGCGAGTGCGCCCCGCCCTCGCGGCCTTGGCCCGCTTGGCCGCGAACCGCACACCACCAGGGCTCTCCCCGACCTCGACCCGCACCACTGTGGACAACGGATCGACGATCCCCTGACCGACCTGGACCACGGAGGTCTCCACGACCCCGAGCTTGCTCAGGGCCGCACGGGCACCATGGAGCTCTTCCTGTGCGGTGTCGCCCTTGAGGGCCAGCATCTCCCCGTAAGGGCGCAGCAGCGGAACGCCCCACCCTGCCAGCCGGTCCAGCGGCGCCACCGCACGTGCCGTGACGACATGTACGGGCGGCAGCTTGTCGAGCATTTCCTCGGCCCGTCCGCGTACCACCGTGACATGGTCCAGCCCCAGCAGCTCGACGACCTCCTGGAGGAAGTTCGTCCGTCGCAGCAACGGCTCAAGCAGCGTGATCTTGAGATCCGGGCGAACGAGAGCCAGTGGAATCCCGGGCAGGCCGGCACCGGAGCCGACATCGCACACCGTGACGCCTTCCGGAACCACCTCGGAGAGCACCGCACAGTTCAGCAGGTGCCGCTCCCACAGTCGCGGCACTTCACGAGGGCCGATCAGACCACGCTTGACTCCCGCATCCGCGAGCAGCTCCGCGTACCTGACAGCCTCGGGGAAGAACTCACCGAACACCGTCCGAGCTTCTTCTGGCGCCTGGGGAAGCTCTGCTGCCTCCGTCACCGGAACCGTCCTTCCGTACCGCACTACCGCGCTGTGGTGGCTGATTAACAGGCTGACAAAATTCGGCCCCGCCTGCGAACAGACGGGGCCGACAGAACGACGAAGGTCAGGCCGGGAGCACGACGACGAAGCGCTGCGGCTCCTCGCCCTCGGACTCGCTGCGCAGACCGGCGGCCGCGACCGCGTCGTGCACAACCTTGCGCTCGAACGGGGTCATCGGCTTCAGCTTCACGGGCTCACCGCTGTTCTTGACCTCGTCCGCGGCCTTGGCGCCGATCTCTGCGAGCTCGGCACGCTTCTGAGCGCGGTAGCCGGCGATGTCGAGCATCAGTCGGCTGCGATCGCCGGTCTCCCGGTGCACCGCGAGTCGCGTCAGCTCCTGGAGCGCCTCCAGCACCTCGCCGTCGCGGCCCACAAGCTTCTGGAGATCCCGGCTGCTCGCTTCGCTGATGATCGAGACCGCGGCCCGGTCCGCCTCGACGTCCATGTCGATGTCGCCGTCGAGATCGGCGATGTCGAGCAGGCCCTCGAGGTAGTCAGCGGCGATCTCCCCTTCCTGCTCCAGGCGGGTCAGGGTGTCGCCACCCTCGGCGGCGGAGGTGGTGCCTTCCGTCACGGATGGACTCCTTCTTACTTCTTGGACGACGGGTGCTTGGGCCGCTGCTGGCCCTTGCGCTGTCCAGACTTGGCTTGGCGGGCGTTACCAGGGGCAGTCTTGCCCGCAGGCTTCGGCGTGGTGTCCTGCGGCTCGTCCTGCTTCTGCAGCGACAGCTTGTCCTCACCGGTCTGCTGGACACCACCGGACTGGCGCTGAGACTTGCTCTGGCGCTTGGGCTGCCGCCGCGCGGCGGCGCCGGCATCGGCGTCGGCGGTGACGGTGTCGCTCTTGATCACGGTGCCGTCCGCCTGAGCGGCGTAGCCCGCCTTGGCCAGGCCGGCGATGAACTTGCGCTCGTTGTCGTTGCGGTCCGAGCCCTTGGCAACGATGGCCTGGACGATATTGCGCCTGCGGCGGCCGCGCACCTCACCGTGGGCCGAGACACCCTTCAGCAGACGCTGCAGGTAGCTGTCCTGCGCCTTGGAACCCGGCGTCGGGTTCTGGTTGATCACGTACATCTGCTGGCCCATGGTCCACACGTTGGTGGTCAGCCAGTAGACGAGGACACCGACCGGGAAGTTGATGCCCATGACGGCGAAGATGATCGGGAAGATGTACATCAGCATCTTCTGCTGCTGCATGTACGGCGTCTTGACCGACAGGTCGACGTTCTTCTGCATCAGCTGGCGCTGCGTGTAGAACTGCGACGCCGACATCAGGACGATCATGATGGCGGTGATGACGCGGACATCGGTCAGGGAGGCGTTGAGCGCTGCGACCTTCTCCGAGGTGTCCGTGAACTTCGCGGCGATCGGAGCGCCGAAGATCTGGGCTTCACGCGCGCTGTCCACCAGGGTCTGGTTGAGCACGCCGATCGTCTTGCCGTTGGCGATGTTGCTCAGCACGTGGTAGAGCGCGAAGAAGAACGGCGACTGCGCGAGGATGGGCAGACACGAGGACAGCGGGTTGGTGCCCGTGTCCTTGTACAGCTTCATCATCTCTTCGGACTGACGCTGTCGGTCGTTCTTGTAGCGCTCCTGGATCGCCTTCATCTTCGGCTGGAGCGCCTGCATGTTCCGCATCGACTTGATCTGCTTCACAAAGAGCGGGATCAGACAGATACGGATCAACACCACCAGGGACACGATGGACAGTCCCCAGGCCCAGCCCGTGTCGGGGCCGAAGAGCGCCCCGTACAACGAGTGGAACTGGACGATGATCCAGGAGACGGGTGTGGTGATAAAGCTGAAGAGACTGGCAATCGTGTCCACTAATCAGGCTCCTTGAGCATTGGGCGAGGTCTCTGCGGCCGGGCTGGTCTCAGGGGGTTGCCCGCCCTTGCCGCCACGCAGGTAGTCGCGCAGCAGCTCGTGCCAACGAGGTCGTTTACGGGGAGGGACGTGGTCCACACCGCCGGGCGACCACGGATTGCACCGCAGAATGCGCCAGGCGGTCAGCGCCGTGCCCTTCACCGCGCCATGCCGGTCGATGGCGGTGTACCCGTAGTGAGAACACGACGGGTAGTACCGGCAGACGGGCCCCAGCAGCGGGCTGATCGTCCACTGGTACAGCTTGATCAGAGCCAGCAGCGGGTACTTCATCGCGTGCCCCCTCCCAGCAGCCGCTGAAGAGCGGCGTCCAGGTCTCGGGCCAGGTGTGCATGATCGGCGTCACCCGCACCGGGCAGCGCCCGTACGACCACCAGGCTACCGGGGGGCAGCTCGGACAGTCGTTCGCGTATCAGGTGGCGCAGTCTCCGCTTCACCTGGTTCCGTGTGACCGCGCCACCCACCGCCTTGCTCACGACGAAACCCGCACGCGTCGGGGGAGCGCTCTCCCCAGGCGCGTGCGGGTCCGTTGCACCGCTGCGTAGATGGACGACGAGAAGCGGGCGTCCGGCCCGGCGTCCTCGGCGTACCGCGATCGCGAAGTCCTCGCGCCGCCTCAGCCGATTCTCGGTAGGCAGCACGTCATGACCTGTACTGCGGTCAGGCGGACAGGTTGGCGCGACCCTTGCTGCGGCGGTTCGCCAGAATGGCGCGGCCGGCACGGGTACGCATGCGCAGGCGGAAACCGTGGGTCTTCGCGCGACGACGGTTGTTCGGCTGGAAGGTGCGCTTGCTCACTCGGGGGCTCCAGTAATGATTCGTGTGGCGGCGGGGCATCGCCTGGCTGTCACCGTGCGCCCACGAGTAGCTCGCAATACGCCCGAGTGCACCGCTTCACGATCACTGATCGTGATCTTTGCCCATCGGAGGCAGGCGGCAGCAGCCATCGACAACTCGACCTGGTTACGGTACGCGCGGCTACGCCATCCGGTCAAACCAGGGTCACCGTGGCGCCGTCTGTGCACAGGCTGTGGACAACAACTTGAACCACGCGGGTCGCCCTGACTACCGTGACTGGACTCGAATTCCTTTCCTACCCGCCTGCCGGGCCTGACCGACCCGTCCCGAGAACCACACATTCGTGGGACCTGTGAGAGAGCGTGCCTTGTGGCTGACGTACCTGCCGATCTTGCCGCAGTGTGGCCACGAGTGCTGGAACAGCTCCTCGGAGAAGGCCAGCAAGGCATCGAGCCCAAGGACAAGCAGTGGATCGAGCGGTGCCAGCCCCTCGCGCTGGTGGCCGACACCGCACTCCTCGCCGTCCCCAATGAGTGGGGCAAGCGTGTCCTCGAAGGCCGGCTCGCCCCGCTGATCAGCGAAACCCTCAGCCGCGAGTGCGGTCGGCCGATCCGGATCGCGATCACCGTCGACGACACCGCCGGCGAGCCCGCGCCCCCGCCGGCGCCCTCCGCGCAGCAGTCCTCCCGCTACCAGGGACCGCAGCACGACGAGCCGCGCCAGAACGACACCTACGAGGGATACGGTCACCGCCCCGCGAACGACGACGGGCTGCCGACCGTCCGCCCCGCCTATCCCGAGTACCAGCAGCACCGCCCCGAGCCCGGAGCGTGGCCGCGCACCCAGGAAGAGCTGTCCTGGCAGCAGCCGCGACTCGGCGGTTTCCAGGAGCGTGACCCCTACGCGACGGCCCGCCCCCAGCAGCCGCAGCACGACTACCGCTCGCCGATGCCCGACCGCGGGCAGTACGACCAGCGCCCCGACCGGCACGACATGCCGGAGTCGCAGGGCCCGCGCCACGGTGGTCACGGCGGCCACTCGGGCGGCGGTGGCGTCCCCGGTCCTCTCGGCGCACAGCCCGCACCGGCTCCGGGCCCCGGTGAGCCGCACGCCCGGCTCAACCCCAAGTACCTCTTCGACACCTTCGTCATCGGCGCGTCCAACAGGTTCGCCCACGCCGCTGCCGTCGCGGTGGCGGAGGCGCCGGCGAAGGCGTACAACCCCCTTTTCATCTACGGGGAGTCGGGCCTCGGCAAGACGCATCTGCTGCATGCCATCGGGCACTACGCACGGAGCCTCTACCCGGGCACCCGCGTGCGGTACGTGAGCTCCGAGGAGTTCACCAACGAGTTCATCAACTCGATCCGCGACGGCAAGGGCGACACGTTCCGCAAGCGCTACCGCGATGTGGACATCCTGTTGGTCGACGACATCCAGTTCCTCGCGAGCAAGGAGTCGACGCAGGAGGAGTTCTTCCACACCTTCAACACGCTCCACAACGCGAACAAGCAGATCGTGCTGTCCTCCGACCGGCCGCCCAAGCAGCTGATGACGCTGGAGGACCGGCTGCGGAACCGCTTCGAGTGGGGTCTGACCACCGATGTGCAGCCGCCCGAGCTGGAGACGCGGATCGCGATCCTCCGCAAGAAGGCGGTGCAGGAGCAGCTCAACGCCCCGCCGGAAGTACTGGAGTTCATCGCCTCCCGGATCTCACGCAACATCCGTGAGCTGGAGGGTGCGCTGATCCGGGTCACGGCCTTCGCGAGCCTCAACCGGCAGCCGGTCGATCTCGGGCTCACCGAGATCGTCCTCAAGGACCTCATCCCGGGCGGCGAGGACTCCGCTCCGGAGATCACGGCGAGCGCCATCATGGCGGCGACCGCCGACTACTTCGGGCTGACCGTGGAGGACCTCTGCGGGTCCTCGCGCAGCCGGGTGCTGGTCACCGCCCGGCAGATCGCGATGTACCTGTGCCGGGAGCTCACCGATCTGTCGCTGCCGAAGATCGGTGCGCAGTTCGGCGGCCGCGACCATACGACGGTGATGCACGCGGACCGGAAGATCCGCGCGCTGATGGCCGAGCGGCGGTCCATCTACAACCAGGTCACCGAACTCACGAACCGCATCAAGAACGGCTGACACGAGCTTCCACAGAGCTCCGTACAGGCTGTGCACTCGGCTCCGAAGGGCGCCCCGGGACGGATTCCGGGGCGCCCTTCGCGGCTTCCGGGACGCCCCCGCGCAACTGCGCCGCCATCAGCGGGTCATCGCGGTGTTCGAATAGCTGTCGCCGACGGCCCGTTCTCCACAGAGATCCGGAAGATCTTCCGTCCACAGCCTGGGGACTGGGAAGTTGTCCAGATTGTGTCCACAGGCGTGGGTGCCGAGACATGATCACTCCAGGTCAGCCGGTTGTGGAATTGTGTCCAACCCCGCTCCACAGACTGTGGACGCCCAGCTTGTCCACAAGGCGTGATCCGGGGTTGTCCCCACCCGGCCCACAGGCGCGGCTCCGTTGCCCACAGCTTCTCCACACCCCTGTCCACTGTTCGGCAACGAAACACCCGGGCTCACCGGACCGAGTGAAAGGCGTCACACCAAGGTGCTGGGTTGGCCTGTGGGGAACGTGGGTAAAGCTGGGGACGGCACTGGGGAGAAGTCCCTGCGTCCTGTGCATCGGGTGTGCAGAACTTTCCGCCGTCCACAGATCGACCCGGTTGTCCACCGCCGCCGCCCACAGGGCCCGTGGACAAAAAATCAGGTCTGACCTGCGCAGACGGGGTTATCCACGGTTTCCACAGCCCCTACTACTACTCCCACTCTGAGTTACCTGGGAATCCGCTTCGAAGAGGGGCCTGTGCACAACTCGCCACCGGAGCCTCGGCTGCCTCTTGTCTCGACTTGACCCCGAGCCGCACCGAGTGTCGGTGCGGTGCGTCAGACTGGTCTCCGGCATCGGGCCCCGCCATCCGTCGGGGAGCCCCTGCCGACACGAAGGCCAGCAGGGCGAGCGAGCAACAGCAGGAGGCGGTTCCGGTGAAGATCCGGGTGGAGCGCGATGTACTCGCGGAGGCGGTGGCGTGGGTGGCCCGGAGCCTCCCGGCACGTCCGCCGGCGCCCGTTCTCGCGGGCCTTCTTCTGAAGGCCGAGGACGGAGCCCTCAGCTTCTCCAGCTTCGACTACGAGGTCTCGGCGAAGGTCTCGGTCGAGGCGGAGGTCGAGGAGGACGGGACGGTGCTCGTCTCCGGCCGCCTTCTCGCCGACATCTGCCGTGCCCTCCCCAACCGCCCGGTGGAGATTTCCACAGACGGTGTACGGGCCACCGTGGTCTGCGGCTCCTCCCGCTTCACCCTCCACACGCTCCCTGTGGAGGAGTACCCGGCGCTGCCGCAGATGCCGACCGCGACCGGCACGGTCCCTGGTGAGGTCTTCGCCTCGGCCGCTGCCCAGGTCGCCATCGCCGCGGGCCGGGACGACACACTGCCCGTCCTCACCGGCGTACGGATCGAGATCGAGGGCGACACCGTCACCCTGGCCTCCACCGACCGCTACCGCTTCGCGGTCCGCGAGTTCCTCTGGAAGCCCGAGTCCCCCGACGCCTCCGCGGTCGCCCTGGTGCCCGCGAAGACGCTCCTGGACACCGCCAAGGCGCTGACCAGCGGTGACACGGTCACGCTCGCGCTCTCCGGTTCGGGCGCCGGCGAGGGACTGATCGGTTTCGAGGGTGCCGGTCGCCGTACGACCACCCGCCTTCTCGAGGGTGACCTGCCGAAGTACCGGACGCTCTTCCCCACCGAGTTCAACTCGGTCGCGGTGATCGAGACCGCGCCGTTCGTCGAGGCCGTCAAGCGAGTCGCCCTGGTCGCCGAGCGGAACACTCCGGTCCGGCTCAGCTTCGAGCAGGGTGTGCTGATCCTGGAAGCCGGCTCCAGCGACGACGCACAGGCTGTGGAGCGGGTGGACGCGCAGCTGGAGGGCGACGACATCTCGATCGCCTTCAACCCGACGTTCCTGCTCGACGGGCTGAGCGCCATCGACTCCCCGGTGGCCCAGCTGTCCTTCACCACCTCCACGAAGCCCGCGCTGCTGAGCGGTACGCCGGCGGTCGACGCGGAAGCGGACGAGGCGTACAAGTACCTGATCATGCCGGTGCGGCTGAGCGGCTGAGCCCCTGCGCGGCCCCACTTCTGAGCGGCCGACCCCACAGGTGTGTGCCCGTGTCCCGGCGTAGGCTCGGACGCGGGTACGAAACGCCACACCGTAAGGAATCTGTCTGATGGAGCTCGGTCTCGTCGGCCTCGGCAAGATGGGCGGCAACATGCGCGAGCGCATTCGCCGCGCAGGCCACACCGTCATCGGTTACGACCGCAACCCGGACCTCGCCGATGTCCACAGCCTTCAGGAGCTTGTGGACAAGCTCAAGGGACCGCGTGTGGTGTGGGTGATGGTCCCGGCGGGTGCCGCGACCCAGGCCACCATCGACGAGCTGGCCGCGCTGCTGTCGCCCGGCGACATCGTCGTGGACGGCGGCAACTCCCGCTGGACCGACGACGAGAGGCACGCCGTCGAGCTGGGCATCAAGGGCATCGGCTTCGTCGACTGCGGTGTGTCGGGCGGTGTCTGGGGCCTGGAGAACGGCTACGCGCTGATGTACGGCGGCTCCGAGGAGCATGTCGCCAAGGTGCAGCCCGTCTTCGACGCGCTGAAGCCCGAGGGCGACTTCGGCTCGGTGCACGCGGGCAAGGTCGGTGCCGGGCACTTCGCGAAGATGGTCCACAACGGCATCGAGTACGCCATGATGCAGGCCTACGCCGAGGGCTGGGAGCTGCTGGAGAAGGTCGACTCGGTGACGGACGTGCGCGAGGTCTTCCGCTCGTGGCAGGAGGGCACGGTCATCCGTTCCTGGCTGCTCGACCTCGCGGTCAACGCGCTGGACGAGGACGAGCACCTGGAGCAGCTGCGCGGTTATGCACAGGACTCCGGCGAGGGCCGGTGGACCGTGGAGGCCGCGATCGACAACGCGGTGCCGCTGCCGGCGATCACCGCGTCGCTGTTCGCGCGGTTCGCGTCCCGGCAGGACGACTCCCCGCAGATGAAGATGATCGCCGCCCTGCGCAACCAGTTCGGCGGGCACGCGGTCGAGAGCAAGAAGTAATCCACAGGCTGTTGGCAGAGCCTGTGAGCGGTAAGAGGTAAGCCGGGGGAGGTCGGCGTCCACCATGCATGTCACGCATCTGTCGCTGGTCGACTTCCGCTCGTACGCCCGGGTCGAGGTCCCGCTCGAGCCGGGCGTCACCGCTTTCGTGGGGGCGAACGGGCAGGGCAAGACCAATCTGGTGGAGGCCGTCGGCTATCTCGCGACGCTCGGCAGCCACCGGGTCGCGTCGGATGCGCCGCTGGTACGGATGGGGGCGGACCGGGCGGTCATCAGGGCCGCGGTCACCCAGGGCGAGCGGTCCCAGCTCATCGAGCTGGAGCTCAATCCGGGCCGGGCGAACCGGGCGCGGATCAATAGGTCTTCGCAGGTCAAGCCCCGGGACGTGCTGGGGATTGTGCGGACCGTGATGTTCGCGCCGGAGGATCTGGCCCTCGTGAAGGGCGACCCGGGAGAGCGGCGGCGCTTCCTGGACGAACTCATCACCGCCCGCTCACCGCGGATGGCGGGGGTGCGCTCCGACTACGAGCGGGTGCTCAAGCAGCGCAACACGCTGCTGAAGTCGGCGGCGATGGCGCGCCGGCACGGCGGGCGCTCGATGGACCTGTCGACGCTCGACGTCTGGGACCAGCACCTGGCACGGGCCGGGGCGGAGCTGCTCGCGCGGCGACTGGATCTGATCGCAACGCTGCAGCCGCTGACCGACAAGGCCTACGAGCAGCTGGCGCCGGGGGGCGGGCCGATCGCCCTGGAGTACCGCGGCTCGGCGGAAGGCCCGGCGGGCGGTACGGCAGTCGGTACGCCAGGCGGCGCCGCGGAGAGCTCGGCCCAGACGCGTGACGAGCTGTACGAGCAGCTGATCGCCGCGCTCGCCGACGTGCGCAAGCAGGAGATCGAGCGCGGGGTGACGCTGGTCGGGCCGCACCGTGACGAGCTGCTGCTCAAGCTGGGCGAGCTGCCCGCGAAGGGATACGCGAGCCACGGAGAGTCCTGGTCGTACGCGCTGGCGCTGCGACTGGCCTCGTACGACTTGCTGCGGGCCGAGGGCAACGAGCCGGTGCTCGTGCTCGACGACGTCTTCGCGGAGCTGGACACGCGGCGGCGCGAGCGCCTGGCGGAGCTGGTGGCTCCGGGCGAGCAGGTGCTGGTGACGGCGGCGGTCGACGACGACGTCCCGGGGGTGCTGGCGGGAGCGCGGTACGCGGTCGCGGACGGGGCGGTGGAGCGCGTATGAGCGAGCACGAGCTTCCGGCGACTGCGGCGGGACCGGTCGCGGCCGAGTCGTCGGGCGTCGACCTGGCACGGGTCGCGCTGCGCGCGGCCAAGGAGCAGGCCCGGGCGCGAGGAGCGGCCGCGCAGGAGAAACGGCAGGCCAGGCGGGGCGGCGGGCTGCGGTCCGGAGCGCGGTCGGACGGCCGGGATCCGCTGCCGCTGGGTGCGGCGATCAACCGGCTGATCACCGAGCGGGGCTGGGAGACACCCGCGGCGGTGGGCGGTGTGATGGGCCGCTGGCCGCAGATCGTGGGCGAGGACCTGGCGAAGCACTGCGTACCGCTGCGGTACGACGAGGATCCCGACGAGCGGGTGCTGACGGTGCAGTGCGACTCGACGGCGTGGGCGACACAGCTGCGACTGCTCGCGCCGCGACTCGTGGCCCGGCTGAACGAGGATCTCGGCCAGGGCACGGTCCGCCTGCTCAAGGTCCTCGGCCCCGGTGGCCCCGCGCACCGGTACGGCCCGCTCCGCGCCCCGGGCAGCAAGGGACCGGGCGACACATACGGCTGATCTCTCACCGGGCGCCGGACCTCCGGCGGCCGGGCCCAGGGTCAGGGCTGCCGCGCTTACAGGTCCGGCGCAGGCATCCCCGCGCCGGCACCGCCCACCGCACCTCCGTCGCGCGTCACGGCACCCCGAAACCCGCGCCCGCACCGCGCCCCGGCCACGTCCGCACACCCCTCCGCACCGCCCTCCGCACCGCGTCCGCCGCCCGTCCCGCGGGCGCTCGCTCCGGGGTCCCGCACGCGCCGGCACGCCTGTGACCCATGGGGCGTCCCTCACCGTAGCCGGAGGTTGACAGGCCGAAGCGCTCAATGCCGGTGTGAGCCTCTTGGAGCCCCTTCCCGAATATGGGGAGTCGGTCGGCGCCCGTTGAGGGCGGCACATGCGGACTCAGGCACCGGCAAACCCCCATTCGTGTCGGCGGTACCGGTAGACTGGTGGACAATCCCGCCGACGTGCGGGACACGTCGATTACTGCCGAACGACGCAGCCGGTCCCGTTTGCCCGGAGAACGGCTTGTGCTGTGCCAGAAAGGGCGCTTCGTGGCCGATTCCGGCAACCCCAACGAGAACATTCCTTCCACTGCTGCCGACGGGAACGGCGAGGCACCGACCTCTTCGTCGTCGTACGACGCCAGCGCGATCACCGTCCTCGAGGGTTTGGACGCGGTCCGCAAGCGGCCCGGCATGTACATCGGCTCGACCGGTGAGCGTGGGCTTCATCACCTTGTGCAAGAGGTCGTCGACAACTCCGTCGACGAGGCACTTGCCGGTCACGCGGACACGATCGACGTCACGATCCTGGCCGACGGCGGCGTGCGCGTCGTCGACAACGGCCGGGGTATCCCGGTGGACATCCACCCTGTCGAGAAGAAGCCGGCCGTCGAGGTCGTGCTCACCGTCCTGCACGCGGGCGGCAAGTTCGGCGGCGGCGGCTACGCCGTGTCCGGCGGTCTGCACGGTGTGGGCGTCTCCGTCGTCAACGCGCTGTCCACCAAGGTCTCCGTGGAGATCAAGCGAGACGGCTACCGCTGGACGCAGGACTACAAGCTCGGTGTGCCCACCGCCCCCCTCGCCAAGCACGAGCAGGTCGCGGACTCCGGCACGACCGTGACGTTCTGGGCCGACCCGGACGTCTTCGAGACCACCGACTACTCCTTCGAGACGCTCGCGCGCCGCTTCCAGGAGATGGCCTTCCTCAACAAGGGCCTGACCCTGACGCTCACGGACGAGCGCGAGTCGGCCAAGGCGACGATGAACGCCGACGACCCCGACGCCGAGGCGGCCGAGGAGCAGCCGGCGAGGACGGTGAAGTACCACTACGAGGGCGGCATCGTCGACTTCGTGAAGTACCTCAACTCCCGCAAGGGCGAGCTGATCCACCCGACCGTGATCGACGTGGAGGCCGAGGACAAGGAGCGCATGCTCTCGGTCGAGATCGCGATGCAGTGGAACTCCCAGTACACCGAGGGTGTGTACTCCTTCGCGAACACGATCCACACGCACGAGGGCGGTACGCACGAGGAGGGCT
Organism: Streptomyces sp. NPDC091376; assembly: GCF_044757085.1. NCBI lineage: Bacteria > Bacillati > Actinomycetota > Actinomycetes > Kitasatosporales > Streptomycetaceae > Streptomyces > Streptomyces sp. NPDC091376. The sequence continues at coordinate 492,935 of NZ_JBIVUF010000002.1, read as the reverse complement.
TCCGCGCGGCGCTCACCGGCCTGGTGAACAGGTACGCGCGCGACAAGAAGCTGCTGCGCGAGAAGGACGACAACCTCACCGGTGAGGACATCCGCGAGGGTCTGACCGCGATCATCTCGGTCAAGCTGGGCGAGCCGCAGTTCGAGGGCCAGACGAAGACCAAGCTGGGCAACACCGAGGCGAAGACCTTCGTGCAGAAGGTCGTGCACGAGCACCTCTCCGACTGGTTCGACCGCAACCCCAACGAGGCCGCGGACATCATCCGCAAGTCGATCCAGGCGGCCACCGCCCGTGTCGCCGCCCGCAAGGCACGCGACCTGACCCGCCGCAAGGGCCTGCTGGAGAGCGCCTCGCTGCCGGGCAAGCTGTCCGACTGCCAGTCGAACGACCCGACCAAGTGCGAGATCTTCATCGTCGAGGGTGACTCCGCCGGCGGCTCGGCCAAGTCCGGCCGTAACCCGATGTACCAGGCGATCCTGCCGATCCGAGGCAAGATCCTGAACGTCGAGAAGGCGCGGATCGACAAGATCCTGCAGAACACCGAGGTCCAGGCCCTCATCTCGGCCTTCGGCACCGGAGTCCACGAGGACTTCGACATCACCAAGCTCCGCTATCACAAGATCATCCTGATGGCGGACGCCGATGTCGACGGCCAGCACATCAACACGCTGCTGCTGACGTTCCTCTTCCGCTTCATGCGTCCGCTGGTCGAGGCCGGGCACGTCTTCCTCTCCCGCCCGCCGCTCTACAAGATCAAGTGGGGCCGGGACGACTTCGAGTACGCGTACTCGGACCGTGAGCGCGACGCGCTCGTCGAGCTCGGCAAGCAGCAGGGCAAGCGCATCAAGGAAGACTCGATCCAGCGCTTCAAGGGTCTCGGTGAGATGAACGCCGAGGAGCTGCGCATCACCACCATGGACATCGAGCACCGCGTTCTCGGCCAGGTCACCCTGGACGACGCCGCGCAGGCCGACGACCTGTTCTCGGTGCTGATGGGCGAGGACGTCGAGGCACGGCGCTCGTTCATCCAGCGCAACGCCAAGGACGTCCGCTTCCTCGACATCTGAGTCGGTCTCAGCTGACCGCACGAAAGGACTGAAGACCAGCAATGGCCGACGAGAACACTCCTGTGACCACCGAGCCCGAAGAGGAAGGCCAGCAGGTCCGGATCGAGCCCGTCGGGCTCGAGACCGAGATGCAGCGCTCCTACCTCGACTACGCGATGTCCGTCATCGTGTCCCGCGCGCTGCCCGACGTACGGGACGGCCTCAAGCCCGTCCACCGCCGTGTGCTGTACGCGATGTACGACGGCGGCTACCGGCCCGAGAAGGGCTTCTACAAGTGCGCCCGCGTCGTCGGCGACGTCATGGGTACGTACCACCCGCACGGCGACTCCTCGATCTACGACGCGCTCGTACGCCTCGCGCAGCCGTGGTCGATGCGGATGCCGCTCGTGGACTCCAACGGCAACTTCGGTTCCCCGGGCAACGACCCGGCCGCGGCCATGCGGTACACCGAGTGCAAGATGATGCCGCTGTCCATGGAGATGCTTCGGGACATCGACGAGGAGACCGTCGACTTCCAGGACAACTACGACGGGCGCAACCAGGAGCCGACGGTCCTGCCGGCGCGCTTCCCGAACCTGCTGGTCAACGGCAGCGCCGGTATCGCCGTCGGTATGGCCACCAACATCCCGCCGCACAATCTGCGCGAGGTCGCGTCCGGTGCCCAGTGGGCGCTGGAGCACCCGGAGGCCACTCACGAGGAGCTTCTCGACGCGCTGATCGAGCGGATCAAGGGGCCCGACTTCCCGACCGGCGCGCTGGTCGTGGGCCGCAAGGGTATCGAGGAGGCGTACCGCACCGGCCGCGGCTCCATCACGATGCGCGCGGTCGTCGAGGTCGAGGAGATCCAGAACCGCCAGTGCCTGGTGGTCACGGAGCTCCCGTACCAGGTCAACCCGGACAACCTCGCGCAGAAGATCGCCGACCTCGTCAAGGACGGCAAGGTCGGCGGCATCGCCGACGTCCGCGACGAGACCTCCTCCCGGACCGGCCAGCGCCTCGTCATCGTGCTCAAGCGCGACGCCGTCGCCAAGGTCGTCCTCAACAACCTCTACAAGCACACCGACCTGCAGACGAACTTCGGCGCCAACATGCTGGCGCTCGTCGACGGTGTGCCGCGCACGCTGTCCCTCGACGCGTTCATCCGCCACTGGGTGACGCATCAGATCGAGGTCATCGTCCGTCGGACGAAGTTCCGGCTGCGCAAGGCCGAGGAGCGGGCCCACATCCTGCGCGGTCTGCTCAAGGCGCTCGACGCGATCGACGAGGTCATCGCGCTGATCCGGCGCAGTGACACGGTCGAGGTCGCGCGCGAGGGCCTGATGGGCCTGCTGCAGATCGACGAGATCCAGGCGAACGCGATCCTGGAGATGCAGCTGCGCCGGCTGGCCGCCCTGGAGCGCCAGAAGATCGTGCAGGAGCACGACGAGCTGCAGGCGAAGATCAACGAGTACAACGCGATCCTCGCCTCGCCCGAGAAGCAGCGTCAGATCGTCAGCGAGGAGCTGGCCGTCATCGTCGAGAAGTTCGGCGACGACCGGCGCTCCAAGCTGGTCCCCTTCGACGGTGACATGTCCATCGAGGACCTGATCGCCGAAGAGGACATCGTCGTCACCATCACGCGTGGCGGCTACATCAAGCGGACCAAGACCGAGGACTACCGCTCGCAGAAGCGCGGCGGCAAGGGCGTGCGCGGCACGAAGCTGAAGCAGGACGACATCGTCGACCACTTCTTCGTCTCGACCACGCACCACTGGCTGTTGTTCTTCACGAACAAGGGCCGGGTCTACCGGGCCAAGGCGTACGAGCTGCCGGACGCCGGCCGGGACGCCCGCGGCCAGCACGTGGCCAACCTGCTGGCCTTCCAGCCGGACGAGCAGATCGCCGAGATCCTCGCGATCCGCGACTACGAGGCCGTGCCCTACCTGGTCCTCGCCACCAAGGGCGGCCTGGTGAAGAAGACCCCGCTGAAGGACTACGACTCCCCGCGTTCGGGCGGCGTCATCGCGATCAACCTCCGGGAGACGGAGGACGGCCGTGACGACGAGCTGATCGGCGCGGAGCTGGTGTCGGCGGACGACGATCTGCTGCTGATCAGCAAGAAGGCGCAGTCGATCCGGTTCACCGCGACGGACGAGGCGCTGCGCCCGATGGGCCGTGCCACTTCGGGCGTCAAGGGCATGAGTTTCCGTGAGGGCGATGAACTCCTCTCGATGAATGTGGTGCGGCCGGGTACTTTCGTGTTCACTGCCACGGACGGCGGTTACGCGAAGCGGACCGACGTCGACGAGTACCGCGTCCAGGGTCGCGGTGGCCTCGGTATCAAGGCCGCCAAGATCGTGGAGGACCGTGGTTCTCTGGTCGGCGCGCTGGTGGTCGAGGAGAGCGATGAGATCCTCGCCATCACGTTGTCCGGTGGTGTGATTCGTACGCGAGTCAACGAAGTCAGGGAGACCGGCCGTGACACCATGGGCGTCCAATTGATCAACCTGGGCAAGCGGGATGCCGTCGTCGGCATCGCGCGCAACGCCGAGGCCGGTCGCGAGGCCGAAGAGGTCGACGGGACCGAGGTCGCCGAGGAAGGCGTCGCGGTCGGGACCTCCGAGGTTGCTGAGGCCGCCGAGGGCACGGAGCCTTCGGCCGGGGAGCACGAGGAGTAAAGCGTGAGTGGAGCCACCGGCGCCGGATCGGCCGCTGCCGGCGATGCTTCTGGATCGAACGGTGCCAGTGGCTCCGCCACGGACTCCCAGGGCGGGGGCGTCCCCGCCAAGGGCAGGGCAATGACCGTGACCGACAGCCGGGGGCAACAAGCCCCCTACGAAACCTATGGTGGGGAGCAGCCGGTGCAGCAGGGAACGCAGCCGTACCATCCGCCGCAGGCGTATCCCTCCCCCCAGGGAGGGACCCAGGGCGGCCAGCAGGGCCCTGCCCAGCAGACGGCCGCGGGCGCGACCGTCCGTCGGCCACGCACCGGGGCGAGCACACAGCCCCGGACGCGCAAGGCACGGCTGCGGGTGGCCAAGGCCGACCCGTGGTCGGTGATGAAGGTCAGCTTCCTGCTCTCCATCGCGCTGGGCATCTGCACGATCGTCGCGGCGGCGGTCCTGTGGATGGTCATGGACGCCATGGGGGTCTTCTCGACGGTCGGCGGCACGATCAGCGAGGCGACAGGCTCGAACGAGAGCAACGGCTTCGATCTGCAGTCGTTCCTCTCGCTGCCGCGGGTGCTCGTCTTCACCTCGGTGATCGCGGTCATCGACGTCGTGCTGGCCACGGCGCTGGCGACGCTGGGCGCCTTCATCTACAACCTCTCCGCCGGGTTCGTGGGCGGAGTCGAGCTGACGTTGGCCGAGGACGAGTAGGCGAAGGTCCTGGGGGGTAGGAACCGATTTTGGGACTGCCCCCCACGTGCGCTAACCTTCAGGAGTCAGCGCGCAGCGCGGCGGGGCTATAGCTCAGTTGGTTAGAGCGCATCCCTGATAAGGATGAGGCCACAGGTTCAAATCCTGTTAGCCCCACCAGCTCGAAGACCCCCAACCGATCACGGTTGGGGGTCTTCTGCGTATGCGGCCGACATCAGCCGCGTTCGGCTTCGTCGGTTCCACGCCCGCCAAGCGGCTGATCCCCGTGGCGGGTCGCGGATCGGTCTCCTGGGCAGCTGGAACGATGCGCCCATGACACCCGGGACAGGCACTGCCGAGAGTTCGGCAAGGGCGAGGCTCGTCCTGTGGACCCTCGCGGCGGGTCAGTTCCTGATGGCGCTCGACAGCTCCGTCATGAACGTCTCGATCGCGACGGTGGCCGACGACGTGGGCACGACGGTGACCGGGATCCAGGGCGCGATCACCGCCTACACGCTCGTGATGGCGATGTTCATGATCCCCGGCGGCAAGGTCGGGGCGCTGATCGGCCGCAGACGCGCGTTCATGATCGGCTGTTGCGTCTACGGATGCGGTTCCTTCACCACGGCGATCGCGCCGAACCTGCCCGTGCTGCTGCTCGGCTGGTCCTTTCTGGAGGGCATCGGGGCGGCCCTCATCCTGCCCGCGATCGTGGCGCTCGTGGCCGGCAACTTCGCCGCTGAACGGCGTCCCGCCGCCTACGGACTCGTCGCGGCCGCCGGCGCCGTGGCGATCGCGCTCGGGCCGCTCATCGGAGGCTTCGCCACGACGTACTTCTCCTGGCGATGGGTCTTCGCCGGCGAGGTCCTGGTGGTGCTAGGCATCCTGGTCTTCGCCCGCCGCATCGCCGACGTCCCGGGCGGTGAGCGCCCGCACATCGATCTCATCGGCACCGTGCTGTCCGCCCTCGGGCTCGGGACCTTCGTCTACGGCGTGCTGCGCTCCGCCGAGTGGGGCTGGTTCCGGCCGAAGCCCGACGCGCCCTCGTGGCTCGGTGTCTCGCCGGTCGTGTGGCTGATGCTGGCCGGTCTGCTCCTGATCTGGCTCTTCCTCCGCTGGGAGGCCCGCCTCGTCGAGCAGCACAGGGAGCCGCTCATCGATCCGGCGATGCTGCAGAACAGACAGCTCACCGGCGGCCTGACCATGTTCTTCTTCCAGTACCTCGTGCAGATGGGCGTGTTCTTCGTCGTCCCGCTCTACCTGTCGGTCGCGCTGGGCCTGTCCGCACTCGAGACCGGCGCACGCCTCCTGCCGCTCTCACTGACACTGCTGGCGGCCGCGATCCTGATCCCTCGCCTCTTCCCGGACGTGTCGCCACGGCGGGTGGTGCGGCTCGGGATCCTTGCGCTGCTCGCCGGAGCGGTGGTCCTGATGGCCGCGCTCGACGCGGACGCCGGAGCGGAGATCGTGAGCATCCCGCTTCTGCTGATCGGGCTCGGTATGGGTGCGCTGGCGTCCCAGCTCGGGTCGGTCACCGTGTCCGCGGTACCGGACGAGCAGAGCGCGGAGGTCGGTGGCATCCAGAACGCCGTCACCAACCTCGGCTCGTCGATCGGTACGGCACTCGCCGGCTCGATCCTGATCGCCACGCTCGCGTCGTCGTTCCTGGCCGGCGTCGAGCAGAATCCGGCGGTCCCCGCCGAGGTCAAGAGCCAGGCGGCCGTCGAGCTTCAGAGCGGTGTGACCTTCCTGTCGGACGCCCAGCTCAAGACCGCTCTCGACAAGGCCGGGACGAGCGAGCAGGTGACCCAGGCCGCGCTGGAGGCGAATGCCGAGGCCCGGCTCGACGGCCTGCGCGCCGCACTCGCCATTCTTGCGCTCGCCGCGGTCCTGGCGATGTTCTTCACCTCGAGGATCCCGACGGTGCAGCCTCGCTCGACGTAGCCGTGGCCGGGACGGCCCGGCGCCGGCGACCGCTCGGCGGGGGCGAGTTGAGGGTCGTCCGGTACACCGGGATGGATGCCCGCCGGTCCGATCCGGGGCGGGGGCGGGGCCGTACGCAGGTCACCGAACGGTATCGGTCGGTGTGTATAGTCGGGCGGCAGAAGTCCCCTACGTCAAGGAAAGACGAGGTCGCGCGGTGAAGAAGCTCCTCCTGGTCGCACTGGCCGCCATCGGCGGGCTCCTCGTGTACCGCCAGATCCAGGCGGATCGCGCCGAGCAGGATCTGTGGACGGAGGCGACCGACTCCGTGCCCGCAGGTTCGGGTGTGTGAGACGCAGACAGTCCGAGTGACGGAGCCCCGGCCGCCGAGCGGCCGGGGCTCCGCGCTGTTCGCGGGCCGTGCTGTCACGCGTACGGCCCGTGTGCACGGCCCGTGCGTGCGTGCTGCTCGCGCCTGCGTGGCGATGCTGCGGGACCGTGGACGCCGAGACCTCTTGAGTTCACTTGAGCAAACGAATAGCTTGCGTGGGCAAAGCTGATGGCTCGGGCCAGGGCTTTGTCCGGTGGCACTACGGCGGCACCGAGTTCAGCCCCGGGCCCCGGCGCGATACCCCGGTGCCGGTGAAGAAGCCGGACAAGGGTGGTGTTTCGGCCGCACGCGAAGACAGCGGTGGGAGTGGCGGGGCAGGATGGACCGGCACTGCGACCGCCGCGACGGCAGGCGGCGCGGCCGCCCTGATCACCGGGCTCGCTTTCGTACGGGTGCGGGTACGGGCGTGGCGCCGGGCGGCAACGGAGACGACAGGGGGAAGCGCGTAGATGAGGCAGCGCAGCAAGGGCCGGGTGACGCTGGCGGGGGCGGCGGCGGTGTGCGCGGTGGCGGCGCTGCCCGCCGTTCCGGCCCAGGCCGCCGGGCAGCCGAATCCGTACGTCTTCGGTGCCGACGCGCAGGCGATCAAGGGCGCGGAGAGCACCACGAACGCCGAAGTGCTGAACGAGGGCCGGACGTACCGCTCGTCCATCGGGCCCGAGGGAAAGCTCAACTTCCGCGTGGACCTGGACGCCAGGAAGAACGCGTACGTCTCGGTCGTCGCCGTCCCCGAGCTGGGGACGAAGCTCGAGTACTCCGACGGCATCAAGGTGACCCTGCAGGACAACCAGGGAAGAACGTGCAGCGACGCCACCGCCACCGTCGGATCCGGCGCTTTCGCGCAGCCGCTCGCCGCCTACGCCCACCGCACCATCGAGAAGGACGCTTCGAGCTGCCAGGAGGCCGGCGCCTACAACGTCCTGGTCGAGCGGAGCAGCGCGGAGGCCTCCACCCCCGGGGACTGGGACCTGGAGATCCGTCATGTGACGGAGCCCGGGCTGAAGGAGGCCGGGCCCACGGAGGCGCCGAGCCAGTGGCCCTCCGCCTCCCCGGGCCTTCCCGGTGGCGGACCGAAGAAGGCCGGCGGCGGCACGGGCTTCAACGACGCCGCCGAGATCTCCGAGGGCGAGTGGACCAGCTCGATGGAGGCAGGCCGCACCTACTTCTTCCGGGTCAAGGTCGACTGGGGCCAGCAGTTCTTCGGTACCGCCTCTCTGGGGAGCACCAACACCAAGAGCTACGCCTTCGTCAGCCAGGGGCTGACGATGCGGCTGTACAACCCGCTGCGCGGCTTGGTGGAGGACGCCTACACGACCTACGACGGCAAGCAGAAGCAGGCCGCGCTGAAACCGCTGCCTCCGGTCGCGTACGAGAACCGGTTCGGCAGTGGTGACGATGTCCAGGGCATGCGGCTCGGGGGCGAGTACTACCTGGCCGTCAGCCTGAATCCCGAACTCGCCGACAAGTTCGGCAAGAAGCCGTTCGGCGTGACGCTGAGAGTCGACGTCGAGGGCGACGCGAAGGCGGCGCCGCCGTACACCGAGCCGCTCGGTGACCTCGGAGTCTCCGAGGGCGAGAAGGCCGAGAAGAGCGACACGATGAAGCTCGTCGGCGCGGCCGGGGTGGGCACGGGGACGGTGCTGGTGCTCGGGCTCGGGGCATGGACGCTGCTGGCGCGGCGGCGTGCGGTGCCGGGACCCGGATCGGCTGCTGCGGGCCAGGGGCAGGCGGGACCCGGGGACGGTACGACACCGACGCCGTACGGGCCGCCCGCCTCCTGGTGAGCCCTTCGGCCGAGCGGGGAGTCAGGCCTGGGTGAGGGCCCAGATGCCGACCGCGAAACAGATCAGTGCCACGAGCAGCACCGGGACCGCGACCTTCGGGGGCGGTCCCGGTCGCTTCTGCCGCGTGACCAGGGGGGCGTGGGACGGCGCGTGCGAGAGCGCGTGCGACGCCAAGTGCGCCTGAGAGGGAACCTGAGGGCCCTGGTCGGTGTACTGACGAGTGAGAGCTTGTTCGTACGGAACCGCGGCCGTCCGGGCCTGGGCGAAGTCCTGCGCCGCGGGGTGATGGGGGGAGGCCGCATGGGCGGGAACGGAGGGCTGGACCGGCTGCGGCGGTGGCGTGGGCTGGTAGGGCGGCGGGGCGAGATGGAAGGAGCCGGTCTCGGAGGGGGCCGGCGCGGGGGCGGCGCCCTGAGCGCCCTGTGCGGCTGGTGTGCCCTGTGTGCCCTGCGCGGCTGGTGTGTCCTGGGCATCAAGGGCGTCCTGGCCACGTTGGCCGCTGTCGGCATCCGTGGTGGCCTTGCCGTGCGCGGTGGGGCCGTCCGGGCCGAAGCCGACCGGCAGAGGGCCCAGTTGGTCGAAGACCTCGACCGGCTCGTCGTCGATGCCGGGCTCGGGCAGCATCTCGACCGCGGACGTCAGCGCCTTCCGCGCACCCGTGGCCGTACGGAACCGGGTCTGCGGATCGGGCTGGAGCAGACCCGCGAGGACCTGCCACAGCGGCTCGGGAATGCCCTGCGGGGCGCCCGGCGTGCCGTGCGCCGCGAAATGCTCGACGAGGGCCCGCGAATCGGGCTTCTGGCCCTGCAGCAGATAGAGCGCGACGAGTCCGACCGCGAAGAGATCGGCCGGGAAGTCCGGCTCCGCGCCCATCATCTGCTCGGGTGCGAAGTAACCGGGCGTTCCCACCACATAGTTGGTCTCGGTCAGCCGGGGCTCGCCCTTGCGCATGGAGATGCCGAAATCGGACAGCCGCAGATGCGGCCGCCCGGTCCCGGTGGCCTCCAGCAGGATGTTCGCCGGCTTGATGTCGCGGTGCACGACCCCCTCCGCATGCACCGCGGCGAGACCGGACAGGAGCTGGTCGAGAAGGGTGCAGACGAAGCGCGGCGGCAGCGGCCCGTAGTCGCCGATGACATGCGCCAGCGACCCGCCGCTCACCAGATCCATGGTGAACAGCACCTTGTCGTCGTCCGCGGCCCAGCTGGCCGGGGCGAGGACATGCGGGTGGTCGATGCGGAGCGCCTGCTCGCGGACGAAGCGCAGCAGCGCGTGCGCATCGCTCTGCTGCAGGACCTTGGCAGCCACATAGCGCCGCCGCCGGTGGTCCCAGGCACGCCAGACCGCGCCGACTCCACCGCGTCCGATCGGGTCGATCAGCTCGTACCGACCAGCGAAGACCTCACCCATTGCGCTGCGCCCGCTCCCCGTTGCCTGCTTCGGCGTCCTGGTTCGTTCAGCTCTGGTGCGACTCGTAGTGGGCGACCGCCTCCGCCGTGCGCCCGGCGCCGTACACCCGGAGGAACTCTGCCAGTTCCGGGTGGGTCGGGGCGAGGGAGTCCGCCGCATCGATGATGTCGCCGGCCGCCGCGACGGAGCGCAGCAGCGACTGGATCTCGCGCACCACGCGGCGTACCGTCGGCGCGCCCGAGCTGGTCGTGGTCTGCCCGGTCCCGGTCAGCACGGATCCGCCCTGCGACTTCTTGATCTCGTCCATGCGGGCCGTGGCCTCTGCCGCGCTGATGCTTCCGTCCGCGACCTGACTGGCCAGCTCCTGCAGGGCCTGGACGCGCTGGACGACCGCCGGGTTGCCGATCTTGGCGCGCTGGCCGCTCATCAGCTGGGAGAGCATCGGAGCCGACAGCCCGAGCACCGCCGCAAGCCGGGCCTGGTTCAGGCCCAGATCATCGATGAGCCGACGGAAGAGCGCCCCCAGCGGCTCCCCGTACCAGCTGCGCTGGAGCTCTCTGGCTCTGGCGGTCGCGTCCTGCTGTGCAGCATCCATGTGCGTCTCCCCATCGCTTCCCCTGGCGTGGCTTCGCTGATGCGAACCCGACGAGCATCTTACGGAGCGTGGTCGGATACCGGGAGCCCCAATCCTTTTGTGAGATCTCGGGGGTGACCCGGTACTCTGGTCTCCGTTCCGGGGCCTTAGCTCAGTTGGTAGAGCGCTGTCTTTGCATGGCAGATGTCAGGGGTTCGACTCCCCTAGGCTCCACGACCCGAAAGCCCCTCTGATCTGCGAGAACGCAGATCAGAGGGGCTTTTCCCGTTACGCACCGCTAACCTACTTGCATGAGCGTGCAAGGAGAGTCGTGGGACGCGGACGCCGCGGACCGCGCGGTGACGGTGCTCAAGGCGGTGGCCGACCCCTCGCGCTATCGGCTGCTGTGGGCGCTGAGCAGGCAGGAGCTTCCGGTGAGCGGGCTCGCCGCGATGCTCGGGGCCCATGTCGCCGCGACCTCCCAGCATTTGGCGAAGCTGCGGGCCGCCGGTCTCGTGGCGTCCCGGCGGGAGGGGACGCGTATCTACTACCGGGCGGTCGAAGGCGTACGCGGACTGCTCGAGGAGGCGTCGCTGGTCGCGGGCCGCTCCGAGGCGGAACGCACGGTCCGTACCGGTCAGGCGGACGAGGTCGCGGCGGTCGCGTCGGTCTCGCAGACGCCCGGGACGCGGTCCCCGCGGCGGCCGGTGGTCGACCTCTAGCAGGCCCGCTCCGCGTCGACCCCACTGTCCCTCCGGGCGCCGGAAGACGCGTTCGACGCGGGGCAACCGTCCGCCGTCGCCGCACTGTTCACCGACGACGCGCTGTGTCAGGGATTCCTCCCGGCCCCGCGCGCGGGCCAGGGCGAGCACCTCGATCGGCGCAAGCGCCCGCGATCTTTCTCTCCGACGCCTCGGGGAACGAGCTCCCTGCGGCGCTCAGCGTCCCGGCCCGTGCGGACATCGCCGCAGGTGGCAGGCCTGTCGAGGGTGGGTGGCGGATCCGCCACCGTCAGGTGTCCGGAAAGCCGGGGCCCTGGAGTGCCGCCCACGGGCCGGCGAAGTCCCTCTACAACCACTCCGCCGTGGCCCGCATCCGCAGTTGCGCCGGACGGGTGGTGTTCATCGGAAGATCCGCCGACCCGTGGCGCAGGTCCCACGATTCCCAAGATGCGTCCACATCATGAGGAAGGTATGTAAAACGCCCAATCCGAAAGTGAGGGGCCATGGCCGCCGTCAAGGTCACCACGTTGTGGACCGCCTTCATCTCCCTGCTCGTCACCCTGCTCGCCTCCCTGGGATTCGCCACCTCCGCCAAGGCTGCTCAGCAGCCTGCCCCTCGGCAGCCCGAGGGCCCCGCCGAGCAGGAGCCCACCGTCCCCGGCGCGCGGAACGCCGGCGCGCAGGAGCACCCCCGGAGAGCGGATACGGCGCATACCGCTGCCGCGGAGCTGCACGGGTTCTGGCAGCAGGTGGTCCGCGCGAGGACTCCCCGCGAACGCTCGCTGCCGCCGACCATCAAGCAGCGCATCGGTGCCGAGGCCCATGGATCCTCCCCCGCCGTCCGGCACCTGCCCGCCCTGGACGCCGAGGCTCAGGACTCCTCGTTCATGAGCGACGACGCCGCGCCCGTCGCGGCGGCAGCATGAGGCGCCGGGAAGCTTTCGGCTCTCCCGGCGCCCGCTGCCCCGAACGACGTGTGGTGAAAGTCGGTCAGCGACGGTCCTCGCGGTCCGAACCGGTCTCGTTCTCCGACTGCTTCGCCTGAACCTCCGGGTCGAGCACCGAACGGTCGTTGCCGTCCACCGAAGACAGCGGACGGTCCGACACCTCGGTCGGCGCGGGAGGTTCGACCAGCCAGTCCGGGTTGGCCTGCTTGTCCCACCACTTCCACGCGGCGAACAGCCCGGCGGCGACGACGCCGAGCACGACCGCACCCTTCACGGCACGACCGCACTTGGCACGGCGCTCGTTCCTCCTCGCAAGCTTCCTGATGTCCTCCGCCGAGACCGAACCACGCAATGCGGCCAGAGCGGCGGCGGAGCGGGTGACGGCCTCCTGCCCGACAGGCTGAGCGACGGCGACGGCCTGCTCGATTCGCGGCGTGGTGTATTCCGCCGCCTGACGTGCGGCATTCCGGGTCATGACGGCGGCCCGCTGTGCCGCGTCGTCCACCGCCGGCGGAACATGCGGTGCGACATGGGAGTCGTACTGAACACGGGCCTGACGGCGAGCCTGATGCGCGGCTCGCGTCACCTTCGGCCCAAGGCGCACCCGAGCCTCGTGCGCGTATTGCGCGGCTTGGTCCTTGGCCGTACCGGCGTAGGGCGCCACCACTTCCGCGGCGTGCAGCACGCTCTCCTTCGCCGTGTCGGTCGCGGCGCGCACGCTGTCCATGCGGGTCACGGGATCCTCCTCATCGGTGGCGTTCGCGGGGGTCTGGGGCGTTGTGGACCCAGCCAAGGCACAGTGCGCCTTTCCACCCTTTTCGAAATCATGCCTGCTGGGGTCGGCCTCGGCATGCGGGACGGGCATCCGGGTCATTTTCTTCCTGGGCGGCCGTTCCGTGCGAGGATCGGGTGACGTCACAGAGGACTTACGGAAGGCACATCGTGGCCGAGCAGCTCTACGCCACCCTGAAGACCAATCACGGCGACATCGACATCCGGCTTCTGCCGAACCACGCGCCGAAGACGGTCAAGAACTTCGTCGAGCTCGCCAAGGGTGAGCGTGAGTGGACGAACCCGGCGACCGGCAAGAAGTCCACGGACAAGCTGTACGACGGCACGGTCTTCCACCGGGTGATCAGCGGCTTCATGATCCAGGGCGGCGACCCGCTGGGCAACGGCACCGGCGGCCCGGGCTACGAGTTCGCCGACGAGTTCCACCCGGACCTGGCCTTCGACAAGCCGTACCTGCTTGCCATGGCCAACGCCGGCCCGGGCACCAACGGCTCGCAGTTCTTCATCACGGTGGCCCCCACCGCCTGGCTGACGCGCAAGCACACCATCTTCGGTGAGGTCGCCGACGAGGCCAGCCGGAAGATCGTGGACACCATCGCCGCGGCGCAGACCAACCCGCGCACCGACCGCCCGCTGAACGACGTGGTGATCGAGTCCGTCGTGGTCGAGACCCGCGAGGGCTGAGCCCGTCCGGGCCTTCCCGGCCCGGGAACCTTTCCGCCCCGCTCGTCCGTAAGACGAGCGGGGCGAAGCATTGCGCGCAAGACGCGCCGGACGCTGAAGACGAGGGGACGTCATGGATCAGGCGCCAGGAAGCCCGGACCAGCCCCAGGCGGCGCAGGGGCTGCCGAGCTGTTACCGGCACCCGGGCCGGGAGACCGGCATCAGCTGTACCCGCTGCGAGCGGCCGATCTGTCCGGAGTGCATGGTCAGCGCCTCGGTCGGCTTCCAGTGCCCGGAGTGCGTCCGCACCGGATCCGGCACGGGACACGCCGCGAGCGCGAGCCGGCCCCGGACGATCGCGGGCGCCGCGGTCTCCTCCGGTGACCCTCGCCTCGTCACCAAGATCCTGCTCGGTATCAATGTGGCGGTGTTCATCGCCGTCCTCGCCGACCATGCTCTCGCCGACCGGCTCGATCTGATCGGGCTCGCGTTCAACCCACAGATCCAGCAGGTCGTAGGTGTCGCGGACGGTGAGTGGTACCGCCTGGTGACCTCGATGTTCCTGCACCAGGAGATCTGGCACATCGCCTTCAACATGCTGGGCCTCTGGTGGCTCGGCGGCCCGCTCGAGGCGGCACTCGGCCGGGCGCGCTATCTCACCCTGTATCTGCTCTCCGGGTTCGCGGGAAGCGCCCTGGTGTATCTGCTGGAGGAGCCGAACCGAGGTGCGCTCGGTGCCTCGGGCGCGATCTGGGGCCTGCTCGGCGCCACCGCGGTGCTGATGCGCCGGCTCAACTACGACATGCGCCCGGTGATCGCGCTTCTCGCGCTGAATCTGCTCTTCACCTTCACCTGGACAGGGATCTCCTGGGAGGCGCACGTCGGCGGCCTGGTCGCCGGCACCCTGATCGCCTTGGCCATGGTCCATGCACCGCGTGAGCACCGGACCCTGGTGCAGGCCGGGACCTGTGCGGTCGTGCTGCTCGTCTCGCTCGCGACCATCGTCCTGAGGACCCAGTCGCTGCTCAGCTGAGCGTGAGCTTTCCCCAAGGTTGTCCACAGCGTGTGGTGGATCTTGTGCATGCCGTGGAGAACAACTGTGCCCCTTGTCGCTGAGCTGGGCTTTCCCAGTAAGGACAAGGGGCGGGATGAGGCATCCGATGTCGCTGGAATGGCCTCAGCAGTCACATCGGCGTCAACCCTCCCTGAGTTATCCACAGATCGTCAGACCTTTTCCCACGGCTGTGGACGACGCTGTGGATAACTTCAGGGCAGAGCTTGACAACGACTAGCTCGGCGCTACTTCCACTGTGTGGAGACGGCGAAACCGCCGGCGATGAAGCCGAAGCCGACCACGATGTTCCAGTTGCCGAGCGACTGGACGGGCAGCCGGCCGTCGGTGACGTAGAAGATGACGATCCACGCCAGTCCGATCAGGAACAGCGCCAGCATCACAGGAGCGACCCAGCTGTGGCTCGACAGCTTGATGTTGGTCGCCTGCTTCGAGGACGGCGGGGGCGTGAAGTCGGCCTTCTTGCGGATACGTGACTTCGGCACGAGGGACTCTCCTGTCGATGCGCTGCGTGACCGCGCAGGGGAAACTGTGGCTGGCGCCGGGCGGGGGCGAGGGGGACCTGGGCCTCCCCCGGGCGTCCGTTAGCGTAGTGCTTCCACGGCGCCTGAAGGGTAAGGGTACGTTGAGCAATTCCGCCGACTCCCCCGGTGGGCCGGTCCGTCGCTTCTCGTGGCGGCCGGTCCGGCTGCTGACGGCTGCCGTTTTCGCACTCGCCGGACTGATCTTCGTCACCAGTTTCAACACGGCCAAGGGCACCAACCTCCGGACCGACGACTCGCTGCTGAAGCTCTCCGATCTCATCCAGCAGCGCAGCGACAAGAACGCGAAGCTCGACGAGTCCACGGCGGCGGTCCGCAAGGACGTCGACGCTCTCGCCGGCCGTGACGACGGCTCCACCAAGGCCGAGGACGAGAAGCTCCGGGCGCTGGAGGCCGCCGCGGGGACCACGAAGCTGAGCGGTCAGGCCGTTTCCGTCACCCTCAATGATGCTCCCCAGAACGCCCAGGCAGCACCCGGCTACCCGGAACCGCAGGCCAACGACCTGGTCATCCACCAGCAGGATCTGCAGGCCGTGGTCAACGCCCTCTGGCAGGGCGGGGCTCAGGGCATCCAGGTCATGGACCAGCGGCTGATCTCCACCAGCGCCGTGCGCTGCGTCGGCAACACGCTGATCCTCCAGGGCCGCGTCTACTCGCCGCCGTACAAGGTCACGGCCGTCGGCGACCCGGACAGGCTCAAGCGGGCGCTGACCGCCTCCCCGGCCATCCAGAACTACCAGCTGTATGTGACGGCGTACGGACTGGGCTGGAAAGTCGACGAGCGCGAGGCGGTGACTCTCCCCGGCTACTCGGGCACAGTGGATCTCCACCACGCGAAGCCCGTGCAATAGCCCCCGGGGAGGCCGGCCGGTGTCGGTGCGACTGATCGTCAGAACGTTCAGTGAGATCTGCATCACCGTTGGCACGGTGATCGTGCTGTTCGTGGTGTACGTGCTGTTCTGGACCGGAGTGAAGGCCCAGGGCGCGACGGACGGGGAGATCGTCAGGCTCCAGGAGGAGTGGGCCCGGCAGCCGGTGGAGCCCCAGGCTTCGGGCCCCGCCGCCGCTCCGTCCCCCGATCCCGCCCCCACGTCCTCGGCTCCCGCCTCCTCGGCTCCCGCCTCCTCGTCGCCGGCTCCCGCCTCTTCGGCGAAGCCGTACGAGACCGGCCGGCCCTTCGCCGTCATGTACATCCCGCGCTTCGGCGAGGGCTGGGACTGGCCCGTGCTGGAGGGCACGGCGGCCCGGACCCTGAAGAAGGGGCTCGGGCACTACGCGTCCACCGCACGGCTCGGCGCGACCGGGAACTTCTCAGTGGCCGGCCACCGGCGCACCTACGGGGACCCGTTCAAGGACTTCCCGCGGCTGCGGCCGGGCGACCCGGTGATCGTCAACGACGGGACGACCTGGTTCACGTACCGGATACGGAACGAGCCGTACCGCACCGTTCCGGGTGATGTCGGGGTCATCGACGCCGTCCCCGCGCCGCTGGAGAAGAAGGCGGCCGGATTCGACGGGCCGGGCCGCTATCTGACGCTCACCACCTGCGATCCGGAGTGGGGAAGCAGCCACCGGCTGGTCGTCTGGGCGCACCTGGATGCCACGCAGCCTGTGACCGACGGCAAGCCGGAAGCTTTCCACAGCTGACCCACGCGCCCCCGGCGCCCTTTAGTCTGGTCCCGTACCGAACGGAAAGGGACGGCATGTACGGCTGGATCTGGCGGCATCTGCCGGGCAACGCATGGGTGCGGGCTTTCATCTCGCTCGTGCTGGTCCTCGCGGTCGTCTATGGACTGTTCCAGTACGTGTTCCCCTGGGCGGAGCCGCTGCTTCCGTTCAACGACGTGACGGTGGACGGCCAGTGAGCGCGCGCATCCTCGTCGTCGACAACTACGACAGCTTCGTCTTCAACCTCGTCCAGTACCTGTACCAACTGGGCGCGGAGTGCGAAGTCGTGCGCAACGACGAGGTGTCCACCGCGCACGCGCAGGACGGTTTCGACGGCGTGCTCCTCTCGCCGGGGCCCGGAGCGCCCGAACAGGCCGGGGTCTGCATCGAGATGGTGCGTCACTGTGCGGCGACCGACGTGCCCGTCTTCGGTGTCTGTCTCGGCATGCAGTCGATGGCGGTGGCGTACGGCGGAGTCGTCGACCGCGCCCCGGAGCTGCTGCACGGCAAGACCTCGCTCGTGCTCCACGAGGGCCAGGGCGTGTTCGCGGGGCTGCCCTCGCCGTTCACGGCCACGCGGTATCACTCACTGGCCGCCGAGCCGGCGACCGTGCCGGATGCGCTGGAGGTCACCGCGCGCACGGAGGACGGCATCATCATGGGGCTGCGCCATCGTGAGAAGGCTGTCGAGGGTGTGCAGTTCCACCCGGAGTCGGTGCTCACGGAGCACGGCCATCTGATGCTGGCCAACTGGCTGGTGCGGTGCGGTGACACGGGCGCGGTGGGCCGTTCGTCAGGGCTCGCGCCGGTGGTGGGCAAGGCCCTGGCGTGAACGGCGAGGGGGGATCGCCGTGGTTCCATCCCGGGGACGTGCCCGGGCAGCGCGAGCCGCAGGACCAGCCTGAGCCGCAGGAGTGGCAGGGCTACGACGAATACTCCCCGGCCTATCAGCAGGACTGGTACGGGCAGCAGGCTTACACACAGCCGCAGCCCTCGCCCCGGACCCAGCCTCAACAGCAGCCCTACTCCCAGCCTGAGTCGTATCCCCAGCACCAGGCGCCGGCCCAGGCCCCGCTTCAGGCCCGGCACCGGCACCGGCCGGAGTCCGTGCAGGAGTCGGCGTACGCGGCCCCGTTCGTGCCCGCGCCCGCGCCTGCGCCCGACGACGACGAGACGGTTGGGCTCCGGACGTCCGACACCAGCGCCGCGACGCCCGAGCAGCCCACAGGAGGCCGTGCCGAGCGCCGCAGGGCCGCCAAGGGGCGTGGGAAGCGCCGTGCCGCCGCCCCCACGCCGCCGAAGCCTTCGGAGGGCGGCGCTCCGCTCTCCCGGGTGGAAGCGCGCCGGGCGGCCCGCGCGGCCAAGGACAGCCCGGCCGTGGTCGCCAGCCGCGCCTTCGGTGAACTGTTCATCACCATCGGCGTGCTGATGCTGCTCTTCGTCACCTACCAGCTGTGGTGGACCAACATCCTCGCCGGTCAGCAGGCCAACGCCGCGGCGGACCAGATCCAGGACGACTGGGCGCAGGGCCGCGCTCCGGGCGCGTTCGAGCCCGGCCGGGGCTTCGCCATCATGCACATCCCCAAGCTCGACGTCGTCGTCCCGATCGCCGAGGGCACCGACAAGCACCGGGTCCTGGACCGGGGCATGGTCGGCCACTACGCCGAGGGCGGGCTCAAGACGGCGATGCCCGAGGACAAGCAGGGCAACTTCGCGGTCGCCGGCCACCGCAACACCCACGGTGAGCCGTTCCGTTACATCAACCAGCTCGAACCGGGCGACCCGATCGTCGTCGAGACGCAGGACCGTTACTACACGTACGAGATGGCGTCCATCCTGCCGCAGACTCCGCCTTCCAACGTCGGCGTGATCGCTCCGGTACCGGTCGGCGCCGGCTTCACCGGCCCCGGCCGGTACATCACGCTGACCACGTGCACCCCCGAATTCACGAGTACGTATCGAATGATCGTGTGGGGCAAGATGGTCGAGGAACGCCCGCGCAGCAAGGGCAAGCCGGACGCGCTCGTCGGCTGACCGATGAACGTACTTCAGGACGACAGAAAAACAGGGACAGGGACAGGTGCAGTGGCACGTGCGCGCAGCCGGATCGCCGGCGTCATCAGTGTCTTCGGCGAGCTGCTGATCACCGCAGGGCTGGTGCTGGCACTTTTCGTCGTCTACTCGCTGTGGTGGACGAACGTCCTCGCCGACCGTGAGGCCACCGCGCAGGGCGACCGCGTCCGCGACCGCTG
The DNA here is from genome assembly GCF_044757085.1 of Streptomyces sp. NPDC091376. NCBI lineage: Bacteria > Bacillati > Actinomycetota > Actinomycetes > Kitasatosporales > Streptomycetaceae > Streptomyces > Streptomyces sp. NPDC091376. The sequence continues at coordinate 473,790 of NZ_JBIVUF010000002.1, read as the reverse complement.
GGCCGGAGGCCCGGGCGCGCTCGACACCAAGGACGGCATCGGCTTCCTCCACGTGCCCGCCATGAGCAACGGCGAGGTCCTGGTCAAGAAGGGCACCGACAGCAAGACCCTGAACCACGGTGTCGCGGGCTACTACACCACCCCGATCAAGTCGGCCCTCCCGTCCGACAAGCAGGGCAACTTCACCCTCGCGGCGCACCGGGACGGCCACGGCGCGAAGTTCCACAACATCCACAAGGTCAAGGCCGGCGACTCGATCATCTTCGAGACCAAGGACACCTGGTACGTCTACAAGGTCTACAAGGACCTGAAGGAGACGTCCAAGTACAACGTGGACGTGCTCCAGCCGGTCCCGAAGGAATCCGGCAAGACCAAGCCGGGGCGCTACATCACCCTGACGACCTGCACGCCCGTCTACACCTCGGACTACCGGTACATCGTGTGGGGCGAGCTGGAGCGCACGGAAAGGGTCGACAGGGACCGTACGCCACCGGCGGAGCTGGCTCAGCCGTAGAGGCCGCATTCGGCAGTCCGCAGTCCGCAATCCGCCGTCGGCAGGGCGGCAGGCGGCGGCAGGGCGCCGCGGGAAGCGCCCGGCACCCATGGACAGCGAAGAGCCCCGGCACCTGGATGGGTGCCGGGGCTCATCGCTGCTTGCGCCTGTACCGCGCGGACGACCGGCTAGTCGCTGTCGTTACCGCCGATGAAGCCGCCTCCGTTGTTACCGCCCTGGTTGCCACCGGCGGCGATCGTGAACAGGGTGATCGGAGTGGCGGCGGGGTCCGCCTGGGTCCCCGGCTGCGGGTTCTGCTGGAACACCCTGGCGTTGTCGTTCTGGTCGCCCTGCACCTGGATGTTGGTGTAGCCGGCCTGCTGCAGCATGGCCTTGGCCTCGCCCAGGGTCCGGTTGCGTACCTCCGGCACCTGGTTCTGCGGCGTCTGGGGGCCCTTCGAGACCTGCAGGGTGACCGTGGTTCCCTTGGGCTCCTTGGACCCCGTGGTCGGCGACTGCGCGATGACCTGGTTGGCCGGCTCGTTCGAGTCGACGTCCTGCCGCTGCACCGTGAATCCGAGGGTCGTCAGCTGCTGGTTGGCGCTGTCGAACTGCTGGCCCACCACGTCCGGAACCCGCGTCGTGGCCTGCTTGGCGATCTGCAGGGTGATCTTCGTGCCCTTTTCGGCCTTGGTGTTGCCCGCGGGGTCCTGGCTGACGACCGTGCCGGCCTCCTGGTCGGAGTCGACCGACTTGGTCTCGACCTCGAAGCCCTTGGCCTCCAGCTGCTTGGTGGCGTTCTCCTCGGACTTCTCCGTGACGTCCGGCACCTCGATCAGCGGCGCGCCCTGCGAGACGACGACCTGGATCGTCTCGCCCTGCTCCATCTTGCCGCTCTCCGGTGTCTGGCTGCAGACGCTCTTCTTCGGCTGGTCGCAGCGGTCGGTCCCGGACTGGACGACCTTGACCTTCGCGTTCTCCCCGAGCTGCACGGCTTCGTCGAAGGGCTTGCCGACGAGCTGCGGCACGTCGATCTTGCTGGTGCCGCCGCCCCCGCCGAAGACGGACTTGCCGATGAGGATCGCGCCGACGAGCACGAGGATGCCCGCGACCACCAGCAGGATCGTCGAGGTGTTCGACTTCTTCTGCCGACGGCGGTCCGGACGGTCGTCATAACCGCCGTACCCGCCGTCGTCCGGGTTCATGGGAGGCAGCATCGACGTCTGGCCGCCAGGGTCGGTCTGGCGCAGCGCCGTCGTCGGGCGGTCGTCGCCGTGCTGGGGGCCGTATCCGCCGCCGTAGCCGACCGCGCCCATCGCCGCCGTCGCCGCGACCGGCTGGCCGTCGAGGCAGGCCTCGATGTCGGCCCGCATCTCGTCGGCGGACTGGTAGCGGTAGTCGGGATCCTTGACGAGCGCCTTCAGCACGATCGCGTCCATCTCGGGCGTGATCTCGGGGTCGAAGTTGCTGGGCGGCTGCGGCTCTTCCCGTACGTGCTGATAGGCGACCGCCACCGGGGAGTCCCCGACGAACGGCGGCCGGACCGTCAGCAGCTCGTAGAGCAGACAGCCGGTGGAGTACAGGTCGGAGCGGGCATCGACCTGCTCGCCCTTGGCCTGCTCCGGGGAGAGGTACTGGGCGGTACCGATCACGGCCGCGGTCTGCGTCATGGTCATGCCCGAGTCACCCATGGCGCGGGCGATGCCGAAGTCCATGACCTTGACCTGGCCGGTGCGCGTCAGCATGACGTTCGCCGGCTTGATGTCGCGGTGGACGATGCCGTTGCGGTGCGAGTACTCGAGCGCCTGCAGAATGCCGATGGTCATCTCGAGCGTGCGCTCGGGCAGCAGCTTGCGCCCCGAGTGCAGCAGCTCTCTGAGCGTGGACCCGTCCACGTACTCCATCACGATGTACGGGATGGAGACGCCCTCGACGTAGTCCTCGCCGGTGTCGTACACCGCGACGATCGCAGGGTGATTCAGCGAGGCGGCCGACTGGGCCTCACGGCGGAACCGGGCCTGGAAGGACGGGTCGCGGGCGAGATCGGCCCGGAGCGTCTTCACGGCGACGGTGCGGCCGAGCCGGGTGTCGTGAGCGAGGTAGACCTCGGCCATGCCACCACGGCCGAGCACCGAGCCCAGCTCGTACCGGCCGCCGAGGCGACGCGGCTCTTCCATAACAGTTCCAGCCCTCTCCGTCAGTCCCGACCGCACCCGTGCGTGTGCTCCGGCGGTGTGCTGTTCGCGCATACGCTACCGGGCACGCGGCGTCGCATCCGCCCATGGCCGGGACCTGATATGCGACCGGTATCGCATTGTGCGGTTATGAGGCGGGGCGAGGCCAGGACAGTGACATGCGTCACTCCTTGCTGTCGAGTACCGCCTGCATCACTTTCTTGGCGATCGGCGCGGCGAGACCGCCGCCGCTGATCTCGTCACGGGACGCGTTGCTGTCCTCGACGACGACGGCGACGGCGACCGGGGAGCCGCTGTCGGTCTTGGCGTACGAGACGAACCACGCGTACGGGCGCTTCTTGTTCCCGACGCCGTGCTGAGCCGTACCGGTCTTGCCACCGACCGTCACGTCGCTGATCTGCGCCTTCGTGCCGGTGCCCTTCTCGACGACGTTCTCCATCATCTGCTGGAGGAGCTGCGCGTTCTCCTGCGAGAGCGGTCGGCTCATCTCCTCCGGCTCGAACGTCTGGACGATGTCCAGATTGGGCGCGCGCAGCTGGTCGATCATGTACGGCTTCATCAGCTTGCCGTCGTTGGCGATCGCCGCGGTGACCATGGCCATCTGCAGCGGGGTGGTCGCGGTGTTGAACTGACCGATGGAGGAGAGGGCGTTGCCGCCCTTGTCCATGTTCTTGTCGTAGACGGAGGACGCGGCGCGGACCGGAGTGTCGATCTCAGGGTTGTTGAAGCCGAACTTCTCGGCCGTCTCCACCATCTTGTCCCGGCCGACCTTGTCACCGAGGTTCGCGAAGACGGAGTTGCAGGAGACCTCCAGGGCCCGGTTCAGGCTCGCCTTCTCGCATCCGCCGTGCTGGTTGACCATCGGCTTGCGCGACAGCGGGATGAAGTACGGCTCGGGAGTGTCCGTCGCGGCGTTGATGTCGGTGACCACGCCGTGCTCGAGAGCGGCGGCGGCGGTGAGGACCTTGAACGTGGAGCCGGGGGGGTAGGTCTCGCGCAGCGCACGGTTCACCATTGGCTTGTCTTTGTCGTTCAGCAGCTTCTGGCGGTTCTCGGAGTCCTTCAGCGAGTTCCCGGCGAAGCCGGACGGATCGTACGACGGCGTGGAGGCGAGCGCGAGGATCTTCCCGGTCTGCGGGTCGATCGCCGCGACGGCGCCCTTGTTGTCGCCGAGGCCCTTGAACGCGGCTTCCTGCGCCTTGCCGTTCAGGGTGGTGACGACGTCGCCGCCCTTCTTCTTCTCGCCGGTGAACATCGCCATCGTGCGGTCGAAGAAGAGCCGGTCGTCGTTGCCGGTGAGGATGCCGTCCTCGAGCTTCTCGATCTGGTTGGCGTCGAAGGCCTGCGAGGCGAAACCGGTGACGGGGGCCCACATGGGGCCGTCCACGTAGGTGCGCTTGTACTTGAAGTCGCTGTCCGTCGTCGCGACGGAGCCGGTCACCGGCTTGCCGTCGACGATGATGTTGCCCCGCTCGTAGGCGTAGCGCTCGATCTGGACCCGGCGGTTGTACTTGTGCGCGTTGAGCTCGTCGGCGCGCACGTACTGGATCCAGTTGTCCCGGATCATCAGCGCGAGAACCAGAAGGCCGCAGAAGATCGCGATGCGGCGCAGAGGCTTGTTCACGGTCGGACCACCTGGGTCATCTCGGCGTCGGGGGACGGGGCGGGGGACGGCGCGGGCCGCCGTGCCGTGTCGCTGATACGGATGAGGATGCCGATCAGGGCCCAGTTGGCGATGACGGACGAGCCACCGGCCGCGAGGAACGGCATGGTCATACCGGTCAGCGGGATGAGGCCCATCACACCGCCGGCGACGACGAAGACCTGGAGGGCGAACGCGCCGGACAGGCCGACCGCGAACAGCTTTCCGAACGGGTCCCGGGCGGCCAGGGCCGTGCGGATGCCGCGCTCGATGATCAGGCCGTAGAGGAGCAGGAAGGCCATGACACCTGCCAGGCCCAGTTCCTCACCCACGGTGGCGAAGATGAAGTCGGAGTTGGCGGCGAAGCCGATCAGGTCCGAGTCGCCCTGGCCGAGTCCCGTGCCGAGGGTGCCGCCGGAGCCGAAGGACATCAGCACCTGCGCCATCTGCTGACAGGCGGCCGACTCCTGCTCGTAGCAGGCCCCGAAGGGGTCCTGCCAGGCGGCGACACGAGCCTGGACGTGGCCGGCGAAGGAGGCCACACCGACGGCGCCGCCGACGGACATCAGCAGACCGATGACGATCCAGCTGGTCCGCTCCGTGGCGACGTACAGCATGATCACGAACATGCCGAAGAACAGCAGCGACGTACCGAGGTCGTTCTCGAAGACCAGGATGAGCAGGCTGACGGCCCAGATGGTCAGGATCGGGCCGAGGTCGCGTCCACGCGGCAGGTACAGCCCCATGAACCGGCGGCTGGCCAGCGCCAGCGCGTCCCGTTTCACCATGAGGTAGCCGGAGAAGAAGACCGCGATCACGATCTTCGCGAACTCACCGGGCTGGATGGAGAACGGGCCGACCCTGATCCAGATCCTGGCGCCGAAGACGTCGGCGCCCAGGCCCGGGACGATCGGCAGGATCAGCAGGACCAGCGACGCCACCATCGAGATGTAGGTGAAGCGCTGGAGGACACGGTGGTCCTTCAGGAGCAGCAGTACGCCGACGAACAGCGCGATACCCAGCGCGGAGTACATCAGCTGGTTCGTCGCCTGCGGGGCGAAGTCGTTGCGCGCGCTCAGCCGTGGCGACTGGTCGAGGCGCCAGATCAGCACCAGCCCCAGCCCGTTGAGCAGCGTCGCCAGGGGCAGCAGCAGCGGATCGGCGTACTTCGCGAACTTCCGCACCACGAGATGCGCGACGCCCGCCAGCAGGCCGAGCCCGAGCCCGTAGCCGAGCATGCCGGTCGGCACCTGGCCGTCGAGCGCGAGGCCCACGTTGAGGTACGCGAACACCGGGATGACGACGGCGAACGCGAGCAGCACCAGCTCGGTGTTGCGGCGGCTCGGTGCTTCGATCGCGCCGATGGTGGTCGTGTTGGTGACAACGCTCATGGTGGAGAAAGGCCCCCCTACGGGTGCTTACTGCTTGCCGCAGTTCGAGGCCAGCTTCTGCTCCTCCTCCGAGAGGGTGGGGCCCGGAGAGGGAGTCGCTGCGGTCGGCTTGGTCTGGGCGGACTGGGTCGAGGGCTTCGTGCCGGTGGTACCTCCGGCCTGGCCCTCTCCGGGCGGCGTGCCGGCCGCGCGGTCCGCGGCGGCGCGGCGCTGCTCGTCCTTCTTGCAGACGGAGGCCTGCGCCGCGAGTTCCTGGATCTTGTCGCGTGCATCACCGAGGCTGCCCTCGGTGATGGTCTCCTTGACCTGCTTCTGCTGGTAGGGCGGCAGGTACTTGAGTTCGATCTCGGGGTGGTCCTTCTCGACGTCCGAGAGCGAGACCCACGCCAGGTCCTGGCTGATGCCCCGGTACAGCGCGATGTGGTTCTCGTTGGCGCCGACGTAGTACTGGGTCTGCGTCCAGCGGTAGCCGCCGTACAGACCGCCGCCCACGACACCCAGCGCCAGCACGATGAGGAACGATCTCTTCAGCCACTTCCGGCCGCGGCGCGGCTTGACGAAGTCGTCGTCCGTGTACGCGCCGAAGCCGCCCTCCGGGGGCATCCCGCCGTAGCCGGCGTCGTCGCCGCTTCCGGGCGGGCCGAAGCCGCCTCCGTGAGGCGGCTGGACGGGCCGGCCGAGGCCGGCCGCGCGGCCTGCGGGGGTCTGCATGGCTCCGCCGTCGCCCAGCTGGATCTGGTTCTCCGCGACCGCGCCCACGACGACGGGGATGTCGCTGAGCTGCCCGGCGAGGGTGTCGCCCGAGTCGGTGTCGAGGACGTCGGCGACGATGCAGGTGATGTTGTCGGGGCCACCGCCGCGCAGGGCGAGCTGGATCAGCTCCTGCACCGTCTCCTGCGGGCCCTGGTAGCTGGCGAGGGTGTCCTCCATCGTCTGGTGGGAGACGACGCCGGACAGTCCGTCGGAGCAGATCAGATAGCGGTCGCCGGCCCGGACCTCACGGATGGACAGGTCGGGCTCGACATGGTCGCCGCTGCCCAGCGCGCGCATCAGCAGGGAGCGCTGCGGGTGGGTGGTGGCCTCTTCCTCGGTGATCCGGCCCTCGTCGACGAGCCGCTGCACCCAGGTGTGGTCCTGGGTGATCTGCGTCAGCACACCGTCGCGGAGCAGATACGCGCGGGAGTCGCCGACGTGGACGAGGCCGAGACGCTGACCGGTCCAGAGCAGTGCGGTGAGCGTGGTCCCCATGCCCTCGAGCTGGGGGTCCTCCTCGACCATGACGCGCAGCTGCTCGTTGGCGCGCTGCACGGCGGTGCCGAGCGAGGTGAGGATGTCCGAGCCGGGCACGTCGTCGTCGAGCTGGACGAGCGTGGAGATGACCTCGGAGGAGGCGACCTCACCGGCGGCCTGGCCGCCCATGCCGTCGGCGATCGCGAGAAGGCGCGGGCCGGCGTAGCCGGAGTCCTCGTTGCCCTCCCGGATCATGCCTTTGTGCGATCCGGCGGCGAAGCGCAGTGACAGACTCATGCGCACCTCGCCCGTCGGCTCGGGGTACAGCCGGTCTCGAGCCACACTGCCCACCCTCCGGTCGGGAGCCTGCCCCGGTCCGTTGCCGGGACCGCTGCGGGGTCCTCCGTGCGGACCGCCGCGGCTCGCTCGCTCCGCTCGCTCATTGTCGTACTACTTCCGCAGCTCGATGACGGTCTTGCCGATGCGGATCGGCGCGCCCAGCGGAATCGGTGTCGGGGTGGTGAGTCGGGTCCGGTCGAGATAGGTGCCATTGGTGGACCCGAGGTCCTCGACGATCCACTGGCCGTCACGGTCCGGGTAGATCCTGGCATGCCGGCTCGACGCGTAGTCGTCGTCCAGCACGATCGTGGAATCGTGCGCCCGGCCCAGCGTGATCGTCTGGCCCTGGAGCGCGACGGTCGTGCCGGTGAGTGAGCCCTCGGAGACGACCAGCTTCGTCGGCGCACCGCGGCGCTGCCGCGTGGCCTGCTGGCGTTGCTGAGGAGGCGCGGCGGCCTGGCGGGCGGCCTGCTGCGGTCTGGCGTCGGCGTTGCGGCGCGAGCCGCGCTGCGTGACGCGCGTACCGAACAGGTCGCTTCGGATGACCTGGACGGCCACGATGACGAACAGCCACAGAACGGCCAGGAAACCCAGCCGCATGACCGTCAGGGTCAGCTCTGACATTGCCCCCGCTTCACCCTTCGGCTTGCCGGTAAACGATGGTGGTGCTGCCCACGACGATCCGCGAGCCGTCGCGGAGCGTAGCGCGGGTGGTGTGCTGCCCGTCCACCACGATGCCGTTGGTGGACCCGAGATCCTGGATCGTCGAGGGCGTTCCGGTCCGGATCTCGCAGTGCCGGCGCGAAACGCCGGGGTCGTCGATCCGCACGTCGGCGTCGGTGCTGCGGCCCAGCACCAGCGTCGGGCGGGAGATCTGGTGGCGTGTGCCGTTGATCTCGATCCAGCGGCGCACCTGGGCACCCGGCATGGCACCGGGAGCCGCGGGGCGGCCGCTCGCGGACGCTCCCTGGCCGGGACGGCCCGAGCCTGGCGGCGGGGCGGACGGCATGGGGGGCGCACCGACAGGAGGGTAGCCGTAGCCGCCGCGAGCGGCGCCCTGCGGGGCGGCCGCGGGGCCGCCTCCCGCACCTGCTCCCGGGGCGGCGGCAGCACGGTCGGGCGACTGTGACGTACTCGACGCGAGCGTACGGCTGCGCACCCGGTACAGACCGGTGTCGAGGTCGTCGGCCTTCTCCAGATGGACCTTGATGGGGCCCATGAAGGTGTAGCGCTGCTGCTTGGCGTAGTCCCGGACCAGACCGGAGAGCTCGTCGCCCAGCTGGCCCGAGTAGGGGCTGAGACGCTCGAAGTCGGGCGTGCTCAGCTCCACGATGAAGTCGTTGGGTACGACGGTCCGGTCGCGGTTCCAGATGGTCGCGTTGTTGTCGCACTCGCGCTGGAGGGCGCCCGCGATCTCGACCGGCTGGACCTCGGACTTGAAGACCTTGGCGAAGGTGCCGTTGACCAGACCTTCGAGTCGCTGTTCGAAACGCTTCAGGACTCCCACAGGGCACCTCCTCCGTCGTTGTCGTCCTGGTACTGCTTACTGATCGTATCCACGCGTCGGGAAATCGGCTGGTTCCCCTTGTCTGCCCCGTCGATGAGTGTCACCTCTCACACGGATCGTAGAGGCGGCCTCCTGACAGTGTCCCGCACCCGGGGTGCACCTCGGGGAAGAGGGGGGAGGTGCGCTCGGGAGGAGTGCCGGCGGCCGCGTTCCGTTGCTTCCCCTGCTTCCCCGGTTCCGCTCCGGTTCCTCGTCTCTTCGTCATCCTCTTCGGACTCGTCCTCGGTCTCGTCCGTCTCCTGGTCCGTCTCCTGGTCCGTCTCCTGGTCCTCCTCTCGGTCTGCTCCTGGTCTTCTCCTCGTCCATCTCGTGCCGGGTCAACCGCGCGGGAGGGCGCCGAACCCATGGGAACCCCGGTGGTCAGCCGTCGTACGGGGGCCGGAACAACGGATGTGAATCCACCCTCGGCAGCGTGCTAATCTTCTGCATGTCGCCAGGCGCTCGCACCGAACAGGTGAGGGACACAGCGGCAACACCCAATGCGCGGGTGGCGGAATAGGCAGACGCGCTGGATTCAGGTTCCAGTGCCCGAAAGGGCGTGGGGGTTCAACTCCCCCCTCGCGCACCAGGAGAAATCCGTTGAAACGGGTCTCCACCAGAGACGAAAGTCATGGTGGAGGCCCGTTTCTCGTTGTGCTGGTGTCGCTGTGAGGCTGTCGATGCGCGGCGCTGCGACGGTCCGGGGCGAGGGCTGATTCGGGCGGTTTCATGTGAAAGGACCCACACCGTGGCATGCGTCACGATGCGGGCTCCGATCTTTGGTCGATCTTCGACCGAGTGCCGTGACCGAGTGCGTCCGGCCGCGACCTTTGTCGTGCGGTCGTGCGACGAAAGTGGGCAGTGGCGGGAGCGCCGGCTGCCTAAGGTGCGGTCGTGGACGCGTCATGGGGGATACGGACCGGAGTACGGGCGGGCTGGCAGTGGGTGGCCGCGCCGGAGTTGTGGTCCCGGCGAAGGCTGGCGGGCGAGATGGTCGTCGCGCTGGTGCTGGGGCTCATGGGAGCAGCTCTCGGCCAGTTGCTGGCGGCGCCCGGGCCGTTGGTGCTCGGCGAGGCGGTCACGATCGCCGTCCTGTCGCTGATGCGACGGCGACTGCCGGCGACCGTGCTGACGGTGACCGCCGCACTGGCGCCGGTGGGCAACGGGTTCCTTCCGCTGCTGCTGGTCGTCGGATGGTCGGCAGGGCACCGGATCACCGGAGCGAGACGAGCCGTGGGCGCCTTCATCGGCGCGTATGTGCTCTGCGTCGCCTTCACGCTCGTCGAGGTCTGGTCGTCGGAGCCCTCGGTGAGCCTCGTGCTGTTCACCACCCTCCTCTACCTGGCGATGACGGTCATGCCCGGTCTGGCCAGTCGCTACTGGACGCAGCGGCGGACGCTGCTGCGCACCCTCCAGGAACGCAACGGCCAACTGCTGCGGGAACGCGCCATGGTGGCCGGGCAGGCCCGGCTGCGGGAGCGGCAGCGGATCGCCCAGGACATGCATGACAGCCTCGGGCACCAACTGGCCCTCATTTCGGTGCACACGGGGGCGCTGGAGGTCGACCGCGAGCTCACCACGCGCCAGCGGGAGGCGGTCGGGGTGCTGCGGGAGGCCTCGGTGAGCGCGATGCATGAGTTGCGGGAGGTCGTCGGCATCCTCAGGGACGGCGTGGAGGCGCCGGCCCCCGAGTCCGTGGACGAGTCGGGGCGGGCCGCGCGAGGGACGGCGGGCATCGCGGATCTGGTCGAGTCGGCCAAGGCCGCCGGCAGCATGGTGGAGCTGCGGCACTCGGGAGAGGCCAGACCACTCGCCGCGGCAGCCGACCACGCGGCGTACCGCATCGCCCAGGAGGCGCTGACCAATGCCTTCAAGCACGCGCCCGGGGCACCGATCACCGTGGAACTGCGGTACGAACCCGATTCCCTCATCGTCGAGATCGTCAACGGCGCGGCCGTGGGCACCGGAGGTGAGGTCGTCAGCGGCGGGCAGGGCCTGACGGGTCTGTACGAGCGCGCCCGGCTCGTCGGCGGCATGGTGCATGCCGGCGCGGCTTCCGAGGGAGGCTTCCGGGTCGCCGGCGTCCTGCCGTACGGCGTCGTGGAGGCCGTGCCGTACACGGAGTCCTCCTTCGCCGAGGTCAGGTCCTCCGGTGACGTGGCGGTCGACGTCCGGCGGCGGTCGCCGGGTGCCCCCGCCGGGAACGGACTTCCTGTCATGGACTGGAGCGTCCGGGAGGGCGAGCGCGAGTGGGCGATGGGCGCCGGTGCCCGCGGCAGCGGGGCCGGTGGTGTCGCCGTGGGGTGCGGCATCGCGGTGGCCGCGGTCGCACTGCTGGGGGCGGCGGCTCTCTTCGGGATGTTCTTCATGGTCGGGTCCATGGACAAGGGCATGATCGAGCCCGCCGAGTACGAGGCGATCGAGGTCGGCATGACGGAGAAGGAAGTACGCGATCAGCTGCCGAGCGGCGAGACGATCGCGACCGCGGGGCTGCACGACAAGGGGCCGGAGCAACCGAAGGGGTCGCGATGCCTCGTGCTGCTGTCCTCCGAACTGGGGGAGAGCTGGGAGACGGAACCGGTGTTCCGGTTCTGCTTCGAGGACGGCAAGCTGGTCGAGAAGAAGTCCTATGAGGTCAAGCGCTAGTCCAGGCGCTGGGGGAAGCAGAGGGGGCACCGTGACCGGTTCGCCGATCAGGGTCGTGATCGCCGACGACGAGCCGTTGATCCGGGCCGGGATCCGGATGATCCTCACTTCCGACCAGGAGATCGAAGTGGTGGCGGAGGGCGCCAACGGCCGCGAGGCCGTCGAACTCGCCCGCTCCCACGGTGCGGACGTGGTGCTGCTCGACATCCAGATGCCGGTCATGGACGGGCTCACCGCCCTGCCCGAACTGCGCCGGGCGGTACCGGCGGCACGGGTGATCGTGCTCACGACCTTCGGCGAGCGCGAGAACGTACTGCGGGCGCTGGAGCACGGCGGCGCGGGATTCCTGCTGAAGGACACCGCTCCCGCGGAGCTGATCCGGGCCGTGCGGGCGGCCGCCGCCGGGAACGCCTATCTCTCGCCGGCCGCCACGCGTCATGTCGTGGACCAGCTGGTCTCGGGGAGGGCCGCGGTGCGCGACGAGGAGGCCAGGGCGAGGGTCGCCGCGTTGAGCACCCGGGAGCGTGACGTACTGGCGCTGCTCGGTGAGGGGCTGTCGAACGCGGACGCGGGGCGCCGGCTGCACATGAGCGAGGCCACCGTGAAGACGTACGTGAGCCGGATCCTGTCCAAGCTGGACTGCGAGAACCGGGTGCAGGCGGCGCTGCTGGCTCGGGACGCGGGGCTGTAGGTCCGAGCACCGGCGCGGCTCGGAGGTCGGCGGCGGCTCGGAGGTCGGCGACGGCTCGGCCGCCTCGGCCGAGCCGCCCACCGGGGCCGTTACGCGGCGAGCCGCGCCGCCAGATCCTTGGCCTTCCGCACCGCGTCCTCGAACGCCTTGGAGCGGGAGGCCTCGGCAAGGGGTACGAGCTCCGCCATCTCGGGCTTGCTGGGCGCCAGCGTCAGCTCGGGAACGATGAAGTCGACGCTGGCGCCGAACATCCCGCCGAGCACCTTCTCCATGTAGTTCTGGACGAACTCGAAGTCCGCACGCGGGGTGCCGGGAGCGTAGGAGCCACCACGGCTGGCGACCACGGTGAAGGGGATGCTCGCCACCGGCCCGTCCTGGCTGCCCGCGTTGTGGCCCACGATGATCACCTGGTCCAGCCATGCCTTCAGCGTGGAGGGGATCGTGAAGTTGTACATGGGGGCGCCGATCAGCACGGCGTCGGCCGCCGCCAGCTCGCCGGCCAGCTCGGCCCGGAGCGTGTTCTGCGCGCCGGCGGAGACCGCGGCGAAGTCCAGGTGGGGCAGCGGGTTCGCGGCCAGATCCCGGTAGACGACCTTGCCCTCCGGGTGCTCCTCCAGCCAGGTCTTCACAAAGGTGCTGGTGACCTCGCGCGAGGCGGAGCCCTGCGGGAAGACGGCGGAATCGATGTGCAGCAGCGTGGCCATGGTGCTCTCCAGAAATGGGTGGCGTGGGGCGGCGGGGAGGAAACCCCTGCCTGCCGATAGTTCCGTTCGTAACTACAAATAACACAGGTGCTTACTTTTTTTCATCCCCTCACGTGTGGGCAGTAGTCTGGAGCCATGGCGGACCACGACGAGCACGCGTGCAGACAGGTCGACGGAGGTATCACGCGCGTCTTCGAGCTGTTCGGGAAGCGCTGGACCGGGCTCATCGTGTCCGTGCTGATGCAGCGGCCCGTCTACTTCGCCGAACTGCGACGGGCGATCCCGGGCATCAGCGAGCGCATGCTCTCCGACCGGCTGACCGAACTCGCCGCGGCCGGACTCGTCGTACGCGAGGTCGACGAAGGGCCGCCGCTGCGTGTGGCCTACCGGCTCACGGAGGCCGGTGCGGCGCTGGAACCCGCCCTCAAGGAACTGGGGCAGTGGGCGGAGACACACTTGCCGGGCGGAGTGCCCGGGGGCCGCGCCTGCTGATCCGGTCCGAGACACGTTCGTGCGCGCTGGGCCTGGGCGCGTCGGCTCTGTGCCCGTTCCGGCGGCGCGTCGGCGTCGTGCCCGTTCCGATGGACCGGCGGCTCCCCTGACGCGGCGGCTTCCTTGACGCGGCAGCTCGCCTGATGCGGCGGCTACCTTGACGCGGCAGCTTCCTTGACGCGGCAGCTCGCTTGCCCGTCTCGGCGGAGCGGTCGATTCCGAGGGTTATCCACAGGGGGAGACGGCAGGCGGGCGTGCCGGTACGGTCTTGGGCAGTTGATGTTGTGCGACGACGGGGGAGGCGGTCCCGCCATGGGTGAGGCCGAAGCGGTGGTGCCGGTCCAGCGGACGGTCCCGGGAGAGGCGCGGGTGCCGGAGGTCTCCGGATTCGCCCGGCGCGTGCCGGGTGGTGTGCCGGACTCCCCGAAGCAGGCGGGCAAGGCGCTGCGGGGCCAGGTGCCGCGCTCGTCGCACGACTCGATCGTGGTCGCCTCCGAAAGGCCGGACGCGCTGCGGGCCGTGGAGGAGTCCAGCCATGGCCGGGTCCCCGAGCTCGCGCCGATCCGGGTGGGAAGGATGGCCGCCACGCCCTTCGCCTTTCTGCGCGGAGCAGCCGGGCTGATGGCCCACGACCTGGTGGGCACGCCGGTCACCGGCATCACGGCCCAGATCTGCGGCGACGCGCATGCGGCGAACTTCGGGCTGTACGGCGACGCCCGAGGCCGTCTCGTGATCGATCTGAACGACTTCGACGAGACCGTGACCGGCCCGTGGGAGTGGGACCTCAAGCGGCTGGCCGCCTCGATCGTGCTCGCCGGGCGGGAGGCGGGCGCCGACGAGGACACCTGCCGCAAGGCGGCCTTCGACGTGGCCGGGGCGTACCGGCGGACCATGCGGCTGCTGGCCAAGCTCCCGGTCCTCGACGCGTGGAACGCGATCGCGGACGAGGAACTCGTCTCGCACACCGACGCCCGGGACCTGCTCGGCACGCTGGAGCGGGTCTCGGAGAAGGCCAGGAGCAACACGAGCGCGCGGTTCGCCGCCAAGTCGACCGAGGCCGGCCCGGACGGTGGCCGGCGCTTCGTGGACGCCCCTCCGGTGCTGCGACGGGTGCCCGACGCGGAGGCCGCCTCCGTGGCCGGCTCGCTGGGCGGATATCTGGAGACGCTCTCGGAGGACCGGCTGCCGCTGCTCGCGCGGTACGCGATCCACGATGTGGCGTTCCGGGTGGTCGGCACCGGAAGCGTGGGGACACGGTCGTACGTGGTGCTGCTGATAGACCATCGCGGCGAGCCGCTCGTGCTCCAGGTGAAGGAGGCGCGCGCGTCCGCTCTGCTGCCCCATCTGTCGGCCGCGGGCTTCGACGTGCCCGAGGTGGCGCACGAAGGACAGCGCGTCGTGCAGGGACAGAAGCGGATGCAGGTGGTCAGCGACCTCCTGCTCGGCTGGACGACGGTCGAGGGCAGGCCCTTCCAGGTGCGGCAGTTCAGGAACCGCAAGGGCAGCGTGGACCCGGCGGCCCTCGCGGCCGACCAGGTGGACGACTACGCGCGCATGACCGGCGCGCTGCTGGCCAGGGCGCACGCTCACAGCGTCGATCCCCGGCTGGTCGCCGGCTACTGCGGCAAGAACGAGGAGCTGGACGAGGCCGTGGCCGGCTTCGCGGTGCTGTACGCGGACCGTACGGAGGCGGACCATGCCGAGCTGGTGGCGGCGGTCCGGAACGGACGGATAGCCGCCGAGCTGGGGGTGTGACGGGATCCCGGGCCCGTCCGCCCGTCGGGGCGGACGGGGCTCTGCCATACGCTGGGCGGGTGACCCAGGACGCTCCCGGGGGCTCGGCCGCCCCGAACGACGACGAGCAGGACGACCACCGCGTGGACGAGCAGAACGTGCAGGGCAACGAGGACGGGCCGGCCACCGAGGACGAGCCGGCCCCCGAGGGTGCTCCGGGTGCCGGGAGTGGGCAGGACGCGGCGGATGCCGAGCGGCCCGAGGACCGGCTGGAGAAGGCCGTGCGCGCGGCCGAGCAGGCACTGATCGAGTTCGAGATCGCGGTCGAGACCTTCCGGGTCGAGGTGGAGAACTTCTCCCGGCTGCATCACCAGAAGCTCGGTCCGATGTACTCCCGTCTCGATGAGCTGGACGCCCAGATCGCCGAGGCGCGCGCGGCCCGGAGCGGTGACCCGGAGGATCTGCGCAAGGCGCAGGAGGCCCGGGCCATGGTGATGCCGATGCCCGGCGTCGAGGAGCTCTTCCACAGCTGGATCGACTCCGACGGCCTCTCGCCCGAGGCCGCGGCGATGCTGACCGATCGGGCCGTGCAGCCCCCTAAGCGGGTTCGGCCCACGGACGAGGCGCGCAAGCTCTACCGCGAGCTGGCCCGCAAGGCCCACCCGGATCTTGCGCAGGACGACGAGGAGCGGGAGCGGCGCGAGGAGTTCATCACCCGGGTGAACGTCGCGTACGGGCGCGGGGACGAGTCCATGCTGCGGGAGCTGACGCGGGAGTGGGAGGCCGGTCCCGTGCCTGAGGAGCCACGGCTCGGCGAGGCCGAGGAGCTCTACGCCCGCCTCGATTGGCTCGCGCGGCGCAAGGAACTGCTGACGGTGGTCGCCCAGGATCTGGAGGAGAGCGCGATCGGCGCGATGCTGCGGATGGCGCCGGACGACCCGGACCGGCTGCTGGAGGAGATCGCCGAGCAGTTGCTGGCGCAGGTCTCGGAGCGCGAGGCCGAGCTGGCCGCCATGGTGCAGTAGGTTTTCAGGAGGTTCCTCGTCCGTTCCGTGTCGCCGGCGCGGGCACGAGGCCACGAGACGCCGGTACGAGAGAAGGCCAGAGTCATGAATTTCGCCCCGCTGCCCTCGGTGGACGTCGCGTCCGTGCCTGCCGACGGTCTGGTGCTCGATGTCCGGGAGGACGACGAGTGGGCGGCCGGTCATGTCGAGGGCGCACTGCACATTCCGATGAGCGACTTCGTGGCCCGCTTCGGTGAGGTCACCGAAGCCGTGTCCGCAGGGCGCCGTGCCTATGTGATGTGCCGGGTCGGTGGCCGGTCCGCCCAGGTCACCCAGTACCTGGTCCAGCAGGGCATCGACGCCGTGAACATCGACGGCGGGATGCAGGCCTGGGACTCCGCCGGGCGCCCGATGACCACGGACAACGGGACCCCGGCTTTCGTCCTCTAGGTCGATCCACCTGGTCCTTCAGCCGAGGGGGTGGGTGGCGAGCAGATCGCCCAGGGCCTCCTCATGGGCCGCGGCCGGGCCGAGGGACAGTTCGAGCTGCTTGGCCCAGGCGTGATACCGGTGCAGTGGGTAGTCGGTGTCCGCGCCGAAACCGCCGTGCAGATGCTGTGCGGTCTGGACGACCCGGCGGACGCCTTCGGACGCCCAGATCTTCGCGACCGCCACATCGCCGGACAGCGGCAGCGCCCCACTCGCCGCACCGCCCCGCTTCTCGGAGGCGGTGAGCCTCCACGCGGCCTGCCAGAGGGTGGCTTCCATGGCACGCAGATCGATGAAGCGGTCGGCGGCCTGTACGGCCACGGCCTGGAAGGTGGCGACGGGAAAGCCGAACTGCTCGCGCTTTCCGGTGTATTCACTCGTCATCGCCAGCACGCGCTCGCCGAGGCCGAGGGCGAGCGCACACGTACCGGTCGCGAGCAGTTCCCGCAGCCATTCCCAGGCGCCCTCGGCGTCGATCATCTCGCTGTCGTCGATCCGCACGGCGTCCAGCCGGACCTCGGCGAACAGCTCGCCACTGGTGGACACCTGCTCGGCCAGGGCGACCCCGTCCCGGTCTCGGGCGACCAGAGCGAGCACGGCGCGGCCGTCCTCGGCATGCGCGGGCACGGCGATGACGTCCGCGATCTGCGCCCATGGCACGCCGGTCTGGACCCCGTCGAGGGTCCAGGCGGTGGCGTCACCGGGCTCACGGATGGCGGTGACGGCGAGTTCGGCCGGGTCGTGGCCGGTGCGGCCGTTGGCGGCGGCCGTCAGCACCAACTCGCCGCGGCCGATCCGCGGGAGGAGCCGGGAGGCCAGCTCGGCGCCGCCATGACGCTGCAAGGTCATCGCGACGGCGCTGGTCTCCAGCAGCGGAACCCGGGCCAGCACCTTCGCCGATTCACGCAGCACGAGACAGAGCGCGATGGGATCCAGCCCCGCCCCGTCGTGCTCGGGGCCGATCACGAGGCTGAGCAGATCGGCCTCGGCGAGCCTGGCCCACAGGGCCCGGTCGATGTCGTCGGCCACCGCACCCGGGGTGAGCGCGGGGCTCGGCACCCCGTCGGGCGCGACGCCCGAGAAGACCGCCTTCGCCGCCTCGACGGCCGCCTGCTGTTCCTCGGTGAAGGTGAAGTCCACAGCCCAGTCCTCCCACGCACCGGTTCCGGTCCACGGTCCTGTCGTCCGTCATCCGGTGCCCGGCACCAGATATCTGACGGACCGTCAAGATAGAGCAGGAGCCGGTGAAAAGGAACGGGCCGTCAGCGGTCGAAGTCGAGCTCCACGTCGGACGTCATGGGACGGGACTGGCAGGCCAGCACATAGCCGGCTTCGGTCTCCTCCTGCTCCAGGGCGAAGTTGCGGTCCATCCGGACCTCGCCCGAGACCAGGAACGCCCGGCACGTGCCGCAGACCCCGCCCTTGCAGGCGTACGGCGCGTCGGAGCGGGCCCGCAGCACCGTCTCCAGCAGCGACTCGCCCTCCTGCACCGGCCAGGAGCCGGAGCGGCCGTCCAATGTCGCCGTCAGCCTGCTGTGCTCGGGTGCCGCGACCGGAGCCGGGGCAGGGGCCTCGTCGACATGGAAGATCTCCTCATGGATGCGGCTCCGGCCGACGCCCAGCCCGCGCAGAGTCCGCTCCGCACCCTGGACCAGCCCGAACGGCCCGCACAGGAACCAGCCGTCCACCTCGGGCACCGGGAGCAGCGCCGGCAGCAGCGCCGTCAGCCGCTCCTGGTCGAGCCGTCCCGACGGAAGCCCCGCCTGCTGCTCCTCCCGGGACAGCACGGTGACCAGCTGAAAGCGGTCCGGATAGCGGTCCTTGAGGTCGGCCACCTCTTCCAGGAACATCGTCGAGGCCGCCGTGCGGTCGCTGCGGATCAGACAGAACCGGGCCTCCGGCTGCCGAGCCAGCAGGGTCGCCGCGATCGACAGCACCGGCGTGATACCACTGCCGCCGACGATCGCCGCGAAATGCCCGGCGCGTGGCTCCAGGACGAACCGGCCCATCGGCTGCATGACCTCGACCGTGTCCCCGACCGAGAGCTCCTTGAGGGCGTACGTCGAGAACTCGCCGCCGTCGACCAGTCGGATGCCCACGCGCAGCACGGGATCCTCACCGGTGAGGGCGGCCGGGGAGCAGATCGAGTACGTACGCCGGATCTCCTCGCCGTTCGCACCCGTGCGGCGCAGCGCGATGTGCTGGCCCGGCGTATGGCGGAAGGCCTCCCGCAGCTCTGCGGGGACCGTGAGGGTGACGGCCACAGAGTCGTCCGTGAGCCGTTCGACCTCGCTGACCCGGAGCGGATGGAACATCTACAACTCCTTGAAGTGGTCGAACGGTTCGCGGCAGGTCGCACAGCGGCGCAGCGCCTTGCACGCGGTGGAGGAGAACCGGCTCAGCAGCTCCGTGTCCGTGGAGCCGCAGTGCGGGCAGCGGACGGTGAGCGTGAGCGGCACCGGCCCGTCCATGGCGCCCGGCCGCGGTGGCGCTATCCCGAACTCCTCGAGCTTGCGTCTGCCGTCGGCGCTGATGTCGTCCGTGGACCAGGCCGGGGAGAGCACCTTGACCACCGAGACCTCCGGTATGCCGTGCTCGTGCAGCACCCGCTCGATGTCCGAGGTCATCGCCTCGATGGCGGGGCAGCCGGTGTAGGTGGGGGTCAGCTCGACCTCGACCTTGCCCGGGGCGAGGATCTGCACGCCGCGGAGCACTCCGAGCTCCTCCAGCGTCAGCACCGGCAGCTCCGGATCGGGCACGGATCCCGCCAGCCGGCGCAGCTCGGCCTCCAGCACCGTGTCGGTCACCATGACGCCCCCGGGTGGCTCCGGTGCAGATGCTGCATCTCGGCCAGCATCCGCCCGAACGACTCCGTGTGCAGCCCCTGGCGCCCGGCACCGGCCGACCAGGCGCCGGTGTCCGCCGTGTCCGGCACGGTCAGGGTGGCGCGCTCCAGCACCGCCGTCACCGACTCCAGCCAGCCCGACGAAAGCGCCTCCCAGTCCACGTCCAGGCCTTCGACCGGCTGGAACATCTCTCCGGTGAACCGCCACAGTGCGTCACAGGCGCGCTGCATCCGCTCATGGCTCTCTGCCGTACCGTCGCCCAGCCGCAGGGTCCACTGCTCGGCGTGGTCCTGGTGGTAGGCGACTTCCTTGACCGCCTTCGCCGCCAGTCCCGCGAACTCGCCGCCGTCCGTCGCCAGTTGTCCGAACAGCAGCCGCTGGAACGTGGAGAAGTAGAGCTGGCGGGCGATGGTGTGCGCGAAGTCGCCGTTCGGCTGCTCCACCAGCTGAAGGTTCCGGAAAGCCCGCTCCTCGCGGAGATACGCCAGCTCGTCCTCGTCGCCGACGAGGGAGAGGAGCGTCCTGGCCTGTCCCAGCAGGTCGAGCGCGATGTTGGCCAGCGCGACCTCCTCCTCCAGGACCGGGGCGTGCCCGGCCCACTCCCCCAGCCGGTGCGAGAGCACCAGCGCGTCGTCGCCCAGCGCGAGTGCGGCGGTCACAGGTGCTTCACCCCTTCCGGGATCTCGTAGAAGGTCGGGTGCCGGTAGGGCTTGTCCGCGGACGGCTCGAAGAACGGGTCCTTCTCGTCCGGGGACGAGGCGGTGATCGCCGTGGACGGCACCACCCAGATGGAGACGCCCTCATTGCGCCGGGTGTACAGATCGCGGGCGTTGCGCAGCGCCATCTCGGCGTCCGGCGCGTGCAGGCTACCCGCGTGGGTGTGGGACAGCCCGCGGCGCGAGCGCACGAACACCTCCCACAGCGGCCAGTCCGTCGAGCTGCTCATGCCGTCGCCTCCACCTGTGCCTCGTCGCGCTTCTCGCCCGACCCGTCCGACGCCGCCGACTTCTTCGACGCGGTCCTGGCGGCGTAGGCCGCGGCCGCCTCACGCACCCAGGCGCCTTCCTCGTGGGCCTTGCGCCGCTGGCCGATCCGCTGTTCGTTGCACGGCCCGTTGCCCTTCAGGACCTGCCGGAACTCGTCCCAGTCGATCGCGCCGAAGTCGTGGTGTCCCCGCTCCTCGTTCCAGCGGAGGTCCGGGTCCGGCAGAGTGAGGCCGAGGGCTTCCGCCTGCGGGACGCAGATGTCGACGAAGCGCTGGCGCAGCTCGTCGTTCGAATGGCGCTTGATCTTCCAGGCCATGGACTGGGCCGAGTGGGCCGAGGCGTCGTCCGGAGGGCCGAACATCATCAGGGACGGCCACCACCAGCGGTCCACCGCGTCCTGCGCCATCTCGTGCTGGGCCGGGGTGCCCTGGGAGAGCGCCAGCAGCAGCTCGTACCCCTGACGCTGGTGGAAGGACTCCTCCTTGCAGATCCGGACCATCGCGCGGGCGTACGGACCGTAGGAGCAGCGGCACAGCGGCACCTGGTTGGTGATCGCGGCCCCGTCCACCAGCCAGCCGATCGCGCCGACGTCGGCCCAGGTCAGCGTCGGGTAGTTGAAGATCGACGAGTACTTCTGGCGACCCGAGTGGAGCTTGTCGAGCAGCTCGTCCCGGCCGGCTCCCAGTGTTTCCGTCGCGCTGTAGAGATACAGGCCGTGGCCCGCCTCGTCCTGCACCTTGGCCATCAGGATGGCCTTGCGGCGCAAGGAAGGCGCGCGGGTGATCCAGTTCGCCTCGGGCTGCATGCCGATGATCTCGCTGTGCGCGTGCTGCGCCATCTGGCGGATCAGCGACGCACGGTAGTCGTCGGGCATCCAGTCGCGCGGCTCGATGCGCTCGTCGGCGGCCACGGCAGCGTCGAATCGCGCCTGGTGCGTCGTAGCCGCAGTCGTCTCTGCAGTCACTGCCGTCATCGGGCCCCCTACCGACCGATCGTTCGGTTGAATGACTTCAATGGTGAGTCGGCGGCCCGTATGGTGTCAACCCTGTGGATAACCGCAGGGGACTCTGGGGATCGGGGCGGGATGGACTCCTACGACGGCGAAGGCGCCGCGCGCGCCGAGGCGGCTCCGCCCGCCGTGCCGGGCGGGATACGCGAAGCGGGCGGGTCGGACGGGTCGGCCGAGGCCGAGCCCCGTACCGAGGCGGCCGGCGCGAGCGAGCCGCCCGGCCGGCCCGCCGGCGGCGGGATAGCGAGCCTCTCCCTCCCCTACCAGGTCGTGGCCGCGGTCGCCCTCGCACTCGTCGGTCTCTTCGCCTGCATCCATCTGGCCATGGTGTTTCTGCACGTGGCGCCCTCCAACACCGTGACCAAGCAGCACGGCAAGGGGGTCGACGAATGGATCTATCCCGAGTTCGAGCAGAACTGGAAGCTCTTCGCCCCCAACCCGCTGCAGCAGAACATCGCGGTCCAGGTGCGGGCCGAGATCGTCGGCCCGGACGGTGTCCGCAGCACCACCGACTGGATCGATCTCTCGGCCGAGGACGGTGACGCGATCCGCGGCAATCCCCTCCCGAGCCACGTCGACCAGAACGAGCTGCGCCGGGGCTGGGACTTCTACGCCAACTCGCACACCGACGACAACAAGTCCAACGGGCTGCGCGGCCAGCTCTCCGAGCGGTACGTCCGGCGCATCGTGATGATGCGGCTGGAGGACCGTGACCTCGGTGGACACGTCGAGCGCATCCAGCTCCGGTCCGCCACCCGCTCGGTCAAGGCACCGGTGTGGAGCAAGGAGCGGACGGACACCCGGCCGTTCCACCGCGTGCTCCCCTGGTGGACGGTGACCTCGGCCGATCTGCCCCTCGACGTGCGGAACGCAGGAACGGCCGATGAGAGCAGCACGGAGGCGGGCCGATGAACCAGACCCTCGACCGCAGGCTGGCGACCGCCATCCAGCGTGTGACCTCCACCGCCCTCGGCCCGTACCAGAGCGCTGTCGTCCGCATCGGCTTCTCCGCCACCTGGCTGCTCTTCCTGCTGCGCGAGTTCCCGCACCGGCATGAGCTCTACGGACCCGAAGGGCCGTGGGGCTGGGACATGGCCCAGCAGCTGATCGCCAACAACCACGCCTTCACCGCGCTGATGTGGTCCGACAGCGTCGTCTGGTTCGAGATCGTCTATGGCCTGGCCCTGCTCTCCAGCGCGCTGCTCATGCTCGGCAAGCACACCCGCGCCATGTCGGTCCTTTTCATGATCGGCGTGCTGTCGCTGCAGAACCGCTCCATCTTCATGGGCGACGGCGGCGACAACGTGATCCACCTGATGGCGATCTACCTGGTGTTCACCCGCTGTGGTCAGGTGTGGTCCCTCGACGCCCGGCGGGCGCGGCGCGACGCCGAGCCCGGCCGTACGGGGAGCCGGACCCGGAACTGGTCCGGCCCCGCCCTCTGGTCGGTCCTGGGCGTGCTGCTCCTCGTCGGCACGGTCATGGGCCGGATCGGCGGGGAATGGTGGCTTCCGCTCCTGTTCTGGGCGCTGTGGATCTTCCACGGGGTGTGGTGGGCGGTGAATCGCTACGCACCGGACAGCGAGCCGCGCACACTGCTCGACGTTCTCGCCAATCTCAGCCACAACGCCGCGCTCGTCGTGATCATGGCCGAGGTCTGTCTGATCTACGCCACCGCCGGCTGGTACAAGATCCAGGGTTCGCGCTGGCAGGACGGCAGCGCCCTGTACTACCCGCTCAAACTCGACTACTTCACGCCCTGGCCCGCGCTCTCCGACATTCTCGCGGGCAGCGGCGTGATCGTGATGCTGGTGACGTACGGCACGGTCATCGTCCAGGTGGCGTTCCCGTTCACGCTGTTCAACCGCAAGGTCAAGAACGTCCTGCTGGTGGCGATGATGCTGGAGCACGCCGGGATCGCCCTGCTGCTCGGTCTGCCCTTCTTCTCGCTCGCGATGATCGCCGCGGACGCGGTCTTCCTGCCGACGTCCTTCCTGCGCCGGCTCGGCGGCTGGGCGACGCGGGCGCGGGAGCGTGTCCTCGCCCGACCGGTACCGATCCCCGAGCAGCGAGGTACGCCCGAGGAGCAGGCCCCCCGTACTCTCGTCGGGTGAGCACCGAGACCCACGAACCCGTCCAGTACGACGACGGCTACGGCCCCGAGATAGGTGTCGGGCCCCATCCGCGCCCCTGGCCGGAAGGGGCGTCGTACGACCCCGAGCTGCTCGCCCTCGGGGACCGGCGCAATGTCGTCGACCGGTACCGGTACTGGACGCGGGAGGCGATCGTCGCCGATCTGGACACCCGGCGTCATGACTTCCACGTGGCCGTGGAGAACTGGGGCCACGACTTCAACATCGGCTCCGTGGTCCGCACCGCCAACGCCTTCCTGGCGAAGGAGATCCATATCGTGGGGCGGCGCCGCTGGAACCGGCGCGGTGCGATGGTCACCGACCGGTACCAGCACGTGCGCCACCACGCGGACACGGAGTCGCTGACCGCCTGGGCGGCGGCCGAGGACCTGCCGATCATCGGGATCGACAATCTGCCGGGCGCCGTACCGCTGGAGCGGACCGTGCTGCCGCGGCGCTGCGTCCTGCTCTTCGGGCAGGAGGGGCCTGGGCTCACCGAGGAGGCGCGTGAGCACACGGCCATGGTGTGCTCGATCGCCCAGTTCGGCTCCACCCGCTCGATCAACGCGGGTGCCGCCGCCGCGATCGCCATGCATGCCTGGATCCAGCGGTACGCGGACGTCCCCCCGGCGCCGTAAGGCCACCGGGGGCGGGTGCCCGGCCCGCCCCCGGTTGGGGAGCGGGCCGGACCGCCGTCCGTCGCGTGTCAGGCCTGGCGGCGGATCTCCACCATGCGGAAGCGGTTCGAGACGAAGGCGCCGTCACACAGCGCCGCGTTCGCCGCCGGATTGCCACCCGAGCCGTGGAAGTCGGAGAAGGCCGCCGTCTGGTTCACATAGACCCCGCCCGTCAGATTCAGCGAGAGCTGGGCCGACTCCTCCAGACAGACCTCCTCGACGGCCCGCTCGGCCTCCGTCGAGGTCGTGTACGCACCGACCGTCATCGCGCCCTTCTCGCGCACCGTGCGGCGCAGCAGATCCAGCGCGTCGGTCGTCGAGTCGACCGCGACCGCGAACGAGACCGGGCCGAAGCACTCGGACATGAAGGACGCCTCTTCGTCGGCCCCCTCCCAGTACTTTCGGGCCCCGTCCAGCTTCACGATCACCGGCGTACGCACCACGGCGTCCGGGAAGTCCGGATTGACGACCTCGCGCGAGGGCAGAGCAACCTCGCCCAGAGCGGCCGCCGCGTCCAGCCTGGCCCGCACGTCGGGGTTGACCAGGGCACCCAGCAGCGCATTGGCCCGCGCGTCGTCGCCGAGGAGACCACTCACGGAGGCGGCGAGGTCGGCGACCACCTCGTCGTACGACTTCGGCCCGGCGTCCGTGGTGATTCCGTCCCGCGGGATCAGGAGGTTCTGCGGGGTGGTGCACATCTGGCCGCTGTACAGAGACAGGGAGAAGGCCAGATTGGACAGCATTCCCTTGTAGTCGCCGGTGGAGTCGATCACCACCGTGTTGACGCCGGCCTTCTCCGTGTAGACCTGGGCCTGGCGGGCATTCGCCTCCAGCCAGTCACCGAAGGCGGTGGACCCGGTGTAGTCGATGATCCTGATCTCGGGGCGGACGGCGAGCGTCTTGGCGATGCCCTCGCCCGGGCTCTCGGCGGCCAGCGCCACCAGATTCGGGTCGAAGCCCGCCTCGCTCAGCACCTCGCGGGCGACCCGGACCGTCAGCGCCAGCGGGAGGACGGCGCGCGGGTGCGGCTTGACCAGGACGGGGTTGCCGGTGGCCAGCGAGGCGAACAGACCCGGATACCCGTTCCACGTCGGGAAGGTGTTGCAGCCGATCAGCAGCGCGATCCCGCGCGGCGCGGCCGTGAAGACCTTCCGCAGCTCCAGGGGGTCACGCTTGCCCTGGGGCTTGGACCAGTCGGCGCTCTGCGGCGTGCGCGTCTGCTCTTCGTAGGCATACGCCACCGCCTCCAGGCCGCGGTCCTGGGCGTGCGGGCCGCCTGCCTGGAACGCCATCATGAAGGCCTGGCCGCTCGTGTGCATGACGGCATGGGCGAACTCATGGGTGCGGGCGCTGATCCGCGCCAGGATCTCCAGGCAGACCAGGGCGCGCGTCTCGGGACCCGCCTCGCGCCAGGCCGCCATGCCCGCGCGCATCGCGGGCAACAGGACCTCGATGTCCGGGTGCGGATACTCGATGCCCAGCTCCGGGCCGTACGGCGAGACCTCGCCGCCGGTCCAGCCGTCGGTGCCGGGTTGGTCGAGCTCGAAGCGGGTGCCGAGCAGGGCCTGGTACGCCGCGAGGCCGTCGGCCGCACCGGTCTCGCCATAGGCCTTCGGGTGCTCGGAGTGGGGCGACCAGTACTCCCGTGAGCGAATCGCTTCGAGGGCCCGGTCGAGCGTCGGCCGGTGGGTCTCGGTCAGCTGCATGAAAGACCAACTCCTCGATGAGCTGGGCAGGGGAACGCGGACAGAGTTAGAGTAACCGAACGATCGGTCGGGACAAGGGGGGTCCGCGGAACCTGTGGATAACCCGTAGGGGAGGATCACAGCCATGACCGTCACCGATGCCGCCAGTGGCCCGAGCGGCACCGAGGCCCTCGCGCCCAGCCGTACCGTCGCCGTCATCGGCGCCGGGACCATGGGGCAGGGCATCGCGCAGGTCGCGCTGCTCGCCGGCCACCGCGTATGCCTCTACGACGTCGCCGCAGGCGCGGCGGAGGCCGGGGCGGCCACGATCCTCACCCGCCTGGAACGGCTGGTCGAGAAGGGCCGGCTGGACGAGAGCACGCGCGGCGCGGCGGCACTCCGGCTGGAGCGCGCGACCGACCTCGCCGAGCTCGCCGACAGCGCGCTCGTCGTCGAGGCCGTCGTCGAACGACTCTCGGTCAAGCAGGAGCTCTTCGGCGCGCTCGAGGAGATCGTCGCGGACGACTGCCTGCTGGCGACCAACACCTCCTCGCTGTCCGTCACCGCGATCGCGGGCGCCTTGCGCCTGCCCGGCCGCTTCGTGGGACTGCACTTCTTCAACCCGGCGCCACTGCTTCCGCTCGTCGAGGTCGTCAGCGGCTTCGCCACGGACGAGGACGCGGCCACCCGCGCCTACGAGACCGCCAAGGCCTGGGGGAAGACCCCCGTCCGCTGCGCCGACACCCCCGGGTTCATCGTCAACCGCATCGCCCGGCCCTTCTACGCGGAAGCGCTGCGGGTCCACGAGGAGCGCGGTGCCGACCCGGCCACCATCGACGCGGTTCTGCGCGAGTCCGGCGGATTCAGGATGGGCCCGTTCGAGCTCACCGATCTGATCGGCCAGGATGTCAACGAGGCCGTGACCCGCTCGGTGTGGGAGTCCTTCTTCCAGGACCCGAAGTTCACCCCGTCGCTCGCCCAGCGCCGCCTGGTCCAGTCGGGACGCCTCGGCCGCAAGTCCGGTCAGGGCTGGTTCCCGTACGCGGAAGGCACCGAGCGGCCCGAGCCGCACACCGCCGCTCCCGCGAAGGCTCCCGAGGCGATCACCGTCCGAGGTGACCTGGGGCCCGCCGAGCCGCTCGTCGCTCTCTTCGAGGAAGCCGGGGTCAAGGTCCGGCGCAGGGGCGGCGGCGGGTACATCCGGCTGCCCGGTGGCGGGCGGCTGTGCCTCGCGGACGGTGAGACGTCCTTCGAGTTCTACGAACAAGAGATCATCTACTTCGATCTGGCGCTCGACTACGCCGCGGCCACCCGTATCGCCGTGTCCACCGCGGCGGCGACCTCGCCGGAGAGCCTCCAGGAGGCGATCGGCCTCTTCCAGGCGACCGGCAAGCGGGTGTCCGTGATCGAGGACGTGCCGGGCATGATCGTCGCCCGTACGGTCGCGATGCTGGCGGACATCGCCGCGGACGCGGTCGACCGGGGCGTCGCATCGGCGGAGGACGTCGACACCGCGATGAGGCTCGGTGTGAACTACCCGGCAGGCCCCCTGGAATGGGCCTCCAGGGTGGGTTTCCGGCGGATCTGCGACCTCCTGGGGGAGCTGCACCAGCGCTACCCCACGGGCAGGTACGCGCCGTCCCTGGGGACGGTCCGCCGCGCGGTCGAGGAGAACGGGGGCAGCCGATGACCACGGCCAAGAGGGACACGTACACGCCCGAGACGCTGCTGTCCGTCGCGGTTCGCGTCTTCAACGAGCGCGGCTACGACGGCACGTCCATGGAGCACCTCTCCAGGGCCGCCGGGATCTCCAAGTCGTCGATATACCACCACGTCGCGGGCAAGGAGGAGCTGCTGCGCCGTGCGGTCAGCCGCGCGCTCGACGGCCTGTTCGGGATCCTCGACGAGGCGGGCGCGACGCGCGGACGGGCGCTGGAGCGGGTCGAGTACGTGACCCGCCGCACCGTCGAGGTGCTGATGGCGGAGCTGCCCTACGTCACGCTGCTCCTGCGTGTCCGGGGCAACACCAGGACGGAGCGCTGGGCCCTGGAGCGGCGCCGCGAGTTCGACCACCGCGTCGCCGATCTGCTCAAGGCGGCCGCCGCCGAGGGCGACCTCCGCGCGGACATGGACATGCGGCTGGCGACCCGCCTGCTCTTCGGCATGGTCAACTCCCTGGTGGAGTGGTACCGGCCGCAGGCCGGCACCGGCTACGACCGCGAGCAGGTGGCCGACGCGGTCGTCAGGCTCGCCTTCGACGGCTTGCGCACGGCCACCCCCTGACACAGGCTCCACTGCAACACGCGCGGCGTCTGCCCGGGGCACGACGCGTCCACCCGGGGCACGCCGCGTCTCCGAAGCACATGCCGCCCGCCTGACGCCCGCATTCCGGCCGTACCCGGTCCCGCTCAGCGGGCCGGGTACGGATCGAGGTCCGTCTCCTCGAAGACCAGCAGGGTGCGGGTGGAGAGCACCTCGGGAATCGACTGGAGCTTGGTCAGCACCAGCTCACGCAGGGTGCGGTTGTCCGGAGTGTGGACCAGCAGCAGGACATCGAAATCGCCGCTGACCAGCGCGATGTGGGCGGCTCCCGGGAGCGCCTGGAGCTGCTCGCGGACCGTTCGCCACGAGTTCTGCACGATCTTGAGCGTGATGTAGGCCGAGGCGCCGTGTCCGGCGCGCTCGTGGTTCACGCGCGCGCTGAAGCCGCGGATCACGCCGTCGTCGATCAGCCGGTTGATCCGGGCGTAGGCATTGGCGCGGGACACATGGACCCGCTCGGCCACGGAGCGTATCGAGGCGCGGCCGTCCGTCTGGAGGATGCGGAGGATGTCCCGGTCGATCGCGTCCAGCGTGCGCGGCGGCGGGCCCTGGTCCGCGCCGGGCACGGCCTCGTAGACCGTGCGGTCCTCGTCATCGGCCATTTGTTCAGCTGTCACGTCCCCCCGCCTTTCTGCCGTGGACGACCTGCTCCTATCCCAGGCTGTGGAGAACCGTTTGTCCACAGGCTGAAGGTGCCTGTAGCCAAAATGCGCCCACGACCGAACAATCGGTAGGTGAGGCGCCTCACACTCCGCGCCCTTCATGGGTCCTTATGCCCGCTCCCACGAGGAGGTGCTCGCGTTGAAGAAGAGCAGCATCACGGTCCAGGAGCGGCCGGGTGCGGCCTACCGGCCCACCCCGCCGCCCGCCTGGAAGCCGCGCACCGACCCTGCGCCGCTGCTCCCCGACCCGGAGCCGTACCGGGTCCTCGGCACCGACGCCGCGGCCGGGGCCGACCCCCAGCTGCTTCTGCGGCTGTACGCGGAGCTGGTCCGCGGCCGCAGGTACAACGCGCAGGCGACCGCCCTCACCAAGCAGGGCAGGCTCGCCGTATACCCGTCGAGCACCGGCCAGGAGGCCTGCGAGGTCGCCGCCGCGCTCGCCCTCGAGGAGCGCGACTGGCTCTTCCCCAGCTATCGGGACACCCTCGCGGCCGTGGCCCGCGGCCTCGACCCCGTTCAGGCGCTGACGTTGCTGCGCGGCGACTGGCACACCGGCTACGACCCGCGCGAGCACCGCATCGCACCGCTGTGCACCCCGCTCGCCACCCAGCTCCCGCACGCCGTGGGCCTGGCGCACGCCGCCCGGCTGAAGGGCGACGATGTCGTGGCGCTCGCCATGGTCGGCGACGGCGGCACCAGTGAGGGCGACTTCCACGAGGCGCTCAACTTCGCCGCCGTATGGCAGGCACCGGTCGTCTTCCTGGTGCAGAACAACGGCTTCGCGATCTCCGTCCCGCTCGCCAAGCAGACCGCCGCGCCGTCCCTCGCCCACAAGGCGGTCGGGTACGGAATGCCCGGCCGGCTCGTCGACGGCAATGACGCGGCGGCGGTCCACGAGGTGCTCACCGAGGCGGTCGGGCGGGCGCGGCGCGGCGGGGGCCCGACCCTGGTCGAGGCCGTCACGTATCGCATCGAGGCGCACACCAACGCCGATGACGCGACCCGTTACCGGGGCGACAGCGAGGTCGAGGCCTGGCGCGAGCACGACCCGATCCGGCTGCTCGAGCAGGAGCTGACCGGGCGGGGGCTGCTCGACGAGGACACCGTGAAGGCCGCCGGTGACGCCGCGGAGGCGATGGCGGCGAAGCTGAGGGAGCGGATGAACGCGGACCCGGTGCTCGATCCGATGGACCTGTTCGCGCATGTCTACGCCGAGCAGACCGGCCAACTGCGGGAGCAGGCCGCGCAACTGCGTGCCGAGCTGGACGCCGAGAGCGGAGAAGGCGCCCACGGCGCGGAGGGTGACGCACGATGAGCACGGCAACCGCACGGCAGGCCAAGCCCGCCACGATGGCGCAGGCCCTCCAGCGCGCCATGCGCGACGCCATGGCCGAGGACCCGTCCGTCCATGTCATGGGTGAGGACGTCGGCACCCTCGGTGGCGTCTTCCGGGTCACGGACGGGCTCGCCAAGGAGTTCGGCGAGGAGCGTTGTACGGACACGCCGCTCGCCGAGGCGGGCATCCTCGGCACGGCCGTCGGCATGGCGATGTACGGGCTGCGTCCCGTCGTCGAGATGCAGTTCGACGCCTTCGCCTATCCGGCGTTCGAGCAGCTGATCAGCCATGTCGCCCGCATGCGCAACAGGACGCGCGGCGCGATGCCGATGCCGATCACCGTGCGCGTGCCCTACGGCGGCGGGATCGGCGGCGTCGAGCACCACAGCGACTCGTCCGAGGCGTACTACATGGCGACTCCGGGGCTCCATGTCGTCACGCCGGCGACGGTCGACGACGCCTACGGGCTGCTGCGGTCGGCCATCGCCTCCGACGATCCCGTGGTCTTCCTGGAGCCGAAGCGGCTCTACTGGTCGAAGTCCGACTGGTCCCCGGAGGCTCCTGCCGCCGTGGAGCCGATCGGGCGCGCGGTGGTACGGCGTCAGGGGCGCAGCGCCACGCTGATCACCTACGGCCCCTCCCTGCCGGTCTGCATGGAGGCGGCCGAGGCCGCACAGGCCGAGGGCTGGGACCTGGAAGTGGTCGATCTGCGCTCGCTGGTGCCCTTCGACGACGAGACCGTGTGCGCGTCGGTGCGTCGCACGGGCCGTGCCGTCGTCGTCCATGAGGCGACGGGCTTCGGCGGACCCGGTGCGGAGATCGCGGCCCGGGTCACCGAGCGCTGCTTCCACCATCTGGAAGCGCCGGTCCTGAGAGTGGCCGGTTTCGACATCCCCTATCCGCCGCCGATGCTGGAGCGACACCATCTGCCGGGTGTGGACCGGGTACTGGACGCTGTGGCGCGGCTGCAGTGGGAGGCGGAGAGCTGATGGCCCAGGTGCTCGAATTCAGGCTGCCGGACCTCGGTGAGGGCCTGACCGAGGCGGAGATCGTACGGTGGCTGGTCGCCGAGGGCGATGTCGTCGCCGTCGACCAGCCGGTCGTCGAGGTCGAGACGGCCAAGGCGATGGTCGAGGTGCCCTGCCCGTACGCGGGCGTGGTCACCGCGCGCTTCGGTGAGGAGGGCACGGAGCTGCCCGTCGGCGCGCCTCTGATCACCGTCGCCGTGGGTGCGGCGGAGCCGGGCCCCGGGGCCTCCGAGGGCTCTGCGGCCGCCGCGGAGGAGTCCTCAGGCAATGTGCTCGTCGGGTACGGCACGGGCGCACCGGCGGCGCGCCGCCGCCGCATCCGGCCGTCGGCGCTGTCGGGCGGCAGGCCCGCGGACGCGGCTGCGGGCTCCGCACCCGGCCCGAGCCTCACGGCCGGTCCGGAGCCGGCGCCCGGCATGGCATCGGAGGGCGGCTCCTTCGCGGGCCATGAGCCCGTCTGGGACAGCGCCGTGGAGAGCCCGGCACCCGACGCCCCGCGCGGCGTCGCGGCTCCGGGCATCGCCGCCCCGGCGGGGCCCGCGCCCACGCACGAAGGACCTGTGGCGGTCATTTCGCCGCTGGTGCGGCGGCTGGCCAGGGAGCACGGGGTCGACCTGCGCGAGCTGAAGGGGTCGGGGCCCGACGGGCTGATCCTGCGCGCGGACGTCGAGCACGCGGTACGGGGCCTCACGGCCACGGCCGGACGGCAATTGGCGACCTCCGCCGTATCCCTGTCCGCATCCGCATCCGCATCCACGTCCGCATCCGTGCCCGCGCATGCCGCGGTCGCCGGTGAGCGGGTCCCGCTGCGCGGGGTGCGCGGCGCGGTCGCGGAGAAGCTGTCGCGCAGTCGCCGCGAGATCCCGGACGCGACGTGCTGGGTCGACGCGGACGCGACCGAACTCATGGCCGCGCGCAGGGCCATGAACGCGGCGGGCGGGCCGAAGGTCTCGCTCCTCGCGCTGCTCGCCCGCATCTGCACGGCAGCGCTGGCCCGCTATCCCGAGCTCAACTCCACGGTCGACCTGGACGCCAGGGAGATCGTGCGGCTGCCCGAGGTGCATCTCGGCTTCGCGGCCCAGGCCGACCGCGGCCTGGTCGTCCCCGTGGTGCGGGCCGCCCAGGACCGCACGGCCGAGTCGCTCACCGAGGAGTTCGCGCGGCTGACCGACAAGGCCAGGCAGGGCAGCCTGACCCCGGCCGACCTCACCGGCGGCACGTTCACGCTGAACAACTACGGCGTGTTCGGCGTCGACGGGTCCACGCCGATCATCAACCACCCGGAGGCGGCCATGCTCGGTGTCGGCCGCATCGTGCCCAAGCCCTGGGTGCATCAGGGCGAACTCGCGGTCCGGCAGGTCGTACAGCTCTCGCTGACCTTCGACCACCGGGTGTGCGACGGCGGCACGGCAGGCGGCTTCCTCCGGTATGTGGCGGACTGCGTCGAGCAGCCCGCGGTACTGCTGCGCACGCTGTAGCCGGTGCGGCGGCCGCAGGGCCGCCGCACCGGTTCCGTATCGGCGGTCACGGACCATACTTCTGGGGTGACTGCCGATGCGGAATACGACGCGATCGTGCTCGCCGGAGGCGCCGCCAAGCGGCTCGGCGGGGTGGACAAGCCGGGAGTGAGCGTCGGCGGCCGGGCGCTGCTCGACCGGGTGCTGACAGCGAGCCGGGGAGCAGACCGCACCATCGTGGTCGGCGGGCGACGGGCGACCGCACGCCCGGTGCTCTGGGCGCGCGAGAGCCCGCCCGGCGGTGGGCCGCTCGCCGCGCTCGACGCCGGGCTGCGCATGGCCGAGGCCGGGACGGTGCTCGTGCTCTCCGCCGACCTTCCGTTTCTCGACGCCGCGACCGTGCGGCGGCTCCTGGACACTCTGAGGACGGGCGGGCGGGAAGGCGCGCTGCTCATCGACGCCGACGGACGCGATCAGCCGCTCGTGGCCTCCTACCGCGCCGAGCCGCTCCGCCGCGAGCTGGCCCTGATCGCCGCCGAGCACGGCAGCCTCACCGGGCTGCCGCTGCGGCTGCTGACGGGGGAGCTCGACCTCGACCGGGTCTCCGCCGATCCGTTCACCGCGTACGACTGCGACACCTGGGAGGACATCGCCACGGCCCGGGCCCGTATCAGGGAGCATGGGAGCGTGCTGGATGAATGGATCACCGCAGTCAAGGACGAACTCGGCATCGAGCTGGATGTCGACACCGGCGCCTTGCTCGACCTGGCCCGGGACGCCGCCCATGGTGTAGCCCGGCCCGCGGCGCCGCTCACGACCTTCCTGGTCGGGTACGCGGCGGCCAGGGCGGGTGGGGACAGCGCGAAGGCCGTTGCCGAGGCCGCACGTAAGGCCGCCGCGCTCGCCGAGCGGTGGGCCGCGGAAGCCGACGGAG
Source organism: Streptomyces sp. NPDC091376 (assembly GCF_044757085.1). Taxonomy (NCBI): domain Bacteria; kingdom Bacillati; phylum Actinomycetota; class Actinomycetes; order Kitasatosporales; family Streptomycetaceae; genus Streptomyces; species Streptomyces sp. NPDC091376. The sequence goes on along the minus strand of NZ_JBIVUF010000002.1, from coordinate 440,120 downwards.
CAGGAGCCGACGCCGGCCGGAACGACGGGACCGGCGGCTGATGACGGCGCAGGACCACGAACTCGGCGCTCCGGGTACGGTCGGGCAGAGCGGCGCCGAGGAGCAAGGAACGGGTTCCGTGCCCCACGGGCGGCCCGGCGCCGCGGACGCCACCCCCTCGGCCGCCACGTCCCCTTCCGCCCCCTCGCCTTCCGCCGACGACGGCGTCGAGGACGCCCTCGCGCTGGTGGGGCGGCAGCCGGCGCGGCCGGCCGACGGCCAGGACGCCCGCGCACCCGGCCAGGACCGTCCGTCCGCGGCCCGGCACCGTGCCACGCCCTGGGAGAAGGCCCGCTCGGTCGCCTCACGCGCCGGCAGTGCCACCGCGCTCCGCACCCACCGCGAACCGCTCGATGCCTCGCTCGGCCGTGTGCTCGCCACCCCGCTGACCGCGTTCACGGATCTGCCGTCCTTCGACACCTCCGCCATGGACGGCTGGGCCGTCGCCGGCCCGGGCCCCTGGACCGTGGCGCCCGGCCACAGCGGCATCCTCGCCGGGCACGGTGAGCCCGAGCCGCTCGCCGACGGCACGGCGGTACGCATCGCCACCGGCGCCCGTGTCCCGCCGGGTGCCACCGCGGTGATCCGCAGTGAGCACTCCCGCACGGACGGCAGCGGTCACCTCCATGCCCAACGCCAGGTGAGCCATGGACAGGACATCAGGCCGCGCGGCCAGGAATGCCGCTCCGGCGACCAACTCCTGCCCGCCGGAGCGCTGGTGACCCCCGCCGTGCTCGGTCTCGCCGCGGCCGCCGGATACGACGAGCTGCACACCGTGGTCCGGCCGCGTGTGGAAGTGCTCGTCCTGGGCGATGAGTTGCTCACCGAAGGGCTGCCCCACGACGGGCTGATCCGCGATGCTCTCGGGCCGATGATCGGCCCTTGGCTGCGGGCCCTGGGCGCCGAGGTCATCGCCACCCAGCGGGTCGGTGACGACGCCGAGGCGCTGCAGCGGGCCGTCACCGCCTCCGATGCCGATCTCGTCGTCACCACGGGCGGCACGGCCGCGGGTCCCGTCGACCATGTCCATCCGATGCTGAGCAAGGCGGGTGCCGAGCTGCTGGTCGACGGGGTCGCCGTGCGACCGGGACATCCGATGCTGCTGGCCAGGCTTGCGCCCGGTCGGCATCTGGTGGGGCTCCCCGGCAATCCGCTCGCCGCGGTTTCCGGGCTGCTCACGCTCGCGGAGCCGTTGTTGCGTCAGAGGTCGGGGCAGGCAACCCCGGCCCCGTATCGCGCGTCCCTACGGGATGAGGTCCACGGCCACCCGTATGACACTCGACTGGTGCCGGTGGTGCACCGCGGCGACAGCGTCGTACCGCTGCACTACCACGGTCCGGCCATGCTGCGGGGTGTCGCCGCTGCGGACGGTCTCGCCGTCGTGCCGCCCGGCGGGGCGGATGCGGGCGAGGTGCTGGAGGTCCTCGATCTGCCCTGGCTGCCGACCTCCGAAGGGTGTTTCACGTGAAACTTCCCGGCCATGACGCAATGGCCCGGGAGGCCGACGAACAGTTGGCCGTCTCGCGAGTGAAGTTGCCCAAACGGGTCGTCGAGCGGCCGCTGCTGCAGGTGGGCAAGCGGCTGCTGTTGGCGCTGGTGGTGCTGTTGCTCACGGTCTTCATCGTGTGGCTGGACCGCGGCGGGTATCACGACAACGCGGACGGGAAAGTCGACTTCCTCGACTCCTTCTACTACGCCACCGTCACCCTCTCCACCACGGGGTACGGCGACATCGTTCCGCACAGCGACAGCGCGCGGCTGGTCAATGTGCTGCTGGTGACGCCGCTGCGTGTGCTCTTCCTGATCATCCTGGTCGGCACCACTCTCGAGGTCCTCACCGAGCGGACCCGGGACGAGTGGCGGCTGAACCGCTGGAGGTCCACCTTGCGTGACCACACCGTCGTCATCGGCTTCGGCACGAAGGGACGTTCCGCGCTTCTGACCCTGTGTGCGACGGGTCTGAAGAAGGAGCAGGTCGTCATCGTCGACCCGAGTTCCAAGGTCATCGAGGCGGCGACCGCGGACGGATTCGCGGGGGTCATCGGCGATGCGACCCGCAGTGATGTGCTGATCCGTGCCGAGCTGCAACGAGCGCGCCAGATCATCATCGCCACACAGCGCGACGACACCGCTGTCCTCGTCGCCCTCACCGCACGGCAGCTCAACCGGGGGGCGAAGATCGTCGCCGCGGTCCGGGAGGAGGAGAACGCGCCACTGCTGCGCCAGTCCGGGGCCGACGCGGTGATCACCAGCGCCAGTGCGGCGGGCCGGCTGCTCGGCCTGTCCGTGCTCAGTCCCTACGCGGGCACGGTGATGGAGGACCTGATCCAGCAGGGCAGCGGTCTCGATATCGTCGAGCGTCCGGTGATAAAGAGCGAGGTCGGCAAGAACGTCCGGGACACGGACGACCTGGTGGTGAGCGTGCTGCGCGGCCACCGGCTGCTCGGGTACGACGATCCCAAGGCCAGCCCGCTGCAGCTGACGGACCGGTTGATCACCATTGTGCGGGCGTCGCACACACCGTCCTCCGGCGGCGTGGACCAGCGGTAGCGGCAGCCCGGAGTAGCCTCGCGCCCATGCATGCGATCACGATTCCCGAACCAGGTGGTCCCGAGGCGCTGGTCTGGGCGGAGGTGCCGGACGCCGAAGCCGGCGACGGGGAGGTCCTCGTCGAAGTTGCCGCGAGCGCCGTCAACCGCGCGGATCTGCTGCAACGGCAGGGCTTCTACGAGCCGCCGCCCGGAGCATCCCCCTATCCCGGGCTGGAGTGCTCGGGCCGGATCGTGGCGCTCGGCCCCGGGGTCTCCGGGTGGAGCGTCGGCGACGAGGTGTGTGCGCTGCTGGCGGGCGGCGGATACGCGGAGAAGGTGGCCGTGCCGGCGGGGCAGCTGCTGCCCGTACCGGAGGGCCTCGACCTGGTCACTGCGGCGGCGCTGCCGGAAGTGGCCTGCACGGTCTGGTCCAACGTCTTCATGGTGGCGCATCTGCGCCCCGGCGAGACGCTGCTGGTGCACGGCGGGGCGAGCGGCATCGGCACGATGGCGATCCAGCTGGCGAAGGCGGTGGGAGCCAAGGTCGCCGTCACCGCGGGCGGCCCGGAGAAGCTCGCACGGTGTGCCGAGCTGGGAGCCGACATCCTGATCGACTACCGCGAGCAGGACTTCGTGGAGGAGCTGCGGAGCGCGACGGACGGTGCCGGGGCGGATGTCATCCTCGACATCATGGGGGCGAAGTACCTCGACCGGAACGTGCGCGCACTGGCCGTGAACGGCCGCCTCGCGGTGATCGGGCTGCAGGGCGGAGTGAAGGCCGAACTGAACCTGGGAGCGCTGCTCGCGAAGCGCGCCGCGATCACGGCGACGACGTTGCGCGCGCGGCCGCTGAACGAGAAGGCGTCGATCGTGGCGGCGGTGCGGGAACATGTGTGGCCCCTGGTCGCCGCGGGGACGGTACGGGCCGTGGTGGACAGCACCGTGCCGATGCGGGAGGCATCCGAGGGGCACCGCGCCCTCGAGTCGGGCACGCATGTGGGCAAGGTGGTCCTGGTGTCGCCCACGGTGGGCGACTGAGCCCGGCGCGGAACCGAGAACGACACGGAGCCCGGCACGCGCGTGAACTGAGCAATGTCAACGGCCCCGTTCCCTCGGAGGGAACGGGGCCGTGGCACGTCAGGAATCAGAGGTACGGACCCGAGCGGATCGCACCGTGGGCGGAGTCGTCATCCGTGGGGGCGCCCGGCGGGAGAGCGCGGCGCATCTGCTCCAGCTGAGCGCGCGCCGCCATCTGCTGGGCGAACAGGGCCGTCTGGATGCCGTGGAACAGGCCCTCGAGCCAGCCGACCAACTGGGCCTGGGCGATGCGCAGTTCCGCCTCGGAGGGCACCGCGTCATCGGTGAACGGGAGCGACAGCCGCTCCAATTCCTCGACGAGCTCCGGTGCGAGGCCGTCCTCGAGTTCCTTCACCGAACCTCGGTGGATCTCCTTGAGCCGGACCCGGCTCGCCTCGTCGAGAGGAGCCGCCCGCACCTCCTCCAGAAGCTGCTTGATCATGCTGCCGATGCGCATGACCTTCGCAGGCTGCTCGACCATCTCCGTCACCGGGACCTCGCGGGACTCGACGTCACCTTCACCGCCGCCGAGCGCCATACCGTCCTGTCCCACGATGAGGACATGGGGGCTCTCCTGCGACCGTTCATTCCTCGGCATCTCCATGCCGTCCATTCTCTCGCACATGTGGTTCACCACACGGTGTGCCCCCGTATCGGGGTGATCCACCCTGATACGGGGGCACAGGTCCATCACGGCCGGTATCGGACCGCCGCCGGACCGTGTCGGGCGGCCCTTGGGACGGAACTCCCGCCACGAAGGGTCAGGTCGCCTCGCGGCGGGAGAGAGCCCCACGGGACCGGGTGACCAGAGCGGCGAGCACGGCCGCGCCGAGCGGCACCGCGATCAGCAGGGCGCCCAGGGTCTCCCAGGGAATGACGATCGGGACGTCCGGCGGGGTCATGTTTCCGCCGAAGCCCTCGTCCAGGGCCTGCTCGTACCAGGCCCTCTCCTCACGCTCCTCGGTCAGCCGCAGCCCGATGGCAGGCAGCACGCCCGCCGCCGAGCCGAGGACCACACCCATCGCCGCGACCACACCGCACTGGAATCCGCTCAGTGTGCGACGCACGCGGGGCGGGGCACCGACGGCCGCCAGCGTCTTGAGGTCCGCCTCCGCGTCCGCCTGGGCGAGCCCGGTGGCGATACCGGCCGCGCCGATGGTGATCAGTCCGGCGAAGACGGCCAGCGCCAGCAGCACGATGCTGTTCTCGCTGGTGTAGCCCTCCTCGATGTGCAGATCGATACTCGCGCCGGTCCGGTCGAGCTCGCCCGACAGCTTCTGGCGCTGCTCACTGCTCGGCAGCCGGTCGGTCGAGTAGTAGGCCCCGAGGGGAACGGTGGCGATGCCGGCGGCCTTGGCGGCGGCGGGCGGCAGGATCATGCCGACTCCGTACGCGTTGGTGCCGTCCGCGACCTGGTGGGCGGAGAAGGTCTTGACCGCGCCGGGAGCCTCCTTGCCCTGTTCCCTCGCCTTGTCGGCGGCTTCCGTGTCGGTGATCAGCCGGATGCCGATCGAGCCCTTCTTGTCGAGGTTGCGCTTGTCGAAGGAGACGATCTTCCCTTCGGACAGCGCCTTCGCGGCCGCCGGGTCGTCGATCCCGAGCACGTTCAGCAGCTTCTCGTCAGCGACGAGCACCCCGCCGTCCGTGTGGCTCATCGCGTTGGACTCCTTGCAGCGCCAGTCCTTGGAGAATGCGCGGCGCTGGGCTTTGGTGAACTTCTCGGCCGGGTCCTCCTTCCCGGTCGTGCTCCACAGCGGGCACTGGTTCGCCTTGGGGACGACGACCTCGTAGCTGCCGCAGCCCTTGTCACCGCTGTACATCGCGCAGTTGACGTTTCCGACGACGGCGCGGTCCACATCGGCCCGTACGTCCACCTGCAGGTTCTTCTGCACGGCCGCGCGGGCCTGAGGCACGTCCCGTCCGCCGGCCTCGTTGACGATCAGCGACACCGCGCCGTGCGGCAGCTGCGCCTCGTACGAGGCCTCGGACTGGGCGTCCCTGCTCGCGGCGTACGTGGCCACGGCGACGGTCCCGGCGACCGCGGCGAGCACGGCGGCCACGGCAGGAGCCGTGCGGCCCCGGTTGCGTACGGCGTCACGCAGCGCGAGTCGCGGCGAGAGCGGCAGCCAGCGGCCGGTGCGGCCGAAGAGGCCGACCAACGCGGGTGTCATCGCGACCACGCCCAGCTCGGCGATCGCGCTTCCGCCCGCCACGAGGACGGACTGGTCGGAGAGCAGCGATCCGTACAGCGCGATCGCGGCACCGAGCAGCACGGCGATCAGGCCGACCACGGGCAGTACCCGGCTGCCGCGGCGTACGCCCCGGCGGCCGGTGAGTGAGGCGAGGACGGACTGCCGGGAAGCGGTCACGGCCGGGACGACCGCGGCCAGCAGACCCGTGAGCACCGCGAGCAGCCCGATACCGAGCAGTTCCAGTGGCCGGATGTCGAAGCTGCCGAAGCGCTGACCCATGTAGTCCTCGAGCAGCGGGCGCAGCGCGAAGGTCAGGGCGAGACCGAGGATCGTGCCCACCACCGCGGCCGCGAAGCCGATCACGAGCCCGCCGGCCAGGACGATGGCGCGGATGTGGCGTCGGTCGCCGCCGTTGGCGCCGACCAGCCCGAGCTGGCGACGGGAGCGCCGGGCGCCGACCGCGAAGGCGGGCCCTGCCAGCAGGCAGATCTCCAGCATCGCGAGGCCGACCACGGTGCCGACCGCGGCGAGAGCCGCGACGTCGGCAGCCCCGCTGTCCCCGTAGCTCTTGGCCCAGTCCTCCTGCTGGTACAGCGGGACGTCACCGTCGGCCGGCGGGGCGAGCTGAACCGCCCGCGAAGCCACCTTCACGCCCTTGGTGTTGATCTGCTTGACCATGTTCCACGTGAAACCGCCGGGAACGCTGACCAGGTAGGTGGTGCTCGTCTCGGTGGACGGCAGGTCGTCCGCCGCCAGTGCCTTGTCGAGCGGGTCGAGCAGCGCGCCGGGAAGGGCGTTGATCTGGTCGCTCTTGAGCGCGTCGGGCAGCTCGTACGAGCCGGTGATCGTGTACTCCCGGTCGAGTCCGCGCGCCGCGAGCTTGGAGCCGACACTCAGCCCGCTGGACTCCAGGAAATGGGTCGTCGCGGCCACCTCGGCCGTCCCCGTGGGGAAGCGGCCGCTGACCAGGGTCATGATGCCGGCGGCCAACGGGTCCGACGCCTTGAGCTCACGGATCTCGGCGTTCAGCAGCCCGTGTGCGGTGCGCAGCTTGCCGGAACCGGCCGAGTCCTCCAGGGACTTCGCGCCCGCAGGGAGGACCTTCCGGACATCCGTCTCGCCCTCGGGCCATGGCTTTTCGTCGAAGTTCCCGACCGGGGCGTAGTTGTTGGCGTCGGGGCTCTGATAGATCGGCACGCCGCCGCTCTGGGCATCGGACATCCGGGCGTCGGCGGCTCCGAGGGTGCGCTCCAGGGCCTGCTCTGTGGAGAGCTCGGCACTGCGCAGCGTCAGATCGGCGGCGCTCACCCCGAGGATCGGCAGGGCGATCATCGCCAGGACGAGGAAGCTGCGTCCCTTGGAGCGGACGGCGTCGCGGCGGGCGATGCGGACCGCGGCGCGCCAGGAGTGGTACCAGTTCTTCACCGCTCGGCCGCCTGCCCGGTCAGCAGGGACTCCGCGTCGGTGCGTACGGTCTGGTCGACGACCGCGCCGTCGCGCAGGAACACGACCCGGTCCGCCCAGGCGGCGAAGCGCGGCTCGTGGGTGACGAGGATGCCGGCCGCCCCCGCGTCGCAGCGGGCCCGCAGCAGGGCGAGCACGGCCTCACCGGTCTCTGAGTCCAGGGCACCGGTCGGCTCGTCGGCGAGCACGAGTCGGCGGTCGCCGACGAGGGCGCGGGCGATGGCCACCCGCTGCTGCTGGCCGCCGGACATCTCGTCCGGGAACCGGTCGGCGAGATGACCGAGGTCCATCTCGGTGAGGGCGGCCACGGCCTCGGCGCGGGCCTTGCGGGCGGAGGTGCCGTCGAGCTCGCGGGGCAGGGCGACGTTCTCGGCGGCGGCGAGCGCCGGGATGAGGTTGTAGTCCTGGAAGACGTACCCGATGCTGCGGCGGCGCAGGGCGGCGAGCGTCTTGCGGTCGGCGGTGGTGATGTCGGTGTTCTCGACGATCACCTGGCCCGAGGACGGGGTGTCGAGACCACCGGCGATCGTCAGAAGCGTCGACTTGCCCGAGCCGGACGGGCCCATGACGGCGACGAGTTCACCGGGGAACACATCGAGATCGATGCCTCGCAGAGCGTGCACTTCGGTGGCACCGCTGCCGTGCACGCGGGTCAGTTTCCGCAGTTGCAGGACGGGTTGCCGGGGCTGGTGGGAGTGGCTGGACATGGGAGGTCCCCCCTTGGACGTGCGCGGAGGGCGCACGTGAGCGGATGTCAGAAGTGAGGTGTGCGGAAGCGGAGCCGGCTCGGGTGCCGCCGACTCAGGCGTGCCTCCGCGGGTGGCTGTGTGCGGGCGCCGGAGCGGGGGCGGGTGGGGGTGCGGACTCCGGACGCGGGGCCGCTGCCGAGGAGAGCCGGATGAGCCGGGCCTCGCAGTGGTCGAGCCAGCGGGCTTCCGCCTCGTTCTGGAAGATGAGCTGTTCCAGCACGAGCAGCCAGGCGACCTCGTCCCGGTCGGCGGGCGCCGTTTCCAGCGCCTGTGCCTTGAGCCGGGTGTAGTCCTGCATCGCCTTCACGGTGTGACGGCGCTGGGACTGGATGACGTTGCGGATGTCGACCGCCGTCGCGCCGACCGCCATGGCGAGCTTGATCGCCAGCTCGTCACGGGCCGGGCTGGTCCGGTCGACGGGCCGTTCGAACCACGCCTTCAGCTCGTCCCGCCCTGTGTCCGTGATGACGTAGAGCGTGTGGCCGGCTTCGTCCTCGCCGTCCTGGACGACCATGCCGTCGCGCTCCAGTCGGCTCAGGGTCGTATAGACCTGGCCGACGTTGAGCGGCCAGGTGGCTCCCGTGCGGGACTCGAACTCCGTGCGGAGCTGTGAGCCGTAGCGAGGGCCGCGTTCGAGAAGGGCGAGCAGCCCGTGGCGGATCGACATACTCAGTATGTATACCGGGTATGCCGACGAGGGCCAACCATCCTGAGGGGGACCTCGTGTGTAGGTCGTACGGAGGACGGACCGGCCTGAGGGGGACGGCAGGCGGTGTCCGGCGCGTGCCGGCGATGCTCCGGCAGATGTCGGCGGCCGCCGGGCGGCGAGCACCGGGCGGCGGGCGGCGGGCGCCGGGCGGCGAGCGCCGGGAGGGGTGCCGGGCGTCGGGCGCCGGGAGGGGCGCCGGGCCGGTTGGCTGCCAAGGCGTCCCGCGGATGTACCGATGGGTGTCTGACGGGGTGTCTCGCCTGTCTCGCCGATGAGTGAGCCCGCCGGTAGCCCGCGGGGGCGGTCCCGACGCGCTCTCGCGGCCTCGTCGGCGACGCTCTCAGCTGCGGCGCAGCCGCAGGCCCATGTACCCGAGCCCCAGTCCCATCAGGGCGCAGCCGGCACCCAGCGTCAGCACGGGGACCTGGCGTTCGAGCGGCGGGGCCGCGGTATGCGGGCGCCCCTGGCCCACCGCCGCGGGGGAGGCGGGTGACGGGCTCGGTGGCGCAGTCGACGAGGGTGCGGCCTCCTCATCGCCCCGTTCCTCCTGTGCCTCTTCCCGAGACTCCTCCTCTTCCTCCTCCTCTTCCTCTCGCATCGACTCGTCGACGGGCTCGTCCGCGTCATCCTGGCCCTCGTCGTGCCGCCGATCGGGCGACGTCGTCGTGCTGGGGGACGGCGCGACGGTACGGCCGGGGCGATCGCGGCCTTCGCCGGCCTGACGTCCGGCGAGCGACGGCGTGGGGGCGGCGGAGGCTTTCCCGCTCGGTGCGGGGCCGGGCTTCTCGGCGCGCCGCGGGTCCGCCTGCGGGCGGGTTCCGTCCTGTGCCTCGTCGCCCTGGCCGGGTCCGGCGGCGCCGCCGACGCGCGGGGACGTCGGCCCGCCGAGCCCCTGTCGCCGGAAGTCCTGCGTCCGCACGCCGTCGTCGTCGCGCCACCAGGAACCCCCGCCGTGGCGCCCGTCGCCCCACGACCCGTCGCCCCACGAATCGTCGGCGTTGCCCCGCGACCTCTCGCCGTCCGCCCGCGATCCCTCGCCGTCCGCCCGCGCATCCTCCGCGTAGGTCGTCCGGGGTGCGTCCGCGTACGCGTACGCCGATACCGGCACGGCCAGCACAAGTGCCGCGATGGTCATCGCACAGTGCGTGCGAAGCATCGGAGTCACGCTGTGACCCCCTCCCGAGCCAGGTCGCCGAGATATCCAACTCAGCGTCACATGGCCGGGCAATTCCGGCATCCCGGACTAAACCGCCTCGATGGGGATCGAGGCGGTGAAAGAGGAGGAGCGTCGGCCAGGGAGGGTAGGAGCTCGGCCGAGGAGGGTTACTGGGAGTCGGCCGGGTCGCCGGTGGAGACCTCAAGGGTGAACTCGGCGTCGTCCTCCGCGATCTCCGTGCCCGCCGGCGGGTACTGCGTGATGATCGCGCCCTCGCCGTAGACCGCCTCGTTCACCGGACGCTCGGACGTGACCTTCCAGCCCGCGGCCTGGATGCAGTCCTTCACCGAGGCGATGTGCTTGTACGTGAAGTCGGGCACCTCGAACTTCTCCGGGTCGCGGCCCTCGTCCGGAGCGGTGCACTCTTCCTTGTCGATGGTCTTGCTCAGGTCGGGTTCCTTGTGGCCCGCCACCGCCGAGTCGCTCGGGGACGGTTTGTCGCCGCCACCGCCCCCGTCGCCGCCGTTCTGCGACAGGGCCACGATCAGTCCGCCGATCGCCAGCAGCGCCACGGCGATCGAGCCGACGATCACCGGCATGTTCCGCCTGCCGCCGCCCGCCGGCGCGGAGGAGCCGTGCTGCGGCGAGAGGTTGTACGGAGCGGGCGCCGGGGCCGCGGTCTGATAGGCCGGGGCCGGGCTCTGCTGCGGGTAGCCGTAGCTCGGGGCGGGCGTCGACGGCCCCGGGACGGGGCCGGGGGCCGAGGTCGGCGGGCCGTACGGACCCGGCTGGTACGGCTGCTGCACACTGTGCGGCGGCGGGACCGGGGCCGACTGGTCCACCGGCGGGAACACCGCGGAACCGACACCCGCACCGCTGTTCGTCGTCGGCGCACCCTGAACGATCACCGGTGCGTGCGTCTGGCCCGCGCTCGCGACCCGCAGGCACTCGTCCCGCATGGCGGCCGCGCTCGGGAAGCGCTCGTTCGGGTTCTTCTTCAGCGCCCGCGCGACCAGGGCGTCCATCGCCGGGCTCACCGAGCGGTTGAAGGAGGACGGAGCGACCGGCTCCTCCTGGACGTGTGCGTACGCGATGGCCAGCGGGGAGTCCGCGTCGAACGGCAGCCGGCCCGTCAGCAGCTGGAAGAGCATGACGCCGACCGAGTACAGGTCGGAGCGGGCGTCGACGCCCCGCCCCAGTGCCTGCTCGGGCGACAGATACTGCGGAGTGCCGACGACCATGCCGGTCTGCGTCATCGACGTCACGCCCGACTGCATGGCGCGCGCGATGCCGAAGTCCATGACCTTGACGACGCCGCGCTTCGTCATCATCACGTTGCCGGGCTTGATGTCCCGGTGGACCAGACCCATTTCATGGCTGGTCTCCAGCGCCGCCAGCACGTCGGCGGTCACCTTCAGCGCCTTGTCGGCCGGCATCGCGCCGTACTGCCGGATGTCCTCCTGGAGCACCGAGCCGAGCGGCTTGCCCTCCACGTACTCCATGACGATGTAGGGCATGACGCCGCCGTCCGCGGCGGAGCCGCTGAACGCCACCGCGTCCTCGCCGGTGTCGAAGACCGACACGATGTTGGTGTGGGACAGCTTGGCGACGGCCTGGGCCTCGCGCCGGAAGCGCTCACGGAACGACTGCTCGCGACCGAGCTCCGTGTGCAGGGTCTTGATGGCGACCTGGCGGTCCAGCGCACTGTCGTACGCCAGATACACCGACGCCATACCGCCTTCGCCGAGCAGGTCGCGAAGCTGGTACCGGCCGCCCGCTACGGAACCGCCCGCGTAGCGGCCGCTGTGTGCGCCGTCCTGGCTCATGACTGTGCTTCCCCCTAGGCGGCGCGCACCGTCGAGCGGTGACCGCGGTGATCCCGATTACGGCCCAAGTCTGCCCGAGGGCAGTGACACGTCAAGCCGGGTGCCCGTTCCGTGACCGTACGCACAAGAACAGTCCCGCAAGCGTTACAGGAACCGTACGGAATTTGCGCCCGCTGACCGGCGGCGGGTTTGATGGCCGGTCCATCTCGAACCGGCCCGTCACAAGAAGCCTGTAGCGTGACGTGGCGAACCACCCGAGAGACGCCGCCCGTGCCCAGCGCGCGGCGCGGCAAGACACGACGGCGAGGACTGATGGCACCCGAACCCGAAGCAAGTGGCGGCGGAGTATCGGATGCTGCGGACTCCTTTGGCGTCGGCGGGCTCGTCGGTGACGGTCGCTACCGGCTGACCCACCGCCTCGGCCGCGGCGGCATGGCCGAGGTGTTCGCGGCGGAGGACGTACGGCTCGGGCGCACCGTGGCCGTGAAGCTGCTCCGTGCCGATCTCGCCGAGGACCCGGTCTCCAAGGCGCGCTTCACGCGCGAGGCCCAGTCGGTCGCCGGCCTCAACCACCACGCCATCGTGGCCGTGTACGACTCCGGCGAGGACGTCGTGAACGGCCAGTCCGTGCCGTACATCGTGATGGAGCTGGTCGAGGGCCGCACCATCCGCGATCTGCTCATCAGCGCCGAGGCCCCGCCGCCCGAGCAGGCGCTCATCATCGTCTCCGGGGTGCTGGAAGCGCTCGCGTACTCGCACCAGCACGGCATCGTGCACCGCGACATCAAGCCCGCGAACGTCATCATCACCAACGGCGGTGCCGTGAAGGTGATGGACTTCGGCATCGCGCGCGCCCTGCACGGCGCGCAGTCGACGATGACGCAGACCGGCATGGTCATGGGCACGCCGCAGTACCTCTCCCCCGAGCAGGCGCTCGGCAAGGCCGTCGACCACCGCTCCGACCTGTATGCCACCGGCTGCCTGCTGTACGAACTGCTGGCGCTGCGTCCGCCGTTCACCGGCGAGACACCGTTGTCGGTCGTCTACCAGCACGTCCAGGACATGCCGGTGCCGCCGTCCGAGGCCTCGGACGTGGCCCCTCCGGAGCTGAACGGGCTGGCGATGCGCGCCCTCGCCAAGGACCCGGACGACCGGTTCCAGAGCGCCGAGGAGATGCGCGGGCTGGTGCAGTACGGGCTGCAGATGCTCCAGCAGGCGGGCAGCCACACCGGTACGTGGAACACCGGCCCGGTCGAGATGCACGAGGGCGGCCACACCCCGAGCCACGGAATGACCTCGACGACGGTCATGGGGCACCCGCAGCACGGCGAGACCTCGCAGGGCCCGATCCTGCCGCCGCCCAATCCGAACGACGGGGCGTACACCGTCGGGCACGGCGGGGCCAAGGGCGGCGGTGGCCGCGGCAAGGTGTGGCTGTTCGTCGCGCTCGCCGTGATCGCGATCGTCGCGGGTGTGGCCTTCGCCGTGGACCGGGCGAACAACGCCGGGACGAAGGAGAAGGACGACCCCGGCATCTCCAACACCCCGTCCGCGCCGGACGATTCGCCCTCGACGCCGTCGCAGAGCGAGGAGAGCGACCAGAGCGAGCAGCCGGACTCGTCGTCGGGCGGGAACCAGGATCCCTGGACGCCGTCGGACGACCCGGGGCACAACTCGCCGTCGGCGCCGTCGGACGACCCGACGGACGGTCCGACGGATCCGCCGTCGACGACGGAGGGGACGAGCGAGGGTACGACGGAGGGCAACACCGACGAGGGCACGACGACGGGCCAGGACGCGGGCACGACGACCGGTCAGGACGCCGGTACGACGACCGGTCAGGACGCGGGCACGACGACCGGTCAGGACGCGGGCACGACGACCGGTCAGGACGCCGGTACGACGACCGGTCAGGACTCGGGCGCGACCGTCGGCCAGGACGCCGGCGGCACCACCCCGTAGGCACGGATTCCGCCCCCGCTCACCCCGCGAACGCCTCGCACACCGCCTCGTACTCGCGCGTCCACCACACCGCCAGGGCCGACACCGCAGGAAACTGCGGGTCGGCCCTGCGGTCGTGCAGCTGGTAGCGCCAGCGCAGTATCCAGAAGTCGTTGAGCCGCTCCCACCACACCCGCTGCACCGCGGCCGCCAGCTCCGCGCAGTCCGCCCCCGCCGCCCGGCGGTAGGCGCGCGCGTAGGCCCGCACCTTCGCCAGCTCCAGCTTCCCGGCGGGCTGTACGAAGAAGATCGCCGCGGCCCGTACCGCCTCCTCGGCGCGGGGCTGCACGCCCAGCCGGTCCCAGTCGACGATCGCGGCCGGCTCCGCGCCCCGGTCGTCGCCGCGGTAGAGCACGTTCAGCGGGTGGAAGTCGCCGTGCACCCAGCCGCCGGCCTCGGCGGGCGGCGGACGGCGGTGCGCATGGCGTTCAAGCAGGGCCCGGCGCTCCAGCAGCCGGTGCTCGGCGAGGGCGTCGAAGCCGTCCCGGGGGCGCCGGCCGCGGGCGAGGTCCAGCAGTTCGTCGATGAGCGCGAAGGTCTCCTCGGGGTCGGCGCTCTCGTACGTGCGGGCCGCCCCGCCGCGCTCCGCCTCCCTGCCCATGACCTGCTCCAGGCCGGTGTGCACCAGGCCGAGCAGCGCGCCGAGCCGGCGGGACTCGGCGGTGGTCAGCTGGGCGCCGTCGCGGTGCCGGCCGTCCACCCAGGGGTGCAGGGCGTAGCAGCGGCCGCCGATGACGGCGACGGTGTCGCCGGTCGTGTCCTCGACGGGCGGGGCGACGGGGACGCCGAGGGACTGGAGCCGCTGGGTGGCGCGGTGCTGGCGGACGATGGTCTCGCGGTCGGCGGTCGGCGCGTCCAGATGGTGCTTGAGGAAGTAGTCGCCGCGGGTGGTGGCGAGCCGGTAGCCGCGGTTCAGGAGGCCCTGGGTGACGGGTTCGCAGGAGAGGGGTTCCCCGGCGTCCTCGTACCGGCGCAGCAGCGGACCGAGCGGGGGTGGGGCAATAACAGATGAGCGCGGCACTCGCCAGATGTTAGATCACCCAGCGTGTCGATGATGTCGCTCCTCGAAATAGTCGAGGGTGTGCACCGTGACGAACTGGGGCTTGATGCGCATATAGACCGGTTCGAAGGGCTCCCCGTCCACATGGTGCGGAGTGGGGCCGAAGCTCTCGATCTGGGCGTCGGTCGGCTGGATGAGTTCCGCGGTACCGGTGAACTGGACCGACCAGGGGACCGCCGCGCCGGAGTTGAGGTTGTCCGCCCCGTACGCCACCACGCTCCCGGCGCACGCCTGGTGGTAGCCGGGGCCGCCGTGCAGTCGCAGCAGGACGCAGCCGTCCGAGACGACATGGCGTGCGGGTGCCACCGTCAGGATCGCGCGCATGCTGGTCGCCAGTCGGCCGTACGGGACCCGGGTGAGCAGCTCGACGGCGCGGCGTTCCTCGTGGGAGCGGGGATCCTCGGGCGACATGCGTCCACTGTCCGCCGCCCGACCGCGGCCGGAACAGAGCCGCTCGCCCCCTTGCCGCGGGCCATTGGTCCCCTGTGCGGGACGTTGCGTCCCTTCTGTGCGGCCCTCAGTGCCGCTCGGCCTGCATCCTCGCCACGTACGCGGCTGCCTGCGAGCGCCGCTCCATCCCCAGCTTGGAGAGCAGGCTGGAGACGTAGTTCTTGATGGTCTTCTCGGCCAGGTGCAGCCGCTCGCCGATGACGCGGTTGGTGAGGCCCTCGCCGATCAGGTCGAGGATCTTGCGCTCCTGCTCGGTCAGCCGCGCCAGCTTGTCGTCGCCCTTCGGGTTGTTCCCGTCGCGCAGCCGCTCCAGGACGCGCGCGGTGGCGACCGGGTCGAGCAGGGACTTGCCCGCCGCCACGTCCCGTACCGCCGAGAGCAGCTCGGAGCCCCGGATCGCCTTCAGGACGTAGCCCGAGGCGCCTGCCATGATCGCGTCGAAGAGTGCCTCGTCATCCGCGTACGAGGTGAGCATCAGACATTTGACGTCCTCGTTGTTCGACCGCACCTCACGGCAGACCTCGACCCCGCTGCCGTCCGGGAGGCGTACGTCCAGCACCGCCACGTCGGGGCGGGCCGCGGGGATCCTGACCAGCGCGTCGGCGGCCGTGCCGGCCTCGCCGACGACCTCGATGTCGTCCTCCACGGAGAGCAGCTCGTACACGCCGCGCCTGACGACCTCGTGGTCGTCAACCAGAAATACCGTGATTTTTCCATCTTCACGCACGGGGTAAGTCTCACATACTCACTCTTCCAATGCCCGGGGTGCCCGGGATAACGTGCCGGTGTTCCGGCAGCCTGCAAGGCTGTGACCAGTGGTTGTTCCCGAATTTCTCGATTTACTTGGAAATCCAAGCAAAATCGCAGGTCAAATGGGGTTTCGCAGTAATGCTCCCCACTGGGTAACGTGCCTTTGGCAGGCCGCTCGCCGGGGCACCTGTCACGCCTGTTCCCGGCCGAGCCGCACCCACCCCGTGCACCGTACGGATACAGGCGAGCCGCACTGGACCCCGGCGGACCCCGGGGGCCGGACAGACGGAGGAGCACGCACGTGACCGTGGAGAGCACTGCCGCGCGCAAACCGCGCCGCAGCAGTAAGCGCGTCAGCGCAGCGAAGAAGCCAGCCAGTTCCGAGCCCCAGCTCGTACAGCTGCTGACGCCGGAGGGTGAGCGGGTCGAGCACCCGGACTACGACATCGACCTCAGCCCCGAAGAGATCCGCGGGCTCTACCGGGACATGGTCCTCACCCGTCGTTTCGACGCCGAGGCCACCGCTCTCCAGCGGCAGGGCGAGCTGGGCCTGTGGGCCTCGCTGCTCGGCCAGGAGGCCGCCCAGATCGGCTCCGGCCGCGCGCTGCGCGACGACGACTACGTCTTCCCGACCTACCGCGAGCACGGCGTCGCCTGGTGCCGCGGGGTCGACCCGACGAACCTGCTGGGCATGTTCCGCGGCGTGAACCACGGCGGCTGGGACCCCAACAGCAACAACTTCCACCTGTACACCATCGTGATCGGTTCGCAGACGCTGCACGCGACCGGCTACGCGATGGGAGTGGCCAAGGACGGCGCCGACTCCGCGGTCATCGCGTACTTCGGTGACGGTGCCTCCAGCCAGGGAGACGTCGCCGAGTCCTTCACCTTCTCCGCGGTCTACAACGCCCCGGTCGTCTTCTTCTGCCAGAACAACCAGTGGGCGATCTCCGAGCCCACCGAGCGCCAGACCCGGGTGCCGCTCTACCAGCGCGCCCAGGGCTTCGGCTTCCCCGGCGTCCGGGTCGACGGCAACGACGTGCTCGCCTGCCTCGCCGTGACCCGCTCCGCGCTGGAGCGCGCCCGCCGCGGTGAGGGCCCGACCCTGGTCGAGGCCTTCACGTACCGGATGGGTGCCCACACCACCTCCGACGACCCCACCAAGTACCGGCACGACGACGAGCGGCAGGCCTGGGAGGCCAAGGACCCGATCCTGCGTCTGCGCACGTACCTGGAGAACCAGGGCCTCGCCGACGAGGCGTTCTTCGCGGAGCTCGACGAGGAGAGCGACGTGCTCGCGAAGCGCGTCCGCGAGGCCGTCCGTGCCATGCCCGACCCGGACCACATGGCGATCTTCGACAACGTCTACGCCGACGGGCACGCCCTCGTCGACGAGGAGCGCGCGCAGTTCGCCGCGTACCAGGCGTCGTTCGCCGACGCTTCCGAGGAGGGCAAGTAAGCCATGGCCGTAGAGAAGATGTCGCTCGCCAAGGCGCTCAACGAGTCGCTGCGCAAGGCCCTCGACACCGACCCCAAGGTCCTCATCATGGGTGAGGACGTCGGCAAGCTCGGCGGGGTCTTCCGCATCACCGACGGGCTCCAGAAGGACTTCGGCGAGGAGCGGGTCATCGACACCCCGCTCGCCGAGTCCGGCATCGTCGGCACCGCGATCGGTCTCGCGCTGCGCGGCTACCGCCCGGTCGTCGAGATCCAGTTCGACGGTTTCGTCTTCCCCGCGTACGACCAGATCGTCACGCAGCTCGCCAAGATGCACGCCCGTGCGCTCGGCAAGATCAAGCTGCCCGTCGTCGTCCGTATCCCGTACGGCGGCGGCATCGGCGCGGTCGAGCACCACTCCGAGTCGCCCGAGGCCCTCTTCGCGCACGTCGCGGGCCTCAAGGTGGTCTCCCCGTCGAACGCGTCCGACGGCTACTGGATGCTGCAGCAGGCCATCCAGAGCGACGACCCGGTGATCTTCTTCGAGCCGAAGCGCCGCTACTGGGACAAGGGCGAGGTCGACATCGAGTCCATCCCGGACCCGCTGCACGCCGCCCGTGTCGCCCGCACCGGCACGGACCTCACGCTCGCCGCCTACGGGCCGATGGTGAAGGTCTGCCTGGAGGCCGCCGCGGCCGCCCAGGAGGAGGGCAAGTCGGTCGAGGTCCTGGACCTGCGCTCGATGTCCCCGATCGACTTCGACGCCGTCCAGCGGTCGGTGGAGAAGACCCGCCGGCTCGTCGTCGTCCACGAGGCCCCCGTCTTCTACGGCTCCGGAGCGGAGATCGCCGCCCGCATCACGGAGCGGTGCTTCTACCACCTCGAGGCCCCGGTGCTGAGGGTCGGCGGCTTCCACGCCCCGTACCCGCCGGCGCGGCTGGAGGAGGAGTACCTTCCGGGACTTGACCGGGTGCTCGACGCCGTCGACCGCTCGCTGGCGTACTGAGGAGAACTGCTGTGATCCGTGAGTTCAAGATGCCAGACGTGGGCGAGGGTCTCACCGAGGCCGAAATCCTCAAGTGGTACGTCCAGCCCGGCGACACCGTGACCGACGGACAGGTCGTGTGCGAGGTCGAGACGGCGAAGGCGGCCGTGGAGCTGCCGATTCCGTACGACGGCGTCGTGCACGAGCTGCGCTTCGACGAGGGCACGACGGTGGACGTCGGCACCGCGATCATCGCCGTCGACGTGGCGCCGGGACCGGGCGAGGAGCCGCCGCCGGCGGCGACCGAGCCCACGCTCGCCGCCGCCGAGCCGGAGGCCGAGGCCAAGCCCGCGGGCCGCCAGCCGGTGCTCGTCGGCTACGGCGTGGCCGAGTCCTCCACCAAGCGCCGTCCCCGCAAGGGCGGCTCGGTGCCGGAGCAGGCCCAGGCCGCGCAGGTCCAGGCCGCCGTACAGGCCGAGCTGAACGGACACGGGACCGCGGCGCCCGAGGCCCCCACGGCTCCCACCGCACGGCCGCTCGCCAAGCCGCCGGTGCGCAAGCTGGCCAAGGACCTCGGCGTGGACCTCGCCATGGTCGTGCCCAGCGGGCCCGACGGGATCATCACCCGCGAGGACGTCCACGCGGCGGTGGCTCCGGCCGCGGTCCCCGCTCCCGTACAGGCTCCCGAGCCCGTGGCGGCGGCGGTGGCGGCGCCCGCCCCGGTGACCGGCGCCCGCGAGACCCGCGTCCCGATCAAGGGTGTCCGGAAGGCCACCGCTCAGGCGATGATCGGATCGGCCTTCACCGCGCCGCACGTCACCGAGTTCGTCACGGTCGACGTCACGCGCACGATGCGGCTGGTCGAGGAGCTGAAGTCCGACAAGGACATGGCCGGGCGGCGGGTGAACCCCCTGCTGCTCGTCGCCAAGGCCCTGCTCGTCGCGATCAGGCGGAACCCGGAGGTCAACGCCGCCTGGGACGAGGCGAACCAGGAGATCGTGCTCAAGCACTACGTCAACCTGGGCATCGCCGCCGCCACTCCGCGCGGTCTGATCGTGCCGAACATCAAGGACGCGCACGACAAGACCCTGCCGCAGCTCGCCGAGGCCCTCGGCGAGCTGGTGGCCACGGCCCGTGAGGGGAAGACGACGCCCGCGGCCATGCAGGGCGGCACGGTCACCATCACCAACGTCGGCGTCTTCGGCGTCGACACCGGTACGCCGATCCTCAACCCCGGCGAGTCGGCGATCCTCGCCGTCGGCGCGATCAAGCTCCAGCCGTGGGTCCACAAGGGCAAGGTCAAGCCCCGTCAGGTCACCACCCTGGCGCTGTCCTTCGACCACCGACTGGTCGACGGAGAGCTCGGCTCCAAGGTCCTGGCGGACGTCGCCGCGATCCTGGAGCAGCCGAAGAGGCTCATCACCTGGGCCTAGGCCGGACACGGCGGCCCCCAGGGGCTGCCGCACCGCCGGACGAGGACACGAGAAAGGTCCCGGGACGCCGCCGCGTCCCGGGACCTTTCCCGTCTGCGAGAGGTGCGGTGATCAGTCCCGCTGGGCGCCGGCCGGGAGCGAACGCAGCTCCATCGTGCGGGCGGTGGTGGAGGCGAAGCCGAAGTCGAGCAGCTTCGCCGCGTCCGTGAAGCGCGCGTCCCCGCTGGACGACGCCAGGAGGACGCCGGTGTACGTCTTGCCGTTGCGGGTCGCCGCGAAGACGAGGCAGGGGCCGGCCGACGTGCCGGTGCCGGTCTTCACACCGATGGCACCGTTGTAGGAGCCCAGCAGCTTGTTGGTGTTGTACCAGGTGTAGGTGCGGGTGCCGCCGGTGCTGGTCGTCGCGGGCGCCTTGTACGACGTCGGCTTGACGACCTCGCGGAAGACGGAGCTGCTCATCGCGTGGCGGGCGAGCTTCGCCAGGTCCCACGGGGTGGTGTAGTTGTTCCCCGTCGTCGAGATGCCGTCGAACGAGTCGAACTTGGTGTTGACCAGCCCGAGCTGCTTGGCCTTCGTGTTCATCTTGCCGATGAAGGACTTCGTGCGGGCCGCGGTCGTGGTGCCGGTGCCGAAGGTGTCGGCGAGGGCGTACGCGGCGTCGCAGCCGGACGGCAGCATCAGGCCGGACAGCAGCTGGCGGACGGTCAGCTTGTCACCGGTGCGCAGGTCCGCGGTGCTCGCGCCGTTCCTGGTGACGTAGTCCCGGTACACCTGCTTGACGGTGACCTTCTTGTTGAGGTCCACGCCGGGCTGGGTGAGGACCGTGATGGCCGTCACCAGCTTCGTCGTGCTCGCCATCTGGCGGCGCGTGTTGTTGGCCTTGCCGTATATCGGCTTGGCGTCCGCCTGGTCGAGCAGGAACCCGCCCTTGGCGGTGATGGACGGGATCGGCGTGGCCGCCTGTGCGGGGGCGGCCAGGGGCGAGGCCGTCAGCAGCAGACCACCCGCGAGAGCGACGGTGGCGGCGCGGCGCAAGCCCTTGCGGCTGTTATTCAAAGGAAACGCTCCGAATGATCGCGAATGCGTCGAAAGCCATGGCTTTCAGAGTCGATTGAGGCCACTGAGAAAGAAGGGTCCCGACACCAGACCTGCGAGTGAGGTGAATGGTTGTACGGGTGTCGTACGTATCCCACCGACCCCTCCGGTGCCCAATCGGGCCGGCGCCGGGCCGGTGCCGGGCCGACGGCGTCCTGAATGGTGGACGGCGCCTCCTGATGCACCCCTGTTGTATCTATGCTGTGCGCATGCCCGCCGCTCCCGTGAAACAGCCCCCTGCCGCCGACCGTGTCTACGCCCACATCAAGCAGGCCGTGCTCGACCGGCGCTACGAGGGCGGCACCCTCCTCACCGAGGGCGAACTCGCCGAGGCCGTCGGCGTCTCCCGGACGCCCGTGCGCGAGGCGCTCCTGAAGCTGGAGATGGAAGGGCTCCTCAAGCTCTATCCGAAGAAGGGCGCGCTCGTCCTCGCCGTCTCCGCGCAGGAGATCGCCGATGTCGTCGAAACCCGCCTGCTGGTCGAGGAGTTCGCCGTCCGCCGGGCCGTACCCGCACCGCCCCGGCTGATCGTGCGCCTGGAGGAGCTGCTGGAGGAGCAGAGGCGGCGCGCCGAGTCCGGCGACCTCGCCGAGGTCGCCATCACCGACCGCAGCTTCCACGCGGAGATCGTCCGCCACGCCGGCAACGAGATCCTCTCCCGCCTCTACGACCAGCTGCGCGACCGCCAGCTGCGGATGGGCGTCGCCGTGATGCACTCGCACCCCGACCGGATCGCCAAGAACGTCACGGAGCACGCCGAGATCCTGGAAGCCATCAGGGACGGCGACACCGAGCGGGCCGCGGCCTGTGTGCGCCGGCACCTGAGCTGGGTCAAGGTGCTGGTCCGGGGTGAGGAGCGATGAGCTCGCCGTCCGTCTCACTGCCCGGTGATCCTCCGGGCGGCCGCCGGGCCTTCCTCGTCTGGGGCATCGGCGTCGCCGTCTACTTCGTCGCCGTCATCTTCCGTACCTCCCTGGGGGTCGCCGGGCTCGACGCCGCCGACCGCTTCGACGTCAACGCCTCCGCGCTCTCGACGTTCTCCATACTCCAGCTGCTCGTCTACGCGGGCATGCAGATACCCGTCGGCCTGATGGTCGACCGGCTCGGCACCAAGAAGGTCCTCACCCTCGGAGTCGTCCTGTTCACCGCGGGACAGCTCGGCTTCGCGCTCTCGCCCTCGTACGGCATGGCCCTCGCGTCGCGTGCACTGCTCGGCTGCGGCGACGCGATGACCTTCATCAGCGTGCTGCGGCTCGGCTCACGCTGGTTCCCGGCCCGGCGCGGGCCGTTCATCGCCCAGATCGCCGCGCTCTTCGGCATGGCGGGCAACCTCGTGTCGACGATCTTCATCTCCCGGCTGCTGCACGGCGTCGGCTGGACCGCGACGTTCGCCGGCAGCGCGGCGGCCGGAGTCCTCGTCCTGGTGCTGCTCGTGCTCTTCCTCAAGGACCATCCCGAGGGCCATGAACCGGCGCCCGCCGAGCACGCCGGAGCCGCTTACGTCCGCCGGCAGATCGCCCGGTCCTGGCGCGAGCCCGGCACCCGGCTCGGTATGTGGGTGCACTTCACCACCCAGTTCCCGGCCATGGTGTTCCTGCTGCTGTGGGGCCTGCCGTTCCTCGTCGAGGCCCAGGGGCTGTCCCGGGAGACCGCGGGCGGGCTGCTCACCCTCGTGGTGGTGTCCAACATGATGGTGGGCCTCGTCTACGGGCAGGTCATCGCCCGGCACCATGCCGCGCGGGCGCCGCTCGCCCTCGGCACGGTCGCGGCGACGGCCACCGTATGGGGCACCACCCTGGTGTACCCGGGCGACCAGGCCCCCATGTGGCTGCTGATCACGCTGTGCGCCGTCCTCGGCGCCTGCGGCCCGGCCTCGATGATCGGCTTCGACTTCGCACGGCCGGCCAATCCGCCGGAGCGTCAGGGGACGGCGTCCGGCATCGTGAACATGGGCGGCTTCGTCGCCTCCATGACCACGCTGCTGGCGGTGGGCGTGCTGCTGGACGCGACAGGCGACAACTACCGGATCGCGTTCTCCTGCGTCTTCGTCCTGGAGGCGCTGGGCGTCGTCCAGATCCTGCGGCTGCGCTCGCGCACGGCGCGGCTGGAGCGCGAGCGGCTGGTGGCGAGCCGCGTGGAGGCGGTGCACGTCCCGGCGGCGTGAGGTACGCGGGCGCCCGAACGGCCCCGTCGCGTCCGGCACGCCCGTCGCGTCCGGCACGCACGGCGCCATCGCGTGACCATGGCGACGGTGCACACCGCGCGACCCACGCGTGCGGCGCACACCGCCCCGCGCTACGGCGTGACCGTGAACGACTTCAGGATCGCCGCCGCCAGGTCCGCGTCGCCCTCGACCTTGATCCGGCCGGCGACGGCCGCGGGCCTCACCCGGCCGGCCGCGAGACGCACGTACGTCTCCCAGTCCAGCGCCAGCGTCGCAGCCGGGCCCAACGAGGGCGCGCCGTCTATCGAGCCGCGTCCGTCGGCGTCCACCCGGACCGTCCGCAGGAACTCCACCGGACCGTGCACATCGAAGACGACGGCCGAACCGGGGGGCGCGCCCGCGTCCTTGGCGACGACCTTCGGCAGGATCGCGAGGAAGTTGTCACGGGTGACGAGAGCTCCGGGGGAGTCGAGGTTGCCCGGCTTGTCGAGCGCGACGCGGAGGTCCTGCTCGTGCAGCCAGACGTCGAACGCGCGCATCCGATAGGCCAGTTCCAGCGTCTGCTCGGCGCCGAGCGGGGCACGGACCTTGGTGTCGGGTGTACGGCTCTCGTTCCGCAGCTGCCGGTTCCGCCGGATGATCGTGTACTCGAGCTCGGAGGTCATCTCCGGCGCCGTGTGGTGGCGGCGCACATCGACCTGCATCTCCATGTAGCGCGAGAACTCATCGCGCACGTGGTAGAGATCGCGCGGCAGCGTATGGATCGGCCGGGGGTCACCGAGCATCTCGCACTCCATGCCGATGACGTGCGACACGATGTCGCGCACCGACCACCCGGGGCACGGCGTTGCTCGGTTCCACTCTCCCTCGGCGAGTGGCTGCACCAGCTCGGCTATCGCTTCGATGGAGTGGGTCCAGGCGTCGGCGTAGGTCTGGAGACTGGGATGGACGGTCACGGAACCCCTCGGCGGTTGTGCGCGGGCTGGGAGCTGGGCAGCTGCCGGGGGTCCTGGGGGTGACCCCCGGGAGAGAACAGTACGCTGCCCTTGGGCACCCCGGCAGTGCTTTCGTGTGACGATCGTAGGCCCGTGTTGACGGCTCGAATGCCAGGACGGTGGTAGTGTGCGCGCCTCACTCATCCAGATCGCAGTAGACCGGGACGAATCCATCGATTCCCGTCGGCAGCGAGTGGCTGCTCTCGTACGCGAACAGCGCGGCGCCGACCTGGTCGTCCTTCCCGAACTGTGGCCCGTCGGAGCCTTCGCGTACGAGTCGTTCGAGGCGGAGGCCGAACCGCTGGACGGCCCCACGCACGACGCCATGGCCAAGGCCGCGAGCGACGCGGGCGTCTGGCTGCACGCGGGCTCCGTCGTCGAGCGCGGCCACGAGGGCCGCCTCTACAACACCTCGCTCGTCTACTCCCCCGACGGACGCCTCGTCAGCGTCTACCGGAAGATCCACCGCTTCGGCTTCGACAAGGGCGAGGCGGTGATGATGGCCGCCGGCGAGGACCTGGTGACGGTACGGCTTCCCGGCACTACGCTGGGCCTCGCCACCTGCTACGACCTGCGCTTCCCCGAACTCTTCCGCGGGCTGGTCGACGCCGGTGCGGAAGCCCTCGTCGTTCCCGCGGGCTGGCCGGAGCGCCGCCGCGCGCACTGGACCCTGCTGGCCCGGGCCCGCGCGGTCGAGAACCAGGCGTACGTCCTCGCCTGCGGCACCGCCGGCACCCACGCGGGCGTCGAGCAGGCGGGCCACAGCATCGTCGTCGACCCCTGGGGCGAGGTCCTCGCGGAGGCGGGCGCGGCGGAGGAGATCCTCACGGTCGACCTCGACCCGGCGAAGCCGGCCCTGACGCGCGAGCAGTTCCCGGCCCTCAAGGACCGCCGCCTGGGACTCGCGCCGCCGCTTCGCTGACTCCGCTCCGGTGCCTCAGAGGCCGCTGGTGTCGAGGTCGAGGTCGAACGGGGCCGGGAGGTGCAGCGAGGTCCCGAACGGATGCGGGCCGTCGACGTGGGTGTAGCCGAGACGGCTGGGCTCGGCGAAGAGGGTGATGCTCTGCTCGACGCGGTCGACCAGGAGGTAAAGGGGTGCCCCGTACTCGGCGTACCGCTTGCGCTTGATGACGCGGTCGGTCTCGGCGTCGGACTCCGAGGAGACCTCGACGATCAGGATCGTCTCGGCGGGCTGAAGAGCGTGTCCGCCCTTGGCGATCTGCTTGGGTACCACTGCGATGTCCGGCACGTACCAGTTCGGTGAGCTGGGGAGATCAAGATTGCCGGACCCTGTGACGTATCCCGGTTCCTTGGCCCGGGGCTTGATCTGGTCCCGGATTTCCTCAGTCGCGTTCTCGTGATCCCAGGTCGGTGTCACGGAGTCGATGATCTCGGCGCGGTCGCCCCTGATTCGCTGGATGGCGTATTTCAAGGCGCGCTCAGGATCGATGCCCTCCGAATGCTCGGGCGCGGTGGCCATCGGGAGCACTCCCTTCCTTCGACGTCTGTGCTCACGGCCCCACAGCACCGCTCACCCGTCGTCGCGCTGGGGAGCGGGCTCACCCGGGAGTGTGATCGCCATCCCGGATGGCAAGCTTGAAGCATGAACGATGCCGCCCCCGCGCCCCGCCGCCGTGCCCGTGTCCGTGCCCCCGAGCTGATCGGCAAAGGTGGCTGGCTGAACACGGGCGGCAAGGAGCTGACTCTCGCCTGCCTTCGGGGACGGATCGTCGTGCTCGACTTCTGAAAATCGACAACGAACCACCGAACTACTCGCCACGCTGAGTGTGTGCACCAAGACACGATCTGTGACCTGTATCTCCGCCTGTCTCTTGACCGGGACGGCAAGACCGCAATTGAACGGCAGGAAGCCGACTGCCGTGCCTGGGCCGAACGCAGCGGACTGACCGTCCGCAAGGTCCACATAGACAGAGGGCGCTCCGGCTACAAGACCGTTGAGCGCAAGGGCTTCGACGCCGCGCTGGCGGCCGTCACAGCGGGCGTCGTGGGCACGCTGATCGTCTGGAAACTGGACCGCCTGTCCCGCAAGGGCATCGGCCAGGTCGGCAAGGTGCTGGACGACATCGAGAAGGCCGGCGGCCGTCTCGTCTCGGTCGTGGACGGTCTCGACACCTCGAACGACTCGGCGCGCATGGTCGTGGCGATGCTCGCCGAACTCGCCCGGTCCGAGTCGAAGAATCTCGGCACACGCGTCGGCCATGCCAAGCGCTACCTACGCAGCAAGGGCCAGTGGATCGGCGGACAGCCTCCGTACGGGCTACTCATCGACCCGCAGACCAAGAAGCTCGTCCACGACCCGGAGCACGCCGTCTACGCCCGGCTGATCGCGGATGAAGCGCTCGCCGGAACGTCGTTGGTCAAGATCGCCCGACTCCTCAACGAGTACGAGATCCTCTCGCCCAGGGGCGGGCAGTGGAACGCGGCCAGCATCATGCAGCTCTTGCGCTCTCCTGCGCTCGCCGGCTTGATGCCGGAGACCGAGACCGTCGAGACGGACGACGGCGAGCGGAAGTACACGGGCAGGGTCTTCCCGTACCGCGATCCCGAGACTCTGGACACCGTCGAGATCGGCGAGGGGATCATCACGGTCGGAGAGCGTGAACAGATCATCCGCACCCTGGAATCCAGGACGTTCGTGCACGCAGGAAAGCGGCGGCCGAAGCCCGAGGGGACGGCGCTGCTCACGGGACTCGTCTACTGCGCGGTTCCTGGCTGCGGTCGCCGGATGCACCGTGTGGGCGGCAGCTATCAGTGCATGGCTCGCCGCGCGGGCAACCAGTGCATCGGAGCGTCGGCGCTGGCTGAAGCGGTTGACCAGTACGTGACGGAACAGTTCCTCACGAAGCTCCCAGCGCTTGAACCGGACGACCCGTTGCTTGTCGCGATCGCGGACCGCTGGGTGCACCGCGTGGACCCGGAGACCTTCGCGAAACGTGATGCGCTTACTGCTGAGATCCAGGATGAGGAAGCCCGCCTCGCCGATCTGGAGGACGCGCGGTACGTGCGCGGTGAGTTCAGTGGCCCCGCAGCAGTGGAGCGCTACAACCGGCTTGCAGAGCGCCTGAGGGGGCGCATCGAAGGGCTTGGTACTGATCTTCGTAAGCTCCCCATGCCTTCCGTGGACGTGTCACCGATGCTTGACGGCCTCATCCTGCGTGAGGCGTGGGCTGAGGCGACGAACGAAGATCGGCGCGGCCGCTTGTCACTCGCCATAGACCGGGTTGAAGTGACCAAGGGAGTGCGCGGACAGCGGATCATCCCTGAGCAACGCATCAAGATCCATTGGGCGAAGCTGGGAATCGACAGCGCCGCCTGAGGACCGGGGGTAACCCCTCCAGCTTTCTGCAGCGGACACGCGTGACGAAGTGACGAAGTGACGCTCTCGCGCGGTTACCTCTTATGGCGACGCATGGAGCGCGCCGGGCTCAGGCACGCACAGGAAGCCCGTCTGCCGCTCTTCGAGCGAACCCGCCGGTTCCGCGCCTACTCCTCGTGGTTCGTTCCGGGGCTGATCCAGACCTACGGCTACACGGAAGCCGTTTTGCGTGCGGTTCAGCGGAGACGGGTCGAGGTCGATGACGTGGCCGATGCCGTCGCCGTGCGCATGGAACGTCAGCGCGTCCTCTACGAGGGCGACCGCCGGTTCGCGTTCCTGGTCGAGGAGTCGGTCTTGCGTAACGGTCTCGGCGGGCCGGACGTGCAGGAGGAACAGCTCAGCCACCTCCTCACGGTCGGCTCCCTGCCCAGCGTCAGCCTGGGCGTGGTGCCCACGCGGACCGACCGGTCCCGGATGCCGGTGGAAGGCTGCTGGATCTTCGACAGGGGACAGGTCAACGTGGAGTTGATCTCCGGCTACCTCACGTTGACCCAACCGAGCGAGGTTGCCGCATACGCGGACACCTTCACCGAACTGGCCGACATGGCCGTCCATGGGGCGAAGGCCCGCGCGCTGATCACCAGCGCCATTCAGACGCTCAGGTGATGACCGTGCAACCTCATGCAATCTCCTGGTAGTTGCAGCTCCGCCATTCCTAGCGTGGTCGATACACGGACGACGCGAGGAGCGGGGCCGTGAAGACGATCACGTACGCGCAACCCTCGGTAGAGAAGCCGTTGCGAACAGACCCGGACCCCGTACCGGCGGACGGCTGCGGGGTATGCGCTGCCCTGGCCGTACAGCGCCGGGAAGCCCGTCGTCGGGGCGACCATTCCACGGCCAGTGATTGCAACGTGGAGCTTCGGAACCACCCGCACCCCGGGGGAGCGGCATGACCGTGAGAGCTGTGCTCCGGTACGTCAGCTACGTCATGCACCGCCACCCCTCGGCGGAGACGACGGCCACGGCGCGGTGCCTGAACCCGGACTGCCGGTGGACTGCCGCGCCGACCGGGAACGCGGACGTGTGCACCGACATGTGCATCCAGCACACCGGTCGGACGGGCCACATGGCCTTCCTGCGGGAGTTCTCGGAAGTCGCCGTGGTCGAGCGTCTCAAGTGAGGGTGTCAGTCGCCGACCTGGTGTTCCACGCGGTGGCGGATGTACTCGTCCGGATGAGACCGGGCTGTCGCGACCGCCGCGTCCACCAAGTCGTGCAGCTCCGGCGGGTAGACGGATTTCCGGAGCGACAGCCCCGGCAGGATGCAGCGCCGGACGTCCACGTGCTCGTTGCTCACGAACTCGCGCAGAGCGGCCTCGTTCCACTCGGCGACCACGGCCGAGCCGTCATCGGTATCCGCCTGGCCGGTGGCTCGGCCGTTCTTCGCCCGCACGACAGGCATCCGCAGGGGTAGAGCTGACCAGTACCAAGCCCGCGCGGCGCCCGCCCGCTCAAGGTCTGTGCCCGTTCGCAGGTACCCGAGCAGCGCGATCTGGACGCGCCTGTGCCCGAACGCGTTCAGGGCCGGCTCGACGAACCAGCGGTTGAAGCTCAGGTCGGGCTCGTGGACGGCAGCCCTGAGCAGTACGTCGAGGGACTCATCGGAAAGGACGATGCCCCGTCGGCAGGCGTCACGAATCGCCGCCCGTACGACGTGTCCCCAGGTCCAAAGGTCTTCGCGCTCCACCTCAAGAGGGACATCGAGTCCCAGGCTGCGGACCACGTTCTCCAGGCACGTCTCGTAGACGTCCTCCCGGCGCTCCGTGCGCCGCGGCAGCGCCATGAACCCGTGCACCGGCTCCGCTAGCCCCCCTGCATCCGTTCCGTGCCCGTCAGTAGCCATCCCGCCCCCTGGAGCCATGCCGTACGCGTGTGATCCGACCTTCATATCAGGATGGCAAGCTTGAAGGATGAACGATGCTGCCTCGGCGCCCACCCCCGCCCCCGCGCCCCGCCGCCGTGCCCGTGTCCGTGCCCCCGAGCTGATCGGCAAGGGTGGCTGGCTGAACACCGGAGGCAAAGAGCTCACCCTCGCTGACCTGCGAGGTAAGTGCGTTGTCGTAGATTTCTGGACGTTTTGTTGCATTAATTGTCTGCACGTCCTGGACGAGCTGCGGGAGCTGGAGGAGAAGCACCGCGACACGATGGTGATCATCGGTGTCCACTCGCCGAAGTTCGTGCACGAGGCCGAGCACCGGGCCGTCGTCGACGCCGTCGAGCGGTACGAGGTGCACCACCCCGTCCTCGACGACCCCGAGCTCGCCACGTGGAAGCAGTACGCGGTACGGGCCTGGCCGACGCTCGTGGTGATCGACCCCGAGGGGTACGTCGTGGCGCAGCACGCGGGGGAGGGACACGCGCACGCCATCGGGCGGCTCGTGGCGGAGCTGGAGGCCGAGCACGAGGCGAAGGGGACGCTGCGGCGCGGGGACGGGCCGTACGTACCGCCGGAGCCGGTCGCGACGGATCTGCGCTTCCCCGGGAAGGCGCTGCGGCTGCCGTCCGGGCACTTCCTGGTCTCGGACTCGACCCGGCACCAGCTGGTCGAGCTGGCGGCCGACGGCGAGAGCGTCGTGCGGCGGGTCGGTGACGGGGAGTTCCGGGAGCCGCAGGGGCTCGCGCTGCTGCCGGACGGACGGGTGATCGTCGCCGACACCGTCAACCACGCGCTGCGTACGTACGATCCGGCGACCGGCGCGGTCGAGCGGGTCGCCGGGACCGGGCGGCAGTGGTGGCAGGGGTCGCCGGCGTCGGGGCCCGCGCTGGAGGTGGATCTGTCGTCGCCGTGGGATGTGGCCTGGTGGCAGGGCAGGGTCTGGATCGCGATGGCCGGGGTCCACCAGCTGTGGACGTACGACCCGGAGAGCGGGACGGTCGAGGTGGCCGCCGGGACGACCAACGAGGGGCTCGTCGACGGGCCGGCCGCTGAGGCGTGGTTCGCGCAGCCGTCCGGGCTCGCCGCCACCGAGGACCGGCTGTGGATCGCCGACTCGGAGACGTCCGCGCTGCGCTGGATCGACACGGACGGCGTCGTCCACAGCGCTGTCGGCACGGGTCTGTTCGACTTCGGGCACCGGGACGGGGACGCCGGACAGGCCCTGCTCCAGCACCCGTTGGGCGTGACCGCGCTGCCGGACGGCTCGGTGGCCGTGTCCGACACGTACAACCACGCGCTGCGTCGCTACGACCCGGCGACGGGTCAGGTGACGACCCTCGCCACGGATCTGCGCGAGCCGTCCGACGCCGTGCTGGACGGGGACGAGATCGTCGTCGTCGAGTCGGCCCGGCACCGGCTCACCCGGCTGCGGCTGCCCGAGGAGGCGGTACGGGTCGAGGCCGTCGCGCACCGTACGCAGCGCGCCGCGACCGAGGTGGCGCCCGGGACGCTGCGGCTCGACGTGATCTTCCAGGCTCCCGTGGGGCAGAAGCTCGACACCCGCTACGGGCCTTCGACCCGGCTGCTCGTCTCCTCGACGCCGCCGGAGCTGCTGGCGGGCGGTGAGGGCGCGGGTACGGATCTGTTCCGCGAGCTGGAGCTCGACCCGGCGGTGACGGAGGGCGTGCTGCACGTCTCGGCGATGGCCGCGTCGTGCGACGACGATCCTGCGAACGAGTACCCGGCCTGCCATGTGCACCAGCAGGACTGGGGTGTTCCGGTCCGGGTGACGGAAGGCGGGTCGGCGAGGCTGCCGTTGGTGCTCGCGGGCATGGACGGGTAGGTGCGGGGAGGCGTTCGGCCGAGGGCGACCGGGTGCCGGGCCCACCGGGCGGTGCCGGGCCTTGCCGGGCCCACGGGGCGGTGCCGGGCCCACCTGGCGCAGGACACCGGCGTCAGTGGAACAGTCCCTGCTTCGCCGACTGGTGTCCCGTCGCGCCGTCGAGGCAACCGGCCACCCACAACCCCTTGTTGTGGGTGGCCCTGCGGCCGCCGAATCCCTCGGCCAGCATCCGCGCGCAGCCGCCGCTCAGCAGTTCCTTCGTCCGCTCCCCCGACACGTCGGCCTGCCGGATGCGTGTGGCGAGCAGGTATCCGCCCTCGTAGGCGATGTCGTCGCCCCAGGGCGGACGGTCGTTGTACTGCCTGACGAGTACGGCGGTGAGCGCGCCGGCCAGTACCACGATCGCGGCGAGCGTGACGGTCAACTTCCTGCGTGACGGGCCCCGATGACGTACGAGACCCGTCTGCTGTCCCAGCAGAACCATGCCGGACACGGTGTCAGGCGGGGGGTTTCGCGGATGTTGCCGTCGGCCGTGGTCAGTGGCGGTGTCCGGGCGTGCCCCCCTCGTCCACGTACGTCGGCGCGACCGGCGGGACGACCGCGCGCCGCCGCCTGGCGATGCTCGTGAAGGTGGCGACGCCGATGACGCCCACCGCCATCATGATCAGCCCGACCAGGTCGAGGTTGACGCTCTCGGTCTGCCAGTCGGTCGCGAAGGTGAGAATGGCTCCCGCGCCGATCAGCAGAATGCAGCCTCCCAGGCCCATGATGTCCGCCTCCTGAAAGCAGTTGGCTTCTCCGGGTACCCCGGTCCGGAACAGCCATGCCACGACGGCGGGTTCACCTCGGGGCGCACCCCCGGGGAGCACCCCTTCGGGCTCCCCCGGGTTCATCCCTCCAGGAAGGCCACCAGCGCGTTGGCCAGCAGATACGGGTCCTTCGCGCCGCACAGCTCGCGGGCGCTGTGCATCGACAGGATGGCCACGCCGATGTCGACGGTCCGGATCCCGTGCCGGGCGGCGGTGATCGGGCCGATCGTCGTCCCGCACGGCATCGCGTTGTTGGAGACGAACGTCTGCCACTCCACCCCGGCACGCTCGCACGCGGCGGCGAACACGGCCCGGCCGCTGCCGTCCGTCGCGTACCGCTGGTTCACGTTGACCTTCAGGATGGGGCCGCCGCCCGCGCGAGGGTGGTGCGTCGGGTCGTGCCGCTCGGCGTAGTTGGGGTGGACGGCGTGCCCGGTGTCGGACGAGAGACAGATCGTGCCCGCGAAGGCGCGCGCCCGGTCCTCGTACGTACCGCCGCGCGCGAACACCGAGCGCTCCAGCACCGATCCGAGCAGCGGGCCGTCGGCGCCGGTGTCCGCCTGGGAGCCGTTCTCCTCGTGGTCGAAGGCGGCGAGGACCGGGATGTACGGCAGGTCCGCCCGGCGGGACACGGCGGCGAGCGCGGCCGTTCCCGCGTGCACGGACAGCAGGTTGTCCATCCGCGGCCCGGCCACGAGTTCGCGGTCGCGCCCGAGGAACGCGGGCGCCTCCAGCGCGTGGGTCATCAGGTCCCAGCCGGTGACGTCCCCGGCGGTCAGGCCGGTTTCCTCCTCCAGGAAGGAGATCAGGTCGCGCTCGCCGACGGTGTTGCCGAGGCCCCAGATGGGCTGCATGTGCTTCTGCTTGTCGAGCTGCAGCCCCTTCTCGTAGATCGAGCGGTCCATGTGGATGGCCAGCTGGGGAACGCGCAGCAGCGGGCGGTCGATGTTGACCAGCCGGGTCGTGCCGTCCCGCAGGGAGAGCCGGCCGGCCAGGCCCAGGTCGCGGTCGAGCCAGGAGTTGAGCAGCGGCCCGCCGTAGATCTCGACGGCCACCTGGCGCCAGCCGTGCGCGCCCATGTCGGGCTGAGGCTTCACCCGCAGGTTCGGCGAGTCCGTGTGTGCGCCGACGATCCGGAAGGGTGTGTGTGGCGTCGCGCCCTCCGGCACGTACCAGGCGATGATCGCGCCGCCCCGCAGCACGTACTTTCCGCCGGTTCCGCCGTCCCAGGCGTCGGTCTCCGCGACCTGCCGGAAGCCGGCCTTCTCCAGGCGCTCGGCGGCGTTCGCCACGGCGTGGTACGGCGACGGGCTGGCCGCCAGGAAGGACATCAGGTCCTCGGTGTGTGCGCGGTCGAAGCGGTCGACGCGGGAGGGTGCGCTGCTGCTCATGGTGTTCACCTTAACGACGGCCGGGGGCCCGCTCCCAGGAAGGGAAGCGGGCCCCCGGACCGAGCGCTGCTCGGGTGCGGACCTGACGGCGGTTCTAGAACGCCGCCTCGTCCAGCTCCATGAGCTCGTTGTCGACACCCTCGGCGATCTCGCGGGCGAGCGAGACGCCCGGCAGGACGTTGGCGGCGAAGAACTTCGCGGCCGCGATCTTGCCCTGGTAGAAGGCCTTGTCCTTGGCCGAGGCGGTCTCCAGTGCCTCGGCGGCCACGGCCGCGCCGCGCAGCAGCAGGTAGCCGACGACGACGTCGCCGGAGGCCATCAGCAGGCGGGTGGTGTTGAGGCCGACCTTGTAGATGTTCTTGACGTCCTCGCCGGTGGCGGTGAGGTCGGTCAGCATGCGGCCGACGATCGCCTCCAGGTCGACGGCGGCCTTGGCGAGCGCGTCACGGGCGCCGGCCAGCTCGTCGCCGCCGGTGCCGACGGCGAGGAACTTCTTGATCTCCTCGGCCAGCAGGTTCAGCGAGGCGCCCTGGTCGCGGACGATCTTCCGGAAGAAGAAGTCCTGGCCCTGGATCGCGGTCGTGCCCTCGTAGAGGGTGTCGATCTTGGCGTCGCGGATGTACTGCTCGATCGGGTACTCCTGCAGGTACCCGGAGCCGCCGAAGGTCTGCAGCGACTGGGCGAGCTGCTCGTAAGCCTTCTCGGAGCCGTAGCCCTTCACGATCGGCAGCAGCAGGTCGTTCAGGCCGTGCAGGGTCTTGGCGTCCTCGCCCGAGGCCTCCTTGACCGCGATCTCGTCCTGCACCGCGGCGGTGTAGAGGACGAGGGTCCGCATGCCCTCCGCGTACGCCTTCTGCGTCATGAGCGAGCGGCGCACGTCGGGGTGGTGGGTGATGGTGACCTTGGGCGCGGACTTGTCCATGAACTGCGACAGGTCCGAGCCCTGGACGCGCTCCTTGGCGTACTCCAGCGCGTTCAGGTAGCCCGTCGACAGGGTGGAGATCGCCTTCGTGCCGACCATCATCCGGGCGAACTCGATGATCATGAACATCTGGCGGATGCCGTCGTGCTTGTCGCCGATCAGCCAGCCCTTGGCGGGGTGCTGGTCGCCGAAGGTCATCTCGCAGGTGTTGGAGGCCTTGAGGCCCATCTTGTGCTCGACGTTCGTCGCGTAGACGCCGTTGCGCTCGCCGAGCTCGCCGGTCTCCCAGTCGAAGTGGAACTTCGGCACGAGGAAGAGGGACAGGCCCTTGGTGCCGGGGCCGTGGCCCTCGGGGCGGGCCAGCACGTAGTGGAAGATGTTCTCCGACATGTCGTGCTCACCGGACGTGATGAAGCGCTTCACGCCCTCGATGTGCCAGGAGCCGTCCTCCTGCTGCACGGCCTTGGTGCGGCCGGCGCCCACGTCCGAGCCGGCGTCCGGCTCGGTGAGGACCATGGTGGAGCCCCACTGCTTCTCG
This sequence comes from Streptomyces sp. NPDC091376, assembly GCF_044757085.1. NCBI lineage: Bacteria > Bacillati > Actinomycetota > Actinomycetes > Kitasatosporales > Streptomycetaceae > Streptomyces > Streptomyces sp. NPDC091376. The sequence continues at coordinate 405,229 of NZ_JBIVUF010000002.1, read as the reverse complement.
ACGGCGATCTGCGCGACCTTCTTCTGCGCCTCGTTGCCCTCGGTGAAGAGGATCCCGGCGAAGGCGGGACCCGAGGAGTACATCCATATCGCGGGGTTGGAGCCCAGCAGCAGCTCGGCGTAGGCCCAGATCAGGGAGCGGGGCGAGGTGGTGCCGCCGATCTCCTCGGGGAGGCCGAGGCGCCAGTACTCCGAGTCCATGAAGGCCTGGTAGCTCTTCTTGAAGGACGCCGGGACCGGCGCGGTGTTGGTCTCGGGGTCGAACACCGGCGGGTTGCGGTCGGCGTCCTCGAAGGACTCGGCGAGGTCGTTCTCCGCGAGGCGGGCGATCTCGTCGAGGATGCTCTTGGCGGTCTCGACGTCCATCTCCGCGAACGGGCCGGTGCCGTACAGCTTGTCGCGCCCGAGGACCTCGAAGAGGTTGAACTCGATGTCGCGGAGATTCGACTTGTAGTGCCCCATGGCGACGGCTCCGTAAGGATCGGGGAGGCAGGGTTCCTCGTACATCTACCAGCAAGTAGCTACGATGATGCTACCCGCCGGTAATAAGAAGCAACCCCTATGGGGCATCTGTGACGCGCCCCGCACATGACGGTGCGTCCGACCCCACGACGGGGCGCCAACCTAGCCGACCCGGCGGGCGCGCTCCAGGGAGTTGACGAGGCAGTGCTCACGCGGTGGCGGGTCCGGGCCCGCGAGCCGTGACCGGCGGGTGCGCTCGGGATCGATGGCGCCCCGCTTCACCCAGTAGGCTCAGGGCTCATGTACGGCTACGACCAGAACCCTGGCGCTCAGCAGCACTACGGCGGTCCGCCGCAGCAGCCGATGCCCGGTGCGGGCTACGGTGAGCAGCCGCTGTACCCCGAGCCGTCTCCCCCGTCGCTCGCCGACGCGGTGCGGGCCTTCACGACGGGGTCGCTGTCCGCGGAGGACTTCCAGCAGATCTTCGCGACGTCGAAGGTGTACTGCCCGCGGGGCGACAACCCCGGGTTCCTGGCGCTGCACAACACCCAGCAGCCCGTGATCCCGATGTTCAGCTCGCTCAAGGAGCTGCGGCGGTACGCGGGCAAGGAGTCGAAGTACTTCGTGATCACGGGCGCGGAGGTGATCGACCTGCTGCCGACCGGGTACGGCTTCGTCCTCGACATGGAGGGCGAGCACCGGATGGTCTTCGACGCGAAGGCCGTGGAGCAGATGGTCGACTTCGCGATGCGGCGCATGTACGGCTGATCGCACGCCGTGGATCGCGGTGGGCCGCCGCGCCCGCGCCGCGAACCGCGGGTACCAGGCACCAGGCACCAGGCACCAGGCACCGACGCCCGGGGGAATTCCTCCCGGGCGTTTCCCGTTACGGGTGGCAGAAAGTTCAGCTTTCAACTAAACTTGGATGCACCAAGGAGGTCCCCCATGCCTGCAGTGACCGTTGAGAACCCGCTGACCCTGCCGCGCGTCACCGCGCCCGCCGATGCCCAGCCGCGTCCCGTGCTCGCCGTGACCACGGCGCCCACCGGGTTCGAGGGGGAGGGCTTCCCGGTGCGTCGCGCCTTCGCCGGGATCAACTACAAGTACCTCGACCCGTTCATCATGATGGACCAGATGGGCGAGGTGGACTACGCGCCGGGCGAGCCCAAGGGCACGCCCTGGCACCCGCACCGCGGCTTCGAGACCGTCACGTACTTGATCGACGGAAGCTTCGTCCACCAGGACAGCAACGGCGGCGGTGGCACCATCCAGAACGGCGACACCCAGTGGATGACCGCCGGGTCCGGACTCCTGCACATCGAGGCCCCGCCGGAGCAGCTCGTCATGTCGGGCGGGCTCTTCCACGGGCTCCAGCTCTGGGTCAACCTCCCGGCGGCGGACAAGATGATGGACCCCCGCTACCAGGACATCCGCGGCGGTCAGGTGCAGCTGCTGACCTCCCCGGACGGCGGCGCGCTGCTGCGGGTGATCGCGGGCGAGCTCGACGGGCACGAGGGGCCCGGCATCACCCACACCCCGATCACGATGATCCACGCGACGCTGCGGCCGGGTGCCGAGATCACGCTGCCGTGGCGCGAGGACTTCAACGGCCTCGCGTACGTCCTCGCCGGGAGCGGCGGCGTCGGCACCGACCGGCGTCCCGTCCACATGGGCCAGACCGCGGTGTTCGGCGACGGCGGCGCGCTGACCGTCCGCGCGGACGACAAGCAGGACGGCGGCGGCACCGGTGACCTGGAGGTCGTGCTGCTGGGCGGCCGGCCCATCAGGGAGCCGATGGCGCACTACGGACCGTTCGTCATGAACACCCGTGAGGAGCTGCAGCAGGCCTTCGAGGACTTCCAGAAGGGGCGTCTGGGCACGGTCCCCGCCGTGCACGGGATGTGACCTGGAGGGCGGCCCGCCCGTGGCCGGGCCGGCCGCCCTCGCTGACGGTATGTCACCCGTCCGGCCCGGACGGGCAGGACGACCGGGCCCCGGCGTGATCGGCTGGGGTCCGTGCCGCCGACATGGACGACCCTCCTGCCCCGGCCAGCGCAGCGCCTCGCCGCCTGGTGCCTCGTCGCGCTGCTGGTGGCCGGGGTCGGCGCCGTCGGCATCTGGCTGATCAACGTCCTCAGGACGGCCGTCGTCCCCGTGCTCCTGGCGCTGCTCGGCACCGCCCTTCTCGGCCCGCTGCACCGGCGGCTCGTCAGGATGAAGGTGCAGCGCTCCCTCGCCGCCGGGCTGACCTGCGCCGCGGTGGTCGCCGTCGTCGGCGGGGCCGGGTACATCGTGGTCAACGCGCTGATCGAGAGCGGGGACCAGATCATCACCTCGGTGAAGCGGGCCGCGGTGGACCTCGCGAAGCACTTCGGCGCCGTCGGGACCTCGCTGGACGACCTGGCGACCAACTCCAAGGAACTGCTGAGCAAGTTCGGCGGGACGGCCGCGTCAGGGGTGATCTCCGGGCTCGGCCTGGTCGCCGAAGGGGTCGCGATCGCCGTGCTCGCCCTGCTGCTGATCTTCTTCTTCCTCCGGGACTCCGACCGCGCGGTGGGCACCCTGCGCGCCCTCGTGCCACGCTCCACGGGCGACATGGCGGAGGCGATGGGCCGCAGGGCCTTCGGAGCCGTCGAGGGCTTCATGCGCGGAACCACGTTCATCGCCCTGATCGACGCCATCTGCATCACCGTCGGACTGCTGATCCTGCGCGTGCCCGGCGCGGTCGGGCTGGGCGCGCTCGTCTTCGTCTTCGCCTACATCCCGTATCTGGGGGCGTTCATCTCGGGCGCGCTCGCCGTGCTCGTGGCGCTCGCCGACCGGGGGTTCGTGATCGCGCTGTGGGCGCTCGGCGTCGTCCTCGCCGTACAGGTTCTGGAGGGGCACGTCCTGCAGCCGATGATCCAGAGCCGCACCGTCCAGATGCACCCGGCGGTCGTGATGCTCACGATCACCGCGGGTGCGGGCATCGCCGGAATCCTCGGGATGCTGCTGGCCGTGCCGCTGACCGCCGCCGCGTTCGGGGTGATCGGCGAGCTGCGGAAGCGTTACGAACCCGTCGGCGACCCCACCGAAGGTCCGGGCGGCGCCGGCTCGGCCGGGCCCTGGGCGAGTCCGCCCGGTTCGTAGAGCTCGAACCAGATCGATTTGCCCTCGCCCCTCGGGTCCACGCCCCACAGGTCCGCGAGCATCTCCATCAGCACCAGCCCGCGCCCGGACGACGCCATCTCGCCGGGACTGCGCCGGTGCGGCAGCTCGTCGCTGGTGTCCGAGACCTCCACCCGCAGCCGGCGGCCGCCGTGCTCGCCCGCCGCCTCCGCCACCATCAGCGCGTCGCCGTCGGTGTGCACGAGCACGTTGGTGACCATCTCGGAGACCATCAGCACCGCCGAATCGATCTGCTCCCCGTCCGCCCAGTCGTGCAGCAGATCGCGCAGCTGCTGCCGGGCGATCGCGATCCGCTCCGGCTCGGCCTGGGCGACGGTGAGGACCGTACGGCGCGGGGCCCGGCGGGCCGGCCTGCCGTGCCGGGAGAGCAGGACGACGGCGATGTCGTCCTCACGCCGGTCCGCGAGCGGCCCCGTCGTGTAGTGCGATGCGGGACCGTGCACGGCCTGCACCAGGGCGTCGGCGAGCTTCTCCAGCGTGTCGCCGTCGGCCTGGTGCTCCTCCAGCACGGCACGGATGCGCTCCCAGCCGCTGTCCAGGTCGTGGCCGCCGGTCTCCAGCAGCCCGTCCGTGCAGATCATGATCGTCTCGCCGGGTTCCAGCACGATCCGGGTGGTCGGATAGTCGGTGTCCGGATCGATCCCGAGCGGCAGTCCGCCGGCCGTCGGCCGCATGATCACCGTGCCGTCGGCCAGTCTGATCGCGGGGTCGGGATGCCCGGCCCGTGCGATCTCCAGCGTGCCGGTCGCCGGATCGCACTCCAGATACAGACAGGTCGCGAAGCGCGGAGCGCTGTACGTGCCGACATGGTCGCCGTCGTCGAACGCCTCGCTCTCCGTGTAGTCGTGCAGGCCCGTCAGAAAGCGGGAGGCGCGGGCCAGCACGGCGTCGGGGCGGTGCCCCTCGGCGGCGTACGCGCGCAGGGCGGTCCGCAGCTGTCCCATCAGCCCGGCCGCCCGTACGTCATGGCCCTGGACGTCGCCGATGACCAGCGCGAACCGGCCGCCCCCATGGCCCGTGGCGTGGGCGGGGGCCCCGGGCAGCGGGATGATGTCGTACCAGTCGCCGCCGACCTGGAGACCACCGCCGGTCGGCACGTACCGCGCGGCCACCGACATGCCCGGGATGCCGGGCCCCAGCGTCGGCATCATCGAGCGCTGGATGCCGCGCGACAGCTCCCGCTCGCTCTCCGCGACGCCGGCGCGGGCGAGCGCCTGCGCCAGCATCCGCGCCACGGTCGTCAGCACGGACCGCTCGTCGGGGGTGAAGGCGACGGGATGGCTGAAGGCCGCCATCCAGGTGCCCATCGTGCGGCCCGCGACGATCAGCGGGAGGAAGGCCCAGGAGTGCCGGCGGAAGCCCCTGACGAGCGGCCAGATCGTGGGGTACCGGCGCTGGTACTCGTCCGGGGTCGGGATGTACAGGGCCCGGCCGTTGCGGATGACCTCGGCGGCCGGGTACTCGGTGTCCAGCGGCATGTCGGCGAGCGGGCCCGCGTCGGCCGGGTCGTACCCGTGGTGGCCGAGGACCTTCAGTCGGTCCGCCGTGACGCCGAAGACGGCGAGACCGTCGGGGGAGAAGCCCGGCATGGACAGTGAAGCCGCCACCCGCAGCACCTCGGCGGTGGACCGGGCCTCGGCCAGCGCACGGCCCGCGTCCAGCAGGAACGCCTCGCGGGAACGGCGCCAGTCGCCGGTGACGGGGGTGCGGGCGCTCGTACCGGGCTGCGGCTCCGCGACCTCCTGGATCGTGCCGATCAGGTAGTGGCTCTTCCCCTCGACGAGGACCGGCTTGGAGCGGCTGCGTACGGTACGCAGCACATGCCCCTCCTCGTCCACGATCCGCAGCCGGAACTCGGCGAGGGTCCCCTCGGCCACGGCGAGCCCGATGATCCCGTCGACCTCGTTCCAGTCGACCGGGTGGAAACGCGAACGCACGGCGGCCTGGGTGACGGTGCCACCGTCGCGGGGAAGCCCGGACATGCCGAGCAGCCGGGCGGCCTCGGCGTCGAGCGTGACGGTCCCGGATGCGTCGTCCCAGCGCCACAGGCCGGTCGCGATCGCGGCCAGGACGTCCTCGGTGCGCATTTTCCTACTGTATTCGGGTTGCTCCCGGCTTCACCCGCTGGGTCCCGCGGCCGGACCTCGGGCCGCCGGGGGCCCGGAACCCGCGCCGTCATACAGGAAAGGGGATCATGAGCCGGACGGTAACCTGGGTGGGTCTGCCCACATCCCCCATCGCGAAGACTGGATGAACGACGATGCATCGGTACAGGTCCCACACCTGCGGCGAGCTCCGCGCCTCTGACGTCGGCACCGACGTCCGGCTGAGCGGCTGGCTGCACAATCGCCGAGACCTGGGCGGCATCCTCTTCATCGATCTGCGCGACCACTACGGTCTGGTCCAGCTCGTCGCCCGTCCCGGCACCCCGGCCAACGAGGCCCTGAGCCATCTGTCCAAGGAGTCCGTCGTCCGCGTCGACGGCACCGTCTCCGCCCGTGGCGCGGACAACGTCAACCCGGACCTGCCGACCGGCGAGGTCGAGATCGAGGTCACCCAGGTCGAGGTGCTCGGCGCCTCCGCCCAGGTCCCCTTCACGATCAACACGGACGACGGCGTCAACGAGGAGCGGCGCCTGGAGTACCGCTTCCTGGACCTGCGCCGCGAGCGCATGCACCGCAACATCATGCTGCGCACCGCGGTCATCTCCGCGATCCGGCACAAGATGACCGCGCTCGGCTTCAACGAGATGGCCACCCCGATCCTCACCGCGACCTCCCCCGAGGGCGCCCGTGACTTCCTGGTGCCGTCCCGGCTGAACCCCGGCAAGTTCTACGCCCTGCCGCAGGCCCCGCAGCAGTTCAAGCAGCTGCTGATGATCGCCGGCTTCGACCGCTACTTCCAGATCGCGCCCTGCTTCCGCGACGAGGACGCCCGCGCGGACCGCTCGCCCGGCGAGTTCTACCAGCTCGACGTGGAGATGAGCTTCGTCGAGCAGGAGGACGTCTTCCAGCCGATCGAGAAGCTGATGACGGAACTCTTCGAGGAGTTCGGCGGCGGCCGCCACGTCACGTCCCCGTTCCCGCGGATCCCGTTCCGCGAGTCGATGCTGAAGTACGGCAACGACAAGCCCGACCTGCGCGCCCAGCTCGAGCTGGTCGACATCACCGACGTCTTCGAGGGTTCGGAGTTCAAGGCGTTCGCGGGCAAGCACGTCCGCGCCCTGCCGGTGCCGGCCGTCCAGGACCAGCCGCGCAAGTTCTTCGACCAGCTCGGCGAGTACGCGATCGAGCAGGGCGCCAAGGGCCTGGCCTGGGTCCGTGTCGGCGACGACGGCGCGCTGTCCGGCCCGATCGCCAAGTTCCTCACCGAGGAGAACGTCAAGGTCCTCACCGAGCGCCTCGGCCTCAAGGCCGGTCACGCGGTGTTCTTCGGCGCCGGCGAGTTCGAAGAGGTCTCCAAGATCATGGGCGCCGTGCGGGTCGAGGCGGCACGCCGCGCGGGCCACTTCGAGGAGAACGTCTTCCGCTTCTGCTGGATCGTCGACTTCCCGATGTACGAGAAGGACCCGGACACCGGAAAGCTCGACTTCTCGCACAACCCGTTCTCCATGCCGCAGGGCGGCCTGGAGGCCCTGGAGACGCAGGACCCGCTGGACATCCTCGGCTGGCAGTACGACATCGTGTGCAACGGCGTCGAGCTGTCCTCCGGCGCCATCCGGAACCACGAGCCCGACATCATGTTCAAGGCCTTCGAGATCGCGGGCTACGACCGTGAGACCGTCGAGCGCGAGTTCGCCGGCATGCTGCGCGCCTTCCAGTACGGCGCCCCGCCGCACGGCGGCATCGCCCCCGGCGTCGACCGCATCGTGATGCTCCTGGCCGACGAGCCCAACATCCGCGAGACGATCGCCTTCCCGCTGAACCAGAACGCGCAGGACCTGCTGATGGGCGCGCCCGCGGAGGTCGAGGAAGCCCGTCTGAAGGAGCTCCACATCGGCCTGTACAAGGGCCCGGCCAAGCCGACGCCGTACAAGCCCACCAAGTGAGGCGATGAGGTCGGCCCCCGAGGGGCGGCACGGCCGAAAGGCCATGAGGAAGGGCCCGGAACCCGCAGGTTCCGGGCCCTTCCGCGTTGTTTTCCTGCTCCTTCCGAGTCTTTCGCGGCGACGCGCCGACGACGAGCGGCAGCAACGGGAAGCACCAGCACCATGACAGGACAACGCGGAGTGCTCAGCACCCTACTGATCAGAGCAGCGCTGCCCCTGCTGGCCGCCGGACTGCTGCTCGGGGGCTGCGCGAAGCCCTCGTCGCCGCCGCCCCCGGCCGCGGGCCCCAGCCACGCGGCGGGCAACGCCGCCGCCCGGCCAGGACCGCCCGCGGCGCAGCGGGCACATCCCGGCGAGATTCCCGCGCTCGGAACCAGGACCAGGGCGCTCGTTCCCGACGGCACCGACCAGGCCCTCGTCGTGACCGGACGGGCCGCGTACTCCAGCGACTCGACGGCCACGCTGTACGAACGCGATCCCATGCGGGGCTGGCTGCCGGTGGCCGGGCCCTGGAAGGCGCGCAACGCCCTGAAGGGCTGGACCGACGAGCACTGGGCCGGGGACAAGCGCTCCCCGATCGGTGTCTTCGGGCTCACCGACGCGGGCGGCCGGCTGCCCAATCCGGGCACGAAGCTGCCGTACCACCAGTCCGAGGAGTTCCTCGCCACCGGCAGGGGCTTCCGGGGCGAGACGCTCGCGGGCTCCTTCGACTACGTCATCGCGATCAACTACAACCGCGCGTCGGGGCTGTCCCCGCTCGACGAGCAGCGCCCGATGGGCTGGGACCGGGGCGGCGGCGTCTGGGTCCACGTCGACCACGACGGACCCACCCAGGCGTGCGTGTCGCTGGGACCGGAGCACATGCGGGAGCTGCTGCGCCGGCTGGACCCGGCGAAGCGGCCGGTGATCGTGATGGGGGACGGTGAGTCGCTGGCGCGCTGAGACGGCGGAAGGGCCCGGGGAACCGTGCCGGTTCCCCGGGCCCTTCGGACACCGTGCGGCGGTGTCGGGCTCCGTGTGCGGGTGCGTCAGGCCTTCTTGGGGTCCTCCAGGCGCGGGAAGAGCACCGCGCCCTTCGTCACCGTCGAGCCGGCCGGCAGCCCGCCCCAGGCCGCAGCGTCCTGGACGCGCTGGTCCGCGAGGGCGCCGACGGACGCCTCCGCGCCGAGCGAGTCCCACAGCTTCTGCGAGGTGTCCGGCATGACCGGATTCAGCAGGACGGCCACGGCCCGCAGCGACTCGGCCGCCGTGTACAGGATGGTCGCGAGGCGGGCCCTGCCCTGCTCGGAGCCCGCTGCGTCAGCAGCATGATCGAACGCGGTCTTGGCGACCTTCCACGGCTCCTGCTCCGTGATGTAGCCGTTGACCTGCTTGACGAAGTCGAAGATCGCCAGGATGCCGCCCTGGAAGTCCAGCTCCTCGCCGATCTTCCGGTCGGCCTCGGCCACGGCCTTCGCCAGGCCCTCGTGGATCTTCTTCTCGGCGTCGCCGTTCGCCGTCGCCTCGGGCAGCGCCCCGTCGAAGTACTTGCCGACCATCGCGGCGACCCGGGACGCCAGGTTGCCGTAGTCGTTGGCGAGTTCGCTCGTGTAGCGGGCGGTGAAGTCCTCCCAGGAGAACGAACCGTCCTGGCCGAACGCGATCGCGCGCAGGAAGTACCAGCGGTACGCGTCCACGCCGAAGTGGGAGGTCAGGTCCTGCGGCTTGATACCCGTCAGGTTCGACTTCGACATCTTCTCGCCGCCGACCATCAGCCAGCCGTTGGCGGCGATCTTCCCCGGCACCGGCAGGCCTTGCGCCATCAGCATCGCCGGCCAGATGATCGCGTGGAAGCGGAGGATGTCCTTGCCGACGAGGTGCACGTCCGCCGGGAAGGTGTCCTCGAACTTCGCCGGGTTCTCGTTGTAGCCGACCGCCGTCGCGTAGTTCAGCAGGGCGTCGACCCACACGTAGATGACGTGCTTCTCGTCCCACGGGATCGGGATGCCCCAGTCGAACGTCGACCGCGAGATCGACAGGTCCTGCAGGCCCTGCTTCACGAAGTTCACGACCTCGTTGCGGGCGGACTCGGGCTGGATGAAGCCGGGGTTCGACGCGTAGAACTCGAGCAGCTTCGGACCGTACTCGCTCAGCTTGAAGAAGTAGTTCTCCTCCTTGAGGATCTCCACCGGCTTCTTGTGCACGGGGCACAGCTTCTGCCCGGCGTAGTCACCCTCGCCGTCCAGCAGCTCGCCGGGGAGCTTGTACTCCTCGCAGCCCACGCAGTACGGGCCTTCGTACCCGCCCTTGTAGATCTCGCCCTTGTCGTACAGGTCCTGCACGAACTCCTGGACGCGGTCGGTGTGCCGGCGCTCCGTCGTGCGGATGAAGTCGTCGTTCGCGATCTCCAGGTGCTCCCAGAGGGGCTTCCAGGCCTCCTCCACGAGCTTGTCGCACCACTCCTGCGGGCTGACGCCGTTCGCCTCCGCGGTGCGCATGATCTTCTGACCGTGCTCGTCCGTGCCGGTGAGGTACCACACCTTCTCGCCGCGCTGACGGTGCCAGCGCGTGAGCACGTCGCCTGCGACGGTCGTGTAGGCGTGGCCCAGGTGAGGAGCGTCGTTGACGTAGTAGATGGGGGTCGACACGTAAAAGGCCTTCACGCCTTCGCTCGCCCCCTGCTTCTCGGATCCAGTGGCCGCCATGGTCGAAATCCTAACGGCCGCCGGAAGATCGACTCACACGCATGAACCGGGGCCACCGGATCGGGGCATCCGGCGGAGACGCTGCGGAAACATCGCGTCCGGTAGGAAGAGGGCATGAGGGTACTGGTCGCGGAGGACGAGGAAGTGCTGGCGGAGCTGGTCGCCACCGGGCTGCGGCGGGCCGGTTTCGCCGTCGACACGGTGCACAGCGGCGACGCGGCCCTCGCGTACCTCGGGCTGCACGACTACGACGTCGTCGTCCTCGACCGCGATCTGCCGCGGATGCACGGGGACGACGTCGCGCGCGAGCTGATCGCCTCGGCCTCGCGCACGCGCATCCTGATGCTGACGGCGGCCGCGTCGATGGAGGACCGGGTGGAGGGGCTCGACCTGGGCGCCGACGACTACCTCACCAAGCCGTTCGAGTTCCCCGAGCTGGTCTCGCGCGTACGGGCGCTGCGGCGCCGCACGGCCCGGCCCCCGTTGCCGCCGCTGCTGGAGCGGTGCGGGATACGGCTCGACACGGTGCGGCGGACGGCGGAGCGGGACGGCCGGGACCTGGAGCTCTCCCCGAAGGAGTTCTCGGTCCTGCAGATCCTGCTGGAGGCGGACGGGGCGACGGTGTCGGCGGAGGAACTGCTGGAGCGGGCGTGGGACGCGCACGCCGATCCGTTCACGGGAGCGGTACGGGTGTGCATGAGCAAGCTGCGCGGGAAGCTCGGGGAACCGCCGCTGATCCGTACCGTGCAGGGCGTGGGGTACGTGCTGTGAGCCGCTCGTCCGGGACCGGTGCGCTCGGTCCGAGTCCGCTGGGGCCGGGTCCGCTGGGGCCCGGCTCCACCATCCGTACCCGCGTCGCGCTCGTGTTCGGCGGGGTCTTCCTGGTCCTCGGGGCCTGTCTGCTCGGCATCGTGAACCTGCTGTCGCGGGCCGGCACGCGTGGCGAGGCGGCGGCGATCGCCCTGCGCGAGACGACCCTCCTGGAGCCGGGCACCGTCCACCAGCTGACCGAGACCGTGTCGGACGCGGCCTCGGAGCAGGTGCTGATCTGGTCGGCGTTCGCGCTGCTGGGGACGGCGGTGTGCGCGGTGGTCGTGGGGTGGTGGACGGCGGGCCGGGTGCTGCGTCCGGTGCACGAGATGACCGCGAAGGCGCGACGGCTCTCGGAGCACACGCTGGACCGGAGGATCGCCGTGCGCGGCCCGGACGACGAGCTGAAGGAGCTCGGCGACACGATCGACGCGCTGCTGGCACGGCTGGAGAAGGCGTTCGACAGCCAGCGGCGGTTCATCGCGAACGCGTCCCACGAGCTGCGGACGCCGCTGGCGACGCAGCGGGCGGCGATCCAGGTGGGCCTGGACGACTCAGGCGTGAAGCAGGTGCTGCTCGACACCAACCGCCGCAGTGAGCGGCTGATCGACGGTCTGTTGCTGCTGGCGCGCAGCGAGCGGGGGCTGGAGGAGAGGGAGGACGTCGACCTCGGGGAGGTCGTCGAGGAGGAGTGCGAGCGGTACGGGGTCTTCGCGGAGGTCTCGCGATCCGGCGTGGTCCGGGGGAACCGGCTGCTGCTGGGGCAGTTGGTGCGGAACCTGGTGGCGAACGCCGTGACGTACAACGTGCCGGACGGGGTGGTGGAGGTGTCCGTGGACGTCTCGGCCGGCGGTGGGCTGCTGACCGTCACGAACACCGGGCCCGTGGTGGCCGCCTCGGACGTCCCCGGGCTCTTCGAGCCGTTCCGGCGCGGGAAGGGGCGGGACCGGATGGGGCCGGGGGCCGGGCTCGGCCTCTCCATCGTGCGGTCGATAGCCGTGGCGCACGGGGGGACGGTGGAGGCGGAGCCGAGGTCGGTGACGGAGCGGCCGAAGCCGGGGACGGGGCCGAAGCCGGGGCCGGAGGGCGGGCTGGTGGTGCGGGTGTTGCTGCCGGTGCCCTCCGGCCGGGCTTCGTCGTCCTAGCTGTCGCGATCGGCCCGCGGTCAGCCGTTGCGGCTGTTCAGCCACTTCGGGAAGGCGCCGAGCAGACCCTCGTACAGCTCCTCGTCGGTGAGCTCACGGGGGTCGGGGCCCGCGTGGAAGAACGCGGCATTGGCCACGCTCTCGTCGGTGTCCAGCTTGCGCAGGAAGTCGAAGCCCTTGGCCTCGTACTCGCCGAACGCCACGAACTGCCAGAAGATCGGCTTCCCGGCCGCGTCCGCGAGGGCCTGCTTGGCCGGTTGCTTGGCGTCGGGCGGGCCGTCCGTCTGGAACACGACGAGGGCGGGCACGTCGTCGCCGGACTTCTCGTAGTGCTCGACGATCTCCTCGACGGCCCGGTGGTAGCTGGTCCGTCCCATGTGGCCGAGCCCCGAGTGCAGCTCGTCCACGTGGCCCTCGTAGCCGGCGAGCGTCAGCTCACCGGTCCCGTCGATGTCCGTCGAGAAGAACACGACCTGCACGGCCGCGGCCTCGTCGAGGTGGGCGGCGAGCGCGAGCGTCTGCTCGCCGAGCTGCTGGGCGCTGCCGTCCTTGTAGTACGGCCGCATCGAACCGGAGCGGTCCAGCACCAGGTACACCCTGGCCCGCGCCCCGAGCCCGTCGGCGGCCTCGAGCGCGGCGCCGGCCGCCTTGTACGCCCCGACGAGCCCGGCGGCTCGGGCCCGCACCCGGGCGAGCGACATCGCGGACTTGCCGGCCGCCGCCGGCTCCGAGGCGTCGGCCACCTCGTCGGTGGCGTCCTCGGCGTCCTCAGCGACGGCGGCGGGTACGGGTACGGGCTCCGCGTCTACGGGTTCAGCCGCGACGACGTCCTCCGCGGTGTCGGCGGCGGGCTCGTCGGCCACGCCCGATGTCTCGTCGGTCTCGGCCTGTGCGGCTACGGGCGCCGCCACCTCGGCCTCGGCCGGTGCCGGCTCTGCCTGCTCGGCGCCAGCCGGGACCTCGGCCGGGACCTCGTCCGGCTCAGCGGCGGCCTTCGGCGTCTCCTCCGCGACGGGCTCGGCGACGGGCTCGGCTGCGTCCTCCGGGGGAGCGGCAGCGGTGGCGGGCTCGGTCTCGGCAGCCTGCGGAGCGGTCTCGACCGCTTCGTCCGCAGCGGCTTCGGTGCTCGTCGGCTCAGCCTCTGCGGCGGCGGGCTCGGGGGCGTCCGTCGCGGCCGGCTCGGGAGCGGTGTCAACCGCCGCTTCAGCGGCCGGGTCGGCCGGCGTCTCCTGCGCGGCCGGGGCCTCCGCGACGGGCTCGGCAGCGACCTCCGGGGGAGCGACAGCGGCGGCGGGCTCGGCCTCGGCGGGCTCAGGGGCGGTGTCAACCGCCGGGTCGGCAGGCTGCTCCTCGGCGACGGGCTCGGCTGCGTCCTCCGGGGGAGCGGCAGCGGTGGCGGGCTCGGTCTCGGCAGCCTCGGGAGCGGTCTCGACCCCTTCGTCCGCAACGGCTTCGGTGCTCGTCGGCTCCGCCTCTACGGCGGCGACCTCGGCCTCGGCGGGCTCGGGGGCGGTGTCAACCGCCGCTTCAGCGGCCGGGTCGGCCGTCTGCTCCTCCGCGGCAGGAACCGACGCGGACGGTGACGGCGTGCGCGCCGGCGGAATCGTCGGGCGCTGGGGCGGGTTGTCGAAGGCCGCGGCCACCAGATCGGCCGCGTGGTCCTGGGAGGAGGGGGCCTCGGCCTGGGGCGGGACGGAGGTGGCGGAGGCGGGTTTCGTCGTCGTGGCCGGTGAGGACGACTCCGTACGCTCGCGTCCAAACACCTTTCGCAGCAAGCTCCGAATGCCCATGGGCGAGGCCTTTCGCGTGAATTGGGTGCGATCATTGTCCGGCATTGTCCGTTCCAGGTGCGGCAACGCCGCAGCCCCGGCCAGCGCGGACACGTAAGGTTAGCGGCCGCCCGTTGTGTACCGCCGCAACCCCCTCCCGCGTCAAGACCGCCCCGGTCGCTCCGCATTCATTCCGCGTTCACTTCATCGCTGCCGCATTGCACATGTGTGCCCCTACCGTCACGGCCGGAGATATTCCGACACGATGTCGGCGCAGGGTGCGCCGAAGGGGGAGATGGGGACGAAGTGCGCAAACTGCTGCCACTCCTGAGCTCTAACCACGCGGGCGGCCGGTCCGCTCTCACCTGCCGCTACCGGTGTGGTGACGCCTGCTTCCACGAAGTGCCGAACACCAGCGACAACGAGTACGCCGGCGACATCATCGCCGGTGCGCTGTCCCGCCGTTCGATGATGCGCACCGCCGCGGTCGTGACCGTCGCCACCGCCGCCGGCGGCGCCGTCCTCACGCAGAACGCCCCGTCCGCCCAGGCCGCCGCAGTGCCCGCCACCGACGGCATACGCCACGGCGGCCACGGAGGCAGCGGTTCCGCCGACGGCGCCCGCGGTCTGCGCTTCACTCCCGTCGCCCCCAACACCGCCGACCAGGTGACCGTTCCCGTCGGCTACGCCCAGAACGTGGTCATCCGCTGGGGCGAGCCCATCCTCCGTGGCGCGCCCGCCTTCAACGCCGACAAGCAGACCGCCACGGCGCAGGCGGGCCAGTTCGGCTACAACAACGACTTCCTCAGCCTGCTCCCGCTGCGCGAGCACGGCCGTCAGGTCCTCGTGGCCAACCACGAGTACACGGACGAAGTCCTGATGTTCAAGGGCTACGACGCCGCCAACCCGACCCGCGAGCAGGTCGAGATCGCCTGGGCCGCGCACGGGCTGTCCGTCGTCGTCGTCCAGGAGGAGCGCAGGAGCGGCAAGCTCACGCCGGTCAGCCGCCATTACCTCAACCGCCGTCTGACGGCGACGAGCGTGTTCCGGCTCACGGGTCCCGCCGCGGGCAGCGATCTGCTCAAGACGTCCGCCGACCCGACCGGCACCAAGGTCCTCGGCACGCTCAACAACTGCGCCGGCGGCACCACCCCGTGGGGCACCACGCTCCACGGCGAGGAGAACTTCAACCAGTACTTCGCCAACGGCAGCAGCGCCACCGACAAGCGCTACGGCCTCGGCACCAGCGCCACCGAGCGCAAGTGGGAGCGTTTCGACAAGCGCTTCGACGCCGCCCAGGAGCCCAACGAGTCGCACCGCTTCGGCTGGGTCGTCGAGCTCGACCCGTACGACCCGGACTCCACGCCCCGCAAGCGCACCGCGCTGGGCCGCTTCAAGCACGAGGCCGCGCAGCCGCGCCTCACCCGTGACGGCCGTCCGGTCGTCTACATGGGCGACGACGAGCGATTCGACTACTTCTACAAGTTCGTCTCGTCGAAGCGGATGAAGAAGGGCAACAGCCGCGCCGCCCGCGAGCACAACCTCACCCTGCTCGACGAGGGCACGCTGTACGTCGCGAAGCTCACCGGCGACTCCCCCGCCGCCGAGATCGACGGCACCGGCAAGCTCCCGAACGACGGCGAGTTCGACGGCAGCGGCGTGTGGATCCCGCTGGCGACCGGCGATGTCTCGCACGTCGAGGGCATGACCGCCGAGGAGGTGTACGTCTTCACCCGCCTCGCCGGTGACAAGGTCGGCGCCACCAAGATGGACCGTCCCGAGGACGTCGAGCCGAGCCCCCGCACCGGCCGGGTCTACGTCGCGCTGACGAACAACACCGACCGTGGCAAGGCCGGCAAGGCCGGCGCGGACGAGGCCAACCCGCGCAACCTGAACAAGCACGGCCAGATCCTGGAGCTCGCCGAGCACTGGGACGACCCGTCGGCCGACGGCTTCGCCTGGCGGCTGTTCCTGGTCGCCGGTGACCCGGAGGACCCGGCCACCTACTTCGCCGGGTACCCGAAGGAGACGGTCAGCCCCATCTCCTGCCCGGACAACGTGGCCTTCGACCCGCACGGCAACCTGTGGATCTCCACCGACGGTGCCCAGCTGGGCTCCCACGACGGTCTGTTCGGTGTCGCCACGCTGGGCGAGCGCCGCGGTGAGCTGAAGCAGTTCCTCACCGTCCCGAAGGGTGCCGAGACCTGTGGGCCGATCATCCAGGACCGCCGGGTGATCGTGGCCGTGCAGCACCCGGGCGAGATCGACGGCGCGACCGTCGAGAAGCCCGCGTCGGTGTGGCCCGACGGGCCGGGCAGGATCGTTCGCCCGTCGGTCGTCGCCGTCTACCGCAAGGACGGCCGCGACATCGGCGTCTGACTCCGGTGAACCCTGTGGGCCCGGCAGCTCCCGCCGGGCCCACGGGGAGGGGTCCCTTCAGGTACTTCAGGCACTTCGGCGTCGTCTTCCGGCACTTCTGCGTCGCCTCCGACACTTCCGTGCCGGCTTCGGGCACTTCGGCGTCAGCCCTGCTCCGTCGCCGAGCGGAAGCGGACGAACTGCTCGGCCGGGTCTCCCGTGTACGACCACGGCACCCGCGCCGCCCTCGTCCCCAGCATCATGAACAGCCTGCGCGCCACCTCCGTCTCGCCGGCGTAACAGGCCGCGTGCGTCAGATAGTTGAGCTCGGCGACCTCCTCCGGGAGGACCGGGCCGTTCTCCCGCCCGCCGATCCACCGCTCCCAGGTGCGCCGCACCTCGGTCACCGCCAGCTCGTGCTTCCAGTGCTGGCCGAAGTCGCGGACCGGGGCACGGCCCCGGGCGCCCTCCGCGACGTACCGGAACTCCTCGACCCGTGCGATCTGCACGAGCACCGGCAGCGGCGATCCGGGCGGTGCCGCGCCGGCCGCGTCCCGCGCGACGTCGTACATCGAGCCGTGCGTGCCGTGCCAGCGCGCCGACCAGTAGCGCAGCAGCTGCACATGGCCCTCGATGTTGTCCGCGTCGCGGCGCCGCAACTCGTCCCACCAGGTGCGTAGTTGGCGCCGTCCGACGCCGCCCTCGTACAGCCGGGCCACGGTCAGCAGCGACACCCACGGCATCGGGTCGGCCGGTGCCGCCTCGGCCGCGCCGAGGCAGGCCATCACCGCAACGTCGATGCGTCCGCGGTCCATGGCCGACCCGCGGCCCTGCGCGATGGCGTGGTCGAAGACCCGGACCACCTCGGTCGCGGCCCGCAGCACGGCCGCGTCGGGGCTGTCCGGTTCGGCCGCCCGCCAGGCCTCGACCGCCGAGGAACCCGCCGCGGCGTGCGAGAGCTGGCGTACCCGGTGCGTGCGGCGCGGCCAGTCCTGGCCGGTGGTGTGCAGCAGGTCCCGTACGCCTTGCCACCGGCCGATCACGATGTCGTGGCGGGCCTGCGTGAGCGCACGGTCACCCAGGTCCGGATCGAAGTCCGGCTCGAAGCGGCGGCGAGCAGCAGCCATGTCCCTGCCTGCTTTCTGCCTCAGAAGTCCGTGGCCATGGCGTCGCGCGGGCCCGGCGCGGCAGCGGCGTAGGGCACCTCCGCCTCGATCGACCGGGCCGCGTCCAGTTTCGCCGGCCGGTAGTACGTGCTCCCCTGCCGCCAGTACCAGAGCATCGGCACCACACCGACGACCAGCCCGCCGAGGCCGATCGCGATCGAGGCGGTGCTCAGCTCCCCCAGCGACTCGAAGAAGATCCAGAACATGAAGGCCGAGCCGAGCAGCGGCCACGCCCCGCCGAGCAGGAAGTTCTTCACGGACGTCAGCAGCATCCGGCGGTACGCGGCGACCGCGGCGAGGCCGGCGAGCCCGTAGTAGACCGCGATCTGCAGCGAGATCGCGCTGACCGCGTCGGACAGGATGTCGCCGACCGTGCCGAGCGCGGTCGCGGCGACGAACATCACCAGCGCGACCACGCCGACCACGCCGATCGCCACCCAGGGCGTGTTCCAGCGGGGGTGCACCGTGCCGAGCGCAGCGGGCATCGTACGGTCGCGGCCCATCGCGAACAGCGAGCGCGTGACCTGGATCAGCGTGGTCTCCAGGGTGGCGACCGTCGACAGCAGCACCGCGATGATCAGCAGCTTTCCGCCGACGCCCGGCCAGATCGCGTCACCAAGCACACCGAGGACGTTTCCGCTGCCCGCCTTGATCTGCTCCGAGGTCAGGATGACATTGACCGCGATCGTGAACGCCACGAAGAGGAGGAGGACCACGCCCACGCCGACGAGGGCGGCGAGTCCCGCGGTCCTGCGGCTGTTGCGGGTCTCCTCACTGAGGTTGCTCGTGACGTCCCAGCCCCAGTAGTAGAACGCGGCGATCAGCGCACCCGAGGCGAATCCGGACGCCCCGTCGAAGTGGGAGAAGCCCAGCCAGGACCAGTCGAAGGAGACCGCGGAGCCCTTGTGCAGCAGGGCGGCGAGCAGGAAGAGCAGCAGGAGCAGGATCTCGACCCCGGACATGAGCAGCTGGGCCCGTACGGTCAGCCGGGCGCCGCCGAGGACCACCAGCACCATCACCAGGAACCAGCAGGCGCCGACGGCCGTGGCCAGCGCGGTGTTGCCGGCGAGGCCCGGGTCGAAGAGGGCGAGGGTCATCGCGCCGGCCGGAAGCGAGCCGGCCACCATGAAGATCGTCGCCGAGACGACCAGCGCCCAGCCGGAGATGAAGCCCAGGAACGGGTGGAGGGTCCGGCCCACCCAGGAGTAGCTGGCTCCCGCGTTGACGTCGATCCGGCCGAGACGGCTGAAGGCCAGGACGATGCCGAGCATGGGTATCGCGCAGTACAGCAGTGCGGCGGGGGCGGCCAGGCCGACGGCCCCGACCAGGACGGCGGTGGTCGCCGCGAGCGAGTACGCGGGGGCGCTCCCGGCGACCGCCATCACGATGGTGTCGAACGTGCCGAGGACGTTGGGCTGGAGCCCTCTGCCGGAATTGCTGCTCATCGAATGTCCTTGTGTGGCAGGGCATGTGGCGATGGATCAGAGTCGTCGGCCGCGCTGAAGGGGTTGTTCCGCAACGGGAGACGGAAGCGCATCGTAGTCTCCCCCCGTACTCTCGTCGGTATGGCGGATGAAGCAGGGACCCCGGGGGGCACGGAAGGGACCGTACGCGTCGACAGCTGGATCTGGTCCGTGCGGCTCACCAAGACCCGCTCCCAGGCGGCGGCGGCCTGCCGCGCCGGTCATGTCCGGGTGAACGGCGAGCGGGTCAAGCCCGCGCACGCGCTGAAGGCGGGGGACCAGGTGCGGCTCTTCCACGCGGGCCGCGAGCGGATCGTCACCGTCTCCCGCATCATCCGCAAACGGGTCGGCGCCCCGGCGGCGGTCCAGTGCTACGTGGACCACTCGCCGCCGCCTCCGCCGCGCGAGCTCACGGCACCCATGGGCGTCCGCGACCGCGGCACCGGCCGTCCGACGAAGCGCGAGCGCAGGGACATGGACCGCCTCCACGGCCGCGGCGCGTGAGCGCCGCGGGTCGGGGCGGGGGCGAGGCGGTCAGGGCCGGGGTGAGGCGATCGCGCGGGCCGCTGTGACCTCCTGGCGCAGGGGTTCGACGACGCTCTTGTCGTCTCCCTTCAGGTCCGCGCGCACCTCGACGAGCTCCTCGCTGGAGCGGATCCCGTCCGCGAGCGCCCGCAGCTCGCCCACCACCGCCGCGACCTCGGCCGCCGCCGGCGGCGAGGCCCCGTGGTCCACGCGCACCCTCGCCGCGGTCGTCGCGTCCGCGATCCGCTCGACCGCGACGACGAGCGGCCACCACGCGGCCGCCCGCGTCCCCGTCGGGGGCGGCTCGGTCAGCGCCCGCTGGAACTCCGACCGCACCGCCGACAGGTCCCGGTACAGCCGCCGCCGGGATCGCACCCGCTCGACCTGGTCGCCGTCCCGGCCGAAGGCCTGCTCCACATACCGCGCCGCCGCGTCGACGGACTCCGCGAGCCGGTCGCCGATGCGGGTGTGCCAGCTCTCCGGCCAGAGCAGATAGCCCACGATCAGCGCGATCGCGCAGCCGATGAGACTGTCCACCAGACGCGGTCTGATCAGGCCGATGCCCTGGCGGTTCAGCAGGTCGGAGAGCAGCAGGATCACGGGTGTGATCGCCGCGGTCTGGAACGCGTACCCCTTCGCCGTGAACGCCGGGATCAGCGCCGCGAGCACCATCATCACCGGCACGTCCCACCAGCCGCGGGGCACTTCCGCCAGCACGGCCGCCGCCACCACCAGCCCTGCCGCCGTGCCCAGCCCGCGTGCCACGGCCCGGGAGAAGACCGACCCGAAGTCCGGTTTGAGGACGAAGGTGACGGTGAGCGCGATCCAGTAGGAGCGGTCCAGCACGACCAGCGAGACCAGCGCCTGGGCGATGCCGATGCAGAGCGCGAGCCGCAGCCCGTACCGCCACGACGCGTCGGAGAGCAGCACGCTGCGGGCCGTGCGGCGGATCCGGATGCGCAGCGCGGCGGGGCGGCCGAGGCGGTCGTCCACGTTGTACGGATCGGGGTCGGACTCGTGGACGACGGTCGCCGCGTGCCGCAGGGCGTCGTCGACGGCACGTTCGGTCGGGGTGGTGGGCCGCGGCAGGTCCGGGCAGGGCAGGTCGGTCCGGGCCTGCTCGACCGCGTCCGCCAGTGCCCGCACCACCGCGGGGATCGCCTCGGGCAGGGGACGGCCGCGCTGATGGGCGGCCGGGGCGGCCTCGACGACCGGGATGAGGGCGTTGAGCTGGGCCAGCAGCCGTACGAGGGTCGGATTGCGGCCGTGGTCGCGCGCGCGACGGGCGAGAACGAGGTCGTAGGAGGTGTTGAGGGACTGGGTGACGTCCTGGCGGCGTTCGTCGTACGTGTCGCTGCCGGCCGCGGCCAGCAGATCCGCGACCGCCCGGTAGGTGCCGGCGACCGCCGCCCGCTCGGGCACCCCGCTGCGCAGCGGCCAGCCGAGGAGGGCGAGGGCGAGGACGACCATGCCGCCGAGGCCGAGCAGCAGTGGGGCCTTCCACCAGGGGCTGGGCAGCGGCAGGCCCGCCCCGACCACCGCGTTGAGCAGGAGCAGCAGTCCGGACACGGAGGCGAGCGCGCCGATCGACGAGATCATGCCGGAGACGAGCGCGACGAGGGTGAGCACGCCGACCGCGAGCCACCCCTCGCCGTACACGAGCGTGCCGAGCGTGACGCCGACGGCCCCGAAGAGCTGCGGTACGGCGATGTTGAAGATCCGCATCCGGTAGGCGTCGGCGGTGTCGCCGATGACCCCGGACAGTGCGCCCATCGACACGAGCGCCCCGTACGCGGGCCGGTCCATGGCGAAGCCCACGGCCAGCGGTGCGGACATCGCGACGCAGGCGCGGGCGACGGCGGCCCAGTTGACCGGCGTGGTCCGCGGGCGCAGCCCGGACACCAGCCAGGGCGGTGGAGCCAGCCGTGATCGATCCCTCATGTCACCCCCTGTGCAGTGCGAGGCCGACGAGCAGTGCGCGGTGGTCGGTGCCGGAGAGGTCGAGGAACCGGGCATCGCGTACGGCGAAATCATCGCTCACCAGCACATGGTCGATCTGTGTGCCGAGCGGTGCGGGTGCGGTGGCCGGCCAGGACGGGGTCCGGAACGCGCCGCCGAGCCGGGCGCTGTCGTACAGGACGCCGGAGTCGAGGACGTCGCGGAAGGCGGCGTGGTCCTGACCGGCGTTGAAGTCGCCCGCGAGGATCGTCGGTGTCCCCCGGCCCGTCGCCGCGTAGGCCCGCACGCGGCGGAGCTCCTCGCGCCAGGAGCCGAGCCCGCCGGGGACGGGCGGCAGGGGATGCGCGAGCTGCAGCCGGACCGTGCGCCCGCCGATCCTCGCCTCGGCGCCCGGCATGGCGAGGACGCCCGGGATTCCGGCGGTGTCGCTGAGCGGGTGGACGGAGAGGATCGCGGACCCGGCGGCGAGATCGCCCTCGACGACGTTGCGGTAGGGGTAGTCGGCGCGCGAGATCGCGGCGTCGAGCGCGGCGGAGCAGGCGCGGTCGCACTCCTGGACGAAGACGAGGTCCGGCTCCTCGCGCCGGACGGCGGCGATCAGATCGGGCGTGGCCCGTCCGAACTCGACGTTGGCGGTGAGCACTTCCAGCCGGGCGACGACCGGGCCGCGCGGCGGGCCGGGTTCCGGTCCGTACGGCTGGACGTACCAGCCGGTCGCGGCGAGCACGACGAGCGCCCACGCGATGAGCACGCGCCGCCGGGCGAACAGGGCGAGAGCGAGGCCCAGCCCGGCGGGCACCAGCAGCCACGGCAGGAACGCGAGCAGTTGCGGCACGGGCGTGTATCCGTCGACACCGGCGATCCGGCATCCGACGACGACGGACACCGCGCCGAGCACCAGCCCACCGGCCCACGCGGCGACGCGCCGCCATCCCGTTCCAGGCCCCATGCCAAGCCAACGCCCCAGCCGCCGGAAGAGTTCGTCGGGCCGTGCCCGCTTCCCCCGGTCGCACCGTCCGGTCCCGGTCACCGGGTGGGGGCCGGAGCTCGTCCGTGTGTCCGGCGGTGGGGACGGTCGGCGCCGGTGCCGTCAGTGCCGTACCGCTTTCCCGATGTCCGCTGCCGGAGTGCCCGTGAGGCTCCGGTTGCTGCGGGCCGTCGCCGACTTCGTGCCGCCCGCCGGGACGCCGTCGATGGAGACGACGGTCGCGTCGAGCAGATTCCCGTCGCTGTCCTTCCAGTTGACCAGGACCGTGTAGTCCGTGGCCTCCCCGGTCGGGTTCGTCGCCGTGATCTCCGAGGTGACGCGGTCGCCGTCCGCCGTCGTGGGACCCGCCTTGACGTCCGTCGCGGCGTTGAGGCCGCCCTTGACCTTGGCCATCTCGGACGCCGCCGCGGCCGTCGCGGACTCGATGGCCGCGCCCGCCTTGGACGCCGCGGACTTGGGTGTCTCGTCAGTGTCGGAACAGCCGGTCATCCCCGCCGTGACCACCACCGCGGTCACGGCGGCCATGACGGCGTTGCGTATGCCATGGCCTGGTCTCATACGCCCAGACTGCGGCACCGCCATCCGTTCGGCCACTCGGCGGTGGCGGTGCGGACCGGGCCCGGTTCAGTCCTGTCCCACCGGGGCCAGTTCCCGCAGCGCGGTGATCAGCAGTTCCACCCCGAAGGCGAACTCCGCCTCGTGGTCGTTCACCGCGAGGATCGGCGCGACCTTCGCCACCGCGGGGAAGCCGGAGGCCGCGAAGTACGCGGTGCGGACGGTCTCCCGCTCCGCCCCGTCCTTGGCGTCGCCGGCGGGTCCCGACGTGCTGTGGAACTGCCGCAGCAGCGTGCCGACCTGGAAGGAGATGAACAGCCGCAGCGCGTGCACCGCGGTCTCCTCGTCGAAGCCGTGGTCGAGCATCATGGCGATCATCGTGTCCACGGGCGCGAGTGCCGTCGGTGTGGACAGCTGGCGCATGAGGACCAGTTCGCAGGCGCGCGGGTGGCGCAGCGACGCCTGCCGGAAGCCGTACGCGATGGAGCGGATGCCGTCCTCCCAGTCGCCCGTCATCCGCTGCGGCATGTGCATGTCGGTGGTGATGAACTCCGTGACCCCGTCGAGGATGTCGTCCTTGCTCCGCACATGGTTGTAGAGCGACATCGCCTGGACGCCGAGCCGGGCCGCGATCCGCCGCATGGACAGGGCGTCCATGCCTTCCTCGTCGATGATCACGAGTGCCGCGCCGACGATCCGGTCCCGGCTCAACGGTTCCCGGGGGCCGGGGACTTCGGGTCTCGATCGCTGGGCCATGGACAACGGCTCCTCTTTCGGGTGGCTACGCGCGGTAACGCTTGACGACTTACAGCGTAAGTGCTTCGCTCCTGTCTCGTACTTACGGTGTAAGTGGCGCAACTGCTGTGGAGGCAGGGCGAGATGTCGGACGGATCGGCCGCGCACGACGGGGCCATCCGCACGAGCGCCTTTCAGGACCGGAGCCACGAGCAACCGGTTCGCCGAGCACAACAGCACGGCCACCATCCTCTCCCAGCCCGGCCGTCTCGCGCCGGGTATCCCCCTGTGAGCAGGAGGCACAGATGTCTGTGCGCACGACCCCGACCCGCCAGCGACGCTCCGCCTTCACCATCCATCACCTCGACTGCGCGCCCATGCGCCCCCTGGGCGGCGCGCCGCTCGTCGCCCACTGCATGCTGATCGCGACCGGCAGCGGTCTCGTCCTGGTCGACACCGGCATCGGCGCCGCCGAGGTCTCCGACCCCCGGCGCCTCGGCGCGCTCTTCCGCCACACGATGCGGCCGGTGCTCGATCTGTCCCGTACGGCGGTGCACCAGGTCCGGGCGCTGGGTTACGACCCCTACGACGTACGCGACATCGTCATGACCCATCTCGACCTGGATCGCGCGGGTGGCCTCGCCGACTTCCCGCAGGCACGCGTCCATGTGATGGCCGACGAGTACCGGGCCGCGATGCGCCGCGACACCCGTCTGGAGGCGAACCGCTATCTGCCCGCCCAGTGGGCGCACGGCGTCGACTGGGTCGTCCATGACGCCGCCGACTCGCACTGGCTGGGCTTCCCCGCGTCCCGGGTGCTGCGGTCCCCCGACATCATGCTCGTGCCGCTGCCCGGCCACACCAGGGGGCACAGCGCGGTCGCCGTCCAGGAGCCGGACCGCTGGCTGCTGCACGCGGGCGACGCGTACTTCTTCCACGGCGAGACCGATCTCCGCCGCCCGCGCTGCCCGCGCGCGCTCGCGCTCCACCAGCGGCTCGTCGCCGACGACCACGAACAGCGGCTGAGTCAGCTGGAGCGGCTGATGGAGCTGCGCCGCGCCCATCCGCGGCTGGTCAGGATCTTCTCGTCGCACGACGCGCACGAGTTCGACCTGCTGGCGGGCGGCGACTGACGGCGAGCGGCCGACCGTTTGTGAGCGGCCGGCCGGTGGTGAGCGGCGCCGGCCGTCGGCCGCTGATCGCGGCCGACGGCGATCCGGTGCCGGACGCTCAGGCCGTGGTGCGGGACTCGGTGGTGATCAGTGCCCAGATGATGAACACCGAGATCGCCATCGAGAAGATCGCCCACACCGGCTGGTACGGCAGGAACAGGAACTGGACGATGATGTTGAGCGACGCCAGGGCGACACCCGTATACCGTGCCCATTCCATGTTCTTCAGGATTCCCCAGCCGGTGATCCCCACGAGGATCCCGAGGATCAGATGGACCCAGCCCCAGGCGGTCAGGTCCCAGGAGAAGACGTAGTCGCCGACCCGGGTGTAGACCTCGTCCTCGGCGATGCCGGCGATGCCCTCGAAGATGCTGATGATGCCGGTGACCATCATCAGGACACCGGCGAAGAGCGTGCCGCCCGCCGCCCAGCCGGTGTCGGTGTTCGGGCCGGCACTCCGGGGTGCACTCGGTGCAGTGTTCTGGCTCATGGCGCCAGCATGGTTCAGACGGCGTATATCGGATATTTCAGTTGAGCCGTTCGAGGTACGCCCGTAGCACCGCGTTGAACTCCTCGGGCCGCTCCAGGTTCGGCATATGGGCCGCTCCCTCGATGACGCGGAGGGTCGAGTCCGGGATGGCCGCGTGCATCGCCTCGGCGTCCGCCACCGGGGTGTACGCGTCGTCCCGGCCCACGACCACCAGCGCCGGAACCGCGACCCCGGTGAGCAACACGCGGTAGTCGGGCCGCTCGGCCCGCCCGCGCAGCGCGGCCGCCGCGCCCTCCGGCGGCGCCGCGAGCATCATCCGGTGGACGGCCGCCGAGACCGCGGTGTTGTACGGGGCGACCATCCGGTCCCGTACCTCGTCCGCGTATCCGCGCATCCCCTCCGCGAGCAACCGGTCCGCCATGGCGTTGCGCTGCGCCCTGCCCTCGCCGGTCTCGGCGGCAGGGAAGGTGTCGGCGAGCACCAGCCCGGCGATCCGTTCCGGGAAGAGGCGGTAGCACTCCATCGCGATCTGGCCGCCCATGGAGAGGCCGCCGAGGACGAAGCGCCGGATGCCGAGGTGGTCGAGCAGCGCGGCCAGATCGGTGGCGAAGTCGCCGAGCAGGGTGACGCCGGGGACGACGGACGAGGTGCCGTAGCCGCGCAGATCGGGCGTGACGACCCGGTGCGTGGCGGAGAAGGCCGCGAGCTGCGGCGCCCACATGGTCCGGTCGAAGGGGTGGCCGTGGACGAGGACCAGGGCGGGACCGGAACCCTTGTCCTCGTAACCGACGACCAGGGGTTCGTGACCGGCGGCCGGGGCGTCGATGAGTGCGGAGGGCATGTTCACGAGGCTAGGCGCCCCAACTTGTCGGTGCAATAAGATCTTTGCTCTCGGTGCAATGCTGACGGGGGTGCGCGGTGCAGGACTTCAGACGGCTCGCCGACGAGATCGCGGCCGACATCGCGGCCGGCCGGCTCAGGCCCGGCGACCGGCTGCCGCCGCAGCGGACCTACGCGCGCGGGCGCCGGATCGCGCCGTCCACGGCGATAAGGGTCTACGGCGAACTGGTCCGGCGAGGACTCGTCGTGGGCGAGGTGGGACGGGGGACGTTCGTACGCGCGGCGTCCGCGGAGCACGGGGCGTCCGCGCCGCCGGGAACCGCGCTCACCGAGGGGATCGGCGGGGTGCCGATCAACCTGGAGCTCAACTATCCGGTCGTGGCCGGTCAGTCGGAGCTGATGGCTCGGGAACTCGCCGCCCTGGCCCGCCCCGACGTCCTCGCCGTGGCGACCCGGCCGACGGCTCCCGACGGCACTCCCGAAGCGCGTGCCGCCGCGGCCGCGGTGCTGGCCAGGAACGGCTGGACCCCCGGCCCCGAGCGGATCCTCTTCGCGGGGAACGGGCGCCAGGCGATCGCGGGCGCCATCTCCTCACTGGTGCCGCCCGGCGGCCGGCTCGGCGTCGAGACACTGACGTATCCGCTGGTCAAGACGATCGCCGAACGGCTCGGTGCCGTCCTCGTCCCGATCGCGACGGACGCGGAGGGCATACGACCGGACGCGCTCGCCACCGCGCACCGCACGGCCGCGCTCTCCGCCGTCTACGTCCAGCCGACCCTCCACAATCCGCTGGCCCTGACCGCGGGCGCGGCGCGGCGGGCCGCCGTCGCGGAGGTGCTGGAGTCGACGGGGCTGATCGCGGTCGAGGACACCACCTGGGCGTTCCTCGCGCCCGACGCCCCGGCTCCGCTCGTCGCTCACGCGCCCGAACGGACCCTGCTGGTGGACAGCCTCTCCAAGCGGCTCGCACCCGGGCTGACCGTCGGCTACCTCGTCCCGCCCGCCGCGCACCGGGAGGCGCTGGCCCGGGCCCTGCGCTCGGGCGGCTGGAGCGCCGCCGGGTTCGCCCTGGCGGCGGCGACGCGATGGAGCGGGACGGGTGTCGTCGAAGCGGTGGTCGCGGCCAAGCGGGCCGATGCGGCGGCGCGCCACCGGCTGGTGCGCCAGGTGCTGGGCGGCTTCGACATCAGCACCGATCCGCGGGCGTACTTCTGCTGGTGGCGGCTTCCCGCGCCATGGCGTGCCGAGACGTTCGTCGCCGCCGCGGCCCAGCGCGGGATCGCGGTGACGCCCGGCTCGGCCTTCGCGTCCGGTGCCCGCTCGGCGCCCGACGCGGTCAGGATCGGGCTGGCCTCGCCACCGGAGGAGGAGCTGGCGCGGGCGCTGCGGCACCTGGCCGCCCTGGCCTCGTAGCCGGATCGGCCTCCGGGTCGGCCTCCGGATCGGCCTCCAGATCGGCCTCCGGCCGGGGGTCCGGGCCTGATCCACTTGCCGCGGCTGCCGTGCGGGTGTCCGCTGGTGGATGGAGAAGTGGATGGAGCGGAAGGAGCTCTGCCATGGCCCACACGACGGTGCCCGCGCGGCACCTCGGTTCCCTCGGCATCGCGCTGCCGGTCGTGATCGGTGTCCTCTACGGCCTCTACACGTCCTTCATCGCCCGTACGTCCGGAGAGTCCGCGGGCGCGCAGTTCGCGATCGGGCTCATCTCCTGCCTGGTGCTGGCAGGGCTCTGCTACGCGCTCGGCCGCTATCAGCACCGCCTGCCGCGAGGGCTCCGCGCAGTGGCGTACGCGGCGCTCGTCGGCGTCGCGGTCGGCTATCTGAACAGCCTGTCCGGGGACAGCGTCCTCACAGCGATCGTCCTGGCCGTGATCATCACGGCGGCGACGTTCTGCGTGATGTTCTACACCTTCTACGTGCACGAGGACTGACCTCGTTCTGCGTGTACGAGGACTGACTCGTTCTCCGTGCACGAGGACTGACCGTGCACGAGGACCGGCCCCGCCGCCGTCCCTGCACTGCCCCTGATCAGCTGTGCCCTGCGAGGCGCGGCTGCCGGATCACGGTCCGGCCGCCGTGCCTCGTCATGTCGTGACGTGTGGGTCGTGGCGTGCCATCGTGTCGTGCCGTGCGGTGAGTTTTCGGGGCAGCACCAGTCTGTACCCCTTGGAAGGCCTTTTCGCGTCCGCTCCGGCGAAGGAACCGAAGGAACCCGACGATGAGTACAGATCTGGCCATCGAGACGACCGGCCTGGTGAAGGTGTTCGGCGACAACCGGGCCGTCGACGGCGTCGACCTCCGCGTCCCCGCCGGCACCGTCTACGGCCTCCTGGGCCCGAACGGCGCGGGCAAGACGACCACGGTGAAGGTGCTGGCCACCCTGCTGAGACCGGACGGCGGTGAGGCGCGGGTCTTCGGCCACGACGTGCTGAAGGACGCCGACGCCGTGCGCGGCAGGGTCAGCCTGACCGGGCAGTACGCCTCGGTCGACGAGGACCTGACCGGCACCGAGAACCTGCTGCTGCTCGGCCGGCTGCTCGGCCACGGCAAGCCGGCCGCGCGGGACCGCGCCGCCCAGCTGCTGAGCGCCTTCGGGCTGTCGGAGGCAGCCGACCGCCAGGTGAAGAACTACTCGGGCGGTATGCGGCGCCGTATCGACATCGCCGCGTCCATCCTCAGCACGCCCGACCTGCTGTTCCTGGACGAGCCGACCACCGGACTCGACCCGCGCAGCCGCAACCAGGTCTGGGACATCGTGCGGGCCGTCGTGGCCCAGGGCACGACGGTACTGCTGACCACGCAGTATCTGGACGAGGCCGATCAGCTGGCGTCCCGTATCGCCGTCATCGACCACGGCAGGGTGATCGCCGAGGGCACCAAGGGCGAGCTGAAGGCGTCGGTCGGCTCGGGTGCCGTCCACGTCCGGCTGCGCGACGCCCACCAGCGCCCGGACGCCGAGCGCGTCCTGACCGTCGCACTGAAAGCGACGGTCCAGCTCGACCCGGACCCGGTCGCCCTCACGGCCCGGGTCAACGGCCACGGCACGGAGCTCGGCGCCGCGGAACAGGCCGCTTCGGCACTGGCCGAACTGGCCCGGGAGGGCATCACCGTCGACAACTTCTCGCTGGGCCAGCCCAGCCTGGACGAGGTCTTCCTCGCCCTCACCGACCGCAGGCCCGACACCGGGACCTCGGGGAGCGCGGAGAACGCCGAGAACGCGGAGACCATCGAGAAGGAGCCCGCCGCATGAGCACCATGAGCACCACGGCCACGCAGGAGGCCGAGGACGTCACCTTCGCCGGCCCGAGAACCGAGGATCTGGCCGCCCTCCTCGTCGCCAAGGAGCGCCCGCCGCGGCCGAGCGCCCTCTCGGCGTCGATGACCTTCGGCTGGCGGGCCATGCTCAAGATCAAGCATGTGCCGGAGCAGCTCTTCGACGTCACGGCGTTCCCGATCATGATGGTGCTGATGTACACGTACCTCTTCGGAGGGGCACTGGCCGGCTCGGTCGACGCGTACATCCAGTTCCTGCTGCCGGGCATCCTCGTGATGAGCGTCGTGATGATCACGATGTACACGGGCGTGGCCATCAACACCGACATCGACAAGGGTGTCTTCGACCGCTTCCGTACGCTGCCGATCTGGCGGCCCGCGCCGATGGTCGGGTATCTCCTCGGCGACGTGGTCCGCTACGTCATTGCGTCCGCCGTGATGCTGACGGTCGGCGTGATCATCGGCTACCGGCCGGAGGGCGGGTTCGTCGGTGTGCTGCTCGGCGTCGCGCTGCTGCTCGTCTTCTCCTTCGCCTTCTCGTGGATCTGGACGATGTTCGGGCTGCTGCTGCGCACGGAGAAGTCCGTGATGGGCGTCAGCATGATGGTGATCTTCCCGCTGACCTTCCTGAGCAACGTCTTCGTCGACCCGAAGACGATGCCGGGCTGGCTGCAGGCCTTCGTCAACAACAGCCCGGTCACCCATCTGGCCACGGCGGTACGGGAGCTGATGGCGGGCAACTGGCCGGCGGCGGAGATCGCCTGGACGCTGGGCTGGGGTGCGCTCTTCGTGATCGGCTTCGGCGCGGTCACGATGCGGCTCTACAACCGGAAGTGAGAGCGGGGCGCGGCGGCGGCCGGTGGCTCCCACGG
Source organism: Streptomyces sp. NPDC091376 (assembly GCF_044757085.1). Taxonomy (NCBI): domain Bacteria; kingdom Bacillati; phylum Actinomycetota; class Actinomycetes; order Kitasatosporales; family Streptomycetaceae; genus Streptomyces; species Streptomyces sp. NPDC091376. The sequence continues at coordinate 374,748 of NZ_JBIVUF010000002.1, read as the reverse complement.
GGGTGGAACCACCGGCCGCCGCCCGAGAGCGTCAGTCGAAGCGCAGGTCCGCCAGCTGCCGCTCGTAGTCCGTCGCTTCACCGGACTCCTCCGCCCGTGCGTCCCGCGCGTCCCGGGTGGTGACCATCAGCCCGGCCAGTTCACCGCCGGCCCTGCGTATCCGCGTGGGCAGGCCCTCGGTGTACTCGTCGCCGCCCGAGCCCCAGTCCTCCGACGCCGCGTACACGGCGGTCGGTACGACCAGCGCCCGCAGATACGCGAAGAGCGGCCGCAGCGCGTGGTCGAGGACGAGCGAGTGCCGGGCGGTGCCGCCGGTGGCCGCGATCAGCACCGGCTTCCCGGTCAGCGCCTGCGGGTCGATCAGGTCGAAGAACGACTTGAACAGCCCGCTGTACGAGGCCGTGAAGACCGGCGTCACCGTGATCACGCCGTCCGCACCCGTCACCGCGTCGATCGCGGCCCCGAGCGCGGGCGAGGGAAAGCCGGTCACCAGGTTGTTGGCGATGGCGGTGGCCAGGTCGCGGAGTTCGACGACCTCGACCTCCACCTTGCGGTCCTGCTCGGCGAGCCGCTCCTGCGCCGCGTCCGCCAGCCGGTCGGCCAGCAGCCGGGTCGACGAGGGGCTGCTCAGCCCCGCCGATACGGCGACGAGCTTCAGCTGCTCCATGGTCAGGCCTCCTTGGAGGGAGCGGCGGGAGTGGCGTCGGAGGTGGTGGCGGTCCGGCGCGCGGCGACGGCCGGGTGGACGGGCGCGTCGGGGACCCCGGCGGGCCGCAGGTTGGCGAACTCCTTGCGCAGCACCGGCACGACCTCCTCGCCGAGAATGTCGAGCTGCTCCAGGACGGTCTTCAGCGGAAGGCCCGCGTGGTCCATCAGGAACAGCTGGCGCTGGTAGTCGCCCACGGACTCCCGGAAGCCGAGGGTCCGGTCGATGACCTGCTGAGGGGAGCCGACGGTCAGCGGTGTCTGCTCGATGAAGTCCTCCATCGACGGGCCGTGCCCGTAGACGGGCGCGTTGTCGAAGTACGGGCGGAACTCCCGGACCGCGTCCTGCGAGTTCTTCCGCATGAACACCTGTCCGCCGAGACCGACGATCGCCTGCTCCGGGGTGCCGTGCCCGTAGTGCGCGTACCGCTTGCGGTACAGCTCGACCATCCGCTTCGTGTGCTCCGCGGGCCAGAAGATGTTGTTGTGGAAGAAGCCGTCGCCGTAGTACGCGGCCTGCTCGGCGATCTCCGGCGAGCGGATCGACCCGTGCCACACGAAGGGCGGGACGCCGTCCAGCGGCCGCGGCGTGGACGTGAAGCCCTGCAGCGGCGTACGGAACTTGCCCTCCCAGTCGACGACGTCCTCCCGCCACAGCTTGCGGAGCAGGGCGTAGTTCTCGATGGCGAGCGGGATGCCCTGTCGGATGTCCTGGCCGAACCACGGGTAGACCGGACCGGTGTTGCCGCGGCCCATCATCAGGTCGACCCGGCCGTCCGCGAGGTGCTGGAGCATCGCGTAGTCCTCGGCGATCTTCACCGGGTCGTTGGTGGTGATCAGCGTCGTGGACGTGGAGAGGATCAGGTTCTCGGTGCGCGCCGCGACGTGGCCCAGCATGGTGGTCGGGGACGACGGCACGAACGGCGGGTTGTGGTGCTCGCCGGTCGCGAAGACGTCGAGTCCGACCTCCTCGGCCTTCAGCGCGATGGCGACCATCGCCTTGATCCGCTCGTTCTCGGTCGGGGTCCGGCCGTTGGTCGGATCGGTGGTCGCGTCACCGACGGTGAAGATCCCGAACTGCATCGCGCTCGCCTCCAGGGGGTTCGATTTGGTTGAACCTTAAACTGTGTGGGGGAACGACGGTGACCCGGGGTTCTATTCCGCCCGTACTCCGAGGCGGCGTATCCGTCCCTCGGGAGACCGTGGATGAGCCGGAGCGAGCGCTGCAAGGAGCGCGGTGTCGCGCCGCGCGTCTTCGTGTACGTCCTCGCCACCCACGCGTTCGCGGGCTTCGTCCGGCTGCTCTTCCACGTGGGCGAGCACGCCCGGAAGTGATCAGCCGCTCCGTGGCGACGACGCGACCTCGTCCGGTGCCGCCTCGCGCGCCGTGCCGTGCGGTGGCAGCGGGCTCGGCCCGTGCCGGAGCCAGGACTGGACGCGATGGACCGTGGGCTCCGTCCAGCGGGCGGCGAGCGGGCCGAGGACCACCAGGATCAGCACGTACGCGGTGGCGAGCGGCCCGATCCGCGGCTCGACGGCGACCGCGAGACCCGCGATGACGATCGAGAACTCGCCGCGGGCGACGAGCGCGCCGCCCGCCCGGAGCCGGCCGCGCGAGCCGATGCCGCCGCGCCGGGCCGCGTACCAGCCGGTGGCGATCTTGGTGACGGTGGTCGCCAGCGCCAGCAGCAGCGCGGGCAGCAGGACGGGCGGGATCGCGGTGGGATCGGTCGACAGCCCGAAGAAGACGAAGAAGACCGCCGCGAAGAGGTCCCGCAGCGGGCTGAGCAGCCGGCGCGCGCCCTCCGCGACCTCGCCCGACAACGCGATGCCGACCAGGAACGCGCCCACCGCCGCCGACACCTGCAGTTCCTGCGCCAGCCCGGCGACCAGCAGGGTGAGCCCCAGCACCACCAGGAGCAGCAGCTCCGGGTTGTCGGAGGAGACGGCGCGGCTGATCACCCGGCCGTGACGGAGCGCGAGGTACAGAACGACGGAGACCGTGCCCACGGCGATCAGCAGCGTGATGCTGCCGCCGGCCAGGCCGAGGCCCGCGAGCAGCGCCGTGAGCAGGGGCAGGTAGACGGCCATCGACAGGTCCTCGATGACGAGGACGCCGAGGATCACCGGGGTCTCGCGATTGCCGAGCCGGCCCAGGTCCGTCAGTACCTTCGCGATCACGCCCGAGGAGGAGATCCAGGTGACTCCGCCGAGTGCCACGGCGCCCACCGGCCCCCAGCCGAGCAGCAGCGCCGCGCCCGCGCCGGGCAGCGCGTTGAGGACGAAGTCCACGAGGCCCGACGGGTACTGCGTGCGCAGGCTCGTCACCAGCTCGGACGCGCTGTACTCCAGGCCGAGCAGCAGAAGCAGCAGGATCACGCCGATCTCGGCGCCTGCGGCGATGAAGTCCTCGCTGGCGCTGAGCGGCAGCAGGCCGCCCGTGCCGAAGGCGAGACCGGACAGCAGATAGAGCGGTACCGGGGAGAGCCCGATACGTCCGGCGAACCGGCCGATCAGTCCGAGCGTCAGGATGATCGCGCCGAGTTCGATGAGCAGGGAGGTCGTGTTGTGCACGGTCAGCCTCCCGGCGCGGGGGTGGATCCGGGTCCGCTCCGGGGTCCGCTTCCCGGTCCGGGTCCGCTTCCCGGTCCGGGTCCGTTTGCCGGTCCGGGGCCGGGTCCGCCGGGTCCAGGTCCGTGTTCCGGCTCGGACCCGGACGCGCTCTCGGGCTCGGGCCCGGGCCCGGAATCGGGTCCGTAGATGATCTCGACGAGCGAGTCCACCCCCTCCCGGGTGCCGACCACCACGAGCGTGTCCCCGAGCGCGAGCCGGAATTCCGGCCCCGGGGACGGATGGGCGCTGGTCCGGCGCAGTACGGCGACGATCGAGGCACCGGTGCGGGTACGGGCACGGGTGTCGCCGAGCAGCCGCCCCGCGTAAGGGGAGCGGGCCGAGACGGGGATGTGCTCGGTGACGAGGTCGATCCCGTCGGTGCGCACGGCCTCGATGGGGGCCGGGTCGATGAGGTGGGCGAGCGCGGTCGCCTCGTCCGGCGACAGCGGCACGGTGGCGTCGCACGCGTCGGGGTCGTCGGCCGAGTAGAAGCCGAGGAAGCGGCGGCCGTCCTGGTGGATGACGACGGAGAGGTGGCGGCCGCTCTCGGTGGTGAAGTCGTACTGCGTGCCGACGCCCGGCAGGGAGGTGCGTCGTGTACCCATGGCTGCCTCCCGGGGCGGCACAGGAGTTGAGCAGTGGGCCGTACGGATGCCGAACGGATGTTTCTTTACCGTACCATTACATGATCTTTGATGACCGTGCACACCGGTGACCGGGGTCTCGTGCCCGCGCACTGGTGCCCACCTGCGCGGACAGTAGAGTCACGGTCCGTGAGTGCCGACCGTCGTCCGACCGACCCCGCCGTTTCCGTCGTCGGGATCGGTGCCGACGGCTGGGACGGGCTGAGTCCCTCGGCGCGGGCGGCCCTGCGCGACGCCGACGTCCTCATCGGGGGCGCACGACAGCTCGGCCTCCTGCCCGCCGCCGAGTGCGCGGGCGAGCGGGTCACCTGGCCGTCACCCCTGAGACCCGCCGTGCCGGGTCTGCTCGCCGCGCACGCCGGACGGCGCACGGCGGTCCTCGCGAGCGGCGACCCGATGTTCTACGGCATCGGCCGCACGCTCGCCGAGATCGCGGGCGTCGGCGCGCTGCGCGTCCTGCCGCATCCGTCCTCCCTCTCGTACGCCTGCGCTCGCCTCGGCTGGCCGCTGGAGGAGACCGAGACCGTGACCCTGGTCGGCAGGCCGCCCGGCTCGCTCACCGCCGCGCTGCACGACGGCCGCCGGGTACTGGTGCTGAGCGCGGGGGCGTCGACCCCGGGCGAGGTGGCGGCGCTGCTCACCGCGAAGGGCTTCGGCCCCAGCCGGCTCCGGGTGCTGGAACAACTGGGTTCCGGGCGGGAGCACGAGCGGTCCGGCACCGCCGAGGGGTGGGACCACCCGCCCGGCGACCCGCTCAATGTCATCGCCGTCGAGTGCGTCCGCGCGGCGGGCGCCCTGCGACTCGGCGCCGTCCCCGGACTGCCGGACGAGGCGTACGAGAACGACGGCCAGCTCACCAAGCGCCATGTGCGGGCCGCGACGCTCGCCGCGCTCGCGCCCGCGCCCGGGGAACTGCTGTGGGACATCGGAGGCGGATCCGGCTCGATCGCGATCGAGTGGATGCGCACGCACCGTTCGTGCCGGGCGATCACGGTCGAACGGGACGCGGGCAGGGCCGGACGCATCGCCCGTAACGCGGAGGCGCTCGGCGTGCCGGCCCTGCGGGTCGTCACCGCCGCCGCGCCTTCCGGGCTCGCGGGACTCCCCACCCCCGACGCGGTGTTCATCGGCGGCGGGCTCACCGCGCCCGGCCTGCTGGACGCCTGCTGGGACGCGCTGCCGGAGGGCGGACGGCTCGTCGCGAACACCGTGACGCTGGAGTCCGAGGCGCTGCTGGCCGACCGGTACCGGCGGCACGGCGGCGAACTGGTACGGCTCGCGGTGGCCCACGCCGTACCCGTCGGCGGCTTCACCGGCTGGCGCCAGGCGATGCCCGTCACGCAATGGACCGTCACCAGAACCCCCGATGGAGCCTCCACATGACCGTCTACTTCATCGGCGCGGGCCCCGGCGCCGCCGACCTGATCACCGTGCGCGGCGCGCGGACACTCGCGTCCTGCCGGGTCTGCCTGTACGCGGGCTCCCTCGTCCCGCGCGAGCTCCTCGCCGAATGCCCCCCGGACGCGCGCCTCGTCGACACCGCCCGGCTCGATCTCGACGCGATCACCGCGGAGTTCGTCCGTGCACACGAGGAGGGCGACGACGTCGCCCGCCTGCACTCGGGCGACCCCTCGGTCTTCAGCGCCGTCGCGGAACAGATGCGACGGCTCGACGCGGCGGGCATCCCGTACGAGGTCGTCCCGGGCGTCCCGGCCTTCGCGGCCGCCGCGGCCGCGCTCAAGCGCGAACTCACCGTCCCGACCGTCGGCCAGACCGTCATCCTGACCCGCATCGCCCAGCAGGCCACGCCCATGCCGCCCGGCGAGGACCTGCCCACGCTGGCCCGCAGCGGCGCCCTCCTCGTCCTCCACCTCGCGGCCCGCTACGTCGACCGTGTCGTCGCCGAGCTGCTGCCGCACTACGGCGCCGACTGCCCGGCCGCGGTGGTGGCCATGGCCAGCCGCCCGGACGAGGTGGTGCTGCGGGGCACGCTGGAGGACATCGCGTCCCGGACGAAGGCGGCGGGCATCACGAAGACCGCGGTGATCATCGTGGGCCGCACGCTGGCGGCGTCCCAGTTCCGGGACAGCCACCTGTACGACCCGGCCCGCGACCGGCACGCCTGCACCGACTGAGAGCGGCACGCCTGCACCGGCCGAGAGCGGCACGTCTGCACCGGCCGAGACCGGGCGGGAGGGCACGGCCGTCCACCCGGAATCGGGCCCGCGGGCACCGGGCCCGGCAGGGACGGTCACACCCGCGTCGCCACCCAGGCCAGCGCCTGTGCCGGCGTCGTCGCCACCGGGACGCCCTCCGGTACCGGAGGGCGGCGGACCACGAGGACCGGGATGCCCGCTTCGCGGGCGGCGGTGAGCTTGGCGGAGGTCGCCGCCGCGCCGCTGTCCTTCGTGACCAGGACGTCGATGCGGTGGCGCCGGAGCAGTTCCCGTTCGCCGTCGAGGGTGAAGGGGCCGCGGTCCAGGAGGATCCGCATCCGGGGCGGGTGCGGGGGTTCCGGGGCGTCCACGGAGCGGACCAGGAACCAGAGGTCCTCCAGCCCGGCGAACGCCGCCAGGCCCATGCGGCCGGTGGTGAGGAAGACCCGCCTGCCGAGCCCCGGGAGGGCCGGCGCCGCCTCCTCCAGGGAGTCGGCGAAGTGCCAGTCGTCGCCCGCGACCGGGGCCCACCCGGGCCGCCGCAGCGCGAGCAGGGGAACATGGGCCTGGTCCGCGGCGCGCGCCGCGTTGAAGCTGATCGTTCCGGCGAAAGGATGGGTGGCGTCGATGAGCACGTCCACCTGGTGCTCGCGCAGCCAGGCGGCGAGGCCCTCCGCCCCGCCGAAGCCGCCGATCCGGACCTCGCCCGGCGGCAGCCTCGGCGCCGCGACCCGTCCGGCCAGCGATGTCGTCACACGTGTCCCCGAACCGTCCGCGTGCAGCGATTCGGCGAGGGCGCGGGCCTCCGTCGTACCGCCGAGGACGAGGATGTGCACGGGGGACCTCCATGGGTGAGCCGACGGCCGCGGGCGGGCGCGGCGCCCAACTCAAGCACACCGGTCTCCGCCCCGGCTGGACCACCGGCGCCTGCGCGACCGCCGCGACGACCGCCGCGTACACCGCGCTGCTCACCGGTGACTTCCCCGACCCGGTGACGATCACGCTGCCGAAGGGGCAGACGCCGGCGTTCGCGCTGGCCGCGGAGGAGCTGACGGCCGGGTACGCGATGGCGGCCGTCGTGAAGGACGCCGGCGACGACCCGGACGTCACCCACGGCGCGCTGGTCCGGGCGACGGTACGGATCCTGCCGCCCGGTTCCGGTGTGGTGTTCCGGGCCGGGCCCGGCGTCGGCACCGTCACCCGCCCCGGGCTGCCCCTCGACGTCGGCGAGCCCGCGATCAACCCCGTGCCGCGCCAGATGATGCGCGACCACGTGGCGCGGGTCGCGGCCCGTCACCGCGGCACCGGCGACGCCGAGATCACCGTCTCCGTCGACCACGGCGAGGAGATCGCCCGTTCCACGTGGAACCCGCGCCTCGGCATCCTCGGCGGGCTGTCCGTCCTCGGCACGACCGGGATCGTCGTCCCCTACTCCTGCTCGGCCTGGATCGACTCGATCCGCCGAGGCGTCGACGTGGCGCGGGCGGCGGGCCGTACCCATGTCGCCGGGTGCACGGGATCGACGTCGGAGAAGACGGTCGTGGGGCTCTACGGCCTCCCGGAGGACGCCCTGCTCGACATGGGCGACTTCGCGGGCGCGGTGCTCAAGTACGTACGCAGGCACCCGGTCGACCGGCTCACCGTCTGCGGCGGCTTCGCCAAGCTGTCGAAACTCGCCGCCGGGCACCTGGACCTGCACTCCGCCCGCTCCCAGGTCGACAAGGGTTTCCTCGCGGAACTGGCCCGGGCGGGCGGCGCGGACGAGGCACTGGCGGCGGAGGTGGCCACCGCCAACACCGGCCTCGCCGCACTCCAGTTGTGCGCCGCCCGCGGCGTGCCGCTCGGCGACCTCGTGGCCCTGGCCGCCCGCGACCAGGCGCTCGCGGTGCTCCGGGGGGCGCCAGTCACGGTGGACGTGGTGTGCATCGACCGGGCGGGCACGATCGTGGGACGCAGCACGTCGGCGGGACCGGGGACCGCCACCCCGGCCCCCACCTCCCCGAAGCCCTGACGCACCTCTCCGAAGCCCGGACGAAGCGGGGACTCTCGCCCCCGGCTCCCGCCTCCGTCTCTCGCCCCCGGCTCCTGCCTTCGCTCAGTCCGGATACGTCCGCGGAGTCCAGGCCACCGTCGTGCCGTCGCCCCGCGACACGGTCCGCGTCTGTGACGAGCCGACCAGCAGCAGCGTCCTCATGTCGACGACCGCCGGGTCGAGTTCGGCGAGGCGGACGATCCGTACGCTCTCCTGCGGACCGCCCACGTCGCGGGCGACGACGACCGGGGTGTCCGCGGCCCGATGGGCCAGGAGGACCTCGCGGGCCTTCGCCACCTGCCAGTCGCGGCTGCGCGAGCCCGGGTTGTAGAGGGCGAGCACGAGGTCGGCCGCGGCCGCCGCGCGCAGGCGCTCCTCGACGACCTCCCACGGCTTGAGCCGGTCGGAGAGGGAGATCGTGGCGTAGTCGTGGCCCAGCGGGGCCCCGGCCCTGGCCGCTGCCGCGTTCGCCGCGGTGACGCCCGGCAGGACACGTACGGGCACGTCCGCGTACGCCTCCTGGGAGGCGACCTCCAGCACCGCCGTGGCCATGGCGAAGACCCCGGGGTCGCCGCCCGACACCACGGCCACGCGCCGGCCCCGCCTGGCCAGGTCCAGTGCGAACTCGGCGCGTTCCGACTCCACCTTGTTGTCGGAGCCGTGGCGCCGCTGGCCCGCCCGTTCCGGCACCCGGTCGAGGTAGGTCGTGTAGCCCACCAGGTCGTCGGCGCCGGCCAGCGCGCCCCGCGTCTGCGGCGTCAGCCACAGCGGCCCGGCCGGGCCGGTGCCGACGACCACGACCTCGCCCCGGGGACGCGCGGCGGGAGGCACGGCGTCGACACGGCTCGGCAGCACCGCCACCGAGAAGTACGGCACCGACTCCGGGTCCACGTCCGCCAGCCGCTCCGTGCGCTCGCCGTCCATCGTGGCGCGCTCGACGTACCGCGCGTCCTCCAGCCGCCCTGCCCGGTCCAGCGCGCGCCGCACGGCGGGGAAGGTGCGCCCCAGCTTCATCACCACCGCGGAGTCGGTGGCGGCGAGACGGGCCGTCAGCTCCTCCTCGGGCAGTGTGCCCGGGATGATCGTCAGCACTTCCTCGGCCTCGCACAGCGGCTCCCCGAGCCGTGCGGCGGCCGCGCTCACCGAGGTGACCCCGGGGATCACCTCGGTCGGATAGCGATGGGCCAGCCGCTTGTGCATGTGCTGGTACGAGCCGTAGAAGAGCGGATCGCCCTCGGCGAGCACGGCCACGGTCCGCCCGGCGTCGAGGTGCGCCGCGAGCCGCTCCGCCGCCTCCTCGTAGAAGTCGTCGAGCGCGCCGCGGTACCCGCCGGGATGGTCGGTGGTCTCCACCGTGATCGGGTACATCAGCCGCTCCTCGATGTGGTCGGAGCGCAGGTGCTTCGCCACGATGGAACGCGCGATGGACCGGCCGTGGCGGGCACTGTGGTACGCCACCACGTCGGCCTCGGCGATGACTTCGACCGCCCGCAGAGTCATCAGGGACGGGTCGCCGGGACCCAGCCCGACTCCGTACAGTCGGCCGGCCTGCTGCGTGCTCACTCTGCCTCACTCGCTATCGCGTTGATCGCCGCCGCGGCCATGGCGCTGCCGCCGCGCCGCCCCCGTACCACCAGGTGCTCGATGCCGCCGCCGTGTCCGGCGAGGGCGTCCTTGGACTCGGCGGCGCCGATGAAGCCCACCGGGACGCCGATGACGGCCGCCGGGCGGGGCGCTCCCTCGCCGATCATCTCCAGGAGCCGGAAGAGAGCGGTGGGCGCGTTGCCGACGGCGACGACCGAGCCCTCCATCCGGTCGCGCCACAGTTCGAGGGCGGCGGCGCTGCGGGTCGTTCCGAGGTCCGCGGCGAGCGCGGGCACGGACGGGTCCGACAGCGTGCATATCACCTCGTTGTCGGCGGGCAGCCGCTTGCGGGTGACACCGCTCGCGACCATCTGCGCGTCGCAGAGGATCGGCGCACCGGCGCGCAGGGCCGCGCGGGCGCGGGCCACGACAGCGGGCGAGTACACGAGATCGCGGACGAGGTCGACCATGCCGCAGGCGTGGATCATCCGCACCGCGACCTGGCTGACGTCGGCGGGCAGCGCGGCGAGGTCGGCCTCGGCGCGGATCGTGGCGAAGGACTGGCGGTAGATCTCCGCGCCGTCCTTCTCGTAGTCGAACACTGTGGTCTCGCTCATTTCGTCGTACTCGTACGGTCCTGGGCCCGGGTGTCGGTCCGGTCGGCGGCAGAGGCAGGGGTCTGGGCGGAGGCGTGGGCGGAAGTGGAGGTGGTGCCGGAGAACGGCTCGGTGACGCGGTACGTGCCGTCGGCCGTGGCCACGACGTCCACGTAAGCGCCGTGGGGCCGGCCGCAGCGGCGCTCGCAGCCGGACCAGTACACCGGCGGACCGCCGTGGCGGGCAGCCGTGCCGGCCCGTACGCCGGCCGTCGCGTCGGCCCGTACGTCGGCCAGCGACCTGGCGCACCCGGGGCGGCCGGTGCAGGCGCCGACCCCGTACCAGGGGGAGCCGGCGTCCGTGACGAACCCCGCGTCGGCGAGCCGCCCGAGCCGGGCCCCGGCCACGTCCCGGCTGCCGAACCCGGGCACGACGACCCCGCGCCACGGGGTGAGCCGCACCTCGCCGCCCGGAGCGGGGAGAAGGTGCCGCAGTTGTGCGACGCCGAGCCGCCCGAGCGGCGCGGCCACGGAAAGGGACCAGCCGCCGGGCCCCTTCACGATCCCCGGCAGAGGTCCCGCCCGCACAGCCTCGACGGTGTCGCGGACGCGGGGCTCCGGGGGCCGGGCCTCCGCCGGGACGCCCGCTCGCTCCAGGTGCGCCCCCAGTGCCGGCTCCCGGTCCGCCGGCAGTTCCCGTACCCGCCACGCGCCCGTGTCCGACGCCGCTTCCAGGAAGGCGCCCGCAGCCGCCAACGCGGCCCGCGCCGCGTCGTCCGCGCGTACGCGGAAGGCGGCGGCGCCCACCCGTAGGACCGCCGAACCCTCCGCCTCTGCGAGCAAGGTCACATCCGCGCCGAGTCCCGCCACATCTCCCCGCCCGTCGTCCAGGGCGAACAGGAAACGGCCCGAGAGCCGCGCCGCCCGGCCGCTCGCGCACAGCAGCGCGTCCAGCTCCCGCGCCCACAACTGCACGTCGCCACAGCCGAGTCCGTCGAGTCCGGCCAGCGGCGAGGCCACGACATTGCGCACCCGCTCATGGGTGTCGGACGGCAACAGGCCGCACTCCCGCAGCAGCCCCGCGAGCTCCGCACCGCATCCCCCGGCGAGGCCGCGCAGTTCCACGTTCCCCCGGGACGTGATGCTGACCGCACCGTCGCCCAGTCGCTCCGCCGCATCGGCCAGCACCATGAGCTGACGCGCCGTCAGAAGTCCGGCGGGTACGCGGAGTCGGGCCAGTGGCCCGTCGTCCGCCGCGTGCAGCCGCAGCGCGCCGGGGCAGGCGTCACCTCGGTCCCGTATGCGAGGTTCGCCCGGGTCCGCCGGGGTTGTGGGTGTGGGCGGCATGGCCGCGAGCATACCCACGGCGCAGGCAGCCTCTACTATGCAGACGGCACAGGGTCCCAGGACCCTAGGGAGGAAGCCCGGTGAGAATCCGGCGCGGTCCCGCCACTGTGAACCGGGCCTCGACTTGGCGGCCGGGTGAGTCAGGAACTCCCGCCGACGACGACCACCCGGGGCGCGGAAACCCCGAGGAAGGCCTGCGCACGCGATGACGCACGCGACGACGCCCCCGGCGACGCCCACGATCCTGCTGCTGTCGACCTCCGACACGGACCTGCTCAGCGCCCGCGCGGCCGCGGGACCGGTTCCGTACCGCTTCGCGAACCCCTCCCGCCTCCGCCTCGACGAGCTGCCCGAGCTCCTCGAGGGCACCGCCCTCGTCGTCGTACGCCTCCTCGGCGGCATCCGCGCCTGGCAGGAGTGGATCGACGCCGTGCTCGCCCACGACCGGCCCGTCGTCGTGCTCACCGGCGAACAGGCTCCGGACGCCCAGCTGATGGAGGCCTCCACCGTCCCCATCGGCATCGCGGCCGAGGCGCACGCCTACCTCGCACACGGCGGCCCGGACAACCTGGAGCAGCTCGCCCGGTTCCTGTCCGACACGGTCCTGCTCACCGGCCACGGCTTCGAGCCCCCGGCTCCCGCCCCCACCTGGGGTCCCCTCGACCGCGTCCCGCGCGGCACGACCGGCCCCACGGTCGCCGTGCTCTACTACCGCGCCCACCACATGAGCGGCAACACCGCCTTCGTCGGCGCCCTCTGCGACGCCATCGAGGACGCGGGCGGCCAGGCCCTTCCCCTCTACGTCGCCTCGCTCCGCGCCCCCGAGCCCGAGCTGGTCGACCGGCTCGGCGGCGCCGACGCCGTCGTGACCACGGTCCTCGCCGCCGGCGGCACCAGGCCGGCCGAAGCACAGGCCGCCGAGATGGAGGTGACGGTGCGAAGCGCCGCCGTTCAGGGTGGTGATGGGCGACGGGCGGGCGACGAGGCATGGGACGCGGGCGCGCTCGCCGCGCTCGACGTGCCCGTGCTCCAGGCGCTGTGTCTGACCGGGTCGCGCAGCGCCTGGGAGGAGAGCGACGAGGGCCTGTCCCCGCTGGACGCCGCCAGCCAGGTCGCCGTGCCCGAGTTCGACGGGCGGCTGATCACCGTCCCGTTCTCCTTCAAGGAGATCGACGAGGACGGCCTCCCGGCCTATGTCGCCGACCCCGAGCGCGCGGCCCGCGTCGCCGGGATCGCGGTACGCCACGCCCGGCTCCGCCACATCCCGAACGCCGAGAAGCGCCTCGCGCTCGTCCTCTCCGCGTACCCGACGAAGCACTCCCGCATCGGCAACGCGGTCGGCCTCGACACCCCCGCGTCCGCCGTCACGCTGCTGCGCCGACTCCGCGACGAGGGCTACGACTTCGGCGCCGAGGAGATCCCCGGTCTGTCATCGGGCGACGGCGACGAGCTGATCCGCGCGCTCATCGAGGCGGGCGGCCACGACCAGGACTGGCTCACCGAGGAGCAGCTCGCCCGCAACCCGGTCCGCATCCCCGCCGCCGACTACCGGCGCTGGTACGCGACCCTGCCCGCGGAGCTGCGCGAGCACGTCGAGGAGCACTGGGGTCCCGCGCCCGGCGAGATGTTCCTGGACCGCTCCCGCAACCCCGAAGGCGACATCGTCCTGGCGGCCCTGCGCCGCGGGAACCTCCTGATCGTCATCCAGCCGCCGCGCGGCTTCGGCGAGAACCCGATCGCGATCTACCACGATCCCGACCTGCCGCCCTCGCACCACTACCTGGCCGCCTACCGCTGGATCGCGGCCGCCGCGTCGGACGGCGGCTTCGGCGCCGACGCGATGATCCACCTCGGCAAGCACGGCAACCTGGAGTGGCTGCCCGGCAAGAACGCCGGACTGTCCGCCGCCTGCGCGCCGGACGCCGCACTCGGTGATCTGCCGCTGGTCTACCCGTTCCTCGTCAACGACCCGGGCGAGGGCACCCAGGCCAAGCGCCGGGTGCACGCCACCCTCATCGACCATCTCGTCCCGCCGATGGCCCGCGCAGACTCCTACGGCGACATCGCGCGCCTGGAGCAACTGCTCGACGAGTACGCGCAGATCTCCTCGATGGACCCGGCGAAGCTCCCCGCCATCCGCGCCCAGATCTGGACCCTGATCCAGGCCGCGAAGCTCGACCACGACCTCGGGCTGGACGACCGCCCCGACGACGACGGCTTCGACGACTTCCTGCTGCACGTCGACGGCTGGCTGTGCGAGGTCAAGGACGCCCAGATCCGCGACGGTCTGCATGTCCTCGGCGGCGCCCCCACCGGTCCCGAGCGGGTCAACCTGGTCCTCTCCATCCTCCGCGCCCGCCAGATCTGGGGCGGTGCGACGGCCCTGCCCGGGCTGCGCGAAGCCCTCGGCCTCGACGAGTCGGCCGCGACCCGCACCACCGCCGACGAGGCGGAGGCGGCCGCCCGCGCGCTGGTCGAGGCGATGGAGGCGGCCGACTGGAATCCGGCCGCCGTCGCCTCCGTGTCCCAGGGGCACGGGCAGGCCGTCGCCGACATCCTCGACTTCGCCGCCCGTGAGGTCGTCCCGCGCCTCGCCGCGACGACCGACGAACTCGACCACGCCGTCCACGCGTTGAACGGCGGCGCCGTACCGGCCGGCCCCTCCGGATCGCCCCTGCGCGGCCTCGTCAACGTGTTGCCGACGGGCCGCAACTTCTACTCCGTCGACCCCAAGGCCGTGCCCTCCCGCCTCGCCTGGGAGACCGGCCAGGCCCTCGCCGAGTCCCTGCTCACCCGCTACCGCACCGACAACGGTGACTGGCCCTCCTCCGTCGGCCTCTCCCTGTGGGGTACGAGCGCGATGCGCACGGCGGGCGACGACGTGGCGGAGGCGATGGCGCTGCTCGGCGTCCGCCCGGTCTGGGACGACGCCTCGCGCCGCGTCAACGGCCTGGAGCCGATCCCGCTCGCCGAGCTGGGCCGCCCGCGCATCGACGTGACCCTCCGTATCTCCGGCTTCTTCCGGGACGCCTTCCCGCACGTCATCGGTCTTCTCGACGACGCGGTCCGGCTGGCCGCCTCGCTCGACGAGCCCGCCGCTGACAACTTCGTACGGGCCCACGCCCAGGCCGACCTCGCCGCCCACGGCGACGAACGCCGCGCCACCACCCGTATCTTCGGCTCCCGCCCGGGTACGTACGGCGCGGGACTGCTCCAGCTCATCGACTCCCGCGACTGGCGCACCGACGCCGACCTCGCCGAGGTCTACACGGTGTGGGGCGGCTACGCGTACGGCCGGGGCCTCGAAGGCCGCCCGGCCCGCGACGAGATGGAGACGGCGTACAAGCGGATCGCGGTCGCGGCGAAGAACACGGACACCCGCGAGCACGACATCGCCGACTCCGACGACTACTTCCAGTACCACGGCGGCATGGTCGCCACCGTGCGTGCCCTGCGCGGGACCGCGCCCGAGGCATACATCGGCGACTCCACCCGCCCCGAGACGGTCCGCACCCGCACCCTCGTCGAGGAGACCTCGCGCGTCTTCCGCGCCCGGGTCGTCAACCCCAAGTGGATCGAGGCGATGCGCCGCCACGGCTACAAGGGGGCCTTCGAACTCGCCGCGACCGTGGACTACTTGTTCGGCTACGACGCCACGACCGGCGTGGTCGCCGACTGGATGTACGACAAGCTCACCGAGGCGTACGTCCTGGACCCCGAGAACCGCGAGTTCCTCCAGCAGGCGAACCCCTGGGCCCTGCACGGAATCGCGGAGCGACTGCTGGAGGCGGAGTCCCGTGGCATGTGGGAGAAGCCCGACCCGGCGGTGATCGAGGCGCTGCGCCAGGTGTTCCTGGAGACGGAAGGGGACCTGGAAGAGGGCGGCGCCTAGGTCCGGCAGGGCCTGTCCGGCGGACCTTCGCGGTTGCCTTATTGGTTTGCCGTCGGCGAGCACGGTCGGACAGGTAGTTGCGGACGATGATGCCGGTGGACAGCAACAGGCCTGTGACGATGGGGAGTCTGCGGGCCGCGGTGAAGTGACATCCGGCATCACCGGTGTCCGGGCGGCGGCATCACCGGCGCCCGGACCACCTCACAGATGACGCAGCAGCGCGTGCAGCGCGGGGTTGTCGTTGGCCTTGCGCCACACCAGGTTCAGCTCGACCGGCTGCGGCACGGGCAGCGCGACGGCCCTGAACGTGATGCCCGCGAACCGCATCTGGGCCGCCGCCTCGGGGACGAGCGCGATGCCCCAGCCCGCGTTGACCATCGCCAGGATGCTGTGGACCTGGCTGAGGTACTGGACGAACACGGGCGCGACCTGCGCGGTGCGGAAGACGCTGATCAGCAACTCGTGGAAGTAGCGCGCCTCCACGGGCGAGTACATGAGGAACTCCTGCCCGTCGAAGTCCTCGACCTGCAGCGGCTCCTCGCCGCCGGTGAACGGGTGGCCGGTGGGCAGGGCCGCGAGCAGACCCTCCCGGATGGCCGGCCGTGTCTCCAGATCGGGACCGATCGCCGCCGGACGCACCATGCCGAGGTCGAGTGCGCCTTCGGTCAGGGCCTCCAGCTGGTCGCGGGTGACCATCTCGCGCAGCACGATCTCGGTGCCCGGCATGGTCTCGCGGGCGATGCCGAGCAGCTTGCCGAGCGTGGAGTAGGCGCTCGCCGCCGTGAAGCCGACGGCGATGGCGCCGGCCTCCCCGGCGGAGACCTGCCGTACGGCGAGGGTGGCGTGCTCCGACTGGCGCAGGATGCGGCGCGCCTCGTTCAGGAAGGCGCGTCCCGCCGGCGTGAGCCGCACGGACCGGTTGGTGCGGTCCAGGAGCTGTACGCGCAGCTCGCTCTCCAGCAGCTGGATCTGCCGGCTCAGTGGGGGCTGGGTCATCCGGAGCCGTTCGGCGGCCCGGGTGAAGTGCAGTTCCTCTGCGACGGCGACGAAGCTCGTCAGTTGCGTCAGCGTGAACAACCATGCCCTCCCGGTATCAGTACATCCAAAACTAATGTTGGACGTGGATCGATCGCCGACCTTAGCGTCGTGGGCGTAGTCGAGTGACCGACGCAAGGACCGCCCGCCTCACACCCAGGGAGACGATGTGGTGACCACGACGCAGACGACCACGAAGGCCGCGCACGCCGCGCATGGCGCGCATGGCGCGGGCGAGGCGACGCTCGACACGATCTCCTGGATCAAGCTGTCCTCGGTGACCCTGCCGCTGGCCACCCCGGTCAGCGACGCGAAGGTCCTGACCGGCCGCCAGAAGCCCATGACCGAGGTCGCGTTCCTCTTCGTGGAGCTGGCCACCGAGGCCGGTCACCAGGGCATCGGCTTCAGCTACGCCAAGCGCGCCGGCGGCCCCGGCCAGTTCGCCCACGCCCAGGAGATCGCCCCGAACCTGATCGGCGAGGACCCCAGCGACATCGGCAGGCTCTGGACCAAGCTCGTCTGGGCCGGCGCCTCGGTGGGCCGCAGCGGACTGGCCACGCAGGCCGTCGCCGCGTTCGACATCGCCCTGTGGGACCTCAAGGCCAAGCGCGCGGGCCTGCCGCTGGCCAAGCTCCTCGGCGCTCACCGGGACTCCGTGCGCTGCTACAACACCTCCGGCGGCTTTCTGCACACCCCCACAGAAGAGGTGCTGGAGAACGCCACGGCCTCGCTCGCCAGCGGCATCGGCGGCCTGAAGATCAAGGTGGGCCACCCCGACGGCAAGCAGGACCTGCGCCGGCTGACCGCCGTGCGCGAGCACGTCGGCGACGACGTGCCGCTCATGGTCGACGCCAACCAGCAGTGGGACCGGCCCACCGCCCAGCGCATGGGGCGGGCACTGGAGGAGTTCGGCCTCGTATGGATCGAGGAGCCGCTGGACGCGTACGACGCCCAGGGCCACGCCGCGCTCGCCGCCTCCCTGGACACGCCCGTCGCCACCGGCGAGATGCTCGCCGGCG
The DNA here is from genome assembly GCF_044757085.1 of Streptomyces sp. NPDC091376. NCBI lineage: Bacteria > Bacillati > Actinomycetota > Actinomycetes > Kitasatosporales > Streptomycetaceae > Streptomyces > Streptomyces sp. NPDC091376. The sequence continues at coordinate 357,126 of NZ_JBIVUF010000002.1, read as the reverse complement.
TGGCCGAGCACTGGGAGCTGATCCGCACCGGCGCCGCGGACATCATCCAGCCCGACGCCCCGCGCATCGGCGGCATCACCCAGTTCCTCAAGCTGGCCGCGCTCGCCGACCACCACCAGCTGCAGCTCGCACCGCACTTCGCCATGGAGATCCACCTCCACCTGGCCGCCGCCTATCCGTCCGAGCCGTGGGTGGAGCACTTCGACTGGCTGGAGCCGCTCTTCGACGAGCGCCTGCACATCGGCGACGGCCGGATGCACGTCCCGTCCCGCCCCGGCCTCGGCATCACCCTCAGCGACCAGGCCCGCGCCTGGACCGTGGCGACGTACGAGACCGGCACCCGCGCCTGACGCGCCGCCCACCGCGGCCCGGTTCTCCTCCGGAGCGCGTCAGTTCTCCCGCCGCCTTCCCCTTCACCTCTGGAGCAGTACGCAGATGACGTCCTTCACCCCGGCCGAGCTCGGCCGTCGCATCGGGTCCGGGCTGCTGTCGTTCCCGGTGACCCACTTCAGACCGTCCGACCTCGCCTTCGACGAGAGCGCCTACCGCGACCACATCGCCCGGCTCTCCGCGTACGAGACCGGCGGCCTGTTCGCCGCGGGCGGCACCGGCGAGTTCTTCTCGCTCACCCCCGGCGAGGTGGGGCAGGTCGTCCGCGCCGCCGCGCGGACCGCGCCCGAGTCGACCCCGGTCCTCGCCCCGGCCGGCTACGGCACCCGTACCGCGGTCGAGTTCGCCGCCGCCGCGGAGCGCGATGGTGCCGACGGGATCCTGCTCTTCCCGCCGTATCTCACCGAGGCCGGGCAGGAGGGCCTGGCCCGCCACGTCGAGGCCGTCTGCCGCGCCACCTCGCTCGGCGTCATCGTCTACAGCCGCGCCAACGCCGTCTACACCGCCGACACCCTCGCCCGGCTCGCCGACAGCTGCCCGAACCTCATCGGCTACAAGGACGGCGTCGGCGACATCGACACCATGACCCGGATCTACACCCGCCTCGGCGAACGGCTCACCTACATCGGCGGCCTGCCCACCGCCGAGACCTTCGCCCTGCCCTATCTCGAACTCGGCGTCACGACCTACTCGTCCGCCATCTTCAACTTCCTGCCCGACCTCGCCCTGGAGTTCCACCGCGCCGTGCGCGAGCGCCGTCACGACGCCGTCGTCAAGCTGCTCGGTGACTTCGTCCTGCCGTACACCACGATCCGCGACCGGCAGCCGGGATACGCCGTGGGCATCGTGAAGGCGGGCATGACCGTCACCGGACACGGCGCGGGACCGGTCCGCCCGCCGCTGACCGACCTCACCGCGGACGAGCACGACGAGCTCGCCGCGCTCATCGGCGGCGTCCGTGGTCCCGGCGGGCCTGCCGCGCCGTAAGGATTCCGTCACCGGTCCGAGCGCCCACGGAGCCCGTCACCTGGACTTCAATGGACCCATGAGCAAGAAATCAGTGATCTCCGTCGGTCTGGCCGTCGGCACGCTCCTCGTCGCGGCCGGGCTGTACTGGTTCCAGCCCTGGAAACTGTGGCTGGACGAGACCGTACGGGAGGAGCTTCCGGCGGCGGCCGTGTCCCCGTCGTCCCCGGGCACCACGTCCTCCCCGGATTCCCCCGCCGGACCGAAGGTCCTGGCCACGGGCACCTTCATCAGCCATGAGCACCCCACCGAGGGCAAGGTCAGGATCGTCGAGCTGCCCGACGGCTCCCGCACCCTGCGGCTGGAGGGCCTGGACACCAGCAGCGGCCCCGCCCTGCGGGTCTGGCTCACCGACGCGCCCGTGAAGGAGGGCAAGGACGGCTGGCACGTCTTCGACGACGGCGCGTACGTCAGCCTCGGCGAACTGAAGGGCAACAAGGGCGACCAGAACTACGCCCTGCCCGCCGGCGTCGACCTGAACAGGTACACCAGCGTCAGCATCTGGTGCGACCGCTTCGACGTCTCCTTCGGCGCGGCCGAGCTGTCCGGGGCGGCCGCGTAGCCTGAGAGCACGATGAACATCTTCACCACGTCATGGGGCGACCTCGGGCTGACCCGCTACCCCGAGGACCCCCGTGACCAGCTCCGTGCCTGGGACGCCTCCGACGAGTACCTGCTGCGCCACCTGGAGGGCGAGACCGTCGCGGGCACGGTCGTCGTCCTCGGCGACCGCTGGGGCGCTCTGGTCACGGCGCTCGCCGCCGAGCACCGGCCCGTGCAGATCAGCGACTCGTATCTGACCCAGCAGGCGACCCGCGCGAATCTCGCCCGCAACCGCACTCCCGCCGAGGCCGCCGGCGTACGGCTGCTGTCGACGCAGGACACACCGCCCGACCGGATCGACGTCCTGCTGGTCCGGGTCCCCAAGAACCTGGCCCTGCTGGAGGACCAGCTGCGGCGCCTCGCGCCGCGGCTGACCGCGGACACGCTCGTCGTCGGCACGGGCATGGTGACGGAGATCCACACCTCCACGCTGAAGCTGTTCGAGCGGATCGTCGGGCCGACCCGGACCTCGCTGGCCGTGAAGAAGGCCCGGCTGATCTTCTGCACCCCGGATCCCGCGCTGCTCGGATCCGCCCCCGCCGGCGATCCCTGGCCGCGCCGCTACGACCTGCCCACCGACATCGGGGTGATGTCGGGACGGCCGGTCACCAACCACGCGGGCATCTTCTGCGCCGAGCACCTCGACATCGGCACCCGCTTCCTCCTCCAGCACCTTCCGGACCGCCGCGGCCCGCTCCGGGTCGTGGACCTGGGCTGCGGAAACGGTGTGGTCGGTACGGCGATGGCGGTCGCGAACCCGGACGCCGAGGTGGTGTTCACGGACGAGTCGTTCCAGGCCGTCGCCTCCGCCGAGGCGACGTTCCGGGAGAACGCGGGACCGGCGGCCAAGGCCGGGTTCCTGGTCGGTGACGCGCTGTCGGGAGTGGAGCGCGAGTCGGTGGACCTCGTACTGAACAATCCGCCGTTCCACACCCATCGCGCCCTGACCGACAGCACGTCCTGGCGCATGTTCAGCGGCTCGCGCAGGGCACTTCGGCCCGGCGGTGAGCTGTGGGTGATCGGCAACCGGCACCTCGGCTACCACGTCAAGCTGCGGCGGCTCTTCGGCAACTGCGAGACCGTGGCGAGCAACCCGAAGTTCGTGGTCCTGCGCGCGGTGAAGCAGCGCTGAGCACCCACGGCGAAGGGCCCGGTCCGGCGATCGACGAGCGATCCTTCGGACCGGGCCCCTGGGCCGGGCCGTGGCAGGGCGGGCTCAGTGGTTCTCAGTGGTTGTTGACGCCGTTGCCGGACAGCACCGGGATGTCGTCCAGGACGTGCGACAGCGGCTCGTCACCCTTGGCCTGGGTCGAGTTCTCCGCGCACTGCTGGCTCTGCGGGTTCGACAGGACGTTGACGTCCTGGACACCCACCGGCACGAGGCCGACGAGCGAGCCGGCGTTGGCCTTGGCGGGCAGACCGACGCAGAGCTTGTTCAACGAGCCCTGAACCGCGCTGAGCTGCGGGCTCTGGTTGCCGTACGTGGCCGAGTTGCCGAACACCTGAGAGGCGTCGTTGCCGCTCAGCGACGTGGTGCCGGCGTCGTCACCGATGGCGAGTGCCTGCGGGGCGGCGGTCAGCGAGACTCCGGCCACAGACGCGGTCACAGCCGCGGCTGCCCACAGCTTCTTCATGATGATTCCCTTCAGGGCTTCTTCAGGACGCGCACTCCACCGATGAAGTGACGCAATGATCAACAGCGCCGTCCGGGTGGCGGTTGCGGCCTGTAACCCGAACAGCGGAGCGCGGATCGGCGCCGGACGGAGCGGTTCGGTTCTTTTGCACCCAGAACAGGAGCGGTACGGGATATTGGGGTCATGGCGGAGCACAAGGGCCGTTGGGAACGGCAGGGGCTGATTCCGGCGAGCCGTAGAGAACCGGAGAGCCCCACGGCGCCGGCGGATCGTGGGAGGCCGGCGCCCAGGCCGTTCGCGGACCGTTCGGTGGAGCCCATCTACGCGTCTCTCATGACCAGTTGGTACGCCCAGGGCAGAACCCTCCCCGGCGTCCAGGACCGGGAATGGGCCGCGCTCGTCTCCTGGTCCTGGCCGCGCTGGTGACGCGCCGCGCCCCGTGACCGCACGGGGCCGGACAGCACGGGGCCGGGCCGCCGCGGCGTACCGCGACGGCCCGGCCCTGGACTGCGTGAGACCGGTCAGCCGTTGCCCTGGCCGTTGCCGGACAGCACCGGGATGTCGTTCAGGATGTGCGACAGCGGCTCGTCGCCCTTGGCCTGGGTCGAGTTCTCCGTGCACTGCTGGTTCTGCGGGTTCGACAGGACGTTGACGTCCTGGACACCCACCGGCACGAGGCCGACGAGCGAGCCGGCGTTGGCCTTGGCGGGCAGGCCGATGCAGGGCTTGTTCAGCGAGCCCTGGATGAGCGCCATCTGCGGGCTCTGGTTGCCGTACGTGGCCGAGTTGCCGAACACCTGCGAGGCGCCGACGCCGCTGGCCGAGGTGGTACCCGTGTCGTTGCCGATGGCCAGGGCCTGCGGTGCCGCCGCGGCCGAGACGCCGACGATGGACGCGGTGACGGCGACGGCCGCCATAGCCTTCTTGATCACGACTGATCCCTTTCTGGGGATTCTGAGAGGGGACTGAGAGCCCGACCGAGAGCCCGTTCCCGGAGCCTCCTGACCAACTCCGGCCTCCGGAGTTGGTTCTTCCGCTTCACTCCAAAGGGCTGTCCGCGACGCCCGCCCGGAGCGTGCGGAAATGATTCGCCGATCCGGTCCCGCACACGCCGCGGAGGCGGCGCCATGAGGGCTGTTCGGGTGAAGTCCCGAAACCAAACGGCTGCCGTTCAGTTTGAGTCGGTGCGCAGACGAGCTCGTGTGTTCCTGCAGAAAGGCAATCAAGTGATGATCAAGAAGGTTATGGCCGCAGCTGCGGTCACGGCCTCCGTAATCGGTGTCTCGGCCGCCGCAGCGCCCCAGGCCCTCGCGATCGGTGACGACACCGGTACCACGTCCGCCAGCGGCGTCGGCGCCTCGCAGGTGTTCGGGAACTCGGCCACGTACGGCAACCAGAGCCCGCAGCTCGCCCTGGTCCAGGGTTCGCTGAACAAGCCCTGTGTCGGTCTGCCCGCCAAGGTCAACGCAGGTTCGCTGGTCGGCCTCGTGCCGGTGGGTGTCCAGGACGTCAACGTCCTGTCGAACCCGCAGAACCAGCAGTGCACGGAGAACTCGACCCAGGCCAAGGGCGACGAGCCGCTGTCGCACATTCTGTCCGACATCCCGGTGCTGTCCGGCAACGGCGAGGGCAACGGCTGAGTTCATCTCCACCCCCAATACCGGGAATTGCCGGACGGGCATCCGAGTGAATGCGCGGAGTCTGTATAGCCTGACGGTTTCTTCGGCGGGCACTCTTCGTTGTCAAGGCGTCAGTGGTATTGCCCCGTGCATTACCACGGCGCCGAGATGACCGCCGAACAGAAGGAACCGAAATGAAGTTGAGGAAGACCACGACGGTGCTGGCGGGGCTGGTGTTGGCCATGGGCATGGCCGCTCCCGCCTTTGCGGACTCCGGTGCGACGGGTGTCGCGACCGGTTCGCCGGGAGTGCTGTCCGGGAACGTCATTCAGATTCCCGTACACATTCCGGTCAATGCGTGCGGCAACTCCGTCAACCTCCTCGCCCTGCTGAACCCTGCGTTCGGCAACACCTGTGTGAACGGCTGACAATCAGCCCTCGCACGCAGCCCTGAAGGGTCGTTTTCCGCCGGTCCTGGGGTGTGCCGCCCGGTGCATCCCAGGACCGGCTCGCGAAGCGGAAGCGGGAAAGAAATAAGATGCGACAGGTCATGACCAAGGGAATTCTGACGGCCGCTGCGGCCACCGGCATTCTTTCCTTGACAAGTGTGTACGCCAGCGCTGACTCCAGCGCCGACGCGGAGGCCGCGAACTCGCCCGGCGTGCTGTCGGGCAACAACGTCCAGGTACCCGTGGACGTCCCGGTCAACCTCTGCGGGAACACCGTCAACGTCGTCGGTCTGCTGAACCCGGCAGGCGGCAACGCCTGCGCCAACGGCGGAGGCGACGCGGCGGCAGGAGAGTCCGGCGCGAGCGCCGAGAGCTCCGTCACGGACTCGCCGGGTGTGGCGTCCGGCAACAGTGTCCAGGTCCCGGTCAGCGTCCCGGTCAACGCCTGCGGGAACACCGTCGACGTCGTCGGTCTGCTGAACCCGGCAGGCGGCAACGCCTGCGCCAACGGCGCGGTCGAGCCTCCGGTGACGCCGAACACCCCGGACACCCCGGACACGCCCGACACCCCGGACACGCCTGACACCCCGGACACTCCGAACACGCCGGAGACGCCCGACACCCCGGACACTCCGAACGTCCCCGAGGTGCCGGAGATCCCCGACCTGCCGGAGCTTCCCGAGGTGCCTGAGGTCCTGGTGCCCGTCGTGGACACCCCGGACGACGGCCAGATCGTCGACTCGACCGGTACGTCCGGTGAGCTTGCGCAGACCGGCAGCGACGCCGGCATGCTGGCCACCGGTGCCGCCGCGGTCGCGCTGCTGGCCGGTGGCGCGCTGCTGTACCGGCGCGGGGCGGCTGCCGCGCGGCGCTGAGTGACCGCGATCCCCGCCTGATTCCCGGCCGGGAGAGTCCTCTCATCGGACTCTCCCGGCCGGATGCGTCGTGTGCGGCCGCGCACGTACGCGCGAGCTCGTCAGCGGCTCCCCGCGCCAGCGGGTCCTCGTACGCGGGGTTCTTGTCCGTGGATCCTCGTACGCCCACCGGGCGCACCGCGCTCAACCGCCGACGCGGCTCCCGCTCCGGGACCGTACGGCCGTCACGTCGCGGTAGACGTCCGCGACCGCGCCCGCGGTGTGCCGGACGTCATGCGCGCAGAGGACGTGCTGATGGCCCTGGTGGCCCAGCGTGGTCCGCAGCGGGGCGTTGAGCAGCAGGTCTCCGACGGCCGTGGCCAGCGCGTAGGGATCCTGAGAAGGCGTCAGGCAGAAGAGCGCGTGCCCCGGGGGCAGGCTCTCCCTGGCCCCGTCGACATCGGTGACGACGACGGCACGGCCGCATGCCATGGCCTCGAGCGGCGCCAGTGCCATGCTCTCCCGGCGGGACGCGAGGACCACGAGGTCGGCCGCCCGGTACCAGGGCGCCACGTCCGCCTCGGCGCCCGCGAACCGTACGGACGCGGGCGCCTCCACGCGCAGGGCCTCGGCTCCGGGTCCGTCGCCGACCAGGACGAGACAGGCGTTGGGCAGTCGGCGCAGGACGTGCTCCCAGGCCGCGAGCAGCACGTCCTGGCCCTTGCGCCGGCACAGACGTCCCACGCACACCACGAGGGGCGCGGACTCGGGCAGATCGGCGACCAGGGGCGGCAGGGCGCGCGGCCGGTCCTCCGGGGCGGGCCGGAACCGCTCGGTGTCCACGCCGTTGGGGACGACGGTCCACCGGGCCTCGATGCCCGCCCGTGCGCCGGCGCGCTGCTCCGCCTCGCTGACACAGACGATCCGGTCCGTCCAGCGTGCGCCATAGCGCTCCCAGTGACGCGCGAGCCGGGCGCCGATGCCGTCGGCCGCCTCGAAGGCCCAGGCGTGCGGCTGGAACACGGTGGGGATCCGGCCGCGCACGGCGAGGCGGGCGGCCAGTCCGGCCTTGGCGCCGTGCGCGTGAACGACCCGCGGGCGTACCCGTTCCAGGATCCCCGAGAGCTGACCCACCTGCGGGAGCAGCAGCGGCCCTGCCGCCCGGCCGGCGCGCCACCGGTGGACGTCGGCGCCGAGCGCGCGTGCGGTGTCCCCGAGGACCCCGCCGCCGGGGCAGGCCACGGCCACCCGGAGTCCGGTGCGCACCTGATCGGTCACCAGATCCGTGACGATCCGGGCCACCCCGCCGTCGACGGGCTGCACGACGTGGAGCACTTCCGGAAAGGATTTCGGGCCGTCGCGCATCGGGAATCGATCCGGCTGCTGCCGGAACTCAGCATGCTGCGCAGATCGTCGATTCCGGTTCATATCCAAGGGTATTCACATGAGCGGGCCGGTGAGCAGTTTGCTTCGTGTGCTCTTTGCCTGTGCGGGACGCGAGGCGACTCTAGCCCCTTTTCCTTTCCGGATCCGCACGGGAAGACAGAGGCCGGATTAATCCTTTTGGCGAGCATCCGTGTCCGGAGTTCCCATGTCGTCGTTGATGGTTGCGCCTCATCGGTTACCCGGAAGGAAGAATGATGAAGCGAATCGCCAAGTCGGTCATGTTCGTGGGCACGGGTGCCGCCCTGATGATGGGCGGCGCGGGCGCGGCCGTGGCCGACAGCGGGGCCAACGGCGCCGCCACGGGGTCGCCCGGTGTCGGGTCCGGCAACGTGGTCCAGGTTCCGGTCCACGTCCCGGTGAACGTCTGCGGCAACACCGTCGACGTCGTCGCCCTGCTGAACCCCGCGTTCGGCAACGCCTGCGCCAACGACTGACGCGTGCCCAGGCGTCCGGCGGCGACCCGCCGCCGGACGCGGGGCATTCGTACCGGCCGACCGGTATTCACTCCTTCGGCCGCACAACCTGGCAGTCCCTGCTGCCGTTGAACCAAGGACCGGGCAGTCATGCACGGCCACTGAACATTTTGACCAAGGAGTGCTTCTCCATGTCGCGTACCGCGAAGGCTTTCGTTCTGTCCACCCTCGCCGCTGCCGCTGTTGCGGGCTCCACCGGCATTGCCTCTGCCGACGCCGGCGCGGAGGGCGCTGCGGCGGGCTCGCCGGGCGTGCTCTCGGGCAATGTCGTCCAGGTTCCGGTCCACGTGCCGGTCAACGTCTGCGGCAACACCGTGAACGTCATCGGCCTGCTCAACCCGGCCTTCGGCAACGCCTGCGTCAACGACTGACCGTTCGGCGCGTCGTCCCCGGGCCGCTCCCCCCGCCACGGCGGGGGGAGCGGCCTTTTGCCTGCACCGCCGCCGTCCCCGCTTTTGATACGAACATCCGAACGGAGAACTTCATTCGGGTGGGGATAGGAGAATCCCGGGGATTCGGAGTTTCTGACCTGATGTCGGATCGTTACAGAGCATGTAACAGCACGACAGGCACGCACGACAGGCATGCTCAGCATCCGCAATGTGCCTGAAGGTACGTCACATGTGCGCGCGACACGCGTTGCCGAAGGAGAGATTCACTGATGAAGCCCATGAAGGTCGCCGCGGTCGTCGCCGGTTCCCTGGTCGCCGCGGGTGCCTCGGCCCCGGCTTTCGCCGCTTCCGAGCTCACTCCGACCAGCCTCAACGGGGCCGTGGGGACGGTCGCGAGCCAGACCACCTCCGCCGTGGAGCCGATCACGAACCGGACGCTGGACACGGAGCAGAAGGGCTCGCTGCTCAACTCCGTCCAGGGCGCCACGAACGACCTCAACAAGCAGGGCAAGGGCGGCGCGGGCCAGCTCCTCGGCGGACTTCCGCTGGGCTCCTGACCGCCTGCCGGCGCGTCCTCCGCGCCCCTGCCGGGCCGCCGTGCCGGTGCGTACGAGTGAGCGGGCGCGACCCCTTCGGGGTAATCGGCGGGCCGGCTCCCCCGCGAGTGTGACATGGGCGCCCGGGGTATCCCGATAAGTCGCTAAGGTCCGACCGTGACCTCAACCCCCAGCGCTGTACGCGCCTTCCGCCCGGCCCAACTGGGCACGCTCGTCGTCATCGCCTGGAGCGGCGAACATCCCGACGACGAGCGCGACATGCCCTTCCTGCTGGCCTACGCACTCGGGGACGGCACCGGCGGCCCCGAAGCGGCGGGGGCGGCCGCCCGGCAGCTGCTCGAAGAGGTGGGGCTGCCGGTGGGGAGCGAGTACGTGGACGCCGCGGAGGCCGTCGGTCTGCCCGTCACGCTGCTCGTCGAGGCGGGTCAGGCAGTCCTGACGATGCCTCATCTCAGCGCCCAGTGCCCGGTGCCGCAGGAGTGGCTGGCCGCGGTACGCGACCGGGGTCACGTGTACTTCATCTTCGCCACCCGGCCCTGGCCGGAGGCGGCGCCCGGGGTGCCGGTCTCGGAGGACATGCTGCGGGAGTTCGTCGGCGACGAGGCGGTGCTGTCGACCGCCGCGCACTGTTTGCTGCCGGTGCGTCAGCTGCGTGGGTGACGCCGATCCGGACGACTCATGACGTCCGGACGGCAAAAGGCCCGGCGGGCGGCTGTATGACCGCCTGCCGGGCCTTGATTACGCCTTGCGGATCAAAGGTGCCGGGGCCCGCTCGCCGGGCGGTCGGCCGCGGAGGTCGCGACCGGCCGGGTGGTCCCGGCGAGCTCGAGTGGTATCCAGGCGGCCGGGGCGGCGGCCGCCGCCGGGTGGCGAAGCGTCAGCTTCATGGTCGGTCTCCTTGTCAACAAGGGTCAGGGACATCCGCGACGCTAATCGGAATCTGACGATCCGTCGTGTTGAGCGGGACGGCGATTACTGCGTGTGCGCATCGGCCCAGGTGACGACGGGCCGGGCCACGGACCCGCGGAACCGGTCGGCGGAAAGGGAACAGGGGAGAGACATGGGGACACGAGCAAGGACGCGCGTCCCGCGACCGGCGACGGCAGCGGACGACACCACGGCGGTGGAGGCCGGCGGCAGCCGGGGCTTCGCCCTGCTGCTCGTCCTCGCGGGGGCGGCGGGACTGCTCGCGTCGTGGGTCATCACGATCGACAAGTTCAGACTGCTGGAGGACCCGGGCTTCACCCCGGGGTGCAGCCTCAACCCGGTGGTGTCCTGCGGCAACATCATGAAGAGCGAGCAGGCGGCGGCCTTCGGCTTCCCCAACCCGATGCTGGGCCTCGTGGCGTACGCCGTCGTGATCGGCGTCGGGGCCGGGCTGCTGGCGGGCGCCCGCTACCGCCGCTGGTTCTGGCTCGCCCTCAACGCGGGGGCCCTCTTCGGCGTCGTGTTCTGCACCTGGCTCCAGTTCCAGTCGCTGTACCGCATCGGCGCGCTGTGCCTGTGGTGCTGTCTCGCCTGGATCGCCACGATCCTGCTGTTCTGCTACGTCACCCGGCACACCGTGGAACACCGGATGCTCCCGGCGCCGGCCGGCCTGCGCAGCGGTCTGCGCGAGTTCGGCTGGGTGCCGCCGGTGCTCTGGGCCGGGATCATCGGAATGCTGATCATGACGCGCTGGTGGGACTTCTGGACGAGCTGACGCCGGACTGCGCCCTCACACCTCCGGGACACGGGCGAAGCGGCCCGCGACATGGAGGTCGGACTCGATGTGGGTCGCGGTGGCACGGAGTTGGGGCAGGAGCTGGGCCAGGCACTCGTCGGGGGTGCGCCGTGTGGTGTGCATGGCGACGTTGAGCGCGGCCACGGTCCGGCCCGTGTGGTCGCGGACGGGGACCGCCAGCGAGCGCAGCCCCTCTTCGAGCTCCTCGTCGACCAGCGCGAAGCCGTCGTCGCGGACCCGGTCGAGGAGTGCGGCGAGACGGACGGGGTCGGTGACGGTACGAGGGGTCAGAGGCCGCAGCTCGGTACGGCCGATCCGGTTCTCGCGCTCCTCGGCGGGCAGGCCGGCGAGCAGGACCCGGCCCATGGACGCGGCGTACGCGGGGAAGCGGGTGCCGATGGTGATGTTGACGCTCATGATCCGCTCGGTGGCGACGCGCGCCGTGTAGCGGATGTCGTCGCCGTCGAGGACCGCGAGGGAGGCGGAGTCGTGGACGCGGCCGACCAGTTCCGCCATGTGCGGTACGGCGATGTCGGGGAGCGGCGTCCGGGACAGCGCGGGGCAGCCGAGGGAGAGGACGCCGGGGGTGAGCCGGAAGAGGCGCTCCCGTGAGGTGACGTAGCCGAGGTGCTCCAGGGTGATGAGCGCGCGTCGGGCGGTGGCGCGGGCCAGGCCGGTGGCCTCGGCGATGGAGGTGAGGGGGAGTTCCGCGCGGCCCTCGCCGAAGGCGGTGACGACGGTCAGACCGCGGGCCAGGGATTCCACGAAGCCCGCGCCGAGTTCCTGCTTGGAGGCCGTGGTCCAGTGAGCGAGTCCGCTCGGGGCGGGTGTCTCGCCGGCCGGCCGGGGCCGGGCCGGCTCCGACTCCGCCTCCATCGCGGCGACGGCCTCCCGTAGCCGGGGCAGCACGGCCTCACCCAGCGAACGCGCCGTGTGGCGGCTGGTGTGGCTGACCACGCTCACCGCGCAGACCACCGCGCCCTGCGGGTCGCGTACGGGCATGGCGACGGCGACCAGTCCGGGCTCCATCAGCTGGTCGTCGACGGCCCAGCCGGCCCGCCGGGCCCGTCCCGTCCGCTGCCGGAAGGTGTCGTGGGTGTCGTCGGTGCCGTGGGTGCCTTCGGTCTCGTCAGCGGCGCCAACGGCGTGAGCGGTCCGTGCGGTGTCCTGGGCGGATGCGTCACGACCGCGCCGGGCCGCCCACTCCTCATCCGTCCAGGTGGTCGCGAACACCGCGCCCGCCGCCGTGCGTTCGTACGGCAGCAGATCGCCGATCCGGAACGTCAGCGACATGGCGCGCCGCCGCGTGGTCTGGTGCACGAAGCGGATGCCGTCCCGGTCGGGTACGGCCAGCGACACCGATTCGTCCAGCTCCTCGGCGAGGCGCTCGGCGAGCGGACCGAGCCGTCCCGGGAGTGCGAGCGAGGCGAGATAGGCGTTGCCCAGTTCCATGAGCCGGGGCGCGAGTCGTGCCTCACGGCCGTGGAGGCGTACGTAGCCCATGCGTGCGAGCGTGGCCGCGATCCGGTCGACGGTCGAGCGGGCCAGCCCCGTCGCGCGCACGAGGTCGCCGAGGTCCATCCGGCCGCCCGCGTCGGTGAGCTCGCGCAGCACGGCGATACCGCGCATCAGCGGAGCCACGGCCTCGGCGGGGGGAGCGGCCGGCATCGGTTCTCCAGGGCGTTGACATGTGTGCCAGGTGCACGCAGACTCATGGCCAGTCGTAGATGAACTGTAGTTCATCTGGCGAACGGACGGGTGGAAGTCTCCTTGGACAAAGTCGAGCGGTCCGCCGCCGAGGCGGTCGGCGACATCGCGGATCACGCGTCGCTCGCCGTCGGCGGCTTCGGTCTCAGCGGTGTGCCGAACGTGCTGATCGAGGTGGTGCACGCGACCGGCGCGAGCGCGCTCCACGTGGTCTCCAACAACTGCGGGGTCGACGGCGGCGGACTGGGCGTCCTCCTCGCAGCGGGCCGTATCGCCCGGGTCACCGGCTCCTACATCGGCGACAACAAGGAGTTCGCCCGCCAGTACCTCGCCGGTGAGATCGAGGTGGAGCTCGTCCCCCAGGGCACGCTCGCCGAACGCCTGCGTGCCGGAGGCTGCGGCATCCCCGCCTTCTACACCCCGGCCGGCGTCGGCACCCAGGTCGCCGACGGCGGACTGCCCCGGCGCCACGGGCCCGCAGGCACGGTCGCCGTGGCCTCGCCCGCCAAGGAGATCCGGACCTTCGACGGCCGCGACCATGTGCTCGAACACGGCATCACCACCGACTTCGCGCTCGTACGCGCCGCCCGCGGCGACCGCCACGGAAACCTCGTCCTGAACAAGTCCGCGCGCAACTTCAACCCGCTCGCCGCGATGGCGGGCCGGGTGACGATCGCCGAGGTGGAAGAACTGGTCGAGCCCGGTGAACTGGACCCCGACGCGGTCCATGTGCCCGGGATCTTCGTCCAGCGGGTGGTCCCGCTCACCCCCGGACAGGCAGCGGCGAAGGGGATCGAGAAGAGGACGGTACGGGGCCGATGAGCTGGACGCGCGACGAGATGGCCGCCCGCGCCGCCGCCGAGCTGACCGACGGCTCGTACGTGAACCTCGGCATCGGTCTGCCCACGCTCGTGCCGAACTTCCTCCCGCCCGGCGTGGACGTCGTCCTCCACTCGGAGAACGGCATCCTCGGCGTCGGACCGTACCCGTACGACGAAGACGTCGACCCGGACCTGGTCAACGCGGGCAAGGAGACCGTCACCACGCTTCCCGGTGCCGCGTTCTTCGACTCCGCCCTCTCCTTCGGCATGATCCGCGGCGGTCACATCGACACCGCCGTCCTGGGAGCCATGCAGGTCTCCGCGGGCGGCGACCTCGCCAACTGGTCCGTCCCGGGGAGGACGGTCAAGGGCATGGGAGGCGCCATGGACCTCGTCCACGGTGCCCGCCGGGTCGTCGTCCTGACCGAGCACACCACCAGGGACGGCTCCCCGAAGCTCGTCCAGGAGTGCACGCTGCCGCTCACGGGCAAGGCGTGTGTGCACCGTGTCATCACCGATCTCGGGGTGCTCGACGTGACCGCCGACGGGTTCGTGCTCGTCGAGACGGCACCGGGCGTCACCCCCGACGAGGTACGAGAGAAAACAGGAGCTGAGCCGGCATGACCGACCGCCTTCGTGACGTCTACGTCGTGGACGCCGTCCGCACCCCCATCGGCAAGTACGGCGGCGCCCTGGCCGGGGTGCGTCCCGACGACCTCGCCGCCGGAGTGCTCGGCGCCCTCGTCTCCCGTACGCCGGACCTCGACCCGGCCCGCATCGACGACGTCTTCTTCGGTGACGCCAACGGAGCCGGCGAGGACAACCGCGACGTGGCCCGGATGGCCGTGCTGCTCGCCGGCCTGCCGGTGACCGTGCCCGGCACGACGGTGAACCGGCTGTGCGGATCCGGTATGGAGGCCGTCATCCAGGCCGCCCGCGCCATCGCCGTCGGCGACGCGTCGATCGCCGTCGCGGGCGGCGTCGAGTCGATGAGCCGGGCGCCGTGGGTGCTGCAGAAGCCGGAGCGCGGCTTTCCCGCCGGGCACCAGCAGATGTACTCGACGACGCTCGGCTGGCGCATGGTCAATCCGCGGCTGCCCGACGAGTGGACGGTCGGACTCGGCGACGGCGCCGAACTGCTCGCCGACCGGTACGGGATCGGGCGGGACGAGCAGGACGCGTTCGCCCTCACCAGCCACCGGAACGCGGCCCGGGCCTGGGCCGAGGGGCTGTACGACGGAGAGGTCGTGCCCGTCGACGGAGTGGACCTGGCGCGGGACGAGTGCATCCGCGACAGCACGTCCACGGAGGCCCTGGCCAAGCTGAAGCCGGTCTTCCGCAAGGACGGGACGGTCACCGCGGGCAACTCCTCCCCGCTCAACGACGGCGCCGCCGCGCTGCTGCTCGTCGACGAGGACGGGCTGCGCGCCACCGGCCGCGAACCCCTCGCCCGCATCGGCGCCTGTGCCGTCACGGGCATCGAGCCGCAGTACTTCGGCGCCGGGCCGGTCGAGGCCGTCCACCGCGCCCTGAAGAAGGCCGGCCGGGAGCTCGGCGACCTGCGCACCGTCGAGCTCAACGAGGCCTTCGCCGCCCAGTCGTTGGCGTGTCTGCGCCAGTGGCCGGGACTCGATCCGGCCGTCGTCAACCCGCGCGGCGGCGCCATCGCCATCGGTCATCCGCTCGGCGCCTCCGGAGCCAGGCTCACCGGCGCCGTCGCCCACCAGCTCGCCGCCGCGGACTCCGGCACCGGCCTGGCCACGCTGTGCATCGGTGTCGGGCAGGGGCTGGCCCTGGTCCTGGAGAGGTGACGGGGCCGATGACGGCCGGGGGGATGCCGGGGCAGGACCGGATCAGCGCGGAGATCGCCGCGGCGCACGAGGACGCGGTGAAGCCCGCGGACCATCCGCGGCGCGACTTCGCCCCGTACCGCAGCACCGTCCTGCGGCATCCGCGTCTGCCTCTCGTCCCCGTCGGCGACCCGGAGGCCGCCGAACGGCACGGGCCTGTCCTCGGCGTCCGGAGCGCGGGCGCGGGGGACGCGGATCTGACGCGGCAGCACACGGGGGAGCCGCTGGGCGAGCGGATCACCGTCACCGGACGGGTGCTCGACCGGGCAGGACGGCCGGTGCGCGGCCAGCTCGTGGAGGTCTGGCAGGCCAACGCGGCGGGCCGTTACGCACACGAGCGCGACCGGCATCCGGCGCCGCTCGACCCGAACTTCACCGGGGTGGGCCGCTGCGTGACGGACGACGAGGGACGGTACGCCTTCACGACGATCCGGCCGGGCGCGTACCCGTGGCGGAACCACGTGGGCGCCTGGCGGCCCGCGCACATCCACTTCTCGCTGTTCGGGACGGCGTTCGCCCAGCGCCTGGTGACCCAGATGTACTTCCCGGGCGACCCGCTCTTCCCGTACGACCCGATCCTCCAGTCGGTGACCGACCCGGCGGCCCGCGAACGCCTCGTCGCCGCCTACGACCACGGGCTGTCGTGGCCGGAGTGGTCGCTCGGCTACCGCTGGGACATCGTGCTCGACGGCCCTGCGGCGACGCTTCCGGATCCCGGGGAGGACCTGTGACGCCGCCGCCCGGCCTTCCTCCCACGCCCTCCCAGACCCTGGGCCCGTTCTTCGGCCACGCACTGCCGTACGAGGGCGGAGGCGACATCGCCCCGGCCGGGCACCCCGAGGCGATCACCGTGCACGGCCACGTACGCGACGGGAACGGCGATCCGGTGCCCGACGCGCTGCTGGAGTTCTGGCAGCCCGGTACCGGGTTCGGGCGGGTCGCGACCGGGCCGGACGGGCGGTGGTCGCTGCGGACGCTGCCGCCCGCCGCCACGAGGCCGTACCTGTCGGTGTGCGTGCTCGCCCGCGGGCTGACGCACCATCTGTTCACCCGGGTCTACGTGGGCGAGGCCGGGGACGACGCGCTGCTCTCCGCGGTGCCGCGGGAGCGCCGGCCGACGCTGCTGGCCCGGCCCGACGGGGAACGGGCGTACCGCTTCGACATCCATCTGCAGGGGGAGAAGGAGACGGTCTTCCTTGACTTCGACGACGCCGCAGACGCCGCAGACGCCGCAGACGCCGACGACATCGGCGACATCAGCGGCATCGGGGACTCCTCCGGGTGACGACGTGGGGCTGTTCTCGCCGGTACGGGCGGGCAGCCCCGTCGAAGTCGCGACCGGCGACGCGGCCTTCCTCCAGGCACTGCTGGACGCCGAGGCGGCGCTGGCGCGCGTCCTCGACGCGGCGGCCGGGGGGACCGTCACGGCCGTGGCACGGGCCGAGCGGTTCGACGCCCGGTCGTTGGCGCTGCGGGCACGGGAGGGCGGGAACCCCGTGATCCCGCTGGTCGCCGACCTCACCGCGGCGGTGGCCGAACGGGAGCCGGACCACGCGGAGTTCGTGCATCGCGGCGCGACCAGCCAGGACATCCTCGACAGCGCCCTGATGCTGGTGGCCGCACGGGCACTGGAGCTGATGACCGCCGATCTGGAACGGACCGCGGCGGCGCTCGGCACACTCGCCGCCGCGCATCGCACGACCCCGATGCCGGGCCGCACCCTCACCCAGCACGCCGTGCCGACCACCTTCGGCCTCAAGGCGGCGGGCTGGCGGTTTCTCGTCCTGGACGCGTGCGAACGGCTGACCCGGGTACGGCACTCGCTGCCGGCCCAGCTCGGCGGCGCCGCGGGCACCCTGGCGGCGTTCGGTGCGGACGGCCTTTCCCTGGCATCGGCCTACGCGCGCGAACTCGGCCTCGCCGCACCGCAGCTGCCCTGGCACGTGCTGCGTACACCGGTCGCCGACCTGGGCGCGGCGCTGGCGTTCGGCGCGGGAGCGCTGGGGAAGCTCGCGGCGGACGTGCTGGTGCTGTCGCGCACGGAGGTGGGGGAGCTGGCGGAGGGCACGGGCGGCGGTTCGTCCGCCATGCCGCACAAGAGCAACCCGGTGCGGGCGACGCTGATCGCCTCCACGGCCCGTCAGGTCCCGGCACTCGCGGTGATCCTCCTCGGCTCGCTCGCCGCCGAGGACGAACGCCCGGCAGGGGCCTGGCACGCGGAGTGGCAGCCGCTGCGGGAGGCACTGCGGCTGGTGGGGGGTGCGGCACGAGCCGCCGCCGAACTGTGCGAGGGACTGGTCGTACGGGCCGACCGGATGCGGCAGAACCTCGAACTGACCGGCGGGATGGTGGTCTCGGAGCGGGTGGTGGAGGAGCTCGCGCCGACGATGGGCCGGGCGGCGGCGCGGCGGAGGGTGACGGAGCAGGGCACGGCCCTCTTCCAGGACCCGGCCCTGGCACCCCTCGCCGACCCGGCGGCGTACCTGGGCTGCGCGCCCGCGCTGGTGGACCGGGCCCTGTCACGCGGAGCACCCCCGGCCGACCCCATGACCGCGCGTCCCACAGGCGCGTACGGGCGGGACGGGTGGCCGGACGGGCCGCAGCGGCGGGCACGGACCGACTCACCGCGGACCGACGCACCGCAGAGCCACCCACCGGGCCGCACCCGGAACACCACCGTCGGTGCCGACCACCTGCTCCATCACCGTGCCGAGGGTCCGAAGGACGCCCCCGTCCTCATCCTCGGGCCGTCCCTCGGCACCTCGCTGCGCGTCTGGGAAGCCCAGGCGTCCGCCCTCGCCCGCGACCACCGCGTCATCCGCTGGGACCTCCCCGGCCACGGCGGGTCGCGCCCCGGCCTGCTCCCCGCCGAAGGAGCGTCCGTCGCCGACCTCGGCCGGCACGTCCTCCGGCTCGCCGACGCCCTCGGCGCCGAGACCTTCGCCTACGCCGGGGTCTCCCTCGGCGGCGCCGTCGGCACCTGGCTGGCCGCGCACCGTCCCGCCCGGGTGACGGGTCTCGCCCTGGTGTGCTCCTCGGCACGCTTCGGCGCACCCGGACCCTGGCTGGAGCGGGCCCGACTCGTCCGCGAGCAGGGCATGGAACCGCTCGCCGGGACCGCCCCCGCGCGCTGGTTCACCCCGGCCTTCACGGAGCACCACGCCCTCGTCGCCGATCTGCGGTCCGCCGACCCGGCCGCCTACGCGACCTGCTGCGAGATCCTGGCGGGTCTCGATCTGCGGCCCGAGCTGCCCCGGATCAGCACACCCACCCTCGTCGTCGCCGGCCGCGACGACCGGGCGACGCCGCCCGCCCACGCCCGTGAACTCGCCGACGGCATCAGGAACGCCCAGCTCCTCGAACTGCCACGCGCCGGACACCTCGCGGGAGTCGAACAGCCACAATCCCTACTCACGGCCATGCAGGCCCACTTCGGGTAGTCGCCCACCCGGGCGGAGGAGCGAGGAACTCTGATGCACACCACCACCGTCGGCATCATCGGCGGCGGCCCCGCCGGGCTGCTCCTGGCCCGGCTCCTGCACAACGCGGGCATCGACAGCGTGGTCCTGGAGCTCCGCGACCGCGCCTACGTCGAACAGCGCCAGCGCGCGGGGATCCTCGAACAGGCCACCGTGGACGCGCTGCGCGCCGCCGGCGCCGGGGCGCGCATGGACGCCGAGGGCATCCCGCACGACGGCATCGAGCTGCGCTTCGGCCGACGCGCGCACCGGATCGACTTCCCCTCCCTCACCGGCGGCCGGAGCGTCATGGTGTACGCGCAGACCGAGGTCGTGAAGGACCTCGTCGCCCTTCAGCTCGCCGAGGGCGACCGGCTCCTCTTCGGGGCCGAGGTCACCTCCGTCGAGGGCGCCGACGGCGACACCCCGGTCGTCCGTTACGTACACGAAGGCCGCGAGCAGACCCTGAGCTGCGACTACGTCGTCGGCTGCGACGGATTCCACGGCGTGACCCGGGACTCCGTCCCCGAGGCCCTGCGCACCACGTACGAGCGGACGTACCCGTACTCCTGGCTGGGCGTCCTCGCCGAAGCGCCGCCCGTGTACGACGAGTTGGTCTACGCCCATTCGGAGCGCGGCTTCGCCCTCGCCAGCATGCGGTCGGCCACCGTGAGCCGCCTCTACCTCCAGGTGCCGAACGGCACCGACCCCGCCGACTGGTCGAGCGAGCGGATCTGGGACGAGCTCGACGCCCGTCTCACCCTCGACGGCGACCCGGGCTGGAAGCTGGAGCGCGGCAGGGTGACGTCCAAGGCGGTGCTCCCGATGCGCAGCCATGTCACCGAACCGATGCGGTACGGCCGGGTCTTCCTCGCGGGCGACGCGGCCCACATCGTCCCGCCGACCGGGGCGAAGGGGCTCAACCTGGCGGTCGCCGATGTGGTCGTACTGGCCCGTGCCCTGGCCCGGTGGCGCGAGGGGGGCGGGACGGAACTGCTCGACGCCTACTCGGACACCTGCCTGCGGCGGGTCTGGCGGGCGGAGCACTTCTCGTACGCCATGACGACGATGCTGCACACCGGTCCGGCTCAGTCGCCGTTCGAGACGAAGCTCCAGCTGTCGCAGCTGGAGCGGATCGCCGCCTCGCCCCATGCGGCGGCCGAACTGGCGGAGAACTACACGGGGTTGCCGCTGCCCCGCTGACCCGGCGGGTGCTGCGGGTGCTGCGGGTGCCGCGGGTGTGCCGGCAGCCCGGCCCGCACTACGGCTCCTGCGGCGTCAGGTGCATCGTGAACCAGTCGCGGGCGAGCACGGAGACCTCGTCCAGGGCTCCCGGCTCCTCGAAGAGATGCGTCGCTCCCGGCACGACCTCCAGGCGGCACTCGCAGCGCAGCGCCGACTGCGCCTGGCGGTTGAGATCCAGGACCGTGGTGTCACGGCCCCCGACGATCAGCAGCGTCGGCGCCCGTACGCCGGGCAGCCGGGGCCCGGCCAGATCGGGGCGGCCGCCGCGCGAGACGACGGCGCCGACCTCCGGGCCGGTGCCCGACGCCGCCCACAGTGCGGCGGCCGCCCCGGTGGACGCGCCGAAGTAGCCGATCGGAACGGGGGTGCGGGTGCGCAGCCACTGGGTGGCGTCCGCGAGCCTGCCGGCGAGGACCTCGATGTCGAAGACGTTCGCACGGTCGGCGGCCTCGGGCTCGGTGAGCAGATCGAAGAGCAGGGTGCCGAGGCCCGCCCGGTTCAGGGCGCTCGCGACCGCCCGGTTGCGCGGACTGCGCCGGCTGCTCCCGGAGCCGTGGGCGAACATCACGACCGCGGCCGCCCCGTCCGGCAGGGCGAGTTCACCGGCGAGTACGGCCCCGCCCGCGTCCACCGCGACCTCCTCGGACTTCGCCGCCCCCGGCGGATCGGCGGCGGACCGCGCCAGCAGGGTGACGACCTCCTCGTCGGCGGTCTGCGAGAAGTCCTGGTACCACTCCCCGACCGCCGAGAACGCGCGCGGTGTCGACAGACACACCACCTCGTCGGCCTCGGTGGACAGCCAGGTGATCGCGTCCGGCGGGGCCACGGGCGCCGCCAGCACCACCCGCGCCGCGCCCTGCGCCCGTACGACCTCGCAGGCCGCCGCGGCCGTCGCCCCGGTCGCGATCCCGTCGTCCACGACGATCACGGTCCGGCCCTTGATGTCGATCCGCGGCCGGTCGGCCCGGAACCGCTCCGCCTGCCGCGTGAGTTCGGCCGCCTCGGCCCGCTCGACCGACGCGACGTCCTTCTCCGAGACATGGCCCCGGCGGACGATGTCGTCGCTGATGATCCGTACCCCGCCCTCGCCGATGGCCCCGAACCCCAGCTCACGGTGGTACGGGACGCCCAGCTTCCGAACGACGATCACATCCAGTGGCGCTCCGAGGGCCCGCGCCACCTGGAAGGCCACCGGCACTCCGCCCCGGGGCAGTCCGAGCACCACGGGATCGGCCTCCCGCAGATGCCGCAGTGCTTCGGCGAGGCGCTGCCCCGCGTCGACGCGATCGGTGAACAGCACGATGGCTCACCCCCAACAGGGGCTCTCCTTCGAACCAACCTCATGGGGGGCGGCTTCGCAACTCGGGAAGATCGGGAAGATCGGGAAGATCGGGGAGGGAAGACCGGGAGAAGCGGAGGTGGTCCGGCCGCAGCCGGTCTCAGCCGGCTTCCGGCACGCAGAGCACGGGCACCCGCTGGACCAGGTTGTTCCCGAAGCCGCCCCGGTTCCACGGCTGCTCGACGGGCTGGGTGCGGCCCTCGCCGTCGGTGGCGCGGGCCACCAGCACATGGTTTCCGGGGGTGGCCGTCCAGGCCGTGTGCCAGTGGCGCCAGGCCCAGGGGTGGCCCTCGGGCGCGGCGAGCGCGGCGTCGTGCCAGGTGCGGCCGTCGTCGGTGCTGACCTCCACCCGTACGACCGGAGCGTGGCCGGACCAGGCCCGACCCTCCAGCCCGATCCGGCCCGGGCGTACGGCGCGGGCGCGGGTCATGAAGTCGGGAAAGCCCGGCGGGATCATGAGGGCGCGGGGCGCGATGCGTGTGACGGGCTCACCGGGGTCGTCGGCGGACTGCTTGTAGCGGTACGCGACGGACTGCTGGAAGCCGGTGAAGGGGGTACTGGTCAGGCTGATGTCCCGCAGCCATTTCACATGGGCCATGCCGTACCAGCCGGGTACGACCAGCCGCACGGGGTGACCGTGCTGCGGCGGCAGGTGCGCGCCGTTCATCGCGTACGCCACCAGCACCTCCGGATCGTCACCGGTGGCCACCGGCAGCGGCAGGCTGCGCCGGTAGTCCTGCTCCACGCCGCGCTCCACGCCGTGGTCGGCGCCCGTGAAGACCGCTTCGACGGCGTCCGGCTCCACACCGGCCTCTTCGAGCAGCACGCGCAGCGGCACACCGGTCCACTCCGCCGTGCCGACCGCCTCCACCAGCCATGGCTGGCTCACCGGCCGCGGGGTGAGACGGGCGCGGCCGTTGCCGGCGCACTCCATCGTGACGCGATGGGTGACGGAGGGGTACGACCTCAGGGCGATCACGTCCAGCAGCAGCGGTGTCCGCACCCGCCCGCCGACGGTGAGGCGCCAGTCGGCCGCCTCGGCCGCGGGGATGTCGTAGTGGACGAGGACGTAGTGCAGTCCCGCGGGCGTCAGCCCGTACCGCAGCGCTTCCAGAGGCATTCCGTGGTTGCGGGCCGCGAGCGCCAGCTCCTCCAGGCTGATGCCCTCGCCGGGTTCGGCGACGCGCCCGGGGGTGCTGAAGCCCTCTACGTCCCGGGCCGTGTCCCTGTCCACGTCCATGCCTTCATGGTGCGCCGCCGGGACGTGCGCGGCAGAAGTCATGACCAGGAAGCGGTGGAGAACAGGCCACCCAGGCCGAACGATCCCGTGTCGGAGAACTCCATCGGTTCGTCGTTGCGGCGGTGGCGGCCCGAGTACTCGCGGGTGCCGCCCGCGTACTCCCGGGAAGACGCCCCCGCGTACTCCCTGGAGGGGGTCGGGTAGTCCCTCGACGTGGTCGAGTAGTCCCTGGGGGCCACCTGGTCGGACTTCGCCAGCTGGCCCTCCGCCGCGAGGGTCTGCACGCGCTGGAGAACCGTTCTCAGCTCAAGACCCAGTTCGTTCGCGACGACCTGCAGATCCAGGCCCGAGTGCCAGCTCCAGACCAGGACCGAGTCCATCGAGGGCGACCAGACGGGCCCTGCCGTCTGAGCCGGCTCGGCCCAGATCGGCTCCTCGGGGGGCGCGGCGGGATACGAGGTGGTGGAAGTGGGATATGAACTGCTCGGCTGGGAATATGAACTGCCCGTCGGGGAATAGGAACTGCCTGTCTGAGAATAGGAAGTGCCCATCTGGGACGGCGGTGCGGGGTAGGGAGGCGACGCCGGCGCCGGATTCGGGTCGGTCCGGGGAAACGGCACCTGAACCTCCGGGCCCGGCTGACCGGGTTCACCGTTCATATCGGCAGACGAGTCCGACATTCGCGTCAGCAGATTAGCCGCCACGGTGCGCGCCCCTTCCCGGCCGACCGTTCTGCGGGCAACCCTGACCTCGCGTTCCGCCAGGCCCATCATGCCGGCGACGGTGCCGTCGTCGCCGACGACCACCGCGAATGCGGCCAGCATCCTCGTACGGTCGGCCTGCGCCTCGTCGAGTGCGCTCTGCGCCAGTCGCACCCGGTCGTCGCTGGTGCAGAAGGCATTCGCAAGGACTGTATTTCTTTCCCACAACTCACGCGGTTCCACATACGCACAAACGCTCCTCCTACCCGCGAGACTCGCGGTGGCGCCAGAATTCACACGAAGAGCTCCAATGGCTCAAGTTTTCGCGATTCCGTGCCGTAGACAGGAGCCGGCGCACTACCGGGGTCTCGGGAGGCGCCCGAGGGCGTTCGGCGGGATGGGCCGCCCGCGCCTGCCCGACCCCGTCTCCGCCTCGTCCCCGCGCGCCGGTGGCGCGGGGTCCCGTTCGAGTCGCAGCATGCACAGGGTCCGCTGGGTGTCCTCCTCGAAGGCCCTGCTGGAGGCGAGCCTGTCCCACTGCAGATCGCGTGCGCCGGGCAGCATGGCTCCGCGCGCCCGCCATTCGGCCACCAGCTGTACGTACAGCGGTGTCTGCGTGACTTCGCCCGGGCTGTAGGGGCGAGGCAGGGAGGCTTCCGGGTGGGCCGGGCGGCGTTCCCAGACGCGGATCCCCGTCTGGGGAGCGGGCGGGGCGAGGGGATTCGGGCCGTCGGAAGAGACCGGTGAAGTGCTGGAAGAATTCATCAATGACGAAACGATTTCCCGTGCCGATGGACACGTCGGCCCCCTGAGCGCACCATAGGGTGGCCGTTGACGAGGCCAGTTGATAGGGAAAGCAGATCGCGCGGCGGGACCGAAAGGAACTGCCCGGGCGTCACCCGTTTGGATCGAACCCGGGTGCAGTTCACCGCACTTTTACGGTAGTTGTAGAGCGGCATTTGGGCGCATACCGCGAAGGGGTGCAATAGTGTGAACGTTGCGGAATCGGTAGCGGTGCATTCAGGTCCGACCGATCCTGGCCGATGCGGCGCGCCCGACCGGCGGAACGGCCTGCCGGCGATCTCCGACTGCCGGACGATCGACCGCACGCTCGTCATTGCCCTCCGAGGCGTGATCGACGAGGACAGCGTGTACCCCTTGCGGCTGATGCTGACGGTCGGCGTGAAGTCCGGCTACACGCGTCTCGTGGTGGATTGCGCGGACATCACGGAGTGCGACAAGGAGCTGCTCGAACTATTTCTCTCCTGGAAGCGCAACGGGCGGAATATCGTCCTCGTCCATCCGTCCCGTTCGGTTTGCAATCTGATTGCGACCGAGATTTCCCGGCGGCTTTTCATCTGCGCGCTTTCGGTCAAACAGGCGCTGGATCTGATGGGGCGATGAAGGGTAATTCCGGGCCGTGGTGCGTGGCGGGCCCTTAAGCGGCAGCGGTGGACCTATGGTGACGCCATGCGCGGAATTCTTCTGGCCGGCGGCACCGGCTCGCGACTGTGGCCGTTGACCCGCTCGGTGTCCAAGCAGCTGCTGCCGGTCTTCGACAAACCCATGGTCTATTACCCGCTTTCCACACTGGTGATGGCGGGGATCAGCGAGATCCTGATCATCACCACTCCCGAGGATCAGCAGCAGTTCCGGATGCTGCTCGGGGACGGCGACCAGCTGGGGCTGCGGCTCTCCTACATGACGCAGGAACGCCCGGAGGGCATCGCCCAGGCGTTCCTGCTGGGCGCGGACTTCATCGGCGATGAGTCCGTCGCCCTGATCCTCGGTGACAACATCTTCCACGGCAGTGGCCTGGGCACGCGGCTCGCCCACCACGAGGGGATGACGGGCGGCAGGGTGTTCGCCTATCAGGTCGCCAATCCCTCCGCCTATGGAGTGGTGGAGTTCGACGAGCTGGGCCGGGCGCTGTCCATCGAGGAGAAGCCGGCCCGGCCGAAATCCCGGTACGCCGTGCCCGGACTCTATTTCTATGACAATCATGTCGTGGACATCGCCCGGAGCCTGCGTCCCAGCGCACGGGGCGAGTTGGAGATCACCGACCTCAACCAGGTCTATCTGAGGTCGGGAACCCTGCAGGTCACCCGGCTGGACCGGGGCACCGCCTGGCTCGACACCGGAACCTTCGCGTCGATGGTGCAGGCCTCGGAGTTCGTCCGCGTGATCGAGGAGCGTCAGGGCTTCAAGATCGGCTGTGTCGAGGAGGCGGTCTGGCGGGCCGGCCTGATCGACGACGACCGGCTCCGGGCACTTGCCGAGCCACTGCTCAAGAGCGGGTACGGACAGTACCTGCTGGGTCTGCTGGACGACTCCTGGTGCACGGTCATGCCCCAGCGGGGAAGCGGATCGCCCCGCCACCTGTGGAAGGAGCCCGTCTCGTGAGACCGCTCGGCATCGAGGGGGCCTGGGTGGACACACCCAGGGTCTTCCCCGACCACAGGGGCCGCTTCCACGAGTGGTTCAGGATCGACCGGTTCCGTGAGGTCACCGGCCAGGAACTCCGGCTGGAGCAGGCGAACTGTTCCCGCTCCGTGCGCGGCACTCTGCGCGGCATTCATTACGCCTCGGTCCCGCCCGGGCAGGCCAAATACGTCACCTGCGTCAGCGGCGCCGTCCTCGACGTGATCGTCGACATCCGTACCGGCTCCCCGACCTTCGGCGCCTGGGAGGCGGTTCGTCTCGACGACGCGGACCACCGTTCCGTCTACGTCTCCGAGGGACTGGGCCACGCCTTCATGGCGCTGGAGGAGCACTCCACCGTCGTCTATCTGTGTTCCCAGGGATACGCGCCGCAGCGCGAGTTCGGGATCCACCCGTTCGATCCGACGCTGGCCATCGACTGGCCCGACGGTCTCGTGCCCGAGCTCTCCGAGAAGGACGCAGCGGCGCCCACGCTCGTGGAGGCCGAGCGGCAGGGGCTGTTGCCCTCCTACGAGGAGTGCGTCGCCCATCGCCGTGAGCTGCGGGCCGGTGGATCGCCGGGACGGTCGGCGGTGGTGACACCGGCGTAGCACATGTGCGGCGTTCTTTCTTTCTTTCTGCAACTGCAATTTCACTCACTGGTTCACAAGTTTGCCCGCGCAATCGCCGCCGCTCGGGTGATCTCTACTGCGACACGGGCTCGGCTCGTAATCATGAAATCGCGGAGAGTGAAGAATGAGCCTTGTCCGTGGCTATGGGCGATGTGACCCGCATGCGAATTGAACGCGCTTGATGGAGTGCGTGCGCCTGCGCTGTGGTCACGCCAAGTTCTGTGAGGAAAGGTTCTCTGGTGAGCCGTAAAACCATCCGAAGTTCCCGTATGAAATCTGCAACGCTGGTTTCGGCGGGCGTCCTTGCCGTTGCGCTCAACGTGGTTCCGAGCACCGTGGCGGTCGCCGACGCGATCAACCGGTCCGGCACCGAGCACAGCATGGGCCTGCCCGGCCCCAACGGCGCCATGACCGCGGACCGCGACAAGGACAAGGACCGCGACCGCGGGCCGCAGGGCAGGCCGGGTATCCAGGGTCCGCAGGGTGTTCCGGGTACGCCGGGCGTCCAGGGTCCGCAGGGTACGCAGGGCGCCTTCGGCGGCCCGCAGGGCTTCCAGGGCGTTCCGGGCACCCCGGGTGTCGACGGCGAGGACGGCGCCCAGGGTCCGCAGGGACCGCAGGGCACCGACGGTGACGACGGCGTCGGTGGTCCTGGTCCGCAGGGTCCGCAGGGCCTTCCGGGCGTTGACGGTGACGACGGCGCCCAGGGCCCGCAGGGTCTCCCGGGTGTCGACGGCGACGACGGCGCCCAGGGCCCGCAGGGTACTCAGGGTGCTGACGGCGCCGACGGTGCCCCGGGTGAGCTGGGCCCGCAGGGTGTCCAGGGCGTGCAGGGTGCCCAGGGCGTGCAGGGAGCGGCCGAGCTGGACACCTACGTGGTGACCGCGACGGAGGACCTCCCCCTCGTGGGTGTCCAGGCCACGGCGACCGTCGACTGCATCGGTGACGACGTCGCCACCGGCGGTGGCTACAGCGTCGACTACACGCTCGGCCTCGGCGTCAATGCCGAGCAGAGCGCTCCGGTGCTGGCCGGTGACGTTGCCACCGGTTGGCAGGCCCGAGTCACCGGCGCGGTCGGTGTGCAGGGCACGTTCACCGTCTACGCGGTCTGCCACGACGAGTAGGAACGTGTGAGCGGCGGTGCGCAACCGGCCGTCGGCTCCCCGTGATGGAACGATTGACGGTGCCCCGGGCTTCGGCTTCGGGGCACCGTCGCCGTTTCCCGTGGAATCGGTGAACGGCAGAAGACGACAAAGAATTCGGAGAACCATGCGCATCCTTGTGACCGGCGGTGCCGGCTTCATCGGTTCGGAATTCGTCCGGAGGCAGCTGAATTCGGATCCGGCGGCGCGGATCACGGTCCTCGACAAACTCACCTATTCCGGGGTCGAGGCCAATCTCGCGTCCGTGGCGGGACATCCGGGCTACCGGTTCGTCCGGGGCGACATCTGCGACCCCGAAACGGTCGACCACGTCATGGCGGGCCAGGACGCGGTGGTGCATTTCGCGGCAGAGTCGCACGTGGACCGGTCGATCGAGGGAGCCGGTCCCTTCGTCCGCACGAACGTGCTCGGTACCCAGGTGCTGCTCGACGCGGCCCACCGGCACGGCGTCGGACGCTTCGTGCACGTCTCCACCGACGAGGTGTACGGCTCGATCAGCGAGGGCTCGTGGACCGAGGAGTGGCCGCTCGCGCCGAACTCGCCGTACTCCGCGTCCAAGGGGGGAGCCGATCTGCTGGCGCTCGCCTGCCACCGCACCCACGGCCTGGACGTCGTGGTCACCCGCTGCTCCAACAACTACGGGCCGTACCAGTTCCCGGAAAAGGTCGTTCCGCTGTTCATCACGAACCTGATCGACGGGAGCACGGTCCCCCTGTACGGGGACGGCCGCAACATCCGTGACTGGCTGCACGTCTCCGACCACTGCCGGGGCATCGAACTGGTCCTGCGTGGCGGGAAGCCCGGGGAGGTCTACAACATCGGCGGCGGGACCGAGGTGAGCAACCACAAGCTGACCGGCCTGCTGCTGGACGCGGTGGGCGCGGGCTGGGACCGGGTCGAGTACGTGGCCGACCGCAAGGGCCACGACCTGCGCTACTCACTCGACGACAGCAAGATCCGTGAACAGCTGGGCTACGCCCCGCAGGTCGACTTCGCGGAGGGCCTGGCCGCCACCGTCGCCTGGTACCGCGAGCACCGCTCGTGGTGGGAGCCGCTCAAGGGGAGGGCGTCGCACGGATGACGACGAGCTGGCTGGTGACGGGTGCGGGCGGGATGCTCGGCCGGGACGTGCTGGCGGAACTCGCCGCCGATCGGGACGCAGTGGCGACGGGAGCGGGCCGCGACCGGCTCGACATCACCGACCCGGTGGCCGCGCACGCGGCCGTGGCCGGCCACCATGTGATCGTCAACTGCGCGGCCTGGACGGACGTCGACGGCGCCGAGTCGGCCGAGGAGGCGGCCACCGCCGTGAACGGCACCGGCGTGCGCCATCTCGCACGGGCCTGCGCCGGCGGCGGTGCCGTCCTGGTGCACGTCTCCACCGACTACGTCTTCCCCGGCGATGCCCGGCAGCCGTACGTCGAGGACGCGCCGACCGGCCCCGTCAACGCCTATGGGCGGGGCAAGCTGGCGGGGGAGCGGGCGGTGGCCGAGCTGCTGCCCCGCACCGGCTACACCGTGCGCACCGCCTGGCTCTACGGAGCGCACGGCCGCAACTTCGTGAGCACCATGCTCCAGCTCGCCGCCCGGCGCGAGACCCTGGACGTGGTGGCCGACCAGTACGGCCAGCCGACCTGGTCCCGCGCGCTCGCCCGGCAACTGGTCGCGCTCGGCCGCGCCGCGCTGGCGGGCCGGGCACCGGCTGGCGTCTATCACGGCACCGCGGCAGGCCGCACCACGTGGTACGGCCTGGCCCGGGAGACCTTCCGGCTGAGCGGCCTCGATCCCGAGCGGATCCGGCCGGTGGGCTCCGGGGCGTTCCCGCGCCCCGCCACCCGCCCGGCGTTCGGCGTCCTCGGCCACGAGAGCTGGTCGCGTACCGGGCTCGCGCCCCTGCCGCGGTGGGACGAGCAGCTGACAGCGGCCCTGGACACCCCGGCCTTCGCCGCTCTGGCCGCCACGGCACGCACCGGCGGCTGACCCGGCGGCGGCCCGGCTCACGACGACACGCGAAGGCGCCCGGTGGAAGCTGACAGCTTCCAACGGGCGCCTCCGCGTCAGGTACTGGCGATCAGACCCGCAGCGGCCCGCCGCAGCGGGCCGCGCCGTCCTTCATCGCGATGAGGTTCGCCACCACGTAGGAGATGTTGTTCTTGGAGTGCCAGTCGGTCGGGTAGTACGTGACCAGCCGGGAGTTCTGGAACCTCGCCTCGATCTCGGGGACGAAGGTCCGGTACTGGTTGTCGGTGTAGTACCAGAAGGAGTTCTCGTTGTAGAACGCGACGTGCGTCGGGTCCTGGTACGCGCCGCGGCCGTCCGCGCTGGGCGTCATGGTCAGGAGCATGCCGCCGGGCGCCAGCAGCCGGTACAGCTCGTTGATCAGCGGCACCTTGGCGGGCACGTGCTCCAGGAAGTCCACCGCCCGCATCAGCCCGACCGAGTTGTCGGGCAGGTCCAGCCGGTCGGGCAGGGTCGCGACGATGTCGACGCCCTCTCCCGGGTACTGGTCCACGCCCAGGTAGCCCGGCGGCTTGCGGTGGGCCGCACCGAGGTCCAGCGCGAGCAGACCGCGGCGCTGGGTCCAGGCGAGTGCGTTGGCCTCGATGTACTTGTCGTAGAGGGCCACCGTCTCGCGCTGGATGTGCGCGTTGATCTCCGGATCGCGCTGGGTGTTGGCGGGGTGGATCCGCTGGAGGTAGAGGCAGCGCGGGATGTGGTGGAAGTCCCCGGCCTGGAAGAGCCGGCACATCAGGTCCTGGTCGTCGAGGACGGTGCGGGTGGCGTCGTAGCCGCCGACCTTCTCGTACGCGTCCTTGCGGAACGCCCTTACGTGGTTGGGCGCGTACCAGATGTAGGCCACGTTGTGCGGCGTCGGGGCCATGGACATCGCGGCCAGCAGCTTGCGGCCGTCGACGGTCACCTCCTCGTACTGCCAGCCGTGCGCCTCGTTGAAGCGGGAGTCGTCCCGCTCCCCGTCCTCGGTGATCTGCGCGGTGTTGCTGTAGACGAAGACGGTGTCCGGGTGCTCGTCGAACGCCTCGGCGAGCTGGGCCAGGCAGTCCTTCGCCAGGAGGTCGTCGTGGTCGAGCTCCACGAGGATCTCGCCGCGGGCGATCTCACAGGCCCGCCGCTTGGCGGCCCCGACGCCGCGGACGTCGTCCGCGATCTCCACACGGACCCGGTCGTCGGGTTGTTCCGGCCGCCAGCGGGCGCCGTTGTTGAGCAGGACGATCCACTCCCAGTCCGAACAGGTCTGTGCCTGCAAGGTCGTGAGGCACTCGTCGAGAAAACGCGGCCGGTGACTGGGGGTGAAGACGGAGAACCTAGGTGTCGCAGTCGACGTCATCTGGTGCTACCTGCTTGGCTCGTGGAGGGTGATGGGCTGGCGGAATCCTTGAACGGTTCCGGTACTTGGGAGTGCAGCGACGGATCGAGCGCGACGGCGCGGCGGAACGAGTCCCGCGCGTCGTCCTCCTGGTCCTTCTTCGCCAGTGCCAGCCCGAGGCGCAGATGGGCCGTGGAGGCTTTCGGGTTGACGGCAATGGCGCGCCTGAGAAGCTGGACGGCCCGTTCGGGCTCGCTCGATTCGAGCAGCACCGCCTCGTTGAACAGGGCGGATGTGTACGTGGGGTCGATCTTCAACGCCTTGTCGTAGGCGTCGCGGGCGTCGGTCGCGTTGCCGTCCTGGTGAGCCAGGACGCCCAGGTTGTACCAGGCGATCTTGTTCCGGGGATCGAGCTTCAGCACGCGTCTGAAGGTGCTCTCCGCACCTTCGCGGTCCTGGTACCGGGACTGGGCGAGACCGGTCTCCAGGAGCACGTTCACCCGCGTCGCCTTGCGGGCAGGTGCCGAGTCGGATCCGGAGAGCGAGTTCGCGTCCGGCCGGGACTGGACCGCCCAGACGGAAGCTCCGCCGGCAATCACGGCCGCTGCGCCGAGCCCTGCCCACAATCGCCTACGTTTCACTGGGTCACATCTCAGGGGTCGGGAGGGGATGGTGAACCGGAGTCCGAACCACCGTCATTGCCGCCAAAGTTACGAGGTGACCGTTATGTCGTCACCTGTCGCCCGGGAGTTGGGCCGTACATACCACCCGAACGTACGCATCCTGGATGTGGTGTCCCGTGGATTCCGGGGTATCTGTGGCTTCTTGGCTACTCGCCGATGCGGACCAGCGCGAGGGTGATGTTGTCCGGGCCCCCGGCCTCGATCGCCGCCTTCCACAGCTCGTAGGCGGCCCGGCCGTCGTCGTGCACCCGCAGCAGGCTGTGGACGTCCTCGTCCGGCACCGGGTCGGTCAGGCCGTCCGTGCACACCAGATAGCGGTCGCCCGTGTTCAGCGCGGTGGCCGAGACATGGGGTGTGATGGCCGTGTACGCGTTGCCGCCGCCGAGCGTCTGGGTGACCGCCGACGTGGTGCGGTGTCCCGGTCGCGGCGGCGGGCTGTCGTCCACGCTCACCTGACGCAGCTCGTCCTTCGCCGCGTGGAACACCTTGCTGTCGCCGACGTTGAACGTCAGCATCGATTCGCCGAGGACGACGGTGCCCGCGATCGTCGTGCCCATCGTGACCAGGTCCGGATCGCCCTCGGCGGCCGAGTAGACGAGGCGGTTGCACAGGTTCAGGGCCTCGCGGACCGCGTCCTCGCCGGTCAGTGAGGCGCCGAGCGACGCCAGCCGGCGGACGACCAGCGCGCTCGCCACCTCCCCGGCAGGCTGTCCGCCGAGCCCGTCGGCGACCGCGACCACGAGAGGTGTGCCCAGGGGGAACAGCAGCGTCTGCGGGTTCTCGGTCACGGTGCCGCACAGCGTCCAGGGACCGATGACCAGGCTGTCCTCGTTGTGCTCGCGGATCAGCCCGACATCGCTGAGGGCGGTCACGGCTATGTACGGCATCGTGGGCCCCGTCTCACAGCCAGTCCCGGTGCTTGAAGACGACGTACAGGCTGATGCACACGAGGATCATCAGCGCGAGGGCGAACGGGTAGCCGAACCGCCAGTCCAGCTCGGGCATGTTGACGAAGTTCATGCCGTAGACGGTGCCGATCAGGGTGGGCGCGAAGAGGATGGCCGCCCAGCTGGAGATCTTCTTGATCTCGTTGTTCTGTGCGTGGCCGGCCTCCGCCAGCATCTTCATCTCCTCGTTCTGCGCCTGGGAGACCAGCGTGGCGTTGACGGTGAGGATGTCGCCGAGCATCTGCCGGAAGCCGTTCACCCGCTCCGCCACCGTCGTGGCGTGGTCGGCCACGTCCCGCAGATAGCGCTGCAGTTCCTCGTCGGTGCGGTACTTCTGGAAGCCCGCCTGAAGCCCGTTCATGATCGTCAGGAGCGGCCGGGTGGCGCGCTGGAAGTCGACGACCTCGCGCGACAGCTCGTAGATCCGGCGGGACACCTTCGGGTCGCCGCCGAACACCTCGGTCTCGATCTCGTCGATGTCGTGCTGGAGACCGGCGACGACGGGCGCGTACCCGTCGACCACCGCGTCCAGGATCGCGTAGAGCACGGCCTCGGGGCCGAGCGCCAGCAGCTCCGGATCGCCCTCCAGGCGCCGGCGGACGACCGCGAGGTCCGGGGCCTGGCTGTGCCGTACGGTCAGCACGAACTCCGGGCCGACGAAGATGTGGATCTCCCCGAAGTCCACCTCCTCGACCTCGTCCATGTAGCGGGCCGAGCGCAGCACCACGAAGAGTGTCTTGCCGTACCGCTCCAGCTTGGGGCGCTGATGGGCCACGATGGCGTCCTCGACGGCCAGCTCGTGCAGTCCGAACTGCTCCGCGGCTTCCCACAGCTGCGCGGGCGACGGGCGGAACAGCCCGATCCAGGCCATGGTGCCCGGCTCACCCGGAAGCCGGTCGTAGATCTCGGCCAGCGAGGAGGGCGTCTCCACCCGCTGCCCGTCGCGGTAGATCGCGGCGTCCACGACGCTGCGTTCCAGCGGCACGGGCTCCTGGGGGCCGTGCTCCGTCCATGGATCCATCGAGTGCTCGGGGGCCGGGTCGGGCTGCTGCCCGGTCCCGTGAGCGGGCGGGCGGAGCGGCCATCTGCCTGCCCGTGCCGCGCGTGCACGCCAGTCGGACATCACCTGCACCTCGCCTGACGGGGGTTCCTTGGTAGCCGGCGCAACCGGCGTTCATCAACGAGTCGGCACAGAACAGCCTATTTCTTGAAGTGCCGCGGCGCGATCACTGGGTCCCGGCGGGCTACTTCAGCGCCAGCACGATGACGGCGCCGACGACTCCGGCGACCAGGGCGAATCCCGCCGGGAGCCAGCCGCCGTCCCGCCACGGGAAGCGGGCGTCCAGCGAGAGGCGGCGCGGGCCCACGGCGGCGATCGTGAGGGCGCTGACGGCCAGGGTCATCGGGTACTCGAAGCCGGGGCCGGCGGCGGACCACAGCGCGATGTCGGGAGCCACCGACATCGCGTTGATCATGACGCCGACCGAGGCCGCAGCGGCGAGCGGGGTCAGGAACCCCACGGCCAGCCCCAGGCCGCCGAGGAACTCGGAGATCCCGGCCAGCGCGGCGAAGAAGATGCCGGGGTCGTAGCCGATCTGGTCGAATCCCTTGGCCGTGGCGTCCAGGCCAGGCCCGCCGAACCAGCCGAAGAGCTTCTGGGCCCCGTGCCCTGCCAGGATCACGCCGACGGCGAGCCGGAGCAGCAGCATCCCGGCATCGGTGGCGCTCGGCGCCGCCGGTGCGGCGCCCGTGCCGGGGCCGCCGGAATGACGAGCACGCTCGGTGGGGGGTTTCATGGTGGTGTCACCTCCTGCGCCGGGACCGCGGGTCCCGGCGGTCGTGCTCCGGCGGTCGTGCGCCAGGTGTCGGAGCCTCACCACCGATACTGCCCCCCGCGGCGGAAGCGGGCCAAGTTCACGACGTGCACACGCGGTCACCGTGTGCCGGACGCCGTGCGGTCACCTCCCGCTTCCACGCTCACCGGGAAGTCGTCATGTTCCCGACATGGAGGAGTGCTCTGTGAGCAGGCCCCATCCCGCCCGGGCGGTCACCGTCGCCCTGGGCCTGGTTCTCGTGGCGTCCGGTGCGGCCATGCCGGCCGTGGCGGGTACCCCCGCTCCGCTGCCGGCCGTCACACCCCGGGCCGAGGCGCCCACGCTGTACGACGACGAGGCGGGCGGCAACGCCAACGCGGACGACCCCGCGATCTGGCGCAACACCGCCGACCCGGGCCGCAGCCTGGTGATCGCGACGGCCAAGGAAGGCGGACTGCGCGTCTACGACCTCGACGCCCGCCTGGTGCAGTCGATCCCGGCGCCCCCGTCCGCCCGTCCGGGTGACGCGCCCGGTCGCTTCAACAACGTGGATCTGGTGCACCGGCTGCGGCTGCCGTCCGGACGGGCGGACATCGCCGTGACCACCGACCGCGGCCACGACCGCCTGCGCTTCCACCGCATCGACCGCGGGCGCCCCGGCGGGCCGCTCACCGACATCACCGACCCCGCCGCGCCGCCGGTCTTCTCCACCGGTCAGGACGAGATCAACGAGCAGCGGACCGCCTACGGCCTGGCCACCTGGACCGACCCGGCGAGCGGCCGCGCGTACGCCCTGGTCAGCCGCCGCAACCGCACCGGCCTCGCCCTGCTGGAGCTCCGCGCCACGGCCGCCGGCACGGTCACGTACCGCACGGTCCGCACCCTGGACCTCCCGGCCTCGTTCCGGCTGCCGAACGGCACCACCTGGGCGCCGTGCGGCGAACCCGGCGAGCAGGCCCAGGTCGAGGGCATGGTCGTCGACCCGGCGAACAGCATGCTCTACGCGGGCCAGGAGGATGTCGGTATCTGGCGCGTACGGGCCGATCTCACCGGCACGCCGAAGCTCGTCGACAAGGTGCGTGAGTACGGCGTCCCGGGTGTCTACGACGAGGAGACCGAGGAGTGCGTCCCCGGCGCCGACCCGGGCTTCGGCGGCAAGCGCCTGTCGGCCGACGTCGAGGGGCTGACGCTGCTCACCGAGCCCGAGGGCGACGGCTACCTCCTGGCCTCCAGCCAGGGCGACAACACCTTCGCCGTGTACGACCGCGACCCGCGCGACGGCAACGACTACGAGGGCGGCTTCCGCGTCACCGCCGCCTCGGCCGCCCTCGACGGCTCCGAGGAGTCCGACGGCGCGGCCGTGCTCAACGCGCCCCTCGGCGCGAAGTACCCGAAGGGGCTGCTCGTCGTCCAGGACGGGCACGACACCCCGGGCGACGGCGACCGCGAGGCCACGGGCTTCAAGTTCGTCGACCTCGGCGAGGTCATGAAGCGCATCGACGACTGACCTCACGACGGCCGTGCGTGACGGTACGGCGAGGGCGCCCCGGCAGGCCGGGGCGCCCGTTCGCACCGCCGGCGACTAGCGCGCCACGAACTGCGTGAGGATGGCCTGCACCTCGTAGATGTCGACGCCCTTGGTGAAGGTCTTCTGGATCGGCGCGGGGCTGCCCGAGATCCAGATCTTGAGCTCCGCGTCCATGTCGAACGTGCCCGCGGTCTCCACCGCGAAGTGCGTGATGCTCCTGTACGGCACCGAGTGGTACTCCACCTTCTTGCCGGTGATCCCCTGCTTGTCCACGAGGATGAGCCGGCGGTCGGTGAACAGGATGGTGTCGCGGATCAGCAGGAACGCGGCGTGCACCTGCTCCCCCTGCCCCAGCAGCCGCGCGAAGTCCTGCTGTGCCTTTGCCGGATCGACGGTGTGCGCGTTTCCGAACAGTGCCATGAGAGGCCCCCCACTCATTGAAGTTGCACGATCTTCGCACTGTAGTACGGAAGGTCAGGTAGGGGGCGTACGGGTCACCGTTCGGCCCGCCGTGGCCGCGGCCCGCGCGAAGGCCACGGCGTCCACGACGGCCGCACCGCCCACGTCGTTGTTGAAGTACACGTGCACGTCGGCCTCGTCGGGCCAGGCTTCGGCGATGCGCCCGACCCAGGACGTCAGGGCCCGGCGGCCGTAGCGCGGCGGGGGCTGGGCGAGGCCGCCGTGGAAGCGCACGTATCCCCAGGGAGCGGTACGCCAGAGCGGAGCCACGGGACGCGACCCCCGATCCGCCCAGCACAGCGCGCTGCCGTGCCGTTCGAGCACCGAACGCAGCTCCCGCTCGGCGTCCCACCAGGAGGGGTGGCGCAGTTCGACGGCGACCCGGACGCGGCCGGGGAAGCAGCGCAGGCATGCGTCCAGGGCGGCGGTGTCCTCGCGGAAGTTCGGCGGCAGTTGCAGCAGGACGGGTCCCAGCCGGCCGCCGAGGCCCTCGGCCCGGTCCATCAGCCGGCCCACCGGTTCCTCGGGGTCGTGCAGCCGTTTCAGATGCGTCAGATAGCGGCTGGCCTTGACCGCCATGACGAATCCGTCCGGCGTGCGCTCCCGCCAGGAGGCGAAGACCTCCCTGGTGGGGAGCCGGTAGAAGGCGTTGTTGTTCTCCACCGTGGCGAACCGGCGTGCGTACTCCTCCAGCCACAGCCGTTGCGGCTGCCGGGGCGGATAGAGCACGCCGCGCCAGTCCTTGTACTGCCACCCTGAGGTTCCGACGAGCAAGGGCATGGCCGGATCCGTGCCCGGAGGGCGACGGGACGTATCGCGGTGGCGGTCCGGTGGCACCCGTACGCGGCGCCGCCGGATCTCAGGGCGCCGTGAAGAGCGTGGGGAACCGGGGCGCGAGCCAGGGCTTGCGGCCCCAGGCCAGAATCCGGCCGGAGGCGATCGCGCCCCACGGCTCGCGGCGGCCGAGCGCCATGAGCAGGAACGTGACCGGCTCGATGAGGATGGTGCAGTCCGGGCGGCGGCCGGGTGGCGTGCCCACGGTCGGCGTCCCTACGGTCGGCGTCCCTACGGTCGGCGTGCCGTCGGCGAAGGCGACGGCGAACGCCGCGCCGCCCCGGAGCCGGATCGTGTAACGGGCCGTCAGCCCGGCGGCGGCCGGGGCGTTGACGACGCGTGGCATGGCCGTGGTCATGAAGGGCAGGGTCAGTTCCACCCTGCCGCGGTCGATCATGTGCGGCAGGCGCAGCGCGCGGGCGAGGTCGTAACCGTGGCCGAGCATGTGCGTGAGCAGGTACGAACCGAGTGTCGCGTGATCCATGGGGCCCAGCGGGGTGCTGAGCGTTCCCCGCGCCGCGGTCCCGTTCACCGCGTCGAGGAACGCGCCGGCCCGATCCGTGATCATCCGCGCCAGCGGGCCGGCCCCGCGCTCCCCGAACTCGGCGAGCACCCGCTCGTTCGCGGCGGCCAGGCTCTGCGCGGTGCCGTCTCCGTGGGGGCGCTCGATCCCGGCAGCGAGGTCGGCCATCAGCGCGTTGGCCTGCGCCAGATGAGCCGCCGCCTCACCCAGGGTCCACCGTGACCCGGGCACCGGGACACCCGTGTCGGCGCTCCCGTGCAGCAGCGCGGCGATCTCCTCGGCCGTGTCGCGTATCGCGTCAGCGAGACCTTCGGGCAGAGTGCCCTGTGTCTCCTGCCTCTCCTGCCCTGCGGCCGCTGTCATGGCGCTCCCTGCTCGTCCTCGGGTCCGCGGTACCCAACCAGGTGGCGGGAGGCCGTGGCAAGAGCGAAGCGACGAGGAGTGTGATCGGCCGTGTCCCACGACGAGGAACAGATCCGGACCCTGATCGAGGACTGGGCCGCCGCGGTGCACGCGGCCGAGCTCGAAGGCGTCCTGGCGCACCACTCCGACGACATCGTGATGTTCGACGTGCCGCCGCCCTTCGAAGGCGTCCGCGGCATCGACGCCTACCGCGCGTCATGGCCGCCGTTCTTCGCGTGGCAGCGGCAGGGAGCCTCGTTCGAGATCGTGTCGCTGGACATCACCGCCGGCGACGACGTCGCCTACGCCCACGCCCTGCTGCGCTGCGGCACCCCCCGGGAACTCGCGGAACAGCCGGACCTGCGCCTGCGGCTCACGCTCGGCCTGCGCAAGGAGCGGGGCAGCTGGGTCGTCGCACACGAGCACCACTCGTTCCCCGACACCTCCGTCGGGACCTAGGGGGTGTCCGGCCCCTAGTGCTGTCACTGCGGCCGGTCGGTGTCAGCGGCGGGCCGGCCTGACGGTGCTCGAAGGCCGGGGAAGAGGGTGTGTGCGCTCTCGTGCACGATCGCCATCGCTTCCTGGCCCTTCAGCTCCGCCCCTTCATCGATCACGGGCACGGTGGCGCCCAGCTGCTCGACGAGTGCCAGGTAGCCGTGGAACATGGCGGTGGCCAGCGGGGTGAGCGGCGCGTCGGGCGGGACCAGGGCCTGGTCGAACCCGGGGACCGGCCGGGCGGAGACGTCGGGCCAGTCCTGCGGGTCGCGTGGGCGGTCCAGGCTCAGGACGGCGGCGAGGTCGGGGGCGTCGGCATCCCGGGCCGTGAGGGGCCGGCCGAGGTTCCAGCGTTCGCGGAGTGTGCGGATGACCGACGTGTGGTGGTGCACACCGTTGACGACGGTCCTTGCGGGCAGCCAGGCGGAGATCGCGATCGCGGGCAGGCGGACGCCGAGCCGGTCGAAGGTGAAGCCCATCTGCCCGGGCGGCGCAGCGGGGTCAGGGGCGACGGCGGCGGGCGGGGGCACGTGGTCGTAGGTGCCGCCGTGCTCGTCGAAGACGACCATCAGCAGCGTGTTGAGTGCGTTCGAACCGCTGGACGAGGTCGACGAACGGACGGCGTTGTAGATCTTGGCAAGCAGCGCCTCGCCGCCCAGCAGGGACGAGGGCGCGTCGAAGGAGAACCCCGGGGCCAGCGCCGCTATCGGCGGGTGCATGTCGTTGTGGCCGTGCCACATGTTCGGCTCGATGAACGAGTACGTCGGCAGCCTGCCGGCCGCGGCATCCTCCAGGAAACGGTCCGTCGTGACGAAATGCGTGGCGAACCGCTGCCGCAGCCGCGGACCGTGGATCAGCCCGGTGAACGGGAGCGGGCTCGGCGCGTCCACGTACACCCGCCAGGTCAGACCGGCGGCCTCCAGCCGCTCGAACACCGTCTCGGCGGTGTTCTCGAGCGGGAACGTGCGATATGGCGCATTGACGACGAAGCCCGACGAACTCGCGGCGTGGAAGAACGAGCGGTTGGTGAACGTCTGAGAGGGCACCTCGGCGAACCAGTGGTCGAACGTGCCGAAACCACGTGCCAGCGCGGACATCACAGGCAACTGGTCCGGGGTGTAGCCCGCCATGATCTGCGCGTATTCGTCGTACCTGGGCCGGCGGCCCATCTCCGCCCGGAACGCGCTGATGTAGTCGGCGACGAACCCGTCCATCGTCGGCCCACGCCCGGGAGGTGGCGCGTTGAACGGGGCGGCCATCCGCTCGGCCGCCACCCCCCGGTTGTCCTCGGGGTCGATCACCCCGAACAGTTGGGTGTTGACGTGCGGGTACTCCTCGCCCGGATCCGGGCTCGGCGTGTCCATCGTCTCGGCGGTCCCGTACGGCACCGTCTGCCGGCCGTTGTCGTCCTCGGCCCAGTCCGGGATCGGATTCGACAGGTCCTTTCCGAGGACGCCTTCGAAGGCGGCGACCTCGCCCGGCCCGTACAGCCGACCGAGAAGGTTGTCGAACGACCGATTCTCAAACATCAGTACGACTATGTGTTCCAGGGCGTCGCTACGGTCGGTGGTAGGCACCGGCGACCTCCGATCCGGGAACATGGCCCCCGCCCCGCGAAGTCCATTCCACTCTTCTCCGGCCGGACACAGCTGTCAAAACCGGCCCGATCGGCCCCTTTCCGGGCCGAAGCGCAGCCCGGACGCGTCCTGTCGTGCTGCGACTGTGCGGATCTCGGACCGGGCAGCCGCTCCGTAAGCCGTCACGGGGGATGCCACTCCGCCAGGACGATCGTGGCGTCGTCGTCCAGGCGCCCGTGCTGGTGCTCGAGGATCGTGTGGATCAGACGGCGCAGCGCCTCGGGCGACTTCTCGCCCGCCGCCGTCGCGCGCACGATGTGGTCGGCCAGACGCTGCTCCCCGAAGTAGTCGCCGTCCGGGGAGTGGGCCTCGGTGACACCGTCGGTGTGGATCAGCACCCGGTCGCCCGGCTCCAGGTGTGCGGTGTGCACGGTGCGCGGGGCGTCCGCGTGCGCGGGCCCGAGGCCGAGGGGCAGCTCGGACTCCCGCTGGAGGGCGCCGGTGATGACGTGCTGACCCCGGATCAGCAGGGGCGGCGGGTGCCCGCAGTTGATCCACGTGAACGTGCCCGCGTCCAGATCGAGATCGGCGAAGACCGCGGTCAGCAGCCGGTCCGGGATCCAGCGGCCGAGCGCCTCGTCGACCGTGACCGCGACGCCGTCCAGCGACTTCCCGGCCCGGCGGGCACAGCGGCAGCCGGCCATGGCGACGGCGGAGGCCAGCCCCGAGGCCAGGTCGTGGCCCATGGCGTCGACCACGGACAGATGGAGACGGCCGTCCATGAGGCTGTGGTCGAAGGCGTCCCCGCCGATCTCGTACGCGGGCTCCAGCACCGCGCTGGAGGTCACCCGGCCGGTGCCCAGCGTGCGGGGCGGCAGGAACGCCCACACCATCTCGGCGGCCAGGCTCATCGGGCGGCTGCGCACGGTCTGCAGGATGGCGTCGCTGTACTCCGTCCTGGAGACCACGATGAGGGCACTGAGATCGGCCAGGGCCTTGCAGCGCTCCAGAAGGGCCGGGTCCAGGGATTCGCAGACGATCTCCAGGACACCGATGCGCTCGATGCCGTCGACGAGGGGCAGCCACACCTTCAGCGCCCCCTCCGACTGGCTGAGCCGCATCGACACCGTCCGGTACGCCCATCCGGCCAGGGTCCCGTCCACGGCCAGGGCGCCGCCCTCCTCACCGGAGCCGGCAGACCGCTGCCCCTGCTCCTGCTCCTGCCCCTGCTCCTCGCGCGGTTCGTGGTGCCGGTCGTTCCGCTCGTCCGTCCGGCCCGGCGGGATCAGCGGTACGAGCCGGTGCTGCTGGATGTCCGAGAGGAGGATCCGGGCACTGCGCAGGCCCAGCGCCGCCGCGGCCCGTTCGACGAGCACCGGCAGCTGACCCGGTTCGGTCTGATGGGACTCCTCCAGGATCCTGGCCAGCAGCGACCCGTACTCGGCATCCTTCACCACCCACCACCGCCCTGCGTGCGGCCTGCCGCCGTGCGCGGTACAGCGGCCGGCCTGCGCGGTCGGCCCTCGCTCTTCAGTATGCGGCCGCCCGGCGGCCCGCACGCGCCGGGCTTCCCGCCACGGCGACCGGGTCCGCGCTCACGTGGCGGACGGCCGTACGTCGACTGATGTTCGCCTCGACGTCACCCGTCTCCCCGAAACATTGACGAGCATCTCTGCCAGCGGACGGCGTGAAGGGAATGACGGTGCAGCGCAGAGGCAGCAGAGGTACGAGACGCACACGACGCGTCGACCGATGGACCCGGTGGACCGGCCCGGTCGTGGCCATGGTCACGGGCGCGCTGCTGCTGACCGCGTGCGGAGGGGAAGAGCCGCAGGACGACAGGCCCGAGCCGAAGCCCGTCGCGATGAACATCGACTGCGCCGCCGCCGGCATGGTGCAGGGCTCCGGGTCGACCGCCCAGCAGAACGCGATGAAGCGCTGGATCGACCAGTACCAGCGGGCCTGCCCCGGAGTGCGGATCGCCTACAACCCGATCGGATCGGGCGCCGGCGTCGCGCAGTTCCTGCGGGGAGCGACCGCCTTCGGCGGAACGGACAGTGCCCTGGGCGAGCAGGACGTCGAGATCTCCCGGACGTTCTGTCCCGGCGGGCGGGCCATCGACCTGCCGATGGTCGGTGGCCCCGTGGCCGTCGGCTACAGCCTTACCGGCGTCCACGACCTGGTCCTCGACGCGCCCACCCTCGCGAAGATCTTCGACACGCGCATCACCATGTGGAACCACCGCGACATCCAGCGCCTCAACCCCGGGACCAAGCTGCCCGATCTGGCGATCACCGCGGTGCACCGCTCGGACGACTCGGGCACGACGCAGAACCTGAACGCGTATCTGTCGGGCGCGGCGGCCGACGAGTGGCCGTACGAGGCGAAGAAGGCGTGGCAGGCCAAGGGCGGTCACTCGGCGTCCGGTTCGGACGGTGTCTCGTCGGCCGTGGCGGGGACACAGGGGTCGATCGGCTACTTCGAGCTGTCCTTCGCGGCCACCCAGAAGATCGACACGGTCCGGATCGCGACGGGCGCGTCCGAGCCCGTCGAGCCCAGTGCCGAGAGCGCCTCGCGAGGCATCGCCCAGGCCAAGGACGTCGGCAAGGGCAACGACATGAAGCTGAAGTTCAACTACAAGACGTCCGCCGACGGCGCGTACCCGATCGTCCTCGTGACGTACGAGGTCGTGTGCGACACGGGAAACCAGCCGTCGAGCCTGACGGCGCTGAAGTCGTTCCTGGCGTACACCGCCGGTGAGGAGGGGCAGAAGCTGCTGCCCTCGATCCACTACGCGCCGTTGCCGGACGGCGTGGCCGCCAAGGTGCGGAAGGTCATCGCCGCCCTGTCCTGAGGGCGCTTCAGCCGAACCTGCCCGAGATGTAGTCCTCGGTGCGCTGGTCGGACGGGTTGCTGAAGAGGTTGCCCGTCTCGTCGTACTCGACCAGACGCCCGTGCCGTACGCCGTTCTTGTCGACGTCGGCGGAGAAGAAGGCGGTTCGCTCGGACACCCGGGCCGCCTGCTGCATGTTGTGCGTGACCACGATGATCGTGAACTCCTGGGCCAGATGCTCCATCAGGTCCTCGATCTTCGCGGTGGCGATCGGGTCGAGGGACGAGCACGGCTCGTCCATCAGGATCACCTCGGGCTTGACCGCGATGGTGCGCGCGATGCACAGGCGTTGCTGCTGGCCGCCGGAGAGGGCGAGCGCGGAGGTCTTGAGCTTGTCCTTGACCTCGTCCCACAGGGCGGCGTGGGTGAGGGTCTCCTCGACCAGGTCGTCGAGACTGCCCTTGAAGCCGCCCACCCGGGGGCCGTAGGCGATGTTGTCGTAGATGGACTTCGGGAACGGGTTGGGCTTCTGGAAGACCATGCCGATGCGGCGGCGGACCTCGATGGGGTCGACGTCGCGGCCGTAGAGGTCTTCGTTGTGGTAGCGGATCTTGCCGACCACCCGGGCGTCGGGCAGCAGGTCGTTCATCCGGTTGAAGCAGCGCAGCACGGTGGACTTGCCGCAGCCAGAGGGGCCGATCATCGCCGTGATCTGGCGGGCCCCGATGTTCATGTTGACGTCGCGCACGGCCTCATGGTCGCCGTAGAAGACGGACAGGCTGCCGACCTCGAAGACCGGGCCGGCCAGCGGTGGCGCGGCGTCGCGGTGGGCGACGTCCGGCGGCCGGGTGCCGCCGGAGGCGTGGCCGGGGGGAGGGGTCATCGCGTTCTCCACCTGGGGGACCTCGGGGTCGGTAGCGGTGCCACGGCGCTCACCAGTGGCGGGAGAAGTGGTTG
The DNA here is from genome assembly GCF_044757085.1 of Streptomyces sp. NPDC091376. NCBI lineage: Bacteria > Bacillati > Actinomycetota > Actinomycetes > Kitasatosporales > Streptomycetaceae > Streptomyces > Streptomyces sp. NPDC091376. The sequence goes on along the minus strand of NZ_JBIVUF010000002.1, from coordinate 313,006 downwards.
CGCAGCCAGATCGCGAGCGAGTTCATGGCCAGCAGGATCACCAGCAGGATGACGATCGCCGCGGAGGCGAGCGCGGTGAACTCGGCGCGGGACTGGCTGATCCAGTTGAAGATCTGGATCGGCAGGACGGTGAACTGGCTGTGCACCCCGGTCGGGTTGAACGTGATGAACGTCAGCCCGCCGAGCAGCAGCAGCGGCGCGGCCTCCCCGATGGCGCGGGACAGCGCGAGGATCGACCCGGTGGCCATGCCGGGCACGGCCGCCGGGAGCACCTGGCGCCATACGGTCTGCCACCGGGTGGCGCCCAGGGCGAGGGACGCCTGCCGGATCGACTGCGGAACGGCCCGGATCGCCTCGCGGGAGGAGATGATCACGATGGGCAGCACCAGCAGGGACAGCGTGAGCGACGCGGTGAGCACGGTCTGGCCGAAGCCCAGGCCGCGGGAGATCACGCCCAGGCCGAGGATGCCGTAGACGATCGAGGGGACGGCTGCCAGGTTCTGGATGTTGATCTCGATGGCCCGGTTCCACCAGCGGCCGCGGTCGGCGTACTCCTCCAGGTAGATCGCGGTGAGGACGCCGGTGGGCAGACAGTAGAGCGCCGTGAAGGCGATGACCCAGATCGTGCCCGTGATCGCCGACTGGGCGCCGGCGTTCGAAGGGTCGATGATGTCGGGGAAGTTGGTCCACAGCTTCGGGGTCAGCCGGGACCAGCCTTCGACGACCACGTAGGTGAGCAGACCGACGAGGAAGACGACCCCGATGGCCAGCGAGGCCCACAGGCCGGCCCGGAAGAGCCGCTCCCGCAGGGGCGTGCCGCGGCCCTTGAGCCGGGGGGCACCGGGCGTGGCCGTCGGGAGGGCGGTGCCGGTGGTCATTCGTACACCTCCCGGTATCTGCGCACCAGACGGATGCTGACCAGGTTCATCACCAGCGTGATGGCGAAGAGCAGCAGGCCCACCGCGAAGATCGTCTGGTAGCCGGTGGAGCCGGTGGGCAGATCGCCGATGCCGGCCGCGGCGATGAACGCGGTCATCGTCTGCATGCCTTCGAGGGGGTTGAAGGTCAGGTTCGGCCGGCCGCCGGCCGCGATGGCCACGATCATCGTCTCGCCGATCGCGCGGGAGATGCCGAGCACGATGGCGGCGACGATGCCGGACAGCGCGGCGGGGAAAACGACCTTGGTGGAGACCTGCATGCGCGAGGAGCCGAGGGCGTACGCCCCGTCGCGCAGGGCGCGGGGCACCGCGGTCATGGAGTCCTCGGCGAGCGAGGCGATCGTCGGGATGATCATGATGCCCATGACGAAGCCCGCCGAGAGGGCGTTGAAGACCTGCGGGGGGTCGTCGCCGGGCCAGATCTGCTGGAGGAACGGCGTGATGGCCTTGAGGGCGAAGAATCCGTAGACCACCGTCGGGATGCCGGCGAGGACCTCCAGCACGGGCTTGAAGACGCCGCGTACCCGGCGGCCCGCGTACTCGCTCAGATACACGGCCGCCCCCAGGCCGAGCGGGACCGCCACGAACAGGGCGATGCACGTGACCACCAGCGTGGCCGTCACCAGCGGGATGACACCGAAGTGCGGTGGCTCGAACAGCGGTGACCAGTCGGTTCCGGTGATGAACTCCCCGAAGCTCACCTTGCCGAAGAACGCGACGACCGGCGGGATCAGCGCGATGACGATGCCGACCGTGGTCAGCAGCGAGACGAGCGAGGCGATCACCAGGAGCGCCTTGACGGCCTTCTCCCCGTAGCGCGGCTGGGACCGCCTCAGGAAGCCGGGGCTTCCCGGTGCGGCTCGGTTCCGAGGCGCCGGGGAGCTCATGGCCTGTGCTGCTCGCGCAGCCTCTGGAGGGCCTTGCCCAGTTCGGCCTCCTGCTGGGCGTTGAGCGGCACGAACTGGGCGGCCTTGGCGATGTCGGCGTTGTTCTCGACGTAGTACTCGACGAACGCCTCGACTTCCCTCCGGTCGAGCGCGGCGGCGTTCGGGTAGATGAACAGCGGACGCGACAGGGGCTTGTACGTGCCGTTCTGGACGGTGGTCCGGCTGGGCTCGACGCAGCCGTCGCCGCCGTCGATCTTCAGGACCTTCAGCTTGTCCTGGTTCTCCTCGTAGTACGACAGGCCGAAGTAGCCCATGCCGCCCTTGGAGCCGGAGACGCCCTGGACGGTGACGTTGTCGTCCTCGCTGGGTGTGTAGTCGGTGCGGGAGCGGCCCTCTTCACCGTTGACGGCCTGAGTGAAGTAGTCGAAGGTGCCCGAGTCGGTGCCGGCGCCGAACAGCTCCAGCTCGACGTCCGGGAAGGCGGGGTCGACCTGGTTCCAGTTGGTGACCTCGGAGCCGGGCTCCCAGATCTTCCTCAGCTGCTCGACGGTCAGGCACTCGGCGAAGTCGTTGTCCTTGTTGACCACCACGGACAGGCCGTCGTTGGCGACCTGGAACTCCTCGAACCTCACGCCGTTCCTGTCGCAGCGGGCCTTCTCCTCGGGCTGTATCGGGCGGGAGGCGTCGGAGATCTCCGTCTCGCCGTTGCAGAACTTCTCGAAGCCGCCGCCCGTACCCGAGGTGCCGACCGTGACCCGGACGCCGGGATTCTGCTGCTGGAAGAGCTGGGCCGCCGCCGTGGAGAGCGGGGCCACCGTGCTGGAGCCGTCCACCCTGATCGTGCCGGAGAGCTTGCTGCCGCCGCTCTGGGAGCCCGCGTCCGCACCGCCGCACCCGCCGGCGGCCAGCACGACGGCCGCCGCCAGGGCCGCGGGGGCGATGGCCCGGCGCGGTGAGGGGAGGATGTTCACGTCAACTCTCGATCCTCATGTGCGCACTCGCCTCATAGATGGACAAAGTACCCCATAAGGTCACCGGGAGTGGTGCGGCCGCCGGGTGTTCGGCCGCCGGAGTGATCATCGACGGCGGCCCCGGCGGCCCCGGGCGGCGAATCGTGCCGGCGAACGGTTCGCCGCGGCGGCCCGCCCGGCGCGACGGGCGGAGCCGCGCCGGCTCACGACTGGTCGGCGGCGCGGTCCAGGTGCGGCAGGTGATGGCCCAGGCGCTCGCGCTTGGCCCGGAGATAGAAGATGTTCTCCTCGCTCGGCTGCGTCAGCAGCGGAACCTGTTCGGTGACCTTGATGCCGTGCTGCTGCAGCGCCTCACGCTTGCGCGGATTGTTCGACATCAGCCGTACGGACCGCACGCCCAGGTCGTGCAGGATGTCCGCCGCCACCCCGTAGTCGCGGGCGTCGACCGGCAGCCCGAGCGCGAGGTTGGCCTCCACGGTGTCGAGCCCCTCCGCCTGCAGCTGCATCGCCCGGAGCTTGGCCAGCAGGCCGATCCCCCGGCCCTCGTGGCCCTGGAGGTAGACGAGGACGCCGCGTCCCTCGCTCACGATGGCCCGCAGCGCGGCGGACAGCTGGTCCCCGCACTCGCAGTGCCGGGAGCCGAAGGCGTCCCCGGTCAGGCACTCCGAATGCAGGCGGGTGAGCGCGTCGTCACCCTCGATGTCGCCGTACACCAACGCTATTTGTTCGTCACCGCGAATGCGATCCAGGTAGCCGATGGCAAGGAAAACACCGTATTTGGTGGAGAGTTGGACAGTTGCCATGCGTTCGGTGTCTTTTGAACTCACGCCTTCGCGGAGCGTGCCATCGCTGTCTGTCATGGCCGGATCCTATCGGGTAGCCTCTGGTGGGGAACTCGGAATCGGTGAGGAGATCTCAACCGGTCTGTCGATTCAGCCGGTTCGGACCGGCCGTATCTCGTGGAACGAATAAAGAGCGAAGAAGGAAAGGGGCGGGAACATGAGCGGCCCGCATGTGCGACCGCCGGAGCCGGGACTGCTGCCGTGGGACACGACGGCGGACGCCGGTTCGCTGCGTGCCGATGCCGCCGTCCTTCCCATCGGCAGTTTCGAGCAACACGGTCCGTACCTCCCTCTGTTGACGGATACGGTCATCGCCTGCGCGATCGCCAGGGAGGTCGCCGCCGCGTACTCGGTCCTGCGGCTTCCCCCGGTGACGATCTCCTGCTCGCACGAGCACGCGGCCTGGCCGGGCACCGTCAGCATTTCCGCCACGACGCTCCATGCTGTCGTACGGGACATCGCCGAATCCCTTCGCCGCTCCGGAATCGGCAATCTGATTCTGATCAACGGACATGGTGGAAACTACGTGCTGCGCAACGTGGTTCAGGAATCCGCGGGCAGCGGCACCCGAATGGCGCTCTTTCCCGGTTCGGCCGACTGGAGTGCGGCGCGGGACCGGGCCGGTGTACGGACGCCGTCGCACAGCGATATGCATGCCGGTGAAGTGGAGACGTCGATCCTGCTGCACGAGCAGCCGGAACTCGTTCGCCCCGGACATATGACCTCCGATTTCCTCGCCGACGACCGGGAGCATTTGCTCACCCTTGGTCTGCGGGCCTACACGGAGACCGGCGTGGTCGGCCGTCCGTCCCTGGCATCGGCCGAGAAGGGTAAGGAATTGCTGGCCGGACTCGTGGATTCCTTCGCCGGGTATTTCTCGCTCATGGTCCCGGCGGAGTCCTCGGGCGCGTTCCCGGCGGAGCCTGCCACCGCGGCCGACTCCCCGGCCCCCGCCCGGCAGGTGACCCGGTGACCGGCCGCGCCGCCGGGCAGGATTCCGGCGCCGGACCGCTGGACGCGCCGGGCGCCTGGGAACAGTTGCTCGCCATACGGTCCCAGGAGCGGGCCGACGCCGCCGGACTGCACCGCGACACGGACGGCCGGCACGTATGGCGGAACGCCTCCGACGAGGCGGACGTCCTCGCCGACCGCTATCTGTCGCTGTGCCTGGCCGGCCCCCGCTTCACCTTCGCCCAGCTGGGCCAGAGCCTGGACGGCTTCATCGCGACCCGGAAGGGCGACGCCGACTACGTCACCGGAGCCGAGGACCGCGAGCATCTGCACCGTCTGCGCGCGCTCGCCGACGCGGTGGTCGTCGGTGCCGGTACCGCCGTCGCGGACGATCCCCGGCTGACGGTGCGTGCCTGCACCGGACCGAACCCGGTGCGCGTCGTCCTCGACCCGCACGGCCGGGTGCCGCTGCGGCGCCAGGTGTTCACCGACGGCGCGGCTCCCACCTTGTGGGTGGTGGGCGCCGACAGCGAGCGCGGGCAGGCCGGTCCTGACGCCGAGCGGATGCCCGGAGTCGACGTGCTGACCCTCCCCGACAGGGCCGCGTTCGCCCCGGGCCGCCTGGTGCACGAGCTCGCGCTGCGCGGCCTCGGCCGGGTGCTGGTCGAGGGCGGCGGCGTCACCGTGTCGCGTTTCCTCCACGAGGGTGCGCTGGACCGGCTCTACGTCACCGTCGCACCGGTCCTGATCGGCGACGGCGTCCCGGGACTGGGCTTCCCCGGCCCCGAACTGATGGGGGACGCGCTCCGTCCGCCGACGCGCCGCGCCTTCCTCGGCGAGGACACCCTCTTCGAGTTCGATCTGCGGACGCCGCATCCCGGCGAACCACTGGACGGCGAGCACCCCGATGCCGGGCAGACTCGCGGCGAAGGCCAGTAGCCCGTACACGACGGCGGTCGTCAGCCCCTGGGCCGCGCCCAGACCCGCGGCTCCGAAGGCCCAGGCGGTGACGCCCTCCCTGGGTCCCCAGCCGCCGACGTTCAGCGGCAGCGCCATAGCCAGCAGCGCCAGCAGCATCAGCGGCAGCAGGTCGGCCGCGGGCGCCGTCGATCCGGCGGCTCTGGCGGCGAGGAGGAACATGCCGAGATGGCCGGCGAGTACCGCCACGGACGAGATCAGCACCCCCGGCCAGCTGCGCCGGGCGAGCAGCCCGAGCCGTGCCTCGGTCAGCGTGGTGCGGACCGCCCGGCGCCAGCGCGAGGTGCCCCGCCTCCCGCGGAGGCGGACGACGGCCGCGGCCGCCGCGCCGCACAGCACGGCGAGCAACGCCGCGGTGGCCGGTGTCGTGACGAGGTGTCGAGCGAAGCGGCCGGCCTCCACCAGGGGCCGGGACGGGTGCGCGATCAGCAGCGCCACACCGGCCGCGACGAGGACCCCCTGGCCAGCGATCCGTTCGAGCAGGACCGCGCGGACGCCCCGGCCCACGGCACCGGTGCTCCGGCCGTGCCGTACGGCACGGTGCACATCGCCGAGGACGCCGCCGGGCAGCGCCGCGTTCAGGAACAGGGCACGGTAGTAGTCCGCGACGGCCCGGCCCAGCGGCAGCCGCATGTTCAGGGCCCGTGACACCAGGCACCAGCGCCAGGCGCTGAGCACGGTGGTGAACAGACCGAGCCCGAGGGCCGCCAGGAGCGTGGGGCCGTCTATGCCGTGCAGGCCGTCCAGGAAGGCGCCGGTGCCCTGCCACCACAGCATCGCCACGAGGATGGCGGCCCCGGCCAGCATGCCGAGCCGTGCGCGCAGCGCCCGTACGGCCCGGACCGCGCCGTCCGCCCGGATCACGAGGTGCCGCCCGCCGGCCGGGGCAGGGCCAGCACATCGCTGTGGTGCAGCGTGACCCGCAACTCGCCCGCCTCGCACTGCTCCAGACGGCGTCGCAGGTACGCGTCGGCGCGCGACGCGAGGTCGCTCCGATGCTCGACGGCGGCGCCGACCCAGCCCCGGAGCCACTGCGCCGTCAGCGGCGCCGTTTCGGGCCCGAGCCGCCACGGGCTCGCCTGCACCTGTACGGTCATGCCGCGCCGCGCGAAGGCCACGGAGGCCGCCGCGACGGCGTCGGGTCCGAGGAGCCGGCGGCCCTGGTCCACCCGGCGCTGGTGGGCGTTGAAGGCGTCGGCGATCTCGGCGTCCAGCGGGTCCGCCGGGGCGAGATCGACCCGTCCCACCACGGACAGCGCCAGCAGTGCCGGACAGCCGGCGCCGGCGCAGGCCGCGACGAGCCCGTCCAGCTCCTCGCGGGTGAGCAGGTCCAGCAGGGCGGAGGCCGTCACCAGCGAGGTGCCGGCGAGACCCTCCGCGGTCAGCCGGGCGACGTCACCGCGATCCGTCGTCACGGTCACGGGACTGCCGTCGTCGGCCGTACGGGGCAGCCGTGTCGCGGCAAGTTCGAGCAGCGCCGGGTCGTGGTCGTGCAGGATCCAGTGCTGGGGGCCTGGCAGCCGGGGAGCGAGCCAGCGCCCCATGGAACCGGTGCCGCAGCCGAGGTCGCGGATCACCAGCGTCGCGTCCTCGTCCGGCAGCCGCGAAGCGTCCGCGGGAACCCGCAGACCCTGCCGCAGCGGATCGAGGAGCTCGACGGCGCGGGCCGCGGCGTCGGCGGCCTCCCGCAGCGCCAGCCATTCCGGGGCGAAACGGGTGACATCGGTGGCGCTCACACGGCCTCCAGGGGGTTCAGCCGGACTTGTTCCAGCGCCTTGGCCAGGCTCCGCGCCGTCGTCTCCCAGCCGGCCAGGGCGGTGCGCCGCCGGCGCGCGGCCGTTTTCGAACGGTGGCGTTCGCCGGGCTCGGCGAGCCAGTGACGCAGCGCCGCCACGAGGGCCGGCGGGTCCTGCGGCGGTACGAGGGCGCCCGGCACGCTGCCGTCGGGTGTCCGCCCGACCGCTTCCGGGAGTCCGCCGACGGCCGTCGCGAGTACGGGAACGCCCCGCGCGAGCGCCTCGGTCGCGACCATGCCGTACGTCTCGTTGTGCGAGGCGAGCACGAGGAGGTCGGCGGCGGCGTAGCTCGCGTTCAGCTCGGGTCCGGTCCGGGGGCCGACGAGGTGTACCCGGTCGCCGAGGCCGTGCTCGTCGACCAGCTCCCGCAACCGGGCGACGTAGTCGGGGGCTTGGCCCAGGCTGCCGACGAGTACGCAGCTCCACGCCAGGCCGGCGACGGCCGCCAGGGCTTCCACCAGTTCGTGCTGTCCCTTGCGCGGGGTCACCGAGGCGACGCACAGCAGTCGTGGGGCGGCGCTGTCGGCGTCGTCGTACGGGGCACCGGCCGGACTGCCGTTCGTGCTGTTCGCCAGGGGCGCGACATCAGCTCCCGGGGCGGCGACATGGACCCGGCCGGGGGCGAGCCCGTGAAGCTCCACGAGCCTGCGCGCCGCCCATTCGCTGGTCGCCACGACCGCCGCGGCTGCCCGCAGCGTCCTGCCTTCCCCGGCCTCCAGCGCCGCCGCCGACTCCGGGGCGAGCCCGGTCTCGTCGCCCAGCGGCAGATGCACCAGCACCGTCAGCCGCAGCCGTTCGGCCTCGGGGACGACGATGTCGGGCGCCGCGCAGGCGACCAGTCCGTCGAGAAGGACGAGGCCGCCGTCCGGCGACTCGCTGAGCACCCGGGCCAGTTCGGCGCGTGCGCCGGCTCCGGGCCGTGGCCAGTCGCCCGTGACGGTGTGCTCGTGGAGCTGCCAGCCGAGCTGGGGCAGCTCCCGGCACACCCTGCGGTCGTAGGTGTTGCCTCCGCTCGGCGCGGCCGGGTCGTCGACGGTGCCGGGCATCACGATCCGGACCGAACGCTCGGGCACCGGTGTCCCGGCCGCCTCGTTCACAGAGTCCGCTCGTAACTGGCCCAGGCGATGTGGGACTCGTGCAGCGTGACCGTGATGCCGGTCAGGCCGCGTGCTCCCTCGCCCAGCGCCCCCTCGTGCACCCGGTCGGCCAGGCGGTCGGCGATGACCTTCGCCAGGTACTCGGTCGAGGTGTTGACGTCGGCGAAGGCGGGTTCGTCGTCGAGATTGCGGTAGTTGAACGCGCCCACCACGCCGTTCAGTTCACTGGTGGCCAGTCCGATGTCGACCACGATGTTGTCGGCGTCCAGCTCGGGGCGGCGGAAGGTGGCGTCCACCAGAAACGTCGCTCCGTGCAGTCGCTGTGCGGGTCCGAAGACCTCGCCGCGGAAGCTGTGAGCGATCATGAGGTGTTCGCGGACTGTGACGCTGAACAACGGCTGTGACCTCCGGGTCCGATGGATCTGGCCTGCGGTTCCTGCCCTTCACTACGGCTGGAGCATGCCGCGTGTTCATCCGCGTGTCAGGCGTGATCCACGGCGGCGTGTCGGACCCCGGTCCGCGGTGGAGCGTCAGGCGTGACCGCCGGTGAGCGTCAGGCCCGGTCCCCGGTGGCGGCCGCGTCGTACAGCACGCGGTGGCACAGCCCGGGAAGCTCGCCCGCCGCGATCTCGGCCATGGCCTTCGGCAGGTCCTCGAAGGCGCACTCGCCGGTGACCAGGGCGTCGAAGGCGGGGTCGGCGAGCAGTTCGAGCGACAGCGCCAGCCGGTCGGCGAAGCTGCGGCGCGAGCGGCGGGCCTCGGACACCCTGCCCACCTGGCTGCCGCGCAGTACCAGCCGCCCGGAGTGGAAGGCCTCGCCGAGCGGCACGCTGATCCGGCGGTCGCCGTACCAGCTCAGCTCCAGGACGGTGCCCTCCGGGGCGAGGAGTTCCAGAGCACGCGTGAGCCCGGCCTCGGTGGCGCTCGCGTGGACGACGAGGTCGCAGGCGCCCAGGGCGTCCTCGGGCAGTGCGAAGTCGACGCCCAGCGCGGTGGCCACGGCGGCGCGCGCGGGTTCGGCGTCGATCAGCTGGACGCGGACGCCGGGGAACCTGGCCAGCAGCGCGGCGACGGAAGCGCCGATCATGCCGGCCCCGACGACGGCGATCCGGTCGCCGACCAGCGGCGCGGCGTCCCACAGGGCGTTCACCGCGGTCTCCACCGTCCCGGCCAGCACGGCCCGCCCGGCGGGGACGGCGTCCGGCACCGGCGTCACGGCGCTCGCCGGCACGACGTACCGGCTCTGGTGCGGATAGAGGCAGAAGACCGTACGGCCGACGAGATGTTGCGGCCCCTCCTCGACGATGCCCACATTGAGATAGCCGTACTTGACGGGTCCGGGGAACTCGCCGTCCTGGAACGGCGCCCGCATGGCCGAGTGCTGACTCTCCGGTACGCCGCCGCGGAAGACGAGGCTTTCCGTGCCCCGGCTCACCCCGGAACAGAGCGTGCGCACCACCACGTCGTCATCGCCGGGCTCGGGCAGGGCGACGTCCCGGATCACGCCGTGACCCGGGGAAGTGAGCCAGAAGGCACGGGCGGCGAGCTCCATCGGCGTCCTCCTGCTGAACGCTCGGGTGTCGATTTACGTTCTGAAAATCATGAGACCGCGCACACGCTACGCGGCGGTCATGGACTCTGTCACTCAGCCGGAGGGTGGTACACGGTGGCCCTGAGCAGCGCTTTCGAAACACGGGTGTGGCGCACGGAGACGGCTGCGGGGGCCGGCGCCCAGGCCCTGCTGCTGCTCCTTCTGGGCGCCTCGGCAGGACTGGGGGCCGTGGGCTGGCTGACGGGGCTGGCGTTCACCGTGGGCACCTGGGCGTTGCTCACGCGCGCGTTGCACCGGTCGTGGCCGCCCCGGCCGTTCGGTCCCGCCAACGGCGTGACCCTGGCCCGTACGACCCTCGTCGGCGGTGTGACCGCGCTGGTCGCGGACTCCTTCGTCAGCGCGCCCCCGGTCGCGACGCTGGTCGCGCTGACCACCGTGGCGCTGGTCCTCGACGCGGTCGACGGCCAGGTCGCCCGGCGCACCGGGACGGAGTCCGCCCTGGGCGCACGCTTCGACATGGAGGCGGACGCCTTCCTCATCCTGGTGCTGAGCGTGCACGTGGCCATGTCGCTGGGCGCCTGGGTGCTCCTGATCGGCGCCATGCGGTACGTCTTCGTGGTGGCGGCCCGGGCCCTGCCGTGGCTCAACGGGCCGCTGCCGCCGAGCATGGCCCGCAAGACGGTGGCCGCGGTGCAGGGGATCGTCCTGCTGGTGGCCACCGCCGGGATCCTCCCGATGCCGGCCGCCTACGCGGCGGTCGGCACGGCGCTGGCGTCGCTCGTCTGGTCCTTCGGACGGGACATCAGGGGGCTGTGGTGCCTCAGGGTCCGTGAGGGGGCACCGCTGGCCCGGCCGGCCGTGGCCCGGGCCGTGACGCACGAGCGGGTGTGACCCCGGAGCCGGTGGCGCCGCCCGGGCCGTACGCCGCCAGGAAGCGGTCGCGGAAGGTGTCCATGCGCCAGACCGGGGCGTCCGGGCCGGGCCCCAGCCCGTCGTGCCAGCCCCATCCGGCGATCCGGTCCAGCACGGCCGGGTCGCGCGCGAGGACCGAGACCGGTACGTCCCGCCCGAGCCTGCCGCCGGTGACGGTCGTGACGGGCTGGTGGTCGCCGAGGAAGACGAGGACGGTGTTCTCGTCGCCGTACTTCTCCACGTAGGAGATGAGGCTGTTCAGCGAGTACTCGATGGAGCGCCGGTACTCGGTGCGCACCTGCGCGTCGTCCTTCCACACCTCCGTGGGGTCCTTGCCCTCCTCCTTGATGGAGTCGTAGACGGAGCCGTCCCCGAGTTCGTCCCAGCCGATCATCCTGGGGATCGGCGCCCAGGGGTTGTGGCTGGAGGTGAGGATGACCTCGGCCATCAGCGGCGGGTGTCCGGGCTTGCCGTGCTCAAGACGCTCGAACGCCGCCAGGCTGAACTGGTCGGGTACGGGTGTCCAGCTGAACTTGGGGCCTTCGTACCCGAGCTGCCGGGAGTCGTAGACGTTGTCGAGGCCGTAGAACTTCCCTTCGGGCCAGGACCGGGTCACACCCGGCATGATGCCGACCGTCCGCCAGGCGCCCGTGCGTCGGAAGGCGCTCGTGAGGGTGAGGCGGTCGCTGGAGGTCAGGGTGCGGTAGCGCTGCTGGTTGCTTATCCACAGGCCCGAGTTGAAGGTGGAGTGGGCCAGCCAGCTGTGACCCCCGTACGTGGGGGAGGTGAGGAAGGCGCTCCGGGAGGAGAACCCGGCCGAGCGCAGCCGGCGGTTCCCGTCCGCGAGCACCGCGTCGACCTCCGGCGCCATCTCCGGGTCCTGGATCGCGCTGCGGCCGTAGCTCTCGACGAAGGCGAAGATGACGTCCTTGCCGCGCAGCCCGGTCAGCAGCTGGTCGGGCGGGGTGTCGCGGAACGCGTCGGCGGCGGACTCCTCGGCGAACTCCTGTGTGTCCCGCAGGCCCGCCCGTACCTGGTGCACACGGTCCTGGACCTGGCCGGCCGTGCTCCCGGAGGCGATCGGCAGCCCGACGGCCGTGTGGAATCCGAGGGCGGCGAAGGCCATCCAGGCGGTTCCGAGTACGAGAGTGCCCCCGGCCGCGACGGCGCTGTGCCGGACGACGAGATCGCTCACCCGGACGACCGCCAGCGCGATGAGGATGAGCAGGGCGAGGACGAGCACCACGAGCCCGATCTCGGCGCCGATCGCGCCGGCCGGGCCGATGGCGTCCTCGAGGAACGACTCGGCGTCGTCGAGCAGCGCCCAGTCGAGCACGAGGTCGAACGGCCGGCCGAGGACGGAGAAGAAGCCCATGTCGAGGAACTTCAGGACGGTCACCACGCCCAGCCCCGCGCCGGCGAGCACCGCCACGCCGCGCCGCGCCCGCGGTGGCAGGACGAGCAGGAAGGCGGTGCCGAAGAGCCCTTCCACGGGGATGCGCGTGAAGACGCCGGGCGTGATGTAGGGGAGCTTGTTCGGCAGGAGGAGGGCGAGCAGCACCAGCAGCACGGCCAGTGCCGTGGTCAGGCGCCCCACCGTGAGGCGGCGCTGCGGCGGTGGGCTCTCCTTCCCGGCCTCCGTGTCCCTGTCCGTGTCGGTGTCCAGTACCTGGCGAGAGCGTGTCAAGAGCGACACCCGAAGGTCCTTCCGCGCGGGGCCCGGTGGTTGGCGCGGGCGGCTCGGGACGCCGGGGCCGCGGTTACCTGTACGGCCCAGAGGCGGTTTCAGTTCAAGCGCCGGGAAACGCCTCCCAGCTTCCCTCACCCCGGCGGGAGTTGTGCGATCCGCACGCGGATCCGGCGCACGGTCGACGGCGGGCTCGACGGCCGGTCCGGCGGAACACTGCCCCGTAGCATGGCCATTCGTCCCGGTATCAAGGAGAGCAGCGCATGACCGACCAGCAGGTGGTACGCCCCGCGGCTATCGGCGGCTTCCCGGAATGGCTCCCCCAGGTGCGGATCGTCGAACAGCATTGGCTCGATCAGATCAGGGCGGGCTTCGAGAGGTACGGCTTCTGCTCCGTCGAGACCCCGTCCGTGGAGTCCCTCGACGCGCTGATGGCGAAAGGGGAGACCTCGCAGGAGGTCTACACGCTGCGCAGGCTCCAGGAGGACGCGGACGACCGGTCCGACGCCAGGCTCGGCCTGCACTTCGATCTGACGGTGCCGTTCGCGCGATATGTGGCCCAGCACTTCAACGAGTTGGTCTTCCCCTTCAAGCGCTACCAGATCCAGCGGGTCTGGCGCGGCGAGCGCGCCCAGGAAGGGCGCTTCAGGGAGTTCACGCAGTGCGACATCGACGTCATCAACGTCGACCAGGTGCCGCTGCACTTCGACGCCGAACTGCCGCGCATCGTCCACGACGTCATGACGAGCCTCGGCCTCCCGGCCTGGACCCTCAACGTCAACAACCGGAAGGTCCTGCAGGGCTTCTACCAGGGCCTCGACATCGACGATCCGCTGGAGGTGATCCGTACGGTCGACAAGATCGACAAGATCGGGGTCCCTGGCGTCGGCGAGCTGCTGTCCAAGAAGGTCGGTCTCACCGACAGGCAGATCGGTGCGTGCATGGAGCTGGCCGGGCTCCGGGGAACCGACGCGAAGGTCGTGGAGGACATCACGGCCATCGGCGTCCGCTCGGAGCTGCTCTCCGAGGGCCTGGACGAACTGGCCTTCGTCATGGACTCGCTGGGCGACCTGCCCCGCGGCAGCGTGGTGGCCGACCTGTCGATCGCCCGCGGGCTGGACTACTACACGGGCACGGTCTACGAGGGAAAGTTCACCGACTGGCCGGCCTACGGAAGCATCTGCTCCGGCGGACGGTACGAGAACCTGGCGGGCTCCTTCATCCGCCGCAGCCTGCCCGGCATCGGTCTGTCGATCGGACTGACGCGCATCTTCGCCAAGCTGCTGGCGGAAGGACTGCTCGAGACGGGGCCCTCGTCCCCGAGCGACGTGCTGGTCGTGGTGCCGAACGACGAGCAGCGCGGTGCCGCCGCGCAGGCTGCGGGCCGACTGCGTGGGCGCGGGCTCAACGTGGAGCTGTACCACCAGCCGGACAAGGTGGCGAAGCAGGTGCGGTACGCCTCGCGCAAGGGCATTCCGTTCGTGTGGTTCCCTCCGTTCGCGCAGGGCCGTCCGCACGAGGTGAAGGACCTCGCGACCGGCGAGCAGGTCGTGTCCGACGTCGAGACCTGGCGGCGCCCCTGAGGGCGGTCCCGTCGGGTGTCCGCCGCAGCGGGTGTGCGTCGGGCCCGTGCGCTCGCGTCGGCGTGCGCACGGGCCCGGGCTTCCCCCGTCCCCCCGCTATCCCCCGTCCCCCGTCGGGCCGGACTAACCGGTGATCTCGATCGACCCGTTCGCGCTCGCCGAGGGCGAGGCGGTGGCCTTGCCGCCCGACCGTGCGGTCAGGCCCTTGAGCAGCTCGGCGAGATCGACACCGGTGGTCGCGCCGAGCAGTTCCATGCCCTGGGCGACGTTGTCGGCGACCGTGCGTGGCAGTTGGCCGGCGCCGTCGGTGGAGATGACGGTCAGCTTGTCGATCGCGCCGAGCGGCTCGGCCGCCTTCCCGACGACCTGCGGCAGGACCTCGACCAGCATCTGGAGGACGGCCGCGTCGCCGTACCGCTCGAAGGCGTCGGCCTTCTTCTGCATGGCCTCGGCCTCGGCGGAGCCCTTGGCGGCGATGGCGGAGGCCTGCGCCTCACCCTCGATGCGTACGGCGTCGGCGAGCGCGGCACGGTGGGCCTTCTCGCCCTCACCCGTCAGACGGGCGCGCTGGGCGTCCGCCTCCGCCTCCTTCACCAGGGCGATACGACGGGCCTCCGCCTCCTGTTCCGCCTGGTAGCGGGCGGCGTCGGCGGGCTTGCGCACCTGGGTGTCCAGCTCTCGGTCCGTCAGCGCGGCCCGCCGCTCGGCGACCTTCTCCTGCTGGCTCAGGATCTCCTGCTGGCGGTCGGCCTCGGCGAGCGGACCGGCGGCGGCGGCCCTCGCGGCCGCCTCGTCCGTCTCCGCCTTGATCTCGGCCTGCTTGAGCGCGAACGTCCGCTGCGCGATCGCGATCTCCTCCTCGGCCTTCAGCCGCGCCTGTTCCGAGGCCCGCCGTGCGACGGCCTCGGCGATGTCCGCCTCCTGCTTGGCGCGGGCGGCCTCGGGCCGGCCGAGGTCCTCCAGGTAGGAGCCCTCGGTGGTGATGTCCTGGATCTGGAAGGCGTCGAGCACCAGGCCCTGCCCGGACAGGCTCGCCTCGGCCTCTTCCGCGACCTGTCCGGCGAACGCCGCACGGTCGCGGATGATGTCCTCGACCGACATCCGGCCGACGATCGACCGGAGCGCGCCGGAGAGCACTTCCTGGGTGAAGCCGACGATGCCGTTCTGTTGCATCAGGAAGCGCTGGGCGGCGGCCCGGATGGAGTCCTCGGTCCCGCCGACCTTGACGATCGCCACGCCCTCCAGATTCGCCTTCACACCGCGCAGGGTGACCGCTCCCCGCACGGCGACGGGGATGTGCCGGCTGGACAGGTCGAGCGTGAACTTCTGCTGGACGAAGGGGACGACGAAGACACCTCCGCCGACGACGACCTTCTGGCCGCTGTTGTCGGTGAAGACCCGGCCCGTCGCCGGATCGGTGGCCTTCTTGCCGCGGCGTCCGGTGATGATGAACGCCTCGCTGGGGCCTGCGACCTTGTAGCGGGTGATGACGACGAGGGCGAGCAGTACGGCGAGTACGACGATGCCCACCACGGCGGCGAGAACTGGGCTCATGCAAATCCCCTAGCGTGAAGAACGGTTCGGACAGAAGGCCGCAGTGGCCGGGTCGGCCGGGTCGGCCGGGCAGGGCCCAGGCCCTCGAGCCGGGTTCGGCGCCGGGTTTCGGCGCCGGGTCAGTGTTCGACGGGTCGCACCACGACGGACGTCGCCGACGGAGTCGACTCGACCCACACCTCGGCGCCGCGGGCCACCGGTGCCGAGCTTCTCGCCGCGAACTTCGTGGGCCGGCCCCCGTGGTACAGCAGCACCTCGCCGTATCCGTCGGCAGGGATGCCCGTGACCACCGTGCCCGTGCTGCCCACGAGGTCTTCGCCACGTGGCGCGTCGGCGCCACGGTCGCTCATCAGCGCCCGGCTGAACCGCCACGTCGCCCAGCCGGCCCCGGCTCCGGCCACGGCCCCGATCCCTGACGCGGCGGCCGTCCCCAGGCCCGTGGCGCCGAGCGTGAGGGCGCCGGTGAAACCGAGCATCGACACGAACCCGGCGATCACCGGAAGAGACAGCAGCCCGTCGAGACCTGCCGGCGCGTCGAAGATCCCTTCGAGCACCCCGTCGAAGATCAGCGCCAGCACCAGCAGGACGAGCCCGGCGATGCCGAGACCAAGAAACCAGCCCACTTCCCCCCGCCTCCCGTACTCGTGGACTCCCGAGGCCATCTCGATGCTGACACAGGAGGGGTGGTTCGAACATTGCCTGGTTCCGGCAATCTTTACGCGTTCTTGATGCCGCAGTCGCAACGGGGACGTGCCTCCGCCGGTCTGACACCCTGGTGAAACCTCGCGTCCGGAACTCGTCATCGGCGCATCAAGATTCAGGGGGACGCGTGACACGGCAGTCCGTTGCGGAGGAGTACCTCGTCGGCTATGCCCGGATCCTGGCCGAGGTCGCCACAACGGGCCGCCGGCCCAACCGGGATGAGCTGCAGTCCCGCCGAGCGCTCGGTGAAAAGGCCGCGGAGGCCGGATACAGCCTGCGAACCCTCGTCGGCGAACACCTCGCCGCCACCCGCGCCGCCTGGCCGAACACCGCCGCCGACACGGTCCTCGTGGCAGTGGAACAGGCCATCGACGCCTTCGCCGAAGGCTACGAACGTGCGCAGCGTCTCGCCGTACGCCAGGAAGAGGCCGCCCGGCGCGAGTTCATCGACGACCTGCTCTACGGCGGCAGCGACCTGGGCCGCCTCGCCGAGCGCGCGGAGCGCTTCGGGCTGTGGCTCTCCCACGCCCACGCCGTCGCGGTGGCCGGTGACCCGGCCTCCTACGACGAGACCGGTTCCGTCCTGCGCCGGGTGGAGCAGGCCGTCTTCACCCGCTTCGCCGACCGCCGCATACTGCTCACCACCAAGGACGGCAGGCTGGTCTGCATCGCCCCGGGCGACCAGGACGAGATCCTGGCCTTCTTCGCCAAGCACGCGCACGCCGCCACGGACGGCGGCCAGGTCGCCATCGGCCGGCCCCACCCCGGCCCCGGCGGCGTGGTCCACTCGTACGAGGAAGCTCTCAACGCCCTCGACCTGGCCGGCCGCATGAACCTGGACTCACCCGTGCTGCGCGCCGCCGACCTGCTCGTCTTCCCCGTCCTCACTCGCGACCGGACAGCGATGATCGATCTCATAGGCAGCGTCCTCGGGCCTCTCCAGCGGGCCCGCGGCGGCGCCGGTCCGCTGCTCGACACGCTGAACGTCTACTTCGACGCCGGTTGTGTCGCGGCGGAGGCGGCCCGCAGACTGAACCTCAGCGTCAGGGCGCTGACGTACCGCCTCGCGCGCATCCACAGCCTCACCGGCTCGGATCCGGCCGACCCGATGCAGCGCTACACCCTGCAGACCGCGGTCATCGGCGCCCGCTTCCTCGACTGGCCCGCTGAGGGCCCAGGCCAGGACTGACCGTCGCGGCCGCGGAGGGCGTCGCTCCCACGGGCCGTGACGCCTGGTGGAGCGCGGGTGTCCGCTCCGGGTTCAGTTCGTGGTGGATGGCCTTCGCCACGCGCTCGATCGTCCGCGTGCCGTATTCGTAGCCGACATCCGGCGACTCGCCTTCAGGGACCCTGTTGTTCTCGGTGAGGATCACCAGGCCGTAGTCGTACGAGGATCCGGTGACGGCGCTCATGCTGTGGACTTTCCAGTCCCCGCGGTCCCAGGGGTTCTTGATCCCGCTTTCGGAACGCTGAAGCCATCCGTTCTTGACCTGGACGACGGCGTCCGGCGGCGCCCCTGCCGGAGTTCCCCACCGCTGGTCGTCCTGCACATCGCGCATGAGGCGCAGGATGTAGGCGCGCTCTTCGGAATCCAGTACCGAGTCGTCGTCACCGGTGAGCAGACGAAGCAGTTTCGCCTGGTCCCTCGCGGTGATCTGAGTCAGTCCCATGACGCCCGCCCTGTTCAGACCGGTGTCGTCCATTCCCGCCTCGTCCAGGAATTCCTGGATGTGGTGGCGCCCCAGTACCTTCCACAGGGCGTACGTCGCGTCGTTGTCCGAGCTCACGATCATTTCCCTGGCGAGTTCCCGCTCGCTCCTGGTCAGGCGCGTGCCTCTGGCCAGGAGCAGAGCTCCCAGGACGATCGGCTTGACCGTGCTCGCGGAGTCGTAGTGCGCGTCGGCGCGATAGGTGCACGACGTACGGGTGGTCCGGTCGTACAGCGTGATCGAGGATCGACTCTCCCGATTCTTCAACGACTTCGCCATGCTCCGCACGAGAGACCCGGCCAGGCCGGTCTTTCCCGAGGTGCATTCGATGAGCCGACCCTTGAGCCGCTGCGTCGCCGTCTCGATTCTGCGGGCATGGTCGGGAGCGGCCTTGACGGCGACCGGGAGCACGGGGTTGACGAAGATCGCCAGGGCAACTACCCCAGAGGTCGCCGCGGAAGTCACCCTGCTGAGTGTCAACTCTCTCCCTTTCCGCTTCCGGTCCACAGGCTGTGGGCACCGCAGCACGTCCGGGTCGTTCCGATCCGTTGCCGGCCGGGTGGTCACCGACTGGAGAATTCGGTCGTTTCACCGCTTGTGGCCCGACGCTACAAGCCGGGTACGCGCCTTGCCCGCCGGGCCAGCCAATAGGTGTACCGGCCCTTTTCAAGGCGGCCGATCAGGCGAATGTCAGGCACCGGGGCCGGGGATCGCGACGCCTGGCCGGTGTCGGTCGGCCGGGTGTGGAGGGGGGTGCCGCTGTTCCGGGCATCCGGGGCATCCGGGCATCCGGGCTTCCGGGGCCTCGTGCCGAAGGCCCGGAACAGCGACGGGAGACCGGTGTCAGAGCCGGTCGAGGATGCTCCGCAACTGCTCGACCTCGGCGGACTGGGCCTTCACGACAGCGTCGGCGAGCTTCTTGGCGTCGGCATTGCGGCCGTCGGCCTGCTCGGTCCTCGCCATCTCGATGGCGCCGTTGTGGTGGTCGATCATCATCCGGGCGAACGTGCGGTCGAAGTCCGGGCCCTTGGCCGCGCCGAGGTCCTTCATGTCCTGCTCGGACATCATCCCGGCCGTGCCTGCGCCGCCGTGGTCCCCGTGCTCCGAGCCGGACGACTCGGGCTCACCCCAGGCGCCGAGCCAGGACCGCATGGTCCTGATCTCGGGGTCCTGGGCCTTCTCGACCGCTCGCGCCAGCGTCCTGATCTCCTGGTCGGACGCGCGCCCGGGGGCCAGTTCGGCCATCTCCAGAGCCTGCTGGTGGTGCGGGATCATCCCCTGCGCGAACGCGACGTCCGCGTCGTTGAACGCGCCGACGGCGGTCGGCGCGGTGGCCTTCGGGGCGGCGGCGCGGGAGTCCGTGGTCCCGTCCCCGCCGCAGCCGGCGAGCAGCAGGGCCCCGGCGGCGACGGCTGCCGTCACCACCATGCGGCGGTGCGGTGGCCGAAGGTGGGCGCGACGGGCCGGACGGGGGATACGGGGCAGATGGGCACGGCCGGACAGAGTGGCGCGCTTGAACGTGGTCATGACTGTGTACCTCGTGGTCGATTCCGAACGAGTTGAGGGAAAGGCGTCTCGGCGGGCAGTCCGAAAGGGACCGCCCGCGCAGGGAGACCGGCCTATGTCCGCAGAATCGACAGTTGTGCGAGGTCAGGGGCGCGTGGCGGTGGATCGGCGCGTACGTGGGCGACGACTGCGGAGGCGAGCCCTGCGAGCCGGTCGCGCCGGCCCGCGAACGCGGCGTGCAGCAGTGCGGCGAGGGCCCAGGCGCCGAGGACGGCCAGACACAGCGAGGCCATGTCCATGGCCATGCCGCCGGGCTCATGTCGCGGCGCGTCCGTGAGGGGACTCGTGACGGGACTCGTGACGGGACCGCCGCCGGGAATGATGACGGCGATGCCCGGGGCGTCCGCAGGGTGCCCGTGCGCCGGCACCGCACCCGTGGCGGCCGTGTGCGAAGTCGTGTGCGTGGCGGAGGACATCCCCGAGCCGGAGCCTTCGCCGGGGTGCCCGACGGTGTGCATGACGAACACGCCGAGGGCGAGCACGACGACGAGCAGGAGGCGCGTCGTCACGCCCACCGCTCGCCCGTACCGCCGCACCGTCACGTTCACCTCCGCCGCCTGCCTGCCTCCCTGCACGCATGCAGGAACGCAGGCCTCCGCCGACGATAACCGACGCCGCTCGTCGGGCTGCTGCGCGGCTCAGCCGACGTGGACGCGAGGTCGATTCGCGCGGTCCGGCTCGGCCTCGCGGAGCACCTCGCGGGTGACGGGGGCGACCTCGCCCTGCCCGAAGAGGAAGAAGCGGAGGAAGTTGGTGAACGGGTTGCCCTCGGACCATTCGAAGTAGATGTGCGGACGCCGCCCGGTGGCGTCGCGTACGTGCAGGAGGAGCGCGGCCAGGGCGTTGGGGATGGAGGAGCTCTCCAGGGTGAGGACGCGGTAGCGGCCGTGGAGCACTTCTCCGCGTACGGCCAGATGCGCCTCGAACTCCGAGGGGTCGACGACGGTGACCTCGACGAAGACGAGGTCGTCCTCGGCCGGGATGTCGTTGTCGGCGCGGATCTGGCGGATCTTGTCCCGGTACTCGGCGATGTCGCGCGGGCCGGGCTCGTTGGCGATGAAGCGTGCGGTGCGATTCGAGACGTCGCGGACGAACCGCTCGGCCATGGGGTCCAGCGTCATGCCCGTGACCCGTAGTTCGAAGGCGCGGGCGAGCCGCGATGCCAGGGAGAGCAGGATGATGCCGGCGATGAAACAGGCGCCGATCTTCACGCCGTCGGGGCGTTCGACGATGTTGAGTGCGGTGGTGTAGAGGAAGACCGCCGAGATGACGGCGAAGCCGATCGTCCAGTTGCGCTGCCCGGCGCGGTGGGCGGCGATGGTCACCGCGATCGACGCGGAGCAGATCAGCACGAGCACACCGGTGGCGTACGCGCCGCCCTGGGCGTCGACGTCGGCGTCGAAGATCCAGGTGACGAGGAACGCCACCAGGATGAAGACGATCACCATGGGGCGTACGGCGCGCGCCCAGTGCGGGGCCATGCCGTAGCGGGGGAGGTACTGGGGCATCAGGTTCAGCAGTCCTGCCATGGCGGAGGCGCCGGCGAACCAGAGGATGGCGATGGTGGCGACGTCGTAGACCGTGCCGAAGGCGCTGCCGAGGTAGTCGTGCGCCAGATAGGCGAGCGCACGTCCGTTGGCCTGGCCGCCCGGCTCGAACTCCTTCGCCGGGATGAGCAGGGTGGTGATGAAGCTGGTGGCGATCAGGAACACGCTCATGATCAGCGCGGCGGTGGTCAGCAGCTTCTTCGTGCCCCGGATACGGCCGGCGGGCTTCTCCTCGGTGTCGCCGGGCTCGCCCTCGACGTGCGGCATGACCGCCACACCGGTCTCGAAGCCGGAAAGGCCCAGCGCCAGCTTGGGGAAGACGATCAGCGCCACTCCGATCATGGCCAGAACGTTTCCGTGCTGGGTGGTCAGGGCGGTGGACCAGTCGGTGACGACATGGGACTCGGTGGCGATGTGCCACAGGCCCACCACCACGATGACCGCGTTCAGGGCCAGATAGGCCCCCACCAGCGCGACGGCGACGCCGATCGCCTCCAGGAAGCCCTTGAGGAACACCGCCCCGAGCAGGGCGATCAGCAGCAGGGTGACGAGCAGTTGCTGCCCGTGCAGAAAGCCGGGCACATGCGGGTTCTCCACCAGGTGGATGGAGGAGTCGGCGGCCGACAGGGTGATGGTGATGAGGAAGTCGGTGGCGGCGAAGCCGAGCAGGGTCAGGACGAACAGCTTGCCCTTCCAGAACGACAGCAGCCGCTCCAGCATGGCGATCGAGCCCTGGCCGTGCGGGCTTTCCTCGGCCACCCGCCGGTACACCGGCAGTGCGCCCGCCAGGGTCACGACGACCAGGACGATGGTGGCGATCGGCGACAGCAGGCCCGCCGCGAGCGCGGCGATGCCCGGCTGGTAGCCGAGCGTGGAGAAGTAGTCGACGCCGGTCAGGCACATGACCCGCCACCACCGCTGCCCCTTGTGCGCGGCCGGCGGCCCGGCGGCGGGCACTCCCTTCTGGTGCCTGGCCATGTCGGACAGGCCTTCCAGCATCCACGCACGAAAGCGGCTCGTACGAGTGGGGAGGGGCGTGGCCATCGGTGCTCCTGACCTACGACGAACGTTTTCGGCCATCGCGGAAGACGGCTCGATCAGCGTAGGCAGGGATGGCTTCGCCGACCCACGTGAGCCCACGTGGGCCGAGGGGCGGATGCCGGGCGCCCGCGAGGAGGCGTGAGACGGTGCGGAAGGGCGAGGAGGAGGGCTACGAGGCCGATGAATCGCCTCAACTCCGGGCATAGCGCCGCCTCGCGGCTGTCGGTGATCGGCGCGTGTGTGGCCGCGCCGTACGCCCGATCCCGCGATTCGGGAGGGTGTCAAGAAAGCGTTAGGGATTCCCGCGAGGGCGCACATATGGCGCAATCGCGCTCATAGGTCCACCGGTGGTTCCGATGTGACGTCCTGCCGACCGCGGATGCCCGAACATGCTGGATCATCAGTACCGGCCAGGGACGCGGGCGGAGGGGGAGCGGATGAGGGCAACGAACCGCACCGTGCGGACGCCTGGCGAGGCGGCAGCGGGTGAGGGCACGCCGCGACGGCGGGCGCCGTGGGCCTCCGCCCTGGCCAACCTCGTGCTGGGCGTGCCCGCGCTCGCCCCGTTGTACTGCGTCCAGTGGCTGCTCATCGAGTACCTGCCGATGGACTGCCGCAGTTCCGCCGACGTGCCCGTGGCGACGAACTGCGACTACCAGACGCTCGACCACGCCGGTCCGATGATGATGCTCCTGCTGCTGACCGGCGTCTTCGTCCTGGCCCTTGCGGTGCTCGTCAACCTCGCGCTGCCGCTCGCACCGGGACGCCGACTGCGCTCGTGCCTGGGCGCGGCCGGCCTGCTCCTCGTCCCGTACGCGGTCCTCTGGGCGCTCTACCTCAGCGGCGTCGGCACGCCCTGACCGACCCGCACCGAACCGAACAGCCCGCTGAGGACGTCGAAGGGAGTCGCCGCGTGAGTGATCGGCCGAAGAAGCCGTTCCTGTACGTCGTGGTGTGCGCGGCCGGTGTCGCCGGGGACGTCGGCACGCTCATCACCGCCGCGCAGGAGCGGGACTGGGACGTCGGCGTCGTCGCCACCCCGCAGGGTCTCGGCTTCCTCGACCGGACCGCCGTCGAGGAGCAGACGGGTTACCCGATCCGTTCCGCCTGGCGCAGGCCCGGCGACCCGCGGCCGCTGCCGCCGGCGGACGCCATCGCGGTGGCACCGGCCACGTTCAACACGATCAACAAGTGGGCGGCCGGCATCTCCGACACCCTCGCGCTGGGCATCCTGTGCGAGGCGTACGGCGTCGGCGTCCCCATCGCCGCGCTGCCGTGTCTGAACGCGGCGCAGGCCGCCCACCCCGCGTACCGGCGGAGCCTGGACGGGCTGCGCGAGATGGGCGTCCTGATCGGAGACCATGAGCGCGGCCTGCCCGAGGCAGCCGGCGGCGCCGGCCACTTCCGCTGGGAGCAGGCGCTCGAACTGCTGGCACCGCGCCTCCGGCCCGGTCGTCCTGCGCCGGCCGGCCCCACGGACCTCGGTTCAGCCGATGCACACACCGATCAGGCACACCTGCACCGGTGAGGACGGCTGCCCCGGCGGCGATGTCGGCAGGATGCCCAGGATCGGTGTGCCGGTGCCGGTGCCGGTGCCGGGGGCGTCGTCGGACCCCGCCGGTGCCGTCGTCTCGGGAGCCGGGGTCGTGACGGCCGCCGGGGCCTCGGCGTTGCCCGCGTGCGTTCCCTGCGCCGGCGAGGGTGTGGTGTGCTGCCCGGTGCCCGCCGGCGCCGTGGGCAGGACCGTGGCGCCGGTGTCCTGCTGACGGCTCGTCGCCGCGGCGGAGGGCGGGGTGACGCCGGTCGCGTTCTGCTGCCGGCCGGTCGTGGTCGGCGGCCGACTGCCGGGATGCCGCGCCCCCGTGGTGTCCGGCTGCTCCGTCGACGAGCCGGTGGGCACGGTCCGGGACGTCTCCGCGGTCACCGGCTCCGGCGGCGGAGCCGCGTGCGCGTGGCTGGTGGAGGGCTTGCCGGACGGCAGCGCGGCTACGGTCAGGCCGCCGCCGACGAGGGCGACGGCCGTCGCCGCCAGGGCCCGGCGCCGGTTCTTCTTCCAGCGGGCCAGCTGCCGGCGCCGAGCCGCCCGGCCCTGGCCGGTGGACGCGGTGCCATCGAGGCCGTCGCCGTCGTCCGAATCGGTGCGCGACGCCGCCGGCCCAGCCTGCTCCTCCGTGTCGTCGAATGCGCTGAGGCCGGTCGGTGCGGCGCCGGCATGACGAGTGCCGAAGTAGGGATCCGAAGCAGGGAATTCCTGCGGACGCCATGCCTGCCGCGCCGTTCCGGTGTCGGCGAACCCGCCGTGGGGGCGAGCGCCGACAGGGGCGATGTCCGGAGCGTATGCGCCGCACCCCGGACACACGAGTGCCCCGTTGAGGTTCCGGCGGCACGTGGAGCAGTAGTCCATCTGCGAATCCTTCTGGTCCGACTGCGTCGCCAGGGACGCCGACGACCTGTTTCGCGTTCGCACGCGGGATCGAGTGGGCAGTAACGCTACTGGCGGCCCCCGGCGTTGTTGCGCAGCGCTTGTGACGCTGCTGCGAAGGTTTGCCGCCGGTGGCATCCCGTGCTCCCGGACATGTCGTCACGAATGCCGGGATGAGAGACGGGACGTGAAGGTGCGGCGTCCGTGGGCCCCTCACACTTCGGTCATGACCGCGGTTCCCGGCCGTGACGCCTCAGGGCCGGGGACGTAGGTCACCCGCCCGCGGGATCGGCGTCGGTGCCCGGGCCGGGAGCGGCGTCCGGCACTGCCTGTTCGGCCCAGATGGTCTTGCCGCGGCGGCCGGGACGGATGCCCCAGCGGTCGGTGAGTTGCGCGGTGATGTAGAGGCCGCGTCCGCCCTCGTCGCTGTCCAGGGCGCGGCGCAGATGCGGGGCAGTGCTGCTGTCGTCGGTGACCTCGCAGGTCAGTGCCCGGTCGCGGACGAGTCTCAGTTCGATGGGGCCGTCGGCGTACCGTACGGCGTTGGTGACCAGTTCGCTGACGATCAGCGCGGTGGTGTCCGCCCGGTCCGTGAGGCCCCACCGGCCGAGTTGGCCGACGGTGAGTCTCCGTGCCGTGGCGACGACTTCGGGAGTGTTGGGCAGCGACCAGAAGGCGGTGTGGTCGGCGTCGAGCGCCCGGGTGCGGGCCAGGAGCAGGAAGGCGTCCTGCCGGGGGTGCGCAGCGGACACCTCGTCGAAGATCGCGTCGCAGATCTGCTGCAGTGACTCCCGGGGTGCCGCGGACCGGACGGCGTGGCGTACCCGGTCCAGCGGAAGCCGTGCACCGTCAGGGCCTGCCGGGAGCATGGCCTCGTTGTAGAGGACCAGGGAGCTGCCTTCCGGGAGTTCGCACTCGGCGACGGTGTACTGGGCGAGCCCCTCACCCAGGGGCGGGCCTTCGGGCATGTCGGCGAGTTCCACGCCGCCGCCGGGGTGCACGACGGCCGGTGCGGGGTGCCCGGCCCGGGCCATCGCACAGCGACGGGTCGCCGGATCGTAGACCGCGTACAGACAGGTGAGGGGACGGGGGGCCCGATCGTCGGGATCACCCCGGGAGCCCCGCGTCGGTCTGCTCACCAGGTCGTGCAGCCGCTCCAGAAGCTCGTCCGGCGGCAGCTCCAGGTCGGACAGCGCCGTGATCACGGCACGCAGTTCCGCCGTGGCCGCGACGGCCTCGATGCCGTGCTCGGCGGTGCCGCCCGTGGCGAGTGCGACCCGGGCTCCGGACAGCGGGATCACGTCCGCCCAGGTGCTGCCCGCCCCGGCCGGCAGGGAGTTCTGCGCGGTCTCCACGGCCGTGCACGTCTGGAGCTCCGAGGAGCGCCGGCCCCGCTGAAGGAATCCCGCCACCGAGCGTTCGCGGCTGTAGAGGCGGGCGTTGTCCAGGCACAGTGCGGTGCCGGCGGCCAGTTGCTGTGCGAGCGCCAGGTCCTGCTCGCCGAACGGGGTCGTGTTGCGCCATCGGTAGAAGCAGGCGAGCCCGAGCACCACTCCGCGGGCGCACATCGGCACCACCAGCATCGAGTGGGCACGCGCCGCGAGCAGCCGTGCGTCGCGGTCGCGCTTCGGGTCCAGCCAGGGGGCGTCGGCATCCAGGTGGCCGAGGTACGGCCGCAGACTCGACATGGCGTCCCGGAACGGGCTGCCGAGGGGGTAGGCGCTCACCTCTCCGACCTCGGGCACCCCGTGCCGGGCCTTGTCGGCGCAGGAGCGGAAACCCGCGCGCCGCAGCGTGAGGTTCCCGGGCACCGTGCCGGGAGTCGGGGCCTGGCCGTGCAGGACGGAGTCCAGCACGTCCACGGCGACCGAGTCGGCCAGCTCCGGCACGGCCACCTCGCACAGTTCCGCGGCGGTGCGGAAGACGTCCAGGCTCGTCCCGATCGAGGTTCCGGCGCGGTTCAGCAGCTTCAGCCGCCGCTCGGCCCTGGTCCGCTCGGTGATGTCGGTGAGGGCGCTGGCCAGACCGAGCACGGTGCCGTCGGTGTCCTGGATGCGGAAGCAGTGCGCGCAGACCATGCGCTCGACGGACGGGATCCGGGGGCTTCGCACGCGGAACCGCAGATCGAGCAGGGGCCTTCCGGTCTCCAGCACGCTGCGGGCCAGGCTGTCGATGTGCTCGGCGTTCTCGACGCCGAAGGCGTCCAGTACGTCCCGCAGCGGCCGGCCGAGCATCCGGTCGAGGGGAATCTCCCGGATGAACCGTGCGGCCGCGTTGACCCGTACGAGCCGCAGCTCGGTGTCCATGATGTGCAGGCCGATCGGCGACTGCGAGAAGAGCGCCGCCAGCACGGCCTCGTCCAGGCGCGGCCCTGCAGGACCCGACGAGTGCTGCGGAGTACTCACGACGTACGCCTGCTCTCCCTCACGGACGCCGGTGCCGGACATCCGTCCCGACCAGTACGAGCAAACCACCGCATCACCGTCGATCGCCACCGGCGCCGACCGTCGGAGTTACCGGCGGGACGTTCGCCGCGGTGGCACGAACGAACGAGCCCGTCCCGGCCCCCGCGGCTCCGGCTCCCGGGCCTCGGGCGCTCGCTCACGCGGGCGGCGTGATGGTCACGCCACTGATCAGAGCCGTACGACGACGAGAGCGGTGTCGTCATCAGGGCCGTCGGCGGCGGGAGGAAGGACGACGAACAGGGCGTCGGCGAGGCTGTCGGGCGCGAGGCCGCCGTGCCCGGCGGGGCTTCGGGCGAGGCGCTCCGGTCCCGCGCCGATGCCCTCGTCGCGGCGTTCGACGGGGGGTGAGCAGCAGCGCGGGTCCGGGGGACGCGCGGAAGACCGCCTCGTAGTCGACCGCGCGTCGCGGAGCCTCACCGCCGGCTTCGGGTTCGCTCACCCTTTGACGTCTACCGCGCGGCCGGACCGCACGCCGGCCCGACACTCCCACAGGACCGACGAAAGCATCGCGTCGTCCGGTACCGGCAGCCCGGCGACAGCCTGGGGCAGCGGGACGACCGGGTGTGTCACCGGGGGTATCGCGTGGCCCGCCCCACGCCCATGTGGGTGAAGCCCGCGGCCAGGAGGACGGAGGGGTCGAGCAGGTTGCGGCCGTCGAGGAGCAGCGGGTTCCGCATCCGGCGGGCGGCGGCCGGCCAGTCGACATCGGTCAGCTCGGGCCACTCGGTGACCAGGATCGCCGCATCCGCGTCGGTCATCGCCCCGAGGGGGTCCGGCACGCGGGTGGTGGAGGACCAGGGCTCCTGCCGGCCGTCGGCGTACGGCGCCATCGGGTCCCAGCAGCTGACCGCGGCGCCCTCGGCGAGAAGGCGGGAGGCGATGATCGCGCTCGGGGCCTCGCGCATGTCGTCCGTGCCCGGCTTGAAGGTCATGCCCAGCAGCGCGACCCGACGGCCTTTCAGGCCGTTGAGCTCGGTCTTGAGCCGCTGGATGGCGCGCCTCGGCTGGAGCTCGTTCACCTCGATGACGGCGTTGAGCAACTGGAAGGGGTAGCCGGAGTTGCTGGCCATGGCCCGCAGCGCGCGTGAGTCCTTCGGGAAGCACGATCCGCCGTAGCCGAGCCCCGCCTTCAGGAAGTGGGGCCCGAGGCGGTGGTCGAGGCCCACGGCGCGGGACACGTGCCCGATGTCCGCGCCGGTCGCCTCGCAGACGGTCGCGATCTCGTTGATGAAGGTGATCCTCGTGGCGAGCAGGGCGTTGGAGGCGAGTTTGACCATCTCCGCCGAGGCGACGTCCATCAGTTCGACCGGGGAGTCCACCGCCGCGTAGAGGTCCGCCACCCACCGGGCGACACCGGCGTCCGAGGCACCGATCACCACGCGGTCGGGGCGCAGGAAGTCCTCGACCGCCCTGCCCTCCGCGGTGAACTCGGGGTTCGAGGCGTATCCCACGTGGCCGAGCCCCCGCTCGTCGAGGGCGGCGCGCACGCGCGCACCCGTACCGACCGGCACGGTGCTCTTGACGACGACCGCGACGAGATGGGAGGCGTCACGGAGGGCGTCGACGACCGCCCAGACGCGCGAGAGGTCGGCGTCACCGGAGGCGGTGGGCGGGGTGTCGACGCAGACGAAGACCACCTCGGCGTCGCGTACGGCTTCGTGCACGTCCAGCGTGAACGCCAGCCGCTCCTTGTTCTGGCTGATCAGGTCGCCCAGGCCCGGTTCGAAGAAGGGCACTTCGCCGGAGTTCAGCAGCCCGATCCGCTCGGGCCGGATGTCACGTACGACGACACGGTGACCCAGCTCCGCGAAGCACGCTCCCGTGACCAGGCCGATGTAGCCCGCACCGAAGACGGCGATTCTGCGGGACGTGCCAGTCATCAATCGATTCCATTCTCTTGTTCCGGTGGACACCGTTGTCCGGGTGGGACCGCCCGCGCCGCCGGGGCGGTTCAGGCACGACGTCCCTTGTTCCTGGGGTGGTTGCGGGCGGTGCGCTCGTTGCCGAACTTGTACGAGCCCGTCCAGCGCGCCATCACCTCCTGCGCGTCGCCGGACTCCGCCTCCGCGGCGAACTGCGCGGCACGGTCGCCGCGCAGTGTCGCGGCCTTCCGGCCGCGATGGGTGATGACGATCGTGCCGTCGGCGCGGGCTTCATAGCTGAAACCGGAAGGGCTTGGCATGAGCGGACCTGCCTCGTTTCTCGGGGGTTCTTCGGTGGGCTCGCGGACCGGACGTCAGGCCGTGTCGCCTGTTCTGGCCAGTGCCCAGGAGGAGCGCACCGGCAACACGTGGGGGACGGCGCCTTCCTCGTCGGCCAGCATGTCGCGGGCGAAGAGCCGGACCAAGGGGTGCATCCGGTACGCGTAGCCGCCGGGCTGCCGGACCACGTCGGCCCAGTGGGCGGCCGCGAGGTCGGCGAGCAGTTCTTCGGCCTCCTCGTGGCCGGTCCCCAGGGCGCGGGCGGCCGTGCGGGCCTGCACCGGATGCGGGCCCAGCTCGGAATGGAATCGCAGGGCCCGGCGCGCGGAGGGCGTGAGGCGGTGGTACGCCTCCATCAGACGGTCGCGCAACGACAGGTCGGAGAAGGCCAGTTCCGCCAGCGTCCGGCCGGGGTCGGTGAGCCGGTCGGCGTGCCGGGACAGGGGCCAGTGCTCCCGTGCCGCGACCTTCGCGCCGGCGATGCGCAGGGCGAGCGGCAACCCGGCGCAGGCGTCGACGACGGCGGCCGCGGAGGCGGGTTCGGCGCCCGTGCGCAGGCGCCCCGCCAGCTTGTCGAAAAGGCTCCGGGACTCGGGCGGCGAGAGCGGCCCCAGTACCGTGCGGCTCACCCCCTCCAGCGCGTAGAGACCCGAGCGGCTGGTGATGAGCACCGCGCACCCGTCGGTGACGGGCAGCAGCGGACGCAATCGGCGTTCGTCGGCCGCGTCGTCGAGCACCAGGAGCACTCGCCTGTCCGCGGTACGGGTGCGCCAGGCGCGTACGCGCTCGTCGAGGGTGCCCGGTATCCGCGCCGCGGGAACGCCGAGCAGCCGCAGCAGTGCGGCGACCGCGTCCGCCGTGTCCAGCGGCCGCGGGCCGGAGCCGCGCAGATCGAGGTGGATCTGCCCGTCCGGGTAGGAGGATTTGACGCGGTGTGCCGTCTGGAGCGCGACGGCCGTCTTGCCGATGCCGGGCATTCCGGTCACCACGTGGACCGCCTGATCGGGGCGGCGAGGCCGGCGGGCGGTCAGCGCGGTGCCCAGCCGCATCACTTCCTGGTCCCGTCCGGTGAAGTCGGCGGGTGGGGGCGGCAGTTCGGCCGGCTTGAGAGGACGCTCCCCGTGCGGCGCCGGGGCCGTGGCCGGCACCTGACCTGCCGGAACGGACGCTCGCCCGGTCGCCGCCGCCACCACCGCGGCCGGTTCCGGCTCCCACGCCGTCGGTGCCACGGTGGGAGCCGGCTTCGCGGACGTCTTCGGCGCGGCGCCCCGCGAGGTCCGCGGGACACGCGGCGGCAGAGCCGGATCGCCGGACAGCAACGCCTGGTGCAGGCGGCGCAGTGCGGCCGATGGCTCCAGGCCCAGCTCGTCGGCGAGCGTAGCCCGGGCTGCCCGGTAGGCGGCGAGCGCGTCGGCCTGCCGTCCCGACCGGTACAGCGCCGTCATCAGCTGGCCGCGCAGTCCCTCACGCAGAGGGTCGGCGGCGATGAGCGCGATGAGTTCGGGGATGAGTGCGGCGTGCCGCCCCAGCTCCAGATCGGCGTCGATACGCCGCTCCAGGGTGACCAGGCGCTCCTCCTCCAGCCGGTCGCGCTCGACATCGGCGAGCGCGTCGCAGACTCCGCCCAGCGCCACGCCCCGCCAGACGGCGAGGGCGCGGCGCAGTTCGTCGGCGGCGGTCGCCGCACGGCCCGCGGCCAGGGCCTCGGCGCCGCGCGCCGCCCGCTCCTGGAACTCCAGCAGGTCGACGCGTACGCCCCGGTCGGGGAGTCCGAGGAGATAGCCCGGGCGGCGGCGCTCCACCTCGACGCCGGGGCCGAGCAGATGCCGCACCCGGGAGGCGTACGTGTGGAGCTGGGCCGGGCAGGTCGTGGGCGGGCGCTCGTCCCACAGCAGGGCGGTCAGTCTGGTGTCGCTCACCACCCGGCCCCGGGCGAGGAGCAGCGCGGCCAGCATCGTGCGGGGCTTGGGCCCGCCCAGCTTGACCGGAGTGCCGCCGCGGTGGGCCTCGACCGGCCCGAGGAGGTTCAGATGAAGCGTCTCCGCGGAGGTCACCGCGGTCACGGGCCCCATATGTTGCCGTTCCTCGCCTCGTGGGAGGGCTTGCCGTGCGTGCCGTCGGCCACGATCGTGCCCGGGTGTCCCGTGGGTCCTCCGTGGGCGCCGGTCGCCGCGGTGGCGAGCGCCCCGGCCGCCGTCCCGGTCCCCACCAGGACGGCGGCGAGCGTGGCGGCCGCGAACGCCGTCTTGCGCTTGGCACGGATGGAAGTCTGCATGGGTCCCCCTGGAAACATCGGCTGAGCAGAGTGATCCGGGCCCCCCGGCCGACCGCATCGGCCAGGTTTGCGCGCCTTTACCCCTTGACCGGCGCTCTGTCCCGGTGAGACCACTCTGCTCGGAGCCGGAAGCTTTGCCCAGGGGTTTCCCATGTCAGGGACCTGCAATGGCAGGACGAGGACACGCCCACCGGCCCCGGCGCAGCCAGGCGCCCCTCTCGTCAGCCCTCCAGGGCCAGCAGGTCCACGAGCAGCGTCAGCGGCATCGCGGAGAGCCTCCTGAACCGCAGGCCCCGGACCGTGCAGCGCCTCAGCACCGCGTCCGCGGCCCGTTCCGACTCGGTCAGCGTGAGGTGGGAGAGGAAGAGCACCACGTCGAGGGAAGGCGTAGCGCCCCGGGGGAGCGGTCCCGTGGGCGAGGGCGCCGGCTGGACGTAGATGTGCTCCACCCCGTCGTCCGGACGGGCCGCCTCCGAGAGCAGGGTGCGGACGTCGGTCGGGGAGAGGCGCGCGGTGGACTCCAGCCGGACGTCTACGAGATACATGACCGCCCCGCCGTGCCGCCCCCGACCGGTTCCCCGAACACCACGCCGCCCGTGTTTCCGTCATCGGCACCGGCGGTAACAACCGTGTCGCCGAGGCCGGAAACAGCGCCGTCCGGTTTCCGCCATCGCGTATCGTGTGCGCCCGCGTCCCCGACCACGGACGCGGGCTCGGGAATGATGTGCGGTGCGACCCACCGCCACCCTGGGGGAGGGGAATCATGCTTGGTCGATTGGGGATCGGCCCGGATGAAGAAGCGGTGTATCGCGTCATGCTCAAGGACGGGCCGGGGGCGGTTTCCGGCCTTGCCGAGGCTTTGGGGTGGACCGAGGAGCGTGCGCGTTCGGCCCTGGACCGGCTGGCCGCACTGTCGCTCGTACGGCCTTCGGCGGACGGCGGCCCGGACCGTCCCGTCGACCCCGAGCTGGGCCTGACGTCGCTGCTCGCCAGCCAGGAGACCGAACTCCTGGAGCGCGAGAGACAGATCAGGGCGAGCCGGGTCGCGGTGGCGGGGATGCTCGCCGACATCCGCGCCACCGGCGGGCATGACGTCACCGAGGTGCAGAAGCTGCGGTCCATGGACCAGATCCAGTCGAAGATCGAGCATCTGGCCGAAACCTGTACCACTGAGATAGCGGCGTTCGTCCCGGGCGGAGGCCAGAGCGAGGAACATCTGGAGGCCGCCCGGCCGCTGGACACCTCGACCAGCGACCGAGGCGTACGCCTTCGGTACATCTTCCTCGACAGTTGTCGTAACTCTCCTGCGACCAGGGAGTACGTGGCCTGGCTGGGGGAGCGCGGTGGTCTGGTGCGCACCGTGCCCCGGCTGCCGCTGCGGATGCTCATCTACGACCGCAGCAGGGCGATCGTGCCGATGGACCCGGCCGCGGCCGACATGGGGGCGCTGGTGCTGGACGGCACCGGCGCGCTGACCGCACTGCTCGCCCTCTTCGATCTGACCTGGCAGCAGGCGCAGCCGCTGGGTGAGAGCGCGGCCGAGGCCGCGGCCGACAGCGGCAACGACCTGACCCCGCCGGAGCGGGCCGTGCTCGATCTGCTCACGGAGGGGATGACGGACGAGGCGATCGCCCGCCAACTGGGCGTTTCCGTCCGGACGATCCGGCGCGTCACCGCCGATCTGTCGCAACGCCTGGGAGCGCGCAGCCGGTTCGAGGCGGGGGTGCTCGCCACCAGCAAGGGCTGGGTGAACCTCTGACCGCTGCCGTTCCACGACCGCCGACGCCCGACGCACCACGCCTGCCCCCGATCCGGTTGAACCTCGGGCCGAACGGTGCCAGCAGGTTCTACATTTCCTCTGCACCGGCGAGCTGCAGGCCCTGAAGCCCGGTGTCCAGCCGGGTACGGAACCAGTCGATCGTCTCGGTCAGACCGCGTTCCGTCGTGAACCGCGCCGTCCAGCCGAGCTCTTCGCGCGCCTTCGCGGTGTCGGGCCGGCGCAGCGACGGATCGTCCGTGGGGCGTGGCACGTGCACGATGTCGGAGGTGGATCCGGTGAGTTCCCGGATCCACTCGGCGAGCCTGAGGACCGATATCTCCTCCTGGTTCCCGAGGTTGACCGGTCCCGCCACCTCCGACTCCGCCATCCGCACGATGCCGTCGACCAGGTCGGGCACGTAGCACAGTGAGCGCGTCTGTGAGCCGTCGCCGGCCACCGTGATCGGCTGCTGATCGAGTGCCTGCCGGATGAAGGTGGGCACGGCGCGGCCGTCGTGGGCGCGCATCCTCGGCCCGTACGTGTTGAAGATCCGGACGATGCCCGTGTCGACGCCGTGCGTGCGGCGGTACGCCATCGTGATCGCCTCGGCGTATCGCTTGGCCTCGTCGTACACCGAACGCGGCCCGACCGGGTTGACGTTGCCCCAGTAGGTCTCCGGCTGGGGGTGCACCAGCGGGTCGCCGTACGTCTCCGAGGTGGAGGCGAGGACGAACCGGGCGCCCTTCTCGCGGGCCAGGTCGAGCAGATGCCGGGTGCCTTCCGAGCCCACCCGCAGGGTCTCCAGGGGCAGTTCGAGGTAGTCGGCCGGCGAGGCCGGTGAGGCCAGGTTCAGCACGGCGTCGACCTGGCCCTCGATCGCCGGTGGTCCCGCCGTGACATCGGCCTCGACCAGCCGGAAGGCGTCGCCGACGAGATGAGCCACGTTCTCGGGGGACCCGGTGACGAAATTGTCGACGCAGAAGACCTGCCAGCCGTCCGCGAGCAGCCGTTCGCACAGATGTGAGCCCAGGAACCCCGCACCACCGGCCACCACCGCTGTTCTCGTCATCGTTGTTTTCCTCTCTGGATTTGCACGGCATATCCGTGGCGGAGCTCCATGAGTCCCCCGCTTCTTTTGGGATTTGACAGCAACAGGCCAACTCCTGCAAGCGTGTGTATTTCATGGCGGGGCGGTCCATGAGTTCCTCATACGGCAGGTGAGATCTTCATGTCCGGTGGGCGCATGGCTTCCTCATGCGCAATCGATGAGGCCGGCACTACCGGACCGCGAGGGCGTTCACAAGAATCGAGGAGTCAACAGCGGAGAGTCGGTCCGGTGCAGAGTCGCAGCGATACCGGGGATTCCGCAGCTCCTATTCGAGGGGAAGTTCACCGTGTCCGAGAACACCATCACCGCCGCGAATGTCGAAGAGCTGATCGCGAAGAACATCACGGAACGGTTCGCCGACGACCACGAGGTGCTCGGGCTCTCCCAGCACTTCCGCCGCGAGGGCTACGTCAAGCTCCCCGGCCTGGTCTCGCCGGAGGTCTTCGCCGCGGTCGCCGAGGAGACCCACCAGTTGATCGACACCCACCAGAAGCGCATCGACATCCGTCTCAAGGAGACCGGCGACTCCCCGCGCTACATGTCCACGGTCGGCCAGAAGGCGATCGCCACGGACGGCTCGCTGATCCCGGCCGTCTACGAGTCCCCCGCGCTCAAGGCCTTCCTGTCCCGCCTGGCCAAGGAGGAGGTCATGGGCTGCCCGTGGGACGAGGAGAAGTACATCGTCACCCGCCAGCACCAGAAGGGTGACACCCACGGCTGGCACTGGGGCGACTTCAGCTTCACCGTCATCTGGCTGATCGAGGCCCCGTCGCTGGAGTACGGCGGCATGCTGCAGTGCATCCCGCACACCGACTGGGACAAGGACGCCCCGCGCGTCGAGGAATACCTGCAGAAGCACCCGATCCGCAGCTACGGCCACGCCAAGGGCGACCTGTACTTCCTGCGTTCGGACACCACGCTGCACCGCACCGTCCCGCTGAACGCCGACAAGACCCGCATCATCCTCAACACCTGCTGGGCCAGCCGCGCGGACCAGGAGAAGGCCGCCACGCACGAGACGATGAATGCGATGTTCGACTGACCCGGACCGGGTTGCGGACAGAAAGGCGACGGACGATGGCCAGGATGCCTGCCACGCTTTCGATCACCGCGATGGTGCCCTGTTTCAACGAGGAGGAATGCATAGAGCAGGCATACCTGCGCATCAAGGAGGAGGTGTACCAGTACGAGGATTCCGAAATCCTTTTCGTCGACGACGGCAGCACGGACGGAACCCTCGGAATCATCAAGCGGATCGCCCGCGAGGATCCGCGCGTCAGCTACATCTCGTTCGCCCGCAATTTCGGACTCGAATCGGCCTTCACCGCCGGGTTCTCGTACGCGTCGAAGGAGTGGACCGTACAACTCGACGCCGATCTGCAGTCCCCGCCCCCTGAACTCCACAAGCTGGCCCGGCGGGCCGTGGAAGGGGACTACGACGCGGTGTTCGCGGTCCGGACCAGCCGGCAGGACCCCTGGTACCGCCGGCTGGGCACGGTCGCCCACCAGGCCATCGCCACCCGGATCCTCGGCATCGAACTGCCCGTCCACGCCTCGGTGTTCCGGGTGGTGCGCACCTCGGTGGCCCGCAAGGTCGCCGCATGCAAGGTCAGCACCCCCTACTTCATCGCCACCCTGCCGCTGATCGGCGCGCGCTACACCACGGTGGAGACGGCGCACTCGCCGCGCACGGCGGGACGGGCCAAATGGTCGCTGGGGAAGCTGTTCCGGCACGCCGCCGATCTCTTCGTGGGCTTCTCCTACCGGCCGCTCGCCCTCATCTACCTCGCGGCGCTGGGGGCCGTGGCGGCGGCCGTGACGCTGACGGCGGCGGGCAGCGGTGTCCGGCCGCTGGCCCTGGCCTCCGTCGTGCTGCACACAGCAGGACTGGGCTCGATCGCCCTGCTCGCCCGCTACATGGTGCGGATCATGCGGGGCAGCGCCGGCCTGCCCCGCTACCAGATCCGCGAGGCCAACGTGCCCGTCCGGCCGCAGGACGACCTCTACGCCTACCGAAACGAGTCCACCGGCCGGGCGGCACCCGCGCCGCTGCTCCAGACAGGGAACCTGCCATGACAAAGCCTCACATCCTCGTGCTGGGCGGAGGCGAGGACCAACTGCCCGCCTACCACGAGGCGCGCCGCCTCGGGTACGGAGTCGTCGGTGTCGACCAGCGCCAGGACGCCCTCGGCGCCTCCGCCGCCGACCTGTTCCTGTGCATGACCACCCGGGCCCCGGAGCGGATCGCCGCCATGGTCGGCCACCTCGACATCGCCGCGGTGATCTCACCGGCGAGCGACGCGGCCCAGGAGTCGGTGGCCGAGCTGAGCCGGCTGCTGGAGACCCCGCACCAGCCGGCCCCCGACGCGGTCCGGGCCTCGGTCGACAAGGGGTACTTCCACGAGGTGCTGGAGCGGCTCGGGCTGCCCACGTACGCCTACATCCAGTCCGCCGACCCGGTGGAGCTGCGGCTCGCCGCGGCGGCGCTGCCACTGCCCGTCGTCGTGAAGCCGAGCGACTCCTCCGGCAGCAAGGGCGTCCAGGTCGTCGCCGACCAGGCCGCGCTGTCGGGGGCCGTCGCCGAGGCCCGTAAGTACTCCTTCTCGGGCGAGGTGATCGTCGAGGAGATGCTGCTCGGCCGGCATCTCTCCGCCGAGGCGTTCCTGCGCGACGGCAAGCTGGGGACCATCGCGGTCACCGAGCGCAGCACCACCGGGGCGCCCCACATGATCACGACCGGCCACATGGTCCCTGCCGAGCTGGCGCCGGCCACCGAGATCGCCCTGCGCTCCATGGTCATGGACATCTGCGGCGCGCTCGGACACACGGACGGCCCGGTCAACTTCGACTTCGTGGTGGACCGCACCGAGGAGATCCGCTTCATCGAGATGGGCGCCCGGCTCGGCGGCAACGGAATGCCGCTGCTCGTTGGGCACGCCTACGGCATCAACACCTACGAGGCCGCGCTCCGCCTCGCCCTCGGGCTCCCCTTCGACCTGCAGGCCCGCCACGACAAGAAGACGGCGCTGCAGATCCTGACCACGGACACCGACGGCATCCTCCGCGCCGTCGAGGGCGCCGACGAGGTCCGCGCCCTGCCGCAGACCGCCGAGCTGAAGCTCTTCGCGGGCCCCGGCAACCGGGTGCGGCGCTACACCCAGGCGGGTCACAAGCTCGGCTACCTGCTGCTGGTCGCCGACAGCTACGGCGAGCTCCGGGAGGCGCAGGCCAGGGCGAGGTCCCTGCTCCGCTTCGACGTGGAGCCCGACGCTCCACGCAACCCCGCACCGCCGGCGGCCGCGACCGCGACCCCCGTTCGAACCCGACTGCTTACGGAGAAGCGTTGACCACGCTCCGGCGCCATGCGCCCTTCCTCATACTGACCGCGCTCAGCCTCGCCTTCGCCGGCGTCGTGTGGTTCGCGATGCCGCACGACCGCGAGGTCAAGAGCCTCGCCGTCATGCTCTTCAAGCTGGTGCCCTTCGTCCTCGCCACCGAGGCGATCGCCCAGCTCGACCCGGAGTGGGCCAAGAAGCTGAGACTGCACCTCTTCGTGCCGCTGTGCTTCCTGCTCTACTTCACCTACTTCGTACCGAAGATCTTCTTCTACGCGGAGAACCACCCCGAGCTGTACTACTACGTCCTGACGCTGACGCCGTTCCTGATCCTGACCTTCGCCTTCTGCTTCCGGCTCGGCGGCGGTGCGGCCCACCTGGTGCGCCGGCTCGCCTACGCGATGCTCCTGCTCATGCTCTCGGGCCTGGAGGACCTCGCGTACCTCACGGTCAACGACCACACCGACCCGCAGTGGCAGACCATCCCCGAGGTGTGGACCTGGGCCTCCCACATGACGGTCCGGCTCGGTCACCCGGCCAGCAAGTACGAGGCGTTCGCGCTGATCATCACGCACGTCGTGCTCGCCCTCTTCGTGCTGCTCGCCCCGACCCGCTGGTTCAGCGCGCTGGGCCGGTTCGTCCCGCGCCGCTCCGCCGTGTCCCGCACCGCCGCCTGACGGCCCGCCCCCCGAAGGGGAGTTGACGAGATGTTCCTCCGAGAGGCCTGGTACGTGCCCGTCACGTTCGCCCGGCAGTACGGTTCCCGGCGCTCACTGCGCCGGCGCCAGCTCTCATCGCTGAACCGGATGCTGGCGCACGCCCGGGCGCGGGTCCCGTACTACCGGGACGACCCCGACTACCGCACCGGACCGCTGCGCTCCCTCGACGAGGTGGCGCAGCTGCCGGTCATCGACAAGGAGGTCCTGCGGGGCCGGCCTCTGGAGGAACTCCTCGCGGACGGGGTGGTGCCGGGCACCGTACCGACCTTCCGCACCAGCGGCTCCACCGGACGCCGGGTCACCGTCGTCCACGACCGGCACAGCCACGACTACCACATGGCCTCGTGCGTACGCCGGTTCCTGGCGACCGGGCGCTACCTGCCCACGGACCGGCTCTCGCACATCAGGCCGTTCGCGCCGCCCGCGCGCGGCTTCCAGAAGGCCGGGCTCTTCCGCCGCCACGTGCTGCTCACCGACCGGCCCATGGGCGAGATCAAGGCCGAGCTGCTCGCCGCGGCACCGCAGGTGATCATCGGGTACCCGGTGCATCTGCGTGCCCTGCTGAGGGCGCTGACCC
The DNA here is from genome assembly GCF_044757085.1 of Streptomyces sp. NPDC091376. NCBI lineage: Bacteria > Bacillati > Actinomycetota > Actinomycetes > Kitasatosporales > Streptomycetaceae > Streptomyces > Streptomyces sp. NPDC091376. The sequence continues at coordinate 273,832 of NZ_JBIVUF010000002.1, read as the reverse complement.
CGGCCGAACTCACCACGCTGCGGGGCACGCTGAAGCTGGTGATGACGGAGTCCGAACTCCTCGTCCCGGAGCACCGTGCCCTGATGGAGCGGGAGTTCGGGGCACCCGTGCACGACGAGTACTCGGCGTTCGAGGTGCTCAACATCGCTTACGAGTGCGTCCACCAGCGGGCCCACCTCGCCGAGGACCGGCTGCTCGTGGAGATCCTCGGACCGGACGGGCAGTCGGTGCCGGACGGCGCCGAGGGGCGGGTGGTGGTGACCGCGTTCATGGAGCGCGCGATGCCGCTGATCCGCTACGACCTGGGCGACGTTGGCCGGATCGACACCGACCCGTGCCCCTGCGGCCGCCGCTTCAGGACCCTGCGGCTGACCGCGGGCCGCGTCAACGACGCGGTGCTGCTGCCCACCGGCCGCCAGCTGTATCCGGACACCTTCCTGCATCTGGCCGCGACCTTCCCCGGCATCGCCGAGTGCAGTGTCGTGCAGAGCCGCGAGGGCGCGGTCCGACTGAACGTGGTCCCGTCCACGCCGCTGTCCCGCGCCGCATGGGACGAACTGACCGCGGCGGTACGGGAACGCCTGCTCACCGTGGCCGGCTGCGACTTCCCCCTGGAGGTCGTCCGCACGGACAGCATCGAGATCACGGGAGGCGGCAAGGGCCGCTTCGTCACCTCCGACGCGGTGGTCCCCCGGCCGGCCCACTCCGCGCCGGCATGACGGCGCCGTCCGGCGGGCCGGGCCGGCGCCCCACCGTCCGGTCGCTGACCTCCCTGCTCGCCGGACGCACCGCCTTCCGGCTGGCGCTGCTCGGGACCAACGCCGCGCTGCTGGCGAGCTGGGGCGAGGGGACGTACGAGCCCTACGCCACGGCCATGGGCACGGCACAGGTGCTCACGACCCTCACCACGCTCGGCATCGAGAAGTCCGCGCTGAAACTCGTGCCCAGGGCACGCCGCACCGGACCCCAGCTCATCACCGTCCTGCTGGCGTCCGCGCTGCTGCTCGCCGGCGCTGCCGTGCTCTGGCTGGGCTGCGCGGCACTGTTCCTCCCGGCCGGGGACACCGGCATGCTGGGGCTGCTCGCAGGCCTCTACGCCGCGCTCCTCGGACTGAACACCGTGCTGGTCGGGCTCTGCCGGGCACTGGACAGGAACCGTGCCGACGTCCTGAACTTCACGATCCTGTCGCTGGTCATCGCCACCGGTGCCGGGGGAGCGAGCCTGCTCGGCTGGGGGCCCACGGCCTTCACCGGCTGGATACTCGCCGGCACCGCCCTGCTCAACCTGGCCCACCTGCCGGCCCTGTACCGGGTCACCCGCCGGCCGGTGCGCCGTGGGATCACCCGGCCCGTGGTGTCCACCTCCGTGCTGATGGCCTGCGGTGACATCGCGGCCGCCGGCACGGTCAGCCTCCTCTTCTGGATGCTCGGCGCCTCACGGCACCACGAACAGACCGGCCATCTGTACCTGATGGTCCTCGCCTCGTCCGTCCTGCTGAACGGCTTCGGCTATCTGATGCGGCTCTTCCAGCCGCATGTGTCCCTGACCCTCCGGTCGGTGGACCCCGCCTCGCTGGACCGCCGGGTGGTACGGCGGCTGCTGCCCGTCGCCGTCGTCGGAGCGGTGTGGACCGCGCCGGCCCTGTGGCTGGCACGGTCGGCCGAACAGGCCGCGCTCGTACCGTCGTCCGTGGCCGTCCTGCTGCTGTACGTGCTGTGCGTCCCGCTGTTCTTCGCCGTCGGCAGCCTCAACTACCTGCTGGAGAACGCGACCTCCCGCACTCTGCGGGCCACTGCGGTGAGCGCGCTGGGCGGACTGGTCTGCGCCGTCGTGCTCGGCCTGGTCCTCGTACCGGCCCTGGGCGCGCTCGGCGCGGTGACCGCCCTCGCCTCGGGAGAGGTGGCCCACGCCGTGCTGGCGCGCCTCCTGCTGCGGAGCCGTCGTCGCGGCACCGCGAAGCCGTCCACGGGCGCTTCGGCGTCCCGCACGACCGCGTCCCGTACCACCGCGTCCACCACCGCCGCGCCCACCACGCCCACCGCACCGGCCGCGGTGCCGACCGACCTTGGAGCCCCATGATGAACGACCTTCCGTCGCGCCCCGCGGGTACGCCCCGCTGGCGCGGCATCGTCTATCCCCTGCTGATCTCCGCCGCGGCCCTCGGTGTGCTCGTCGCCGCCCTGGGGTTCGGCCTCGGGGTGCCGGATCCCGGCGGCGCGGGGGCTGTGGGCGGCGGGCCGCCCTCCGGAGGCACGCACGTCAGCGAAACGGTGCTGCGGGTCGTCGCCGCACTCGCCGCGGTGGCCGCGGTCGCCACCGCGGGCGGCTGGCTGGCCCGCAAGCTGGGCCAGCCCCCGGTCATCGGAGAGATCGCCACGGGCCTGCTGCTCGGACCGTCCTTCCTGGCCGTACTGCTCCCCGGCTCGGTCGAAGTGTTCTTCCCCACCGCGGCGAAGCCGCTCCTCGGGCTGCTCGCCCAGGTCGGGCTGATCCTCTTCATGTTCGCCGTCGGTTCCGAGTTCGACGGCTCCCAACTGCGCCGCAGCGGCCGGATCGTGGGCGCGGTCAGCCAGGGCAGCATGATCATTCCCTTTGTGCTGGGCGTGCTGTCCGCGGCCCTGGTGTACCGGGAGTTCGCCGCGGGCGGCATCGGGTTCGTCCCCTTCGCGCTCTTCCTCGGGACGGCGATGAGCATCACCGCCTTCCCCGTGCTCGCCCGCATCGTCCAGGAGTCGGGCCTCGCCCGCCATCCTCTCGGCACCATGGCCATGACCTGCGCCGCCGCCTGCGACGTGATCGCCTGGGGCGCCCTCGCCGCCGCCATGGCCGTGGCGAGCGCGGGCAGCATCTGGGGTGCCGGCGGCACCGTGCTGCTCGCCGCGGGGTTCGCCGCCGTCGTGCTGCTCGCCGGTCGCCCGCTGGTGCGCGCCGCCGACCGGTGGGCGGACCGGGCCCGGGTGTCGTCCGCGGCCCGGCTGCTCGCCCTGCTGCTGCTCGCGTTCTCGCTGGCCTGGCTCACCGACCTGATCGGCGTCCACTCGATATTCGGCGCCTTCCTGGCCGGAACGCTGGTACCGCACCGCAAGGGATCCGCGCTCACCGCCGTGCAGACCCGGCTCGACTCCGTGAACCGCAGGCTGCTGCTTCCGCTGTTCTTCGTGTCCGTCGGCATGACCGTGGACCTCACCCAGGTGACCGGACACGCCGGTCTGCTGCTGGCCGGGGCCCTCGCGGTCGTCACCGCCGTCGTGGGCAAGCTCGCCGGTACCACCGTCACCGCGCGTGCCGCGGGGCTGCCCTGGCGGCTGTCGCTCGGACTCGGCGTGCTGCTGAACGCCCGCGGTGTGACCGAGATCGTCGTGCTCCGTGCCGGTCTGGACGCCGGGCTCATCAACCAGAACGCGTTCACCGTGCTGGTCGTGATGGCGGTGCTGACCACGGTGATGACCGGGCCCGCGTTGCATCTGCTGAAGCTCACCCGCCGGCCGGGCGCCGGCTCCGTCCACGAAGGGACCGCTCCCGCGTCCCCCGCCCCGGCGGACAACGCCTCCGCCACCCCCGCCAAGGAAATGGAACCCGCATGAACCTCGACTCCCCCGCCCCCGTCTCCCTCGTCACCGGAGGCGCCGGCTTCATCGGATCCCACGTGGCGCGTGAACTCCTCGCCGCCGGCCACCGGGTGATCGTCCTCGACGACCTCAGCGGCGGCGTGCGCGGCAATGTCCCCGACGGTGCCGAGTTCCGGCACGGGAGCGTCTGCGACCCCGACGTGGTCGACGCCGTCTTCGCCGCCCACCGCGTCGACTACGTCTTCCACCTCGCCGCGTACGCCGCCGAGGGACTGAGCCACTTCATCAAGCGTTTCAACTACATGAACAACGTGGTCGGCAGCGTCAACCTCATCAACGCGGCCGTCAACGCGGGCACGGTCAAGTGCTTCGTCTTCACGTCGTCCATCGCGGTCTACGGCGCCAACCAGCTTCCGATGAGCGAGGACCTGGTACCCGCGCCCGAGGACCCGTACGGCATCGCGAAGTTCTCCGTCGAACAGGAACTCCGGGTCACGCACGAGATGTTCGGCATGCCCTACATCATCTTCCGGCCGCACAACGTCTACGGCGAGTACCAGAACATCGGCGACCGCTACCGCAACGTCATCGGCATCTTCATGAACCAGGCGCTGCGCGGCGAGCCCTTCACGGTCTTCGGTGACGGCGAGCAGACCCGTGCCTTCAGCTACATCAAGGACGTGGCGCCCTCCATCGCCCGCTCCGTGGAGACGCCCGAGGCGTACAACGAGGTCTTCAACGTCGGTGGCGACCAGGTGTACAGCGTCAACCGCATCGCGGCCGCCGTCTGCGACGCCATGGACGTGGAGCTGCGCGTCAACCACCTGCCGGAGCGCAACGAGGTGCGCGACGCCTACGCCACCCACGAGAAGGTCCACAAGGTCCTGGGCACCCGCGAGCAGCCCGTCGGCCTCGAGGAGGGCATCGGGCGCATGGCTGCATGGGTCAAGCAGGTCGGCCCGCAGGAGCCCTCGGTCTTCTCCGGCATCGAGGTGGTCCGGAACCTGCCGCCGTCCTGGCGGGCGGCGCTGGAGGAGCGCCGCGCCATCTGAAGCGGAACCGTCCGGCGGGTCGGCGAGGACAAGGACGAACGGGAGGAGGGACGGCTCGTGACGGCGGTCTCTCCTCCCGCTCAGTCGGCCGAACCCTCCGCCCCAGCCTGCCGCCCCTCCCGCTCAGCCGGCCGCTCCGGACGGCAGGACCTTCACGACCCTGATCTTGCCGTTGGCCTCGGGTGCGATGGAGGACACCTGCTCGACGACCACGTCGAAGCCGGCAACCGCCTCCCGCACCGCCGACCCGATCCGCTCCGTCACCGAGGCGCAGGACCCCGGCGCGAGGACCACACGGACGGTGACCTGCGCCGGCCGCTCCTGAACCAGCTGCATCCGGGAGACCTCGGGGAAGTCCTGCACCCGGCTGGTGAGGAAGTCGGCGTAGAACTCACGGCCGTCGAGGCCGCGGAAACGGTCCTGGCTGCGCCCCTGCACCCGGAGCACCACGGGGGTGCGCCGCCCGCAGGCGCAGTCCGCGGGTCCCACGGCCACCCGGTCGCCGAGCCGGTAGCGGATCAGCGGCATCGCCTCGCTGTGCAGCCGGGTCACCAGGATCTCGCCCTCCGCCTCGCGCATCCCGTCGACCGGCATGACGGAGCCGTCCTCCTGCTCCAGCTCGACCACGACGTCCGCGGAGCGCAGATGCAGCGAGCCCAGGCGGCACGTGCGGGCGATGGTGAACACCTCGACGGACGCGTACACCTCGTGGCAGCGCGCGCCCAGATGTCCGACGACCCGGTCCCGCGCGGTCGGCGTCAGCCGCTCCCCGCCGAACAGCACCCGGCGGGCGCCCCGGTAGCGCAGGCCCCGTCGCTCCAGCTCCTCCACCACGGAGGCGATCACATGCGGGAAGCCGACCAGGAAGGTCGGCCGGGCCGCCAGGAACGCCTCGACCTGTTCGTCCAGCGTCCTGCTGGTGTCGATGTGGAAGGTGCGCAGCAGACCGAACCGCTCCAGCGGGTGCCGCAGGAAGGGAGCGACCCGGAAGTACGCGACCCGGTCCCACGGGCGCAGCCCCGTTGCCAGCATGTCGTACAGGTACGACGCCCGCAGATAGCCCAGATCGTGCTCGGAGTTGCGGATGGTGATCGGGATGCCGGAGGAGCCGCTGGTGGTGCCCCCCTTGGTGTTCGCCGTGGTGAAACCGTCCGCGAGCAGGTCCTCCGGCGCCCGGTCGTGGAGTTCGGCGCGGTCCAGCGTCGGTAGCGACGGAAGGTCCTCCGGCCCCCGGAAGGCGGCCGCGGTCTCCGGCGCGATCAGCTCCCGGTAGCGCGGCACGCCGGCCTGCGCGTGCCGGACCAGCCGGACCAGCCGGCGCCGCCGCTCGGGTTCGAGACGGGCCGGGTCGGCCCGCTCCAGCCGGTGGGTCCGTACGAGATTGAGCAGCACCGGCACGAGCCGCATGACGGGTGAGACGGCCGCGGTCACAGGGGTCTCCCGAGGATGGGTACGCCGTGCAGGGGGCACTGCCCGGGACCGAAGAACTCGGCTCCCTCGGGCCGGACATGGACGAGCGTGGGACGGCGCCGGCGCAGCAGCGTGAGCACCGTCTCCCCGTCGAGCAGCCGCGCATGAACGCGGGACGGGTTGAGATGCAGCTCCCCGCAAGCGCCGGGAACCCCGCCGAGGTGGCCGAGCCAGGGCTCGTACCAGACCGAACCGGCGGCCGGGCGGGTCCGGGCGGCCGCCGCCAGGGTGACGCGTTCCACGGTCACCGGACCCGCCGCCACGCCCGCGAGCTGCCCGGCGTCGCCGACCACGAGCGCGTGCCTGTCCGGCACCGGGCGGCCGGTGCCGGACCGGTCCGCGTCCCGCTCTGTGCAGCGTGCGGCGTCCGCCGTGGTCGCGAGCAGCACCCGCCAGTTCGTGCCGTACGCCCGCACGGGATCGCGCAGCGCGGGGGCGATCTCGTACACGTCCCTGCCGCTGCCGCTGCCGGTCCGGTGTCCGGCGAGCCGCAGCGCCTCGTGCAGTTCGGCGATGTGCTCGGTGGCCGGTCGGCCGGGGTCGCGTCGCGCGAGCAGGGCCGAGCCGAGCGGCATCAGCAGATGCCGCCGCAGCTCGGCCTCGTCGCGGGTGAGCGGCGGCAGGGCCCCGGTCGCCGCGTACCGCTCCCTGTAGTGCGGCACCGTGGCCACGGCACGGCGCACGGTCCGTGCGTAGCGCTGTCGGCCGCGCATCTCAGCAGTGGGTGTTCTGGTCGTGGACGAGCAGCCAGTTCCCGTCGGTGCGGGCGAAGACCAGGCTGAGCAGATAGCGCAGCTCGTACGGCTTGCCGTGCTGGTCCAGGTCCCGGTAGTCGACGGTCAGCACGGCCACCGCCGTGTCCTGGTGCACCACCGTGCGGCTCGTCTCGGTCTCCATCGTCCAGTCGGGGTCCTCGAACCAGCCCTTGTGGAAGGCCCGGATGGCGTCGGCGCCCTCCACGGTCTTCCCGTTCGGGAGGATGACCGTCGCCTCGTCGTGGACGGTGGCCATGTAGGCGTCCAGGTCGCGGGTGCGGACGGCCGCGAGATGCTGGTCGAGCGCGGTGGTGAAGTCCATGGGATCTGCTTTCGTGGTCGGTGGTCGGTGGTCGGTGGTCGGTGGTCGGTGGTCGGTGGTCGGTGGTTGGCGACCAGTGGTTCATGGCTGATGGTCGGTCGTGCGGGCGTCAGAAGGGGACGGCCACCGCGTGGCGCGCTACGGCCGTGGCGCCGAAGGACTCCTTCAGCTGCCCCATGCCGGGGCCGAGTTCGACGGCCGGCACTCCCGTGTCGATCATCCTGCTGATCTCCCTCAGATACAGGTCGAGATAGAGGTCCCTTCCGCCCGCGGATCCGGTCACCGTGGTCACCCAGCCGCCGGGCACGTCAAGTACGAGGTCGAAGGACACGGGCCGGCCGGAGCTCTTGTCGCGGTGGACGAAGTACGAGGCGCCGGAGGACCGGTTGAGCCGCTCGAAGTAGGAGGGCAGCAGCGGCACGACCCCGCCCGGGCGGCTCGTGTGCTTCATCCGGGTCAGTTGGTCCAGCCGGCTGGCGTGCACCGGGTCGATCGTCGGGACCGCCACTTCCACGACGAGGTCCGGGTCGGCGCCGATCCGTTCGTGGAGCGCCGACAGCCTGCGTCGCCGGCCCCGCGGCAGCCCGGCGAAGTACGCGTCCATGCTCTCCCAGCCGTTGTGCAGCACGGCGTTGGAGGCGGTGGCTCTCCTGAGCCGCAACGGGCCATCGAGATGGCCGAGTTCGGGCGACTCGACGTCGAGGTGCAGGATCCCCAGGCAGCGCGGGCCCAGTCGGCGGCGCACCGCCCGCTCGAAGGCGCGCGTGGCGGCCCGGCGCCCGGCGGTTGCGAGACCGGGGGCGTACAGCCGTCCGGCGCTGAAGCTGTTCGGCAGATGGACCTGGAACCAGCCTGGTACGGCCGCACGGCCGGGCGGACGGAACCGCTGGGCGAGCGGCCGAACCCCGAGCCGCCCGCAGAATGCCGCCACCGGTTCGCCCGCGTCCCGGACCAGTCCGGCGAAAAGCGGCCGTCGGTTCCCCCGGCCGGCCGCCTCCAGCAGGTCTTCCTCCCACAGGACGCAGGCGCGCCGGTCCCGGACGAAGGCGTCCCAGCCGTCGGGCGCCGGCCCGCTACCGGGGGTGAAGATCTCAGCTCGCACGGCTCAGGGCCTCCTGACGGGATCGGTCGGATCCGCCGGACAGCCTTGCGCGCAGGGGGCGTTCACCGCGATCGCGGTAGGCGGCCAGCGCGTCGGCGACCAGGGCGGGGGTGAAGACATCAGCGAGGGTGTCCAGCCGGGGACCGTGCACGGTGCCGAACAGCGCCCCGTAGATCTCCCGGAAGTCCTCCCGGGTGCGGTCGGCCCGCGGCGCGCCGGTTCCGCTGTGCTCCCTCAGCTGCTCGATCAGCAGGTCGACCGCGGAGCCCGCCGGTGTGTCACCGGCCTCCGCCCAGTAGTGGTCCCGGCCGTGTTCCGTGAGCCAGGCCAGCGCGTGGCCGAGCCGTTCGTCGAGCAATGCCCGGTCGGCGCCCGGGTGCAGGGCGACGAGATGCCGCCGCGCCGCGTCCGCCGAGCAGCCGTGCGCGTACAGCGCCCCCAGGACCGAGCGCATCCGGGGCAGGGCCGCGTATCCGCCGGGCTTCTCGTCGGTCAGCAGCTCCCAGAGGATCCGGGCGCGCTCGTCCCGCCCGACGTCCCGGACGAACCGGTCGAACTCGTCGTACGCGCCCAGGAACGCGCCCGGGCCGAAGCCCAGCCGCAGATCCGACAGGCAGTTGCGGCGGGCGTACAGCCACAGCACCAGCGGCGCGGGATGGACGGCGAGCAGATCGCGTACGAACGGGCCGCCGCCGAGCGACCCGGAGATCTTGCCGCCGCCCCGCTCGCCGCGGACCAGCCCGTACGGAACGATGACCGGCTGCGGGGAGCCGAGATAGCCGTCGTACACCGGCCGGGTCCGGTCCATGGTGCTGCCCGCGCTGCAGTGGTCCTGACCCGCCGGCTCGCAGTCGATGCCCTCGTGCGCGACGCGCAGCGTCCAGTCCAGCGCCCAGGACGGCTTGACGTCCGCGGGGTCGTGGGCGGTCAGTTCGGCACCGCAGGACAGGCACCGGTAGCGCGCGGCATGCCCGTCCAGCCAGTGGATCTCTGTGGTGTTGCGGCCGCACTGCAGGCAGTAGACGGCGAAGAGGTCCCGCCCGTCGCCCCTGCCGAGCAGCGTCGCGAGCCGCTCGGCGTCGCGCTGGTAGCGGCGCTGGATCTCCCTGTACTCACCGGCCCGGTAGCGCTCGTACTGGTAGTGCGTCTCCCAGTCGCCGCCAGGCGGCGTCCGCCCGTCCTCGTCGGCCTCCGCGGGCAGGATGCCCATCGCCCGGAGCTCCGCGAGGTAGACGCGGCAGATGCGGGCGGCACGCTCCCGGCGTTCGGCGAGCGGCCGCCCTCCGCAGTCCGCGAGCTCCGGGTCCCGGGCGGCCTGGCTCTCCCGCACGGGGTCGTAGTCGTCGAAGCTGAGCAGGATCGCGGAGCGGCGGCCCATGCGAGCGAGGGCACGGTGCACCAGGTGGGCGCAGACGGTGTCCCGGAAGTTCCCGATGTGGAAGTAGCCGGTCGGCGACATGCTGGTCTGGATCAGGATGCGGTGCGCCGGAGGATGGCGGTCGGCGAGCCGGCGCGCGTAGTCGAGGGCCCAGTGCGCCGCGGTGCGGTCCTGTGCGTGCAGCCCGCCGGAGCGGGCCTCCTCCCGCGTCTCCGGGTTCTGCTTCCGCGCACGTCGTCTCCTTGGCATGGCAGGAGTACAGCGCGCGCTCCGATAAAGGCCCTATACGTCACGCGGCGACGTCACGCCGCGCTCGCCGCAGTGCAGCTGGGAGGAGGCGGCGCTCAGGGCAGCCAGCCGTTCTCCTTCGCGGTGCGCAGGGCGTCGATGCGGTTGCGTGCGCCGAGTTTGTTCACGATCGTCGTGAGGTAGTTGCGGACCGTCCCCACGGACAGGTTCGTGGTGGTGGCGATCTGCGCGGTCTCCGCCCCCGCCGCGATGAGGCCCAGCACCTCGACCTCCCGCCTGGTGAGCGGATTGTCACCGATCTCCCAGGCGGACATGGCCAGTTCGGGGTCGATGACCCGGCGGCCCGCACCCACCCTGCGCACCCCCTCGACAAGTTCGTCCGGTGAGGCGTGTTTGGGGAGGAAGCCGCTCACCTGCGCGTCCAGCGCCCGCCACAACTGCCCGGGCAGTGCGACGCCCGTGAGGATCAGCGTCCGGCAGTCCGGCACCTGGTCGCGCAGCAGACCGGCGGCGGTGATGCCGTCCATGCCGGGCATGTCGATGTCGAGCACCGCGGTGTCCGCCTCCGTCCGGATGACCGCCGGAACGACCTCGCTGCCGGTCGCGACCTGTGCGACCACCTCCATGTCCGGCTCCAGTTCCAGGAGCGCGGCCAGCGCCACCCGAATCATGTGCATGTCCTCGGCCAGCACGATCCTCTGCATCGGTTCCCCCGTTGTCCGTCCGGGGCCCGTCCTGTGTCCCGCCGGACTGGTCCGACGACGGGCCCTCTGCGAGTCAAGGCGCCCTGTGTACCACCGGGGAGGGTCACACCAGCGGGGCTCGTATAGCGGAGTGATAGCGGGAGCGGTGACGCTCTCGCGGTACCAGACGCAGAATGGGGGCGACATGGCACAGGCCCTGCCCACACCGTCCACACCGTCCGCGCTGACCGCCCTGCGCACACCGTCCACGCTGACCGCGCCGTCCACGCTGCGCGTACCGTCCGCGCGGACCAAGGCCGGTGCGGACACGGCCACGTCCGCCGGCACCGCCATGGCGACCGGCACCGCAACGACCGTGTCCGCCGTCGTGACCGACACCGCCCAGCGCCGTGTCGTCGTACGGGAGCGGCTGCGCTTCGCCCGCGATCTGCACGATCTTCTCGGGCCGCGGCTCCTGGCGATCACGCTCCAGTGCGAGCTGGCGCTGCGTCTGATGGACCGCACACCGGACTCGGCCCGGAGCCGGCTGGCCGAGGCGCTCTCCGGGATGCGCGAGATCCACGAGGAGGCCCGGCGGGTGGCGCACGGCTACCACTGCCTGTCACTCGACACGGAGATCGAGTCCGTCCGGAACCTGCTGGAGTCGGCCGGGATCCGCACCGAGGCGGGACCGGTGAGCGCGCCGCTTTCCGCGCCGCTGCAGACGGTGCTGGCCACGACGGTCCGGGAGGCGGCCGCCAACGTGCTGAGGCACAGCCGCGCCCGCAACTGCCGGGTGGCAGTGGACACGCTGCCGGGCGAGGTGCTGCTGACGGTGGCCAACGACGGGGTCCGCGCCCCGAACCAGCCGCCCCCTCCCGAGGCTGCCGGGGAGCCGGGCCTGGGACTGCGCAGCCTCGCCGAACGGATCGCCGCCGCCGGCGGCCGACTGACCCACGGCCCTTACCCTTCCGGGCACTACACACTGGAGGCCCGTTTCCCGCTCCCCGACCCGTCTCCGGACGGGACGCTGGCCGTATGACCCCATGGGCCTGGTCAGCGCAGGTGACCGAGACTCACAGCAAGAACGGGCGCCAGGGTGCAGCAGAGGGCCTTCCTGACACCCGCTGTCGACCGTGGCCGACTGCTCCTTCGGGGACGGATCGGGCACGCGGACCTCAACCTCCGTAGCGGTTTCGCAGGTCCGTCGTGATCCGCGACATGATGCCCATCGCCTGCTGCGAAGGCGTATCCGCCAACGGCATCTCCACTTGAGGGTCATAGGCAGTCAGGCCGGTCTCCTTCTCCACGATCGCGGAGAGGGCGACGAGCATGCCGAGCACTGTTGCGGCACCGTCGCCGACGTGCCAGTAGGGCACCGTGATGCTGACCTCGTCACTGAACACGGACAGGTTGATACCGGTGCCGGAGTGGCTCAGGTCTCGCGACTCCTGCTCGTACTCCGTGATGTCCACGTTGCCGAGCAGGGCCCGGGCCTGTGGCACTATTCGCTGCCACGCTTCGAGGAGCTCGGCGGGGATCGGCTCGCTGTCCTCGGCCGCGTCCTCCATGGCCTCCAGGACGTCATCCCAAGACTGGCCCTCGCGTCGGCTCAGAAAGTAGATGTCGTAGCTCACCGCGAGATCGTAGAGCCTCCCCTCCGAGCTGTCGGCAGCGGTCGCGATAACCGTCTTCGCAGATGCCACCGTGGGTTCACATCCCACACCCATCGCGTGTGAACGGCCCTTGACCAGCCGATTCGGTCAGGGGCTGCCGTGCCGTGCCGTGCCTGCTCGCCTCCGTGGCTCCCCGTGATTCCCTGCACCTCATTCCGTTCTTCGGGATCGGGGCCGTTCGAGCCGCGGCGACCTGAACCATGAACGAGGCTGCGCTGCCTGTTGTTCTCGATGGAACCTTTCCTCGGCGGAGCATGAGCTGTCCGGATCGACGACCGGGCATGGAGGTACTGCGCCGCCCAACTACCGTCGGAAAACGGTCAGTTGGGGCCATGTCAATACACCTTGGGGTGGACTGCACTCGTCTCCCGGTAGGACGCGATCCATGATCACGCCTGGATATCTTCACCTGTTGGAAGATCCGTTCCAACGGGGAGAGTGCATGACCAGCACACTGAAGAAGTTCGGGACGACCGCCTCGGCGATCGGCCTGCTGACCGCGGGCATGACGTTCGGCATCGCGCCGTCGGCGCAGGCCGCCGTCGGGCCGACCGGCTGCACGGCGTACGTGTCGCACACCAACGACCACATCGCCGTGGGCGCCTGCAGGTCGGGCAACGGCACCTGGAACGTCCAGGCCTGGTGCGGTGGCCCGGGCGGCGCGAGGGGTCCCTACAAGGGCACCCCTGGCTACCGCACGCGTGGCGTGGAGAAGATGGCGACGATCAACTGCGGCTCCTCCGGCTACCCGTACAACCTGAAGGTTGTCGACATCAAGGCCTGATCCGGCTACCGGAAGGCCGGCCTCGGGCCCGGAACGCCTGCGCGACGAGCGTCAGGCCCCGGCCCGGGGTTCCGGCCGATCGGCCCACGCCTGCATAGGGCGATCACGACCGCCTACGGGAGTCGCTCCGCAGGCGCCACACGGTGCCCTCAGCCGTTGCCCGGGTCCCCGGCCTGCCTCGGTGACACCACTGGTACGTCGACGCGCGCCCGCCCGAACGGCTCTCTCACCTGCACACTCCGTGGGTGCGTGCGCCTTGTCCGCAGGCGGACGGCGGACCTGCGCAACAGACTGGGAGATGTCAGCAACCTTGTCCCGTCGGCCGTGGACGGGGCGATCGGCGGAATCCCTCCGGAGGTGCGGCATGGCCGAGATCATCGCGGACGTCGAGGTGCCCGGGACCGAACTCGTACGCGAGGCCACTGAGCTCGTACGGAACGTGGCCTCGCCGGTCGTCTTCCACCACTGCCGCCGGGTCTACTTCTGGGGCTCGATGCGCGCACGCAGGCGCGGCATGCAGCACGACCCGGAGCTGCTCTACGTCGCTGCCCTCTTCCACGACCTCGGCCTGACCGACAGGTACGCCAGGACCGACCAGCGCTTCGAGATCGACGGCGCCGACGAGGCACGCCGCTTCCTGCTGGAGCGCGGTACAGCAGAGGACCGCGCCCGCCTGGTGTGGGAGGCGATCGCTCTCCACACCACTCCTGAGATCCCCTGGCACATGGCACCGGAGATCGCCCTGGTCACCGCCGGGGTCGAACTGGACGTCCTCGGCATCGGCTACGACGAGATCTCCGAGGAACAGCGGGAGGCAGTCGTGGCGCTCCACCCTCGGTCCGATTTCAAGAACGGCATTCTCCGGGAGTTCACGCACAGCGTCGCACCCCGCCCGCAGACCGCCTTCTGCAACTTCAAGGCCGACATTTTGGATCGCTTCATGCCGGGCTTCGTTCGTGCGGATTTCGTCGACGCTGTCATGGAGTCACCCTGGGCCGAGTGATTTGCTGCATGAGTGCCGATCATGGCGCGGGAGACCGCCCCGACAAGCATCTGGCACGGGTCTGGTAAGAGGCGCGACTCAGGCGGGTCAGCCGGTTACGCCGCGAACCTGGTGTGCCGCTGTTGGAGCAAAGTCGGTGGAGGCCGTCAAAGTGTGGGCTGCGTTTTGTAGATCGTGTTCCCATCTCGGGAGTTCGTCCGGTCCGATCCATTCGCTGTAGTCGGCGGCGATGGAAAGGAACTGCGTCTCCTCCCGCGTACGAGCTGTGACCGTCATCAAGAGCCGGACAGCCACATCCTCGGCGCCCAGCTCGCCTCGCGTCAGACCGAAGGCGAGACTCACGAGGAGACGTCGGCCTGCCGTCTCCTCGTCTGGAAGGGGCACGCCAAGCTCATCCAGAGCTTGGACGTACAGCTCGCGGATCTCACCAGCTTCGCTCCGGCGCGGCAGGCCGCAGATACGGTGACGAGATGACCGAGAGCCTGCCTGCCGACGTAGCCGACGTGCTTGCGGCGGTCCTGAACGGGGACACCCTGGTTCATATCGCGCTCCGAAGGCAGATTCCACACCTCAGCGTGCGAGCCCGCTGCACATGTGGGTGTGGCACCGCCTACTTCGCGCTCGACACCAGCAAGGTGGACTCTGCACCCACCGGCTCCAGCACGGTCGTGGCGGCCGAAGCGCAGCTCGTCACCGAAGCCGGCGAGTGCCCAGGTGAGGTCCTGGTCTTCACCCAGGGCGGCTACATGTCGTGGCTGGAAGTCTGTTCATGGCGCGACGACATGGAAGTGACACTGGCTGCCGCGCGTCATTGGTTGCAGACACACTCTTGATCCCGAACGACGGGCGCCAAGCGGGCTCCGTGACACCGCTGACATCACGAACTCGAGTTGAATAGCGAGACGAGGGCGGCCTCGCCGGGTCCGCGCCGGAAGACTTGGCCGTACGCAGGAGAAAACGATGAAGGAGTGGACCGACGACGAGTACCTCCTCTATGTGAACGCCACGGAGGGTTCCTGCCTTTGGGAGATCCTGGCGGACCGTACGCAGAGCGAGGACGAGAAGCTATGGGAGGAATACGTCCCGGTCTTCTCTCGACTCATCGTGCGCTGGCAACGCCTCGGCTTCCTCAAGGTTCGCCGAGGACCCGAGTGGCCGGTGGCTTACGTCGGCGACGATGTGCCGACCGATCGGGTAGCCGCCCTCGTACAGGACCCAGCCAGCTGGAAGTACGAGGAGGAGCCGGGCATTTCCATCGCGGTGATACTCGGTGCCCGGCCCATCACGGAGCTGGAGGAGGACATGGAGGAATCCCCATGGACCACACACGACGGACACGGGTAGCCTGCAGCTCATGCCTGATGTCAAGCCGACAGATCCGGAAGCCGAGAGGGCCAGGGGACGTGTCTCACTGTGGCTGGACGCAGAGGATCTTCGTCGGCTCGCGTCCCACTGCTGCTGCTCGGAGGACACTTCGGAGGAAGATCGTGAGCAGTGTGGGCGCATCCGTTTCCGGGCATCGTCCGCGCTGCACAAGCACGGCCTGACCCGCTGACTGCGAAATAGCCCTACCAGTGGTGCCGGACCTCTGGGGGAGCGATGTCCCAAGAAGTCCCCGCAATCTCAGCCGTGTTGAGGAACAGAGCCCAGGGTCACGACAGCGTCACCGGCGCGCTGCGGCCCAGCTGACCACCGACACCCCGCCGTTGATGTCAGCTACGCATGTCGGACCGCCCTGCCATGCTGCGCCCGTGAGAATGACATGGGCCGACTTCTGGGCGCTGATAGCCACCCTGAACGGCGAAGCCACCCACGCGAACTGCCGGCGTTTGGCCGAGGAGCTGAGTCGCCGCCCCGTCCCCGACATCATTGGCTTCGCGGAGCGCCATGCTGAGGCGCTTCATCGCCTGGACCAGGAGAAGTTCGGGACCCTGCCCGTGGTCGACCTGACTCTGCGCGATGGCAGCCCGTTCCCGCAGTCGTCCGACGTGTTCCTGTACACACGTTGCGCTGTGGTGGCTGCGGGGCAGGCCGTGTGGGAGAGCGTCTTCTTCGACGTCGACAAGTTCGCCCCCTACACCTCAAGCGAGTGCGACGGAGAGTGGCTGCTGTACGTGCCGGACAAGGCATACGAGCTGGCCACCGGTGAGCAGTGGGGCCGCTCTACCAGGTACTGCTTCGAAAGCTACTCCAACAGGGACGGTTGGCCGCACCTGCAAGAACGAGGCTAGCTACGGATTGATGGGGATCTAAGCGATCTCGCACAGGGCGTCGAGCACGACGATGTCCGCCGTCTCCACGGGGCGCCCCTCGTCGCTGCAGTACGTCCGCCGGATGTGCGTGACGAGCGCGCCCTTCTGGATCCCGAGGAGTGACGCCTCCTCGGTGGTGGCCTGCCGTGGCTCCGGCTGCTCGACGGCATGGTTGACCGTGACGCCGATCTCGGCCATCCGGTTCACAACGCCGGTCCCGGCGTGCGGCCCGCCCTCAGGAAGTACGACGAGGGTCCCGCTGGGCTGTTCGTATGGCTCCCAGCTCGTCGACAGCTGCACGGGCCGGCCGTCGGCGAGGAACTCATACACGGTACGGACACATAGCTCGCCCTCGCCCATCCCGAGCCGCGCAGCGATCTCCGCCGGCGCAGGCACCTTGGCATCGGTCCGGCTCTCCCAGCCGCCGTTCCGCCCCACGGCCTTCATGTCCGCGCGGAACGGCGAACCATCTGGCTGCTCGCGCGCGGCGGACCGAACCAGCCGCACCCGTTGCCGGGGCTCTACCACGTTCGTCCCTGACCCGGTTCGTCCCTCCAACTCGACCTGGCAGATAAAGAGTTCCTGAGCCCGCCGGACGAGTTCTTGCCCACGCCGCACTCCTGGCCGATGCACGTGAGGGCAGCCGGTCTCCGGGCGCCACTCGCGCCCCGCGATCCGCCGCCGGACGAGCTGCGCCTGCTCTCGTGGTTGGGTCCCGACGGCAAGCCGTGCCCGATAGTCCCCGTGGCTCTCTGGTCGATCGGGCAGGTGAGGGTCAGCGTGCCGGCCAGGGGCGGCTGCTGAGCTTCCCTCTCATGCCGCTTTGATCAGCGGGTGACCCGCACTGATGACGCGACTAGTCACAGATCGGGGCGAATGAGTCTTGCCGTCGTTTTCGGTGAGGCTTCCGTCGCGTTCTGGTTCTGCTGCCCGTTCTGGATGCTCGTCTGGGCGCTGGCGTTGCCGCTTGGCCTCACCGGCCTTGTCCGGGGCTTCATCGAATACCGTGCTGCCACGCGTCACAGTGCGAGTCGTTCTCAGCCTCCGTCCGGCCTGGCGTTGTCCTTCGTGGGGACAATGGCGGCGGTCACGTACATGATCTTTGTGTTCACGCATCCGGACCTGCTGATTCAGGATTAGGGAGAGGGTTCCGGCTGTGGTGGCGAAAGCCAGCAGCGCACCCTTCGCCCGCCCTTCGGTGATGGTTTACTGCCCCATTCGCAACGGTGCAGCCGCCCGGCCTCTGCGGGCGCAGATGGTGGTACGGCTGACCGCTCGTTCCGATGTCGTCGAGAGCGCTCAGCTCTTTGAACGTGCGCTGTCCCTTAATGACGGCCTGGACAAGGCGCAGGCGCACCGGTTGGCCCAGTGCCACCGCCACCGCCACCGCCACCGCCACAGCCACGGCGCCGGAATGCTCGGCCTCTGCGAGATGTGCCATCACAACGCGCCTCGGTTCGTCGTCCGACGGCTTGTCTGCTTGAGGCGCTTCCATTCGTGACGCTGCAATCTGTCGACGACCTTCCTGTTCGACGTGCTTGTCGAGCCGGTCGACACGTTCGCCGAGATCTCAGCCTTTGGGTCTCCCTTCAGCCACGGCGCTCAACCTCGCCTCCCCTACGCATGACCTGACAGTTTGCCGGTCATCGTGGGACCGTTTGGAAGAAGCAGCCTCTTCGTCCGTAGGCCGACAGCAGGGCTATCGACCCAGGACGGGCCTGCGTACGTGTCCGGGTTCGTCTGCCGGAGAGCGGCCTCGCACACGACAGTGTCGGTCCTCAGACCATGATCAGGGCCTGAGGACCGACGCACCGCAGTGGCTAGCTGACAGAGCGCTCCTGGGACAGGATCTGCTGCCGCAGCTCCACCAATGCCCGCAGCGCATTGCTGTACATCTGGATGCTCTTCTCGTTGTGCGAGTTCACGGCCGCCTTGACCTCGTCGAAGGTCTTGGCAATGACCTCGTCGAGATCGTTCTTGTCGATGCCGCTCATGATGTAGCTCCTCTCAGTAGGCGTGGTCAGGCCCGGTTGACGGGCCACGAGGTGATGTTGTGCCAGGGATCGCAGTCCTTGGTGTTTTCGGTGCCCTTGCACACCGTGAACTGGCGTGTGGTGGTGAGCCGGTAGGTCTGTCGTGCCTCGGCACCGACAGTGCCAGGGCCGCACACCTGGGCCTGCTTCGCGAGCGGACCAGGGGCAAGATCGTTGGTGAACCGGGTCCACACGGAGTAGCAGCCCGCACCGGTGTTGGACAGTTTCCGCTGATCACCAAGTCTCGGGGCTGCTCGATCCACCGCTCACCGGTAGCGGAGACCGTTTCGTGTTCGGCCGACCACGCGACGGTCCGTGCCGGCGAGCCAGGGCATGGTGCGTTCGATCGTCCATCGGTGTCGGCCCAGCCGTTGCGAGGCGTGACGCCACTGCGTCGATGCACTTTGTTGCCCTGTGGTCGACCGTGGTTGACCACGCGTTCCGGCACGGATCCGGCACGCGCTGTGGGCGACGCGTCTTCTCCCTTGCGGCGGGCGATCAACTCTCCGGCAGGTGGTAGTAGACCGTCGCCGAGAGGCAATCGCCGTGTTCGGTGACTTCTGAGCAGATCACGATGTCCTGAATCTCGGCCGGCCCCAAGGCCTCGATGGAGTCGGCGATCCCGCGCAACAGCGCGGGCGCGTTGTCGCACCCCGGACTAGACGGGTGGCGAGTGCCGGACTTGCTCTCGGCCCGACTGCGCGGAGCACTTAGGGCGATGTTGTGCTGCCGAGCACTCTGCATTCTGCTTCCGGTTGCTACTCCCTCGCCTTAGCGATCCACTCGCCTCCGAATCCGCCACGCCCGGTCGCCCTTCACGGGTGGCCGGGGCTTACGTGTGCGGGGCCGCAATTGCCTTCCAGGGCGGCATCCCGGTCCAACAACGGGCGCGCAGTGCGCCGCCGACACCTGGGAGGTCGCCCTTCCCTGCGTCACCGCGTCGGCTGTGGACGGCTCAAGCACCTGACGAGGGCGAGAGGCGGACGCCCGTCCCGGACACACGAACGGCACCTGTCGTGTGGCGGCCAGGCGACGATCAGGAGTACTCGATGCCCCAGGTGTTGACGTTCTTCTTGACCGGGTACGTGCCGGCCTTCTTGTAGACGGTCGTCGACTTGCACTGGCCGCCGGTCCCGTTCGTGACCCGGTACTTGTGTGCCGTGAAGCTCTTGGCCTCGTGGAACATCATCAGACGGCCCTTCGTCTTGCCGGGCTTGCGCTGCACCGTACCGGAGTACGACCAGGAGTCACTCTGGGACCACGACTTACCGAGCGTGCCGCTGAACGAGACATTGGCCTTGGCGAAGACGACGCCGGCGTCGGCTCCGATGGTTGCGGTGCCCTCCGCCTTGAACGTGGCTTCCTTCGTCTTGGAGTAGCGGATGTTGATGCCCGGCTGCGCCCAGTCGCTGTGGACGTTGGTGCGCTTCCACGTCGTCTTCTTGTTGATGATGCTGATGAAGGTGCCGGTGTTGTCGCACGCCGCGTAGGCCGGCGTGGTGGTTGCGACGATCACGCCTCCGCCCACGACGACGGTCGCGAGCATCGCGCTGAATGCACGCTTCATGAAGTGTTCCCCCTTGGTGGATGACCGGTCGCCCCTCGGCTGCACCGGATGGCCACAACTATGGTCTGTGTGAAGACTGGTGAGAATCGATTTGAGGCAAGCTTGAGTCAACTGGGCTGTATGTGAAGGGAGTTAGGGGTGAGGTCAGTGTGTCGAGGGCTCTCGGTCAGCCGACCAGAGGCGTGGCCCGCCTTCACCGTTCCGCCGAACCCGCGCCTCGTGCGCCGTCCAAGGTCTGCCCCGCAATCCCCGGCGGGCGCGCGACGCCGGCCTTCATGGAGAAGGACTTGAAGCGTCACCTCGCCTGGTACGCGGAGAAGAAGCCTGACCGCCTGCTGTTCGTGGGGGAGCGTGGCAAGCCGTTCCGCAGGTCCACCTTCGGGCGGAAGTGGCGCCAGGCCCGCACCAAGGTCGGGCTCCCGGACAACTTCCGCTTCTACGATCTTCGCCACACCGGACACACGCTCTCGACCCAGTCGGGCGCCACCCTCAAGGACACGATGGTCCGCGCCGGACAGTCCTCCGAGCGGGCCGCGCTGATCTATCAGCACTCGAACCTGGAGCGGCAGAGGGAGGTGGCCGGCGGTATCGACTCCCGCGTCCGGGCCGAGCGTGACAAGGCCGCGAACGTGCCCGACGATCAGGCATCGGGCACGGAACGGGCACGCGACGCCCAGCGTGGTCCAGACAACAAGAAAGGCCCGGCTCTATGAGCTGGGCCTTCGTCGTGGAGCGGGTGACGGGAATCGAACCCGCGCTCTGAGCTTGGGAAGCTCATGTTCTACCATTAAACTACACCCGCGCAGCGGCTCGGTGATCAATGCCGCAGCGTTGCACACTGTACCCCATCGAAGGCCCCCGGTGTATTGCGCCGAGGGTCTTCCGTGCGTTTCGGGGAGGGTTCCGGCGGGAGGTGGTGGGTGGCCAATCCGGGCTCCGGTGAGGGGGCGTGGGGTGGGGGATGTGGGTGCGGGGTGGAGGGGTTGGGGGCGTACCTTTGGCGGCGGAGTGCCGCGTGGAGTGGTGTCCTGTTCATCCCCTAATGTGGCTATCTCGTCCGTGCTTGTTGGGGAAGGGACTTGATGGACCCGATGAACTCGAAGGACTTGATGGATCAAGGGGATTCACTGGGACGCACCGTCGTCCGGTGTGCCGAAGGGCATGTCTTCACCACCCCGTCGTTCCCGATGCAGCAGCTCGGCAGCGGCCGGATCGGGCCCGGGCGGCTCATCCGGTGCCCCAGGTGCGCGCGGCTGCGGCAGGCCGTGCCCGTGGAGCTGCAGAACCGCTAGAGCGGTGCCGGAGAAGCGGCGGCGAGAGTGGAGAAGGCAGGGGAGTGAGGCGCGCGGGATCCGCCCGATTGGGGTGGGCCCGCGCGCTCTGCGTATCCTCGGGGCGTGCTTCTCTCAGACAAGGACATCCGGACCGAGATCGACGCGGGGCGGGTCCGTATCGACCCGTTCGACGATTCGATGGTGCAGCCCTCGAGCATCGACGTGCGGCTCGACCGCTACTTCCGGGTGTTCGAGAACCACCGCTATCCGCACATCGACCCCGCGGTCGAGCAGGCGGATCTGACGCGGCTGGTCGAGCCGGAGGGTGACGAGGCGTTCATCCTGCACCCCGGCGAGTTCGTGCTCGCGTCGACGTACGAGGTGATCACGCTGCCCGACGACCTCGCCTCCCGCCTGGAGGGCAAGAGCTCCCTGGGCCGCCTCGGGCTGGTCACGCACTCCACCGCGGGCTTCATCGACCCCGGCTTCTCCGGGCACGTCACGCTGGAGCTGTCGAACCTGGCGACGCTCCCGATCAAGCTGTGGCCGGGGATGAAGATCGGGCAGCTGTGCATGTTCCGGCTGAGCTCGCCGGCGGAGCACCCGTACGGATCCGAGAAGTACGGATCGCGCTATCAGGGCCAGCGAGGGCCGACGGCCTCGCGGTCCTTCATGAATTTCCATCGGACGCAGGTGTGAGGACCGGTACGCGATGAGTGAGGTACGCGAGAACCTGACGTACGAGAGGTTCGGCGGCGCGATCCGTGAGCTCGCGCAGAGCATCGCCGACGACGGGTACGAGCCCGACATCGTCCTGTCCATCGCCCGCGGCGGTGTCTTCGTCGCCGGCGGCCTGGCGTACGCCCTGGACTGCAAGAACATCCACCTCGTGAACGTGGAGTTCTACACGGGCGTGGGGACCACCCTGGAGATGCCGGTCATGCTCGCGCCCGTGCCGAACGCGATCGACTTCTCCGACAAGAAGGTCCTGATCGCCGACGACGTCGCCGACACCGGCAAGACCCTGAAGCTCGTCCACGACTTCTGCGTCGACCATGTCGCCGAGGTGCGGTCGGCCGTGATCTACGAGAAGTCGCAGTCGCTCGTGAAGTGCGAGTACGTCTGGAAGCGCACCGACGACTGGATCAACTTCCCCTGGAGCGTCTTGCCTCCAGTACATACGTCGGGCGAGGCACCGAAGGAGAACAAGGAAGCGCTCTGACCTGCGCTCACTCCGTCATCCGGACAAGATTCCTTCGATTGCGAACCATGAGCAGGGCAGTCGCTGAGGTCCGCTGGTAGCCGTTCGACACGCACGCTTGTGACCGGCAGGCTGCGATCAACGTGGTTGCTGAACTTCGCTTGCCGTGCGCTACGGCCCTTGACTACCACTCGCGTCGGACTCCCGGCACCCGGTGCCATTTTCCGGGACATCCTGCGAGCTAGACGCACTGCGAATAGCATGGGCCTCCGATTGAAGCGAGGTGCGTCCTTTGATCCTGCGTGAATTCTTGTATGTGGACACTGACAAAGTCAGAGCCATGCTAGCCCAGCTTGATGGCGGGGTAGTGGAAGAGGAACGCGAAACCAGTCGCCACGAGAAGAAGAATACTTTCGGTCCTAGGAGTGCTGCCCAGCACTTGCGGGCGACCGGTAGTGAGAGATATACGCAGAAATCTCTCGGTGACGCCATTTTCCCCGCTCTTGAAGACGCGCTGGAATCTGAGTCATTGCTCCGGGATATCTCGACAGAAGCCGCTGACATCTCTCAATGGACGTCGGGGAATTTGAAGGAGATCGCCCCTCCGGGGTCACTTGTTCGCATCACTGCGCCGGGATCGCTTTTCGACACGCGATATGCCGCGGGCGTCTTCTCGGGGTTTGCGTCAGTTGCGACGGGGCTGCAGGGTATCGGTGCTCTGCCCTCGTCTCCACCCGCTGGCTCCTCTCGCACGAGCAAGCAGGGGCAGAAGCGACCGCCGAAGCCTGACCAAGTTCAGCCGGAGCGCCAGCTGGAAGATGCCATCGTAGACTTTCACGGGATGGAGGGAGTCGACGGTGCATCGCTTCGGTCCATTATCCGAATGGCTCGGGGAATCTTCGCGCCAGGGCTGCACATCAACCTCTCGCCCGTCGACTCGGGGGAGGTGTTGATCGGCTCCCGACTGCAAGAAGGTCGCCAATACCTGGACACTGAGGCGGATATTCTCTTCGCGCGTTACGGAACGTCCAGGCAAGAATGGACGCTGGTCGGGAGCATTGGGAGCTACGGCCCTGATGACACAGAACTGCCCGATCTAACATTCACCAATCCGGATGGAAGTGTAAACAGAGGGCAATTCGCGGATTCGATTAATGGGCTTATGAAGTATCTGGGTGGTATGGGATTCATCGACCTTCCTCAGAGTCCTGGGTTCTCTTTGATTCCATTTGCCGTGTATCGCTCGATCCCTCGACGTTCTAGCGGAATTGCCCGACAGGAATGACAGATCGGCGGAGTCTCAATGGGCCGGTCAAGCGCCGGAGCGGACCCTGAAGTACTTGTTCGGACGACGCCGATTGTGGATGGTCGCCGAGCTGTGCCGCTGCTGACGTCCGTGGACGCAACTCGACGTGTGGTTCGTGGCCGGCGGTGGCTGGGGGCTGCTGGCGACCACTTGGGGGATGGCGACAGACTGAGGTCGGTGGAGCGGCTTTGGGCGGGAGCTGCCATGGGGCGAGAGATCGGGGCCCGTAAGCTTCCCGCGACTCGGGCAGTCTCTGGACCTGCCCGCAATAGCCCGATGTGGGCCCCGATCTTGGAGGCTCGCCCCATGGTGGCTGCCTAAAGCCGTGGAGCCGACCGCCCCAGCCACAGCGGGCTACCGTCCACCGCATCAGGTGTGCTCGCTCTAGCCGCGCGGCCGGCGGAGCCGGGGCCCGGAGCGGGGCGGAGACAGGAGCGTCGGGGCCCGGCGCTGGAGCCGGGGCCGCGCGCGGCGAGCGGAGCGAGCCGCCTTTAATGAAGTAGAGAAACTCTTACCGCGCTTGGATCAGCTGCTTGCCGTCGTGGCTCCGGACGTGGGGCCCGTGCCCGTCCAGTGCATCGAGCAGGCGCACGGCGTAGACCTCGGCCATCCGCTCGCGGATCTCTTCGGGAGTGAGCCAGTCGACTGCCGTGGACTCCGCAGAGGTTCGTTCGACGCCACCCGAGGGCTTGCACCGGAAGACCAGGGCGACGATGCCTCGGCTCGTGTTCTTGTAGACCCCGGTGAGCTCGTCGACCTCGACGCGGATGCCAGTCTCTTCCCAGACCTCGCGGGCTACGCCTTCCTCCGGGGCCTCGGTGAGTTCGAGGACTCCGCCCGGCAGTTCCCATGTCCCGTTGTCTGCTCGGCGGATTGCCAGCAGTCGCCCGTCCTCGCGCACCACGGCTCCGGCCACCGACACGGAGTGCAGTGGCGTTGACTGGGTCTCGCGGGCGCTGTTACTCATGTACAGGAGCATAGGAGAGTGAGAAGGACTATGGGAACAGCCGTAGGAGGTGGCAGGGCCGTACCTCGGTACGTTCAGATCGCCGACGAGATCATTCAGCAGATCCGGGCCGGCGTCCTCAAGCCTGGTGACATGGTGCCGAGTGAGTCCGAGCTGGTCGAGCGCTACGGCGTCGCTGGCGGGACGATCCGTAAGGCCATGGTCGAGGTCCGGGCCAGTGGCCTGGTGGAGACCCGTCACGGTAAGGGTTCGATCGTGAAGGACCGGCCGCCTGTACGGCTGCGCTCCTCGGATCGGTTCCGTGCCTCGCACCGTCGGGGCGGCAAGGCCGCGTACCTCGCTGAGTCGGCGCAGTCCGGCGCGACGGCCAAGGTAAGCGTCCTCTACATCGGCCCGACGGAGGCCCCGGAGGAGATCGCGGAACGGCTCGGCGTTGATGCCGGCACTCAGGTGCTCGCTCGCCGACGCCTCTACTTCCGCAACGGTGTCCCCGTGGAGACGGCCACCTCGTACCTGCCGTGGGACGTGGTCAAGGACATCCCCGAGCTGTTCGCCGAGAACCCTGGCCCCGGCGGCATCTACGCCCGCCTCGAGGACGATGGCCACACCTTCGCCGAGTTCGTCGAGACGTTGCAGGCACGCCCGGCCACCAAGGCCGAGTCATCCGAACTGGCACTGAGCCCCGGCGCACCCGTTATTCACCTCATCCGCGATGCGGTCACCGACACCGGTCGCGTGGTTGAGGTCTGCGACACCCTCATGGCTGCTGACCAGTTCGTTTTCAGCTACCGCATCCCCGCGGCTGACTGACGCTCGCTCAACTTCCCACAGCCCGCCCGGACTTCTTCGTCCAGGCGGGTTGACTCATATACAGGAGTCAGGCACTCTTCTTCATGTCACTCATATACATGAGTGGCGGAGTCCATCACCTCTAGAGGAGTGATCTCTGTGCGTCAGATCCCTGTCGACACCAACGCTGCCACCGTGATGGTGGCCCAGCCCCCGCAGCCCAAGGTGAAGGACCGCCGTACCGGCGAGCGCGCGATGGACGCCGAGACCGGTGCCGCGCTGTCGACCGTGGACGTGATGTTCGCGGCGAACGGTGAGGTGGAGATCCTTTCGGTGACCGTGCCCGAGACCGGTATCTCCGGTGATCTGGCCATGGGCACCCCGGTCGCTATCACGGGCTTGATCGCCCGGCCGTGGGAGAACGAGTTCAACGGCCAGCGCCGTCACGGCATCGCGTTCCGCGCGGTCGCCGTCACGTCGCTCGCAGCAGGTGCCACGAAGCCCAAGGCGGCCTGATCATGTCCTGGCTGACCGCCCTCCTGACGCTGGTCGTCGTCACCGCGGGTCTTCTGCGGTGGCGGCGCCCCGCCTGGTACTGGCTGACCATCGGGGTCGTCCTGGCCACGCTGCGGGTCCTGGTCCACTACAGCTCGGTCATGGAAGCGTGCGGGCTGACCGTCCCCCCGCCGCGCTGGCGGCTCGCCATCGCCCGGATGGCCAACCGGCCCGCTCCCGAATCACGCCCGCCGCGCATCCTGCGGCTCCGCCCGACCCGGACCGGCCTCGTCTTACGGCTGGGACTCCGGCCCGGACAGGACGCCTTCGACGTGGCGGCCGCATGCGACCGGCTGCGGCACTCCTTCGCGATGTACGGCGTCACCTCCCGCGAACTGCGCTCGGGGGTCGTCGAGCTGCGGATGACCGGCTACGACGTACTCGCCCGGGTGCAGATGCCCGCCAAGGTCGACAACGCCCCGATGCGCGTCCCCGTCGCCCTGCGCGAGGACGGCGCCGTCCACTACCGCGACTACCGCAGCACCCCGCACGCCCTGACCCTCGGCGCCACGAAGTCCGGCAAGTCCGTCTACCAGCGCAACCTGGTCGCCGAACTCGCCCCGCAGGACGTGGCCTTGGTCGGCATCGACTGCAAACAGGGTGTGGAGCTGTTCCCGCTTGCCCGCCGCTTCTCCGCGCTGGCCGACAACCCCGACACCGCCGCCGATCTCCTCGACGCACTCGTCTCCCACATGGAGGGCGTCTACCAGCTGATCCGGGCTGAACAGCGCATCACCGCGGACGTGCCCGATGCTGAGATCGCCGCCGACATCTGGGATCTCCCGGCCCATCTGCGTCCGACCCCGATCGTCCTGCTCGTCGACGAGGTCGCCGAACTCGCCCTGTCCCCCACCAAGGCGGACGAGCCGCGCCGGGATCGCATCATCACCGCCCTCGTACGCCTCGCCCAGCTCGGCCGTGCTGCCGGCATCTATCTGGAGATCTGCGGGCAGCGCTTCGGCTCCGAGCTCGGCAAGGGCGTCACCATGCTCCGTGCCCAGCTCACCGGCCGGACCGCGCACCGTGTCAACGACGAACCCTCCGCGAACATGGCCTTCGGTGACATCGCACCCGACGCCGTCCTGGCCGCCATTTCCATCCCGACCGAGACCCCCGGCCTCGCCGTCACCGGCGACTCTTCCGGCGGCTGGGCCCGCATCCGCACTCCGCACACCTCGATGCGGCAGGCCGTGAACGCCTGCAATCGGCACGCCCACCGCGCCCCCGTGCTGCCCGGCTTCGCCGCCTTCCGGCCCGAACTGCCGCCCACGGTCTCACTCGTCAAGACCCCGGCTCCGACCGAGGCACCCGCCTCCGTCTGATCCACACGCATCCCGGTCGGCGCGACCGCCTCGCGCCACGTCCCTACCCCCGCCATGCCTGAAACCGGAAGGAACGCTCATGGCCACTCGCAAGCCCCGGCCGAAGAAGTGCCCGGACTGCAAGGGCGTCGGCGAGATCGCCGAAACCGTCCGTGTCGGCTCCGCCCGCAAGCTCCGCGAGACCGCCGACCGGCAGGCCGCGCTCTGCCTGACCTGCTTCGGCTCCGGTGCCGCTCCGACCGCCTGACACCCCAAGAGGAGGTGAAGACATGACCCGCTCACTCCGCGTCGACGCCGTCCTGGTGCAAGCCGTGATTGCCGGGGCCCTGTCCTTCGCCCACCTGCACGACCTCGCCGCCGCTGCCGGGCAGACCGGATGGAAGGCATGGGCCTACCCGGTCAGTGTCGACCTGCTCCTGGTCGCCGCCTGGCGTCGGCTGCGCAACGACGGACCCTCCCGGCTCGCCTGGTGCTGGTTCCTGATCGCCCTGGTCGCCTCGCTCGGCGCGAACGTCGCCACCGCCGGGTTCCTCGACCTCCAGCACCCGCCCGCGTGGCTGCGCTTCGGCATCGCCGGATGGCCCGCGCTCGCCTTCCTCGGCGGCACACTCCTCGCCCACTCACCAGCCGCGGTCGACCACGACCCCGAACCCGACCCCGAGCCTGAACCGGCCGAGAGTGTGCCGGCCGAACCGGCCCCCGCTGCTAAGCCTGCGGCCGTCGAGCTCTCGGAGCCTGCCCCGGCTCTGCCCGCCGCCCCCGAGCCCGCTCCCGAACTGGCTCGCGCCGTTCCGGCGGCGCTGGTCGACCACGCCCGCAAGGTCGCCGCCGATCACCGCGCCCGTACTGGTACGCCGATCGACACCGACACTCTGCGCGCCCGCCTCGGTGTCCCCGCACCGATGGCCGACGCCATCGCCGCCCAACTCACCTGACCAGAAAGGAGAACTCGTCATGCCCGCTCGCGACCACTTCCACTCCGTGATGCGTATCGGCCCGGTGCAGATCGGCACCCACCGCGACCGGCACGGCCGCACCAAGCACGCCGCCGTATGCACCGCCGACCGCTGCGGCTGGTCCGCCGACTACACCAGCCAGTCCGCTGCCCAGCTCGCCGCCCGCACCCACCGCTGCCGCATCACCGACTGACCGGGAGAACACCGCCATGGACGTACCGCTCTGGCTCGCCCTCATCGTCGTCGGCGCCCTCGGCATCAAGCTCATCCGCCCGCCCTGGTGGCTCGTCGCCGTACTCCTCCTCGGCGGCTACCTCCTCGCCGACAGCCTCCTGGCCCCCGGCATCGACACCGCCGTCAAGTAGCTCACGCAGAAGGGAGAACCACCATGCTCCGCCCGAAGATCCCCACCATGCCGACCCCGACCGGCATCGTCACCCCGCCCACCGTCTCGCCGACCACGATCGTCCACCACACCCCGGCACCGGCACCCCTCGCACCGCCGACACCGGCCCGGCCCACGGTCCAGCTCACCCCCGGCACCGCGCTCGCCCTCGTCGGTGGAGGCACCGCCGTGGTCCTGGTCGTCGGCACGGTCCTGGTCTCGATGCTCCTCGCGGTCGCCGTCACCGCCGCCTCGGTCGCGGTCTGCGCCGTCGTGCTCCGCTCGCTGCTCGCCTCCGAGACCAAGCGCCGCTGACCGGCCTCCGGGGCGGTCTCAACCGCCAAGTATCCGCCGCCCCGGAAGCCGTGCCCCTGCCCGAACCAACCGATCCGGAAGGAACACCCATCATGGCCCAGCCCACGACCGCCCCCGTGCGGGTCTGCGCGAACTGCGACGGCTTCCCCACCGTGAGGGTCACCCTCGGCGGCCGCGACCTACGCGGAAACCTCCGCACGATCACGGTTCACTGCCCGGCCTGCCACGGCACCGGCACCCGCCCTGCCCGTCGCCCGGCCTCGTCCCGCATCGAGGTGGCCGCGTGAGCGCCACCGCCACCATGGCGGGCCTGGACCCGGTCATCCTTAGCGACGTGCTGCGGGTGGCCGGGTCCCCCGGCTTCGAGCGCTGGAAGGACCAGGTGCACCGCACCGGCGGCTGCTCCGACCCGATCCACCTCACCGGCTGGACCCTCGCCAAAGACCGCGTGAGCGGCGAGACGCTGCGCCGCTACTCCACCGACACCGAGCCGGACGGACGGCTCCGCGTCGCCTGCGGTAACCGCCGCGCCTCACGCTGCCCTTCCTGCGCCTACACCTACGCGGGCGACACTTACCACCTCATCCGCGCGGGCCTGGCCGGAGACGAGTCCAAGGACATCCCCGCCACCGTCCGCGACCACGCCCGGGTCTTCGCCACCTTCACCGCGCCGTCGTTCGGCCCGGTCCACAACCGCCCCGACCGTGGAGTCTGCCGCTGCGGCACCAGGCACGCCGAGAACGACCCCGCCCTGGGTACCGCCCTGGACCCGGCCACCTACGACTACGCCGGGACGGTCCTGTTCAACAACCACGCGGGCCAGTTGTGGCAGCGCTTCACCACCCGGCTTCGCCGCGAACTCGCCGCCCGCGCCGGACTCACGCAACGTGACCTCAAAGACGCGCTGCGGGTCTCCTACGGCAAGGTCGCCGAGTTCCAGAAGCGCGGCGCGATCCACTTCCACGCCGTGATCCGACTCGACGGCCCGGACGGCCCCGACACGGCCCCGCCGTCCTGGGCCACGGTGCAGCTGCTCACCGACTCCATCCGCGCCGCCATCGCCCACTCCTACACCTCGATTACCGTCCCGGCCGCAGGGGACCAGCCCCGCCGGCCTTTCCGCTGGGGCCGACAGCTCGACATCCGGCCGGTCAAAGCCTTCGGCGACGGCTCCGACATCACCGAACAGGCCGTCGCCTCCTACGTCGCCAAGTACGCCACCAAAGCCGCCGAATCGACCGGCAGCCTCGACCGCCGCATCGGGAACCGGGAAGTCCTCCACCTCCTGGACGTGCCCGACCACCCCCGCCGCCTGATCGAGGCATGCCTCGACCTCGCGCCGCTCTACCCGGACCGGAAGCTGGGCGCCTGGGCTCACATGCTCGGCTTCCGCGGCCACTTCTCCACCAAGTCCCGCCGCTACTCGACCACCCTCGGCGCGCTGCGCCAGATCCGCGCCGACTACCGCGCCGCCCAGGAGCAAGAGGTCCTCGGCGATCCGGACACCGTGCTCGTCCTCGCCTCCTGGGAGTACGCCGGACACGGCCACACCCCGGGCGAATCCGTCCTCGCCGCCACCATCGCCAGAGACCTTCAGCTCAACCGCGAAACCGCCCGCGAGGAATGGGCAGGAGGTGTCACCGATGAGCAGGAACGCTGAGCGGCCGAAGGCTCACAAGGGTGCACCGAAGCGTGAGGTCATGAGTACCGAGGAGTGGATGCGGATGCACCTCCGTCGGGCCCCTGAGAGGGATCAGGAGTGGGTGCGTCGCGTGCTCATCTTGCATGGGAAGGCGTGACCCTCATCGCCAGACGGGTTCGATCAGCCTGGGGTCGAACTTGCGGGCACCTCGTCCGGCTGGGTAGATCATCACGGCTGAGAGGCTGTGGAGTACGACCTCCTGCTGGCGCTCGATCGGGAGATCAAGGAACTCGGCCAACGAGAGGTCGGCTGCTGCCTTCTGGGCTTCTGCTTGCTTCTGCTGCTTGTAGAAGCGGGCCCGTTCCAGCTTGAGTTCGTCGCGCTCCCTCTCCTTCGCGGGGAGGAGCTGCAGGAGGGTGGACACGGTGATCTGCTTGGCCTTCTCGGCCTCCAGCAGCTGGCTGATGTCAGCCACGACCGATTCCAGCTCGGTCTCCCGCGGCCACTGCTGCTCGACGGGCACCCCTCGCACGGCCGCCTTTTCGCGCTGCTCCTCAAGTACCAGTTCCGCGATCAGCTTGTCGACGGGCTCACCCACGCGCCCGACCTTGCCGCACCCGCCATTGACCACCGAGCACTGATACGTGTACCTGGCTGCCTTTGAGTCTGGCTTCCAACGCTGGTTGACCTGTCCCCGAATCTTGGTCTTGCAGAGTCCGCACCGCGCGATGCCTGAGAGCAGATACTTGCGGGCCAGGAGCTTTCCCGGGCGCTGCTGCAGCTTCCGCTCGGCGATGGCTGCACACACTGCCTCCCACTCTGCGACGGTGTTGATCGGCTCCCATTCGCCTTTGATGGGCTCTCCGTTGTCCCCGGTCAGGATCTCGCCGTGGTACGTGCGATACCCGACCAAGCGAGGGTTGGTCAGGATGTGCTCGACGTGGTGGTGCGCCATGCGCTTGGTGCCGGCGCGCGGGTTGCCGAGTCCCTGTTCCCACCAACGCGCACGGATCGTGCCGATGCGGACGCCGGCCAGAATTTCTTGCTGGGCCTCGCGGATCGCTCGCGCGGCATCGGGGTCGACCTTCGTCCGATCGTCCTTGCGCCATCCGTACGGTGAGGGACCGCCGCTGTCCTTGCCCTGCTGGGCCAACTCCAGGTGCTTGCGCTTGATCCGGCGGGACGCGTCATGCGAGGACTTGTTGGCGAAGGCGACCATGATGCGGGCCATGGTCCGGCCGTCCGGCGTTCCGAGGTTCACATCGTTGGTGACCGTTGCGAACTCCAACTTTGGGCGCTCGTCGAAGATCTCGATCAGCCGTTCCAGGTCGCGCGGCTGGCGAGCGAGGCGATCCAGGTCGTAGGCGACGATGCCGTCGATGAGGCCAGCGCGAAGGTCCCTCAGCATCAGCTCGAACTCGTCGCGGACGACGTTCCGCTTGAACGCTGAGACGTCGTTGTCCTCGTAGATCTTCACCGCTTGCCAGGACCGAAGATCGGCTAGGCGCTCGCAGTCCTGCTGCTGCCTGGCCACGCCCAGGGCGTCGCCCTCGTCGTCCCGAGAGATTCGGGTGTAGATCCCCACTTTGCGCGCCACGGTGAACGGGCCTCCCCTGCGTCTCAGAGCAGGACAAGGTTACTACCGTCATAGAGTCAAGTCAGCTTGGAGCGTCGAGAAGCCCGTCGTGCAGCGCAGCGGCCAGGTTCTGGACGCCTGAACCCCTCTCCCGTCCGCAGGCAGCAGAAGGCCCCCGCCGGTCACCGGCGGGAGCCTTCTCGCGTACGGGAGGTACGGGGCGCAGGGGGCGCAGGGGATCAGATCGTGCCGAGCTTGATGATCGCCAGCAGCGCGATCAGCTGGAGCGCCGACGCGCCCAGCGCCTTCGACCAGGGCAGGTCGTGCGACTTGCTCACCATCGAGGTGAACAGCGCACCGGCCGCCAGCCAGGTCAGCCAGCCCACCACCTGCACCAGCGAGTTCTCGCCGCCCAGGAAGAGGGCGAAGACGAGCCGTGGGGCGTCCGTGAGCGACATGATCAGCATGGAGAGGCCGACGGTCGGCTGCCAGGCGCCGTCGCCGCCGAGCTGGCGGGCCAGGGTGTGGGTGACCGCGCCGAGGATCAGGCCGCCGATGACGAAGACCACGCCCGTGATGGCGACGGACATGAGGGCGCTCATGAACGGGGCGTTGAGCGCCTCGTCGCGGGTCTGGTCGAAGCCGAAGGTCGCGAGCAGGCCGTAGAGGAAGGTGACGCCGAGGGCCGGGCCCCAGACCGGATAGTCCCGCATCTGCAGGAACGTCGGGCCGGGGCGCAGCACTATGCCGCTCAGCAGCTGCTTCCAGTGCAGGCGTGGGCCCGCGGGGGCGGGGGCGGTGCCTGTGCGGTACATGGAGCCGTCGCCGTACGGGTCGTCGCCGACGGTGAAGGCCTGGGTGTGGCCGGGGTTGTTGGCGTACGGGTCACCCGGCGCGTACCCACCCGGGGGCTGCTGCGGGTGCTGCTGGTGGTGGTACGGGTCGCCGAAGTACTCCGGCTCGCCGTGCGCGTGCGGTGCCTGCTGCCCCGGGGGGTACGAAGGCGTCGCCTGACCACCCCCGTACGGGCCGTACGACTGTCCGTACGGCGGGGGCGCCTGCTGCGGTTGTTGTTGCGGGGTGCGGTTGTTGTCCCGGCCGCGTCCGATCCTGAATCCAGCCACGCAATCGAACGTACCCGGTCGTGCTGTGTCCGGCGCCCTCGGTCCGGGAACAGGAGGGCCTTTGCTGCCGACCTGTGACATCCCCTAAGGGATCTCCAGGAAGATCGACGTGCTGAAGGTGATCAAGGGGCGGATACGGTCCCCACCGCCCGTGCCCGCTCCCGAGTAGACCGCGATGACGTCCGCGCTCTCGCCCCTGTGCGTGCGCGTCACGGTGTCGGCGCGCTTGTCGCCGTCGAAGTCCGCGTACCGCAGCAGCTCGGTGACCGGTCCGGTCTCGCCGGCCGGGAGCGGCGGCGCGGGCGGCAGGGGGACGGCCTTGAAGGTGTACGTGCCGCCGGGGCGTCCCGGGCCGTCGGGGCCGCCCCGCAGGAGCCTGCCGCTCGCCGCGGTGCCGGGCGTGAGGGCGCGGGTGGCGTGGACGAGGTCGTCGTAGCCGTCGCCGTCCGCGTCGGCCCGGGGGGACGGGGCGGCCAGTACCGGGCCCGCGCCCTGGACCGGGGCCCCGGCGGCGCGGGGGGCTCCGGTGCGGGCGAAGGGGCCGCGCAGGAAGCTGACCCGGCCGCCGCTCGCGGTCACGGCGAGGTCCTGGGCGCCGTCACCGTCGTGGTCGCCGCACACCGGGTGGTCGGGCCACTCGTTGCCGTACCTGGCCTGCTCGGGGATCCGCAGGACGACCGCCTTGCCGGTGAGGCCGTCGGGACCGCCGAAGAGCAGCTGGAGGGGGACGGGGGGCCGCCCGATGCCGTCGTACGGGGGGTCGGTGGTGACGACGAGATCGCTGAAGCCGTCCTTGTCGAGGTCGCAGGCCGCCGCGGCGTCGAAGGCGGAGGGGAGGGCGCCGGCGACGCGTGCGCCGTTCGCCCGCGGGGTCAGGAGCCGGCGTACGGAGGGGGCAAGGGAGCCGGTCGCGGTGCCGTAGACGATGCCTATGCCCGCGTCGTCGTCATGGCCGGCGCCCGGAGCCTTGACCAGGTCGTTGAGGACGAGGTCGCGACGGCCGTCCCCGTTGAAGTCCTCCGGGACCCGGCTGCCGTCGCCGCGGGGTACGGGGAGGGCGCGCGGCGCGGCCTTGCCCGCCAGGGCGGAGGTGCCGGGTGTGGGGCGGTCGGGCGTGGGCGTGGAGTCCCCGATGAGCCCGCAGCCCGCCAGCGGGGCCAGCAGCAGCGCGGCCAAGCAGACGGGCGCGGCTGTGCGCAGTCGACGCATCACCGGCGGCACCCACCCCATCCGTCTCTCGGCCCTGTCCGTCTCTCTGCGGCCCCGTGCATCGGCCCGTCCATCGGCCCCACCCGTCTCCCGGGCCGCCCGAGAGCGTCTCCGGGGCCCGTCCCGTCGCTCCGGAACCAGCCGCCTCATCATGCTCTTGTCAGACGCACCGGCCAATGGCCGGGCACTGAGTAATGGGCCACTCGGAGAAGATCGGCGAAGATCGGCGGAGATCGGCAGAGATAGGCACGAGGCGCACGGAGGCGCATGGCGACGCACCACCGAGGCGGCGTGGGACCTACGGAAGCGCAGAGGGCCGCACGGGAACGCGTGGGGCCGGTGATGACAGAAGCGGCCGGTCCTGCCCCCGAGGCAGGTCCGGCCGCTTGCTGCTTGTCTATCCAGACGGCGGAGTCACTTCACCGGTTCCGGCTCCGGTGCGTCCGCCGTCGCCGTCTCACCCGCGTCGCCGGGGTCCGCCGGCGTCTTCACGGAGTCGAGCAGCAGCTGGGCGACGTCCACGACCTGGAGGGACTCCTTGGCCTTGCCCTCGCCCTTCTTGCCGTTGACCGAGTCGGAGAGCATCACGAGGCAGAACGGGCAGGCGGTGGACACGATGTCCGGGTTCAGCGACAGCGCCTCGTCCACCCGCTCGGTGTTGATGCGCTTGCCGATCCGCTCCTCCATCCACATGCGGGCACCACCGGCGCCGCAGCAGAAGCCGCGCTCCTTGTGGCGGTGCATCTCCTGCTGGCGCAGGCCCGGGACCTTGTCCATGATCTCGCGCGGCGGCGTGTAGACCTTGTTGTGGCGGCCCAGGTAGCAGGGGTCGTGGTACGTGATCAGACCCTCGACCGGCGTGACCGGGATCAGCCTGCCCTCGTCGATGAGGTGCTGGAGCAGCTGGGTGTGGTGGATGACCTCGTACTCGCCGCCGAGCTGCGGGTACTCGTTCGCGATGGTGTTGAAGCAGTGCGGGCAGGTCGCGACGATCTTCTTGGAAGCCTTCGGCTTCCTTGTCGACTCGTCCTCGTCGTCCTCGCCGAACGCCATGTTCAGCATCGCGACGTTCTCCTGGCCGAGCTGCTGGAACAGCGGCTCGTTGCCCAGGCGGCGGGCGGAGTCACCGGTGCACTTCTCGTCGCCGCCCATGATCGCGAACTTGACGCCCGCCGTGTGCAGCAGCTCCGCGAAGGCCTTGGTGGTCTTCTTGGCCCGGTCCTCCAGGGCGCCGGCGCAGCCGACCCAGTACAGGTAGTCGACCTCGCTGAGGTCCTCGACGTCCTTGCCGACGACCGGGACCTCGAAGTCGACCTCCTTGGTCCACTCCAGGCGCTGCTTCTTCGCCAGGCCCCAGGGGTTGCCCTTCTTCTCCAGGTTCTTGAGCATCGTGCCCGCCTCCGACGGGAACGAGGACTCGATCATGACCTGGTAGCGGCGCATGTCGACGATGTGGTCGATGTGCTCGATGTCGACCGGGCACTGCTCCACGCACGCACCGCAGGTGGTGCAGGACCACAGGACGTCCGGGTCGATGACGCCGTTCTCCTCGGCGGTGCCGATCAGCGGGCGCTCGGCCTCCGCCAGAGCCGCCGCGGGCACGCCGGCGAGCTGCTCCTCGGAGGCCTTCTCCTCGCCCTCCATGGTCTTGCCGCCGCCGGCCAGCAGGTACGGGGCCTTGGCGTGCGCGTGGTCGCGCAGCGACATGATGAGGAGCTTCGGCGAGAGCGGCTTCCCGGTGTTCCAGGCGGGGCACTGCGACTGGCAGCGGCCGCACTCCGTGCACGTCGAGAAGTCGAGGATGCCCTTCCAGGAGAACTGCTCGACCTGGCTGACGCCGAAGACGTCGTCCTCGCCCGGGTCCTCGAAGTCGATCTCCTTGCCGCCGCTCGTCATCGGCTGGAGGGCGCCGAGCGCGGTCGCTCCGTCGGCGTTGCGCTTGAACCAGATGTTCGGGAAGCCGAGGAAGCGGTGCCAGGCGACACCCATGTTGGTGTTGAGCGAGACCGTGATCATCCAGATCAGCGACGTGCCGATCTTGATCATCGCGACGAGGTAGACCAGCGTCTGGAGGGTCGGGACGCTGAGCCCCTTGAAGGCCAGGACCAGCGGGTACGAGGCGAAGTACGCCGCCTCGTAGTGGTCCACGTGGTGGAGCGCGCCTTCCAGGCCGCGCAGCACGTAGATCGCCAGGCCGATGGTGAGGATGACGTACTCGACGAAGTACGCCTGCCAGGCCTTGGAGCCCGCGAACCGCGACTTTCGGCCGGCGCGCGAGGGCAGGTTCAGCAGCCGGATCGCCATCAGGACGACGATGCCGAGGATCGTCATCACGCCGATGAACTCGATGTACATCTCGAACGGCAGGAAGCCGCCCAGGATGGGCAGGGTCCAGTCGGCCTGGAAGAGCTGGCCGTAGGCCTGTGCGAGCGTCGGAGGCAGCGTCAGGAAGCCGATCGCGACGAACCAGTGGGCGAAGCCCACGATGCCCCACCGGTTCATCCGGGTGTGGCCGAGGAACTCCTTGACCAGGGTGACCGTGCGGGCCTTGGGGTCGTCGGTGCGACTGCCCGCGGGCACGGGCTGACCGAGCTTCACGAACCGGTAGATCTGCGCGACGGCGCGGGCGATGAGCGCAACGCCGACCACGGTCAGGACCAGCGACACGATGATCGCGGCGAGTTGCATGGAAGGCTCCTCGGGCCTGCGATGGATCAGGTGGTGAATCAGCACTTACTAAGCGGTAACTTATCCAGTCCGTGCTGAGAGTACCCACTTATTCCGTCGCACTGTAGCCAGGCAGGCGGTGATCTGCGTCGCTCAGGTGACCCTCAGTGCGAGGTGCACGCAGGGCCGGAATCGTGCGCAGCAGGACGGCCAGATCCAGCCCGATCCAATGGTGCT
Organism: Streptomyces sp. NPDC091376; assembly: GCF_044757085.1. Taxonomy (NCBI): domain Bacteria; kingdom Bacillati; phylum Actinomycetota; class Actinomycetes; order Kitasatosporales; family Streptomycetaceae; genus Streptomyces; species Streptomyces sp. NPDC091376. The sequence goes on along the minus strand of NZ_JBIVUF010000002.1, from coordinate 236,411 downwards.
CCACGTAATCCTGGTCGAGCAGCTCGGGCTCGTCCCAGGGGAGCGACGAATGCCTGCGCAGCTGTGCCGGGCCGGTCAGTCCCGGTCGTACGGTCTGCCGCCAGGGTACGGCCGCGCGCGGGTCGTCGGGCGCCAGGGCGGCGGGGCCGACGAGGGACATCTCACCCCGCAGGACATGAGGCAGCCTGGAGAGCAGGTCCAGCCGCCAGCGCCGGGTGCGCAGGGATCGGACGGTGAACGGATAGCCGTGCAGTCCGGTCTTGAGTTCGCGTACGAAGACGCCGCCGGGCGGGCGTCCGAGCGCCGTGGAGCAGGCGGCCGCGGCCAGCAGGGGGGCGGCGATCAGCAGTAGGAGTGTGCCGAGGGTCAGATCGAGAAGGCGCTTGGGCTGCACGGAGTGCACGGCTCTCACCTGACCGTTCTGTCGGTTCTGTATCGATTGCTGCTGTTTTCTGTCCACTGCGTCGCGTCTGTGAACCTTTCGCGTGCTTTGCAGAACGATGGCACGGTGGAAGCGGGCGAGGGCGCAGGCCGCGCCGGGCCGCGCTCGCAGGGGTGCGCGCACCATAGTTGAGTCGCCTCGACTCAGGTCTGTTGACTCTGTGGGACGGGTGGTGCATCCTTGAGCGAGTTCCGCTCAAGTTCACTGGAGGAATCGAAATGGCACGTGCGGTCGGCATCGACCTGGGCACGACTAACTCCGTCGTCAGCGTTCTGGAGGGCGGTGAGCCCACCGTCATCACCAACGCCGAGGGCGCCAGGACCACGCCGTCCGTCGTCGCCTTCGCCAAGAACGGTGAGGTGCTCGTCGGAGAGGTCGCGAAGCGTCAGGCGGTCACGAACGTCGACCGGACCATCCGGTCCGTGAAGCGTCACATGGGTACCGACTGGAAGATCGAGCTGGACGGGAAGACCTTCAACCCCCAGCAGATGTCCGCCTTCATCCTGCAGAAGCTGAAGCGGGACGCCGAGTCCTACCTCGGCGAGAAGGTCACGGACGCGGTGATCACCGTCCCGGCGTACTTCAACGACTCGGAGCGCCAGGCCACCAAGGAGGCCGGCGAGATCGCGGGACTGAACGTCCTGCGCATCGTCAACGAGCCGACGGCCGCCGCTCTGGCGTACGGCCTCGACAAGGACGACCAGACGATCCTCGTCTTCGACCTCGGTGGCGGCACCTTCGACGTCTCGCTGCTGGAGATCGGCGACGGCGTCGTCGAGGTGAAGGCCACCAACGGTGACAACCACCTCGGTGGTGACGACTGGGACCAGCGCGTCGTCGACTACCTGGTGAAGCAGTTCGCCAACGGTCACGGCGTGGACCTGTCGAAGGACAAGATGGCTCTCCAGCGTCTGCGCGAGGCCGCGGAGAAGGCGAAGATCGAGCTGTCGTCCTCGACCGAGACGACGATCAACCTGCCGTACATCACGGCGTCCGCCGAGGGCCCGCTGCACCTGGACGAGAAGCTCACGCGCGCCCAGTTCCAGCAGCTGACCTCGGACCTGCTGGACCGCTGCAAGACCCCGTTCCACAACGTCATCAAGGACGCGGGCATCCAGCTCTCCGAGATCGACCACGTCGTTCTCGTCGGTGGCTCCACCCGTATGCCGGCCGTCGCCGAGCTCGTCAAGGAGCTGACCGGCGGCAAGGAGGCCAACAAGGGTGTGAACCCGGACGAGGTCGTCGCCATCGGCGCCACGCTCCAGGCCGGTGTCCTCAAGGGTGAGGTCAAGGACGTCCTGCTCCTCGACGTGACCCCGCTGTCCCTCGGTATCGAGACCAAGGGCGGCATCATGACCAAGCTCATCGAGCGCAACACGACGATCCCGACGAAGCGCTCGGAGATCTTCACGACGGCCGAGGACAACCAGCCGTCCGTGCAGATCCAGGTCTACCAGGGCGAGCGCGAGATCGCGGCGTACAACAAGAAGCTCGGCATGTTCGAGCTGACGGGCCTTCCGCCGGCCCCGCGCGGCGTCCCGCAGATCGAGGTCTCCTTCGACATCGACGCCAACGGCATCATGCACGTGACCGCGAAGGACCTGGGCACGGGCAAGGAGCAGAAGATGACCGTCACCGGCGGCTCCTCGCTCGCCAAGGACGAGGTCGACCGGATGCGTCAGGAGGCCGAGCAGTACGCGGAGGAGGACCACCGCCGCCGCGAGGCCGCCGAGACCCGCAACCAGGCCGAGCAGCTCGTCTACCAGACGGACAAGTTCCTCAAGGACAACGAGGACAAGGTCCCCGGCGACGTCAAGACCGAGGTCGAGACGGCGGTGACCGAGCTCAAGGAGAAGCTGAAGGGCGAGGACACCGCGGAGATCCGCACCGCCACCGAGAAGGTCGCGGCCGTCTCCCAGAAGCTCGGCCAGGCCATGTACGCCGACGCCCAGGCCCAGCAGGCCGCGGGCGGCGACGGTGACGCCGGTGCCTCGCAGGCGAAGGCCGACGACGACGTCGTCGACGCCGAGATCGTCGACGACGAGAAGCCGAACGACACGAAGGGCGGCGCTGCCTGATGACGGAGGAGACCCCGGGTTTCGAGGAGAAGCCCGACGTCCCCTCCGGCGCCACTCCCGACGAAGCGGCGCAGGCCGCCTCCCCCTCCGCGGAGGAGGGGGCGGCCCCGGCCGGGGACGCAGCACAGAACGCGGTTCAGGCCGGCCTGACGGCCCAGCTGGACCAGGTCCGCACCGCGCTCAACGAGCGCACGCTGGACCTCCAGCGGCTGCAGGCCGAGTACCAGAACTACCGTCGTCGCGTGGAGCGGGACCGGATCACGGTCAAGGAGATCGCCGTCGCGCAGCTCCTGACCGAGCTCCTGCCCATCCTCGACGACATCGGCCGGGCCCGTGAGCACGGCGAACTGGTGGGCGGCTTCAAGTCGGTGGCCGAATCGCTGGAGACGGTCGCCGCCAAGATGGGTCTGCAGCAGTTCGGCAAGGAGGGCGAGCCCTTCGACCCGACGATCCACGAAGCCCTGATGCACAGCTACGCGCCGGACGTCACGGAGACGACCTGCGTGGCGATCCTGCAGCCGGGCTACCGGATCGGCGAGCGGACCATCCGCCCCGCGCGCGTCGCGGTGGCCGAGCCCCAGCCAGGGGCCCAGCCGAAGGACCAGGCGGAGCAGGCCACGGACGAGGAGAGCGGTGGCCCGGACGAGGGCTGACGCAGGGACCGGTGCGGTGACCGGCGCAGTGACGTACGGGAAGGAGGGACGTCGATGAGCACGAAGGACTTCGTCGAGAAGGACTACTACAAGGTTCTCGGCGTCCCCAAGGACGCCACCGACGCGGAGATCAAGAAGGCGTACCGGAAGCTCGCCCGGGAGAACCACCCGGACGCCAACAAGGGCGACGCCAAGGCCGAGGAGCGCTTCAAGGAGATCTCCGAGGCCAACGACGTGCTCGGCGACCCCAAGCGGCGCAAGGAGTACGACGAGGCCCGCGCCCTCTTCGGCAACGGTGGTTTCCGGTCAGGACCCGGGGCGGGCGGAACGTTCAACTTCGACCTGGGTGACCTCTTCGGAGGCACCCAGGCCGGGGGTGGCGGCGCCGCCGGAGCCGGCGGCTTCGGCGGCGGGCTCGGGGACGTCTTCGGCGGGCTGTTCAACCGCGGCACCGCGCCCGGTCCGCGGACGCAGCCGCGCCGCGGCCAGGACATCGAGTCCGAGGTGACGCTCAGCTTCACCGAGGCGGTGGACGGGGCCACGGTCCCGCTGCGGATGTCCAGCCAGCAGCCCTGCAAGGCCTGTTCGGGCACCGGCGACAAGAACGGCACGCCGCGGGTGTGCCCGACCTGCGTCGGCACCGGCCAGGTCTCGCGCGGGGGCAGCGGCTCCTTCTCGCTGACCGACCCGTGCGTGGACTGCAAGGGCCGCGGCCTCATCGCGGAGAACCCGTGCGAGGTCTGTCACGGCAGCGGGCGCGCCAAGTCGTCCCGGACCATGCAGGTCCGCATCCCCGCGGGGGTGAGCGACGGCCAGCGCATCCGGCTGCGCGGCAAGGGCGCACCGGGCGAGCGCGGTGGCCCTGCCGGTGATCTGTACGTCGTGGTCCATGTCGGCGAGCACCCGGTGTTCGGCCGCAAGGGCGACAACCTCACCGTCACCGTGCCGGTCACCTTCACGGAGGCCGCGCTCGGCGGCGAGGTGAAGGTCCCGACGCTCGGCGGGCCCCCGGTCACGCTGAAACTGCCCGCCGGCACGCCCAACGGCCGTACGATGCGGGCCCGCGGAAAGGGTGCGGTCCGCAAGGACGGCACCCGCGGCGATCTGCTGGTCACCGTGGAGGTCGCGGTGCCGAAGGACCTCGGCGACGAGGCCCGTGAGGCCCTGGAGGCGTACCGGAAGGCGACTGAGGACCTCGATCCGCGGGCAGAACTGTTCCAGGCCGCGAAGGGAGCATGATGCGATGGACGGCCGACGTCGACAGCCCGGATTCGGTGGCAGGGCTTACGAACTGACCGACGAGACGCCGGTGTACGTCATCTCGGTGGCGGCCCAGCTGTCCGGTCTGCACCCGCAGACGCTGCGGCAGTACGACCGCCTCGGCCTGGTCTCCCCGGACCGGACCGCCGGCCGCGGCCGGCGCTACTCGGCCCGTGACATCGACCTGCTCCGCCAGGTGCAGGCCCTGTCGCAGGACGAGGGCATCAACCTGGCCGGTATCAAGCGCATCATCGAGCTGGAGAACCAGGTCGCGGCCCTGCAGTCCCGGGTCGCCGAGCTTTCGGCGGCGGTCGAGGGCGCGGCGGTCGCGATGCAGCAGCGCGAGGCGCAGGTGCACGCGTCGTACCGGCGCGACCTGGTGCCGTACCAGGACGTGCAGCAGGGCAGCGCGCTGGTGGTCTGGCGGCCCAAGCGGGACGGCTGACCGAGTCCGCCGGACAACGCTCTGGAACGAACGGCGAAAGGCCCCCACCCGGGAGACCGGGAGGGGGCCTTTCGCCGTGCCTGTCCGCGTCACGGTCGGCGAGGGTCTCGTGGACCCGGGCGCGGCGCCGTTCGTAGTCAGTGGTCGTGTTCCAGGATGCCGGACTGGGCGATCAGATAGCCGAGTTGGGCGCGTGAGCCGCTGCCGAGGGCGGAGGCGAGCTTGGCGATGTGGGCGCGGCAGGTGCGGACGTTCATACCGAGACGACGGGCGATCGCCTCGTCGACGTGGCCCTCGATGAGGAGCTTGGCGATGGAGCGCTGCACACCGCTGATGCCGTCCAGCTCCGGGGCGTAGGCGACGACCTGGTCGTCCCAGGGCACGCCGTGGAGCCAGAACTGCTCGAAGACGCCGACGAGGTACTGCACCAGGCCCTCGTGACGCAGCTCCAGGGCGACCCGCCGGTCGCTGCGCGCCGGGATGAAGGCGACCTTGCGGTCGACGATGATGAGCCGGTCGATGATCTCCTCGAGGGTGCGGACCTCCGCGCCGTAGGGGGCGACGCGCTCCACGTACGCCATCGTCGCGGGGTGGTGGCGCGACGTGTGCTGGTACAGCGTTCGCATGACCACGCCCCGGTCGACGAGCATCTCGACGCGGCGCAGCCCGTCCTCGAGGGTCGCCGGTCTGCGCCCGCTGCCGGGCTGCACCGTCAGGAGCTCCTCCGTGCAGTCGGCGATGACCCGGTCCAGCGTCGTGTTGATCAGGCTCAGGCCTTCGAGCACGGTGATCGCGTGTGTGGCCGACGAGCTGTGCGCGTTGATCGACATGAATGGCTCAAAGGCGTCCGCCAGGGAGACCGTGAGACGCCTTCGCTCCTGGATCTCCCGCTCTATGGGGTGTATCAGCTGATGCAGAGCGACGGACGGTGGAACCGGACGCAGCCATTCACTGTCGTCGGGATCCGGGCGCAGCATGGCCAGGTCGATGAGACACGGAGTGTCGGCCACCTCGGCGCGGGCTATGCGGCCACTGCGCAGCGCGGACGCATAGAGGTTTCTCCCGGCCTCGCACAGCTCGTCGTGACTGTGCTTGTCTCCCGAATCGCTCCCTTTCGCCTGCATTTGCACCCCCCTCAGGGTCCTGAATTACAGGAACATGATGCCTGGACTCGCTGGTGGAAGCGTTCGGAGTGAGCCATCGTCTTATGCGCGGGGGAGGAGGTAGTGATTAAAAGAGGTGGAGATCGGCCATGACCAGGATGGTTCGTGCACTTTGCGCTATAGCCGTTGCGGCTGCTCTCGGCGGTCTCGCGGGCAGTGGTGAGCCCACGTGGGAGTCGACCCCCGGGTCGGTGACCGCGGCCCCGGGTGAGCCCACCTGGGAATCCGCATCCACGTCGGTGATCGCGTCGCCGGGTGAGCCAACCTGGGAAAGCGGGCCGGCGGACGTCGACGCATGAGCGCTCCCCCGGACGACCGCGTCTTCCGACGGGAGATGGCGACGGCGTACCGATCCGGGTGGCACTTCATCGATCTCGTCACGGCCATCCCCCACCGTGGCGACTCGCTGATGGTCACTCTCTTCGGGGAGCCGATCGTCGTCGCCCGAGAGGACGACGAGGACGTCCGTGCCTACCGGTGCCTTCGTCGGCCACGTGGGGCCCCACGCCCCGTTCGCTGTGCCATCAGGTACGGCATGATCTTCGTCAATCTCGACCAGCGGGACCACCAGCTGGTCGAGCCCGAGACCACCACCGCCACCCCCCGCAGTGCCTGAGCGGTTCCCCCGTCGTTCAAGATCGCTCAGGCGCTTCCCCCACACAGCGGCGCCATCGTGGACCTGAAACACGATGGCGCCGCTGTGCTTTGCCCGTTTCCCGGAGGCTGACCCTCGATGCCTTCGTGCCCCCGGTGCCCTCGTGCCCGCGATGCCGACGGCCGCGGCCTCTAGGCCCGGCCCATCGCCCGTGTCAGGGCGATCTCGATGACCACGCGGTCCGGGTTCGGGGCCGGGGTGCGCTCGTAGCGCGCCGCGTAACGGGCCACCGCGTCCGCCACGACGTCCGGCTCCGTGCGGATCGTGGCGCGGCCCTCCAGCGTCGCCCAGCGGCCCTTGTCCACCTGGCAGACCGCGACCCGTGCCCCCTCCGGGCCGGCGGCCAGGACGTTCGCGACCTTGCGGCTGTGCTTGTTGGTGATCACGCGGGCGACGCCCCGCTCGCCGCCCTCCGGGTCGTACGTGACGCCGACCGCGACGACGTGCGGACTGCCGTCCGGACGCGGCGTCGTGAGCGTGCACATGTGGTACTCGCGCCAGAAGCTGAGATAGGACGCGTCGGGGTGTCGTGGGTCGATGGCCATGCCCAGGAACCTACCGGGGGCGCCGGTCCCGGACTACTCTGGTCCATGCCTTGAGTGGAATAGACTCAACTTTGTGTACCTTGGAAGAGTCATAGCGAAGTCATCGCCGAGGACGAGGAGGAGAGACCGCACGTGGACGCCGAGCTGACCAACAGGAGCCGGGACGCGCTGAACGCCGCGAGCACCCGGGCCGTGTCCGACGGCCACCCCGATCTGACGCCCGCCCATCTGCTGCTGGCGCTGCTCGCGGGCCAGGACAACGAGAACATCACCGATCTGCTGGCAGCCGTCGACGCCGACCAGGCCGCGGTACGGTCCGGTGCGGAGCGGGTGCTCTCGGACCAGCCCAGCGTGACCGGGTCGACCGTCGCGCCGCCGCAGCCCAACCGTGAGCTGCTCGCCGTCATCGCCGACGCCGCGCAGCGCGCCAAGGAGCTCGGTGACGACTACCTCTCCACCGAGCATCTGCTCATCGGCGTCGCCGCCAAGGGCGGCCGGGCCGGCGAGGTGCTCTCCGGGCAGGGCGCCACCGCGAAGAGACTGCAGGAAGCGTTCGAGAAGGCACGAGGAGGGCGCCGGGTGAGCACACCCGACCCCGAGGGTCAGTACAAGGCCCTGGAGAAGTTCGGCACCGACTTCACGGAGGCGGCCAGGGAGGGCAAGCTCGACCCGGTCATCGGCCGTGACCAGGAGATCCGCCGCGTCGTCCAGGTGCTCTCCCGCCGCACCAAGAACAACCCGGTGCTGATCGGGGAGCCCGGCGTCGGCAAGACCGCCGTCGTGGAGGGCCTCGCCCAGCGCATCGTGAAGGGCGACGTCCCCGAGTCGCTGCGCGACAAGCGGCTGGTCGCCCTCGACCTCGGTGCCATGGTCGCCGGCGCGAAGTACCGCGGTGAGTTCGAGGAGCGCCTGAAGACCGTCCTGTCCGAGATCAAGGAGAGCGACGGCCAGATCATCACCTTCATCGACGAGCTGCACACCGTCGTGGGCGCGGGCGCCGGCGGCGACTCCGCCATGGACGCGGGCAACATGCTGAAGCCGATGCTCGCGCGCGGCGAGCTGCGCATGGTCGGCGCCACCACCCTCGACGAGTACCGCGAGCGGATCGAGAAGGACCCGGCGCTGGAGCGCCGCTTCCAGCAGGTCCTGGTCGCCGAGCCGACCGTCGAGGACAGCATCGCGATCCTCCGCGGGCTCAAGGGCCGCTACGAGGCCCACCACAAGGTGCAGATCGCGGACAGCGCACTGGTCGCCGCCGCGACCCTCTCCGACCGGTACATCACCTCCCGCTTCCTCCCCGACAAGGCCATCGACCTCGTCGACGAGTCCGCCTCCCGGCTCCGGATGGAGATCGACTCCTCACCGGTCGAGATCGACGAGCTCCAGCGCTCCGTCGACCGGCTGAGGATGGAGGAGCTCGCGCTCTCCAAGGAGACCGACGAGGCCAGCAAGCAGCGTCTGGAGAAGCTGCGCCGCGACCTCGCCGACAAGGAGGAGGAGCTGCGCGGCCTCACCGCCCGCTGGGAGAAGGAGAAGGAGTCCCTCAACCGCGTCGGCGAGTTGAAGGAGAAGGTCGACGACCTGCGCGGCCAGGCCGAGCGGGCCCAGCGCGACGGCGACTTCGACACCGCTTCCAAGCTGCTCTACGGGGAGATCCCGGCGCTGGAGCGGGAGCTGGAGGCCGCCAGCGAGGAGGAGGCCCAGCAGGAGGCCGCCAAGGACACCATGGTCAAGGAGGAGGTCGGCCCGGACGACATCGCGGACGTCGTCGCCGCCTGGACCGGGATCCCGGCCGGCCGGCTGCTGGAGGGCGAGACCCAGAAGCTCCTGCGGATGGAGGACGAGCTGGGCAAGCGCCTGATCGGCCAGACCGAGGCGGTGCGGGCCGTGTCCGACGCGGTGCGCCGCTCGCGGGCCGGGATCGCCGACCCCGACCGGCCGACGGGCTCGTTCCTCTTCCTCGGACCGACCGGTGTCGGCAAGACCGAGCTGGCGAAGGCCCTCGCGGACTTCCTCTTCGACGACGAGCGGGCGATGGTCCGCATCGACATGTCGGAGTACGGGGAGAAGCACAGCGTCGCGCGGCTCGTCGGAGCCCCGCCCGGATACGTGGGCTACGAGGAGGGCGGCCAGCTCACCGAGGCGGTCCGCCGGCGCCCGTACAGCGTGGTCCTGCTCGACGAGGTGGAGAAGGCGCACCCCGAGGTCTTCGACATCCTGCTGCAGGTCCTCGACGACGGCCGGCTGACCGACGGACAGGGCCGGACCGTCGACTTCCGCAACACCATCCTGATCCTGACCTCCAACCTCGGCAGTCAGTTCCTCGTGGAGCCCCTGACCGGCGAGGAGGAGAAGAAGCAGCAGGTCCTGGAGGTCGTACGGGCCTCGTTCAAGCCGGAGTTCCTCAACCGGCTCGACGATCTCGTCGTCTTCTCAGCCCTGTCCAAGGACGAGCTGGCGCACATCGCCGAGCTCCAGATCGCCCGGCTCGCCCAGCGGCTCGCCGAGCGGCGGCTCTCCCTGGACGTCACCCCGGCGGCCCTGGAGTGGCTGGCCGACGAGGGCAACGACCCGGCCTACGGTGCCCGGCCGCTGCGCCGTCTCGTCCAGACCGCGATCGGCGACCGGCTCGCCAGGGAGATCCTCTCCGGCGAGGTGAAGGACGGCGACACGATCCGCGTCGACCGCTTCGACGGCGGCCTGATCGTGGGACCGGTGCAGTAAGCCACGCCCGGGTGGGGGTTGCCAGCCCCCGCCCGGGATGGGAGAGGATGGCCGCATCCGTACGAAGGGAAACACCCGGTGAGCATCGACCCGTCCTCGATTCCGAATTTCGGGGGCCAGCCCCAGCCTCAGTCCGCACCCCCCGCGGGCCCGGTCATCCCCGACCAGGACCTGGTCAAGCAGCTCCTCGACCAGATGGAACTGAAGTACGTCGTCGACGACGAGGGTGACCTCGCGGCGCCGTGGGAGGAGTTCCGTACGTACTTCATGTTCCGCGGCGAGGACGAGCAGCAGGTCTTCTCGGTGCGGACGTTCTACGACCGCCCGCACGCGCTCGGCGACAAGGCGAAGATCCTCGACGCCATCGACGACTGGAACCGCCGCACGCTGTGGCCGAAGGTCTACACGCACACTCACGAGGAGGAGGGCGAGCCCACCACCGTCCGCCTCATCGGCGAGGCCCAGATGCTGATCGGTACCGGTGTCAGCCTGGAGCACTTCGTCTCGTCGACGGTGAGCTGGGTGCGCGCGGCCATCGAGTTCGACAAGTGGCTGGTGGAGCTGCTGGGCCTGGCCCCGGCCGCCGAGGACGCCGCGGACGAGAAGCCCTCCGACGAGGGCTGAGCGCCGCAGCGTTCCTCACAGGGCCATAGGGGCGGTCGTCAGATACGTCCCATAGGCGAACGACAGCCCGGCCAGGGCGACGATCACCGTGATCGCCGCTCTCGGCCGGGCTTTCGTCAGTGCCGAGGCCAGCGGCAGCAGCAGCGGGAACGCCGGCAGCAGAAAGCGCGGCTTGGACTCGAAGTAGCCGGACCCGCCGACCGTGATGAGCACGAGCACCGCCGTGTACACGAGCAGCGCGAGGGGCGGGCGGTCCAGCACGAACAGCGCGAAGAGCAGGACACCCGCGGCCGCGATCACCAGCGCCATCGGGAAGCCGAAGAACGCCGGCGCCGTCACCATGCCGCGGATCACCCGCAGGGACCCGAGCCCCAGATCGAACCGTGACGTCCAGCCGCTCTGCACCGCGAAGTACCCGCCGAGCACGTCGCCCTTGCGCGCCCCGACCCACAGCAGGTACCCGAGCCATCCGGCGGGCGCCAGCACGGCCGCCGCCCGGATCCCGGCCCGGCCGCCCTTCGTTCCCCGCCGCTTCCACAGCTCGCAGCCGGCCACCACGCACACCGCCGCCGCGACCGCGATCCCGTTCGGCCGGGTCAGCCCGGCGAGCGCCGCCAGCACCCCCGCCCACAGCCAGCGGCGGGTGAGCAGCGCGTACAGCGACCAGGCGGCGAACGCCGTCAGCAGGGGCTCGGTGTACGCCATGGACAGGACGATCGCGTGCGGCAGCAGCCCCCACAGCAGCACGACGACGGTCGCGGTCCTCCGGTCGTGCAGCCGCTCGACGACCGCGTAGATGCCCCATGCCGCCGCCCCCGCCGCGATCCAGGACAGCACCAGCCCCGCGGTCCCGCCCGTCACGGGCAGTACCGACGTCACGGTCCGCACGAGCCCCGGGTAGAGCGGGAAGAACGCCAGGTCGGACTGGACGGCACCGTCCGGCCAGTACAGCGTGCGGCCGTAGCCGTGCGCCGCGATGCGGACGTACCACAGGGAGTCCCAGGAAGTGGCGAGCAGCGCCCGCGGCGACCGGCCGATGTGCCAGGCCCACAGCGCCATGACGAGCATCCCGGTGAGCCTGGCGGCCGCGAACAGCCCGAGCGCGGGGGCGGCCCGGTGCAGGGCGGCACGACAGCGGGAGACGGCCCGGCCGGCGGCCGGCGATGCCTTGTCGAAGGTCTCGGCGAACAGGGGGCACCTCCGAGCGCGCGTGAGCGGTCACCCCGACCTTCCGTGGTATGCGCAGGTGGCGCGAGCGCTGGGCAGCCGCGCGGGTGGAATCCTTCCCCGAAGGACCGGCGCACGCGTGTCGCCGTGACAGCGGGCCGCCGGCGCGCTACGGGCGGTGCGACGCGGCGTCGGTGCGGATCTGACAAGAGGTCAGTTCAGGCGGAGGAGGGCCTGCGCGGTGGCCGACAGATGGGTGCGGACGGTGTCCCCGCCGTCGAGGTAGCCGCCCGCCAGGGCGCCGTCGCGCAGCAGGACCAGCGCCGCCGCGGCCTCGGCGGGTGCGGGGTGACCGCAGGCGGCGGCAAGGTCGGCGAGCGCGCCACGGAACCACGCGCGGTGCTCCGCGATCAGCCGCCGGACCGGATGCTCCGGATCCGGGTACTCGGCGGCGGCGTTGATGAAGGGGCAGCCGCGGAAGCCCGGACCGCAGACCTCCTCGGCGAGGCCGCTCGCCATCAGCTCCACGACCGTCCGCGGCTCCTTCGCGGCAGCCGCCGCCTGCGCCATGCGGGCGCGGATCTCCTCGTCGCGCACCCGCAGGTAGGCCAGCACCAGCTCGTCCTTGCTGCGGAAGTGCCGGTAGAACGTCGCCTTGGTGACCGCGGCCGTGGCGATCAGCCGGTCGACGCCCACGGCCTGGATGCCCTCCGCGTAGAAGAGCTCTTCGGCCGTCTCCAGTAGGCGCTGCCGCGGGTGCGAGATCCGCGCGGTCGGTTCCGTGCTCATGGCGTCAAACGTAACCGACCGGTCTGGCCTGCTTGTTTTGACAGTGCTCCGCCGACGGTCCACACTCAGAAGAAAGAACGGTCTGTCTCTTTCTGTTCCGCCGTCACCTCTGGAGTTCTCGTGTCCGATCGGACCATCCTTCTCATCCACGGCCTGTGGATGACCCCGCACAGCTGGCAGCCCTGGATCGACCGCTACACCGCCCAGGGCCACACCGTCCACGCGCCCGGCTGGCCCGGCGTGTCACAGCTCGGCGAGCCGCTCGACCACGCGAAGGCCCCGGCGGGGCTTGGTGTGCGGGAGATCGCGGACCACTACGAGGCGTTCCTGCGCACACTGCCGGAGCAGCCGGTGATCATCGGGCACTCCTTCGGCGGGCTGGTGACCCAGATCCTGCTCGACCGCGGCTACGGCCGGGCGGGCGTCGCGATCCACCCCGGGCAGCCGCGCGGGGTCCTGGCGCTGCCGCTGTCCACTCTGCGTGCCGCGTGGCCGGTCCTCGGCAACCCCGCCAACCGCAGGCGCACCGTGGCCCTCACCGACCGGCAGTTCCACTACGCCTTCGCCAACACCGTCTCCGCGGAGCAGGCCGCGCGGGAACGCGCGACCTGGGCGATTCCCGGCCCGGGGCGCCCGTTGTTCCAGGCGGGACTGGCCAACTTCACCCCCAGGGCCCGGGCCGCGACCCGCATCGACTACCGCAACGACTCCCGCTCCCCGCTGCTGCTGGTGGCCGGCGGCGCCGACCACATCGTCCCGCCGGGTGTGGTGCGCGAGAACCACCGCCGGTACGCGAGGTCGGGGGCGGTCACCGAGTTCCGCGAGTATCCGGGACGCGACCACGGCACCTGTTTCCACGAGGGCTGGGAGCAGGTCGCGGACGAGTCCCTGGCCTGGTCCCTGGCCTATTGAGTCTGGGCCCTGGCCTACTGAGACCGTCGGCCGGCGGACTCGCCAGGGCCCGCCGCGAGCCCCTTGAGCCGTGCGACGGCCTCCTCCAGGACGTCGGTGCGCTTGCAGAAGGCGAACCGGACGAAGGGTGCCCCTTCGTCCCGGTGGTCGTAGAAGACCGCGTTGGGGATCGCCACGACCCCGCAGCGTTCCGGCAGCGCGCGGCAGAAGGCGAAGCCGTCCTTCTCGCCGAGCGGGCGGATGTCGGTGGTGACGAAGTACGTCCCGGCGGGCCGGTACACGTCGAAGCCGGCCGCGGCGAGACCGGAGCCCAGCAGGTCCCGCTTGGCGCGCAGATCGTCCCGGAGCCCGTCGAAGTACGACCGCGGGAGGGCGAGCGCCTCGGCGACCGCGTACTGGAACGGGCCGGACGCGACGTAGGTGAGGAACTGCTTGGCCGAGCGGACGGCCGTGACCAGCGGCGCCGCCGCCGTGACCCAGCCGACCTTCCAGCCGGTGAACGAGAACGTCTTGCCGGCCGAGCCGATGGTGACCGTGCGCTCGCGCATTCCCGGGAAGGTCACGATCGGCGTGTGCTCGCCCTCGAACACGAGGTGCTCGTACACCTCGTCGGTGACGACCAGCAGATCCCGCTCGACGGCGAGCGCCGCGACCGCCGCCAGTTCCTCGCGGGTGAGGACGGTGCCGGTGGGATTGTGCGGGCTGTTGAGGAGGATGAGGCGGGTGCGATCGGTGACCGCGTCGCGCAGTTCGTCCAGGTCCAGTGCGTAGTGTCGATCCGCGGCTCCGCCGCCCGGTCCCTCGTCGGGGCGGAGCGTGACGGGCACGCGCGTCCCGCCCGCCATCGCGATGCAGGCCGCGTAGGAGTCGTAGTAGGGCTCCAGGGCGATCACCTCGTCGCCGGGCTCGACGAGGGCGAGCAGCGCGGCCGCGATCGCCTCGGTGGCGCCGGCCGTGACCAGCACCTCGGTGTCGGGGTCGTACGCGAGGCCGTACCACTCCCGCTGGTGGCCGGCGATGGCGGCGCGCAGCTCGGGGACGCCGGGCCCCGGCGGGTACTGATTGCCCCGGCCGTCGCGCAGCGCGCGCACCGCCGCCTCCCGGACCTCCTCGGGGCCGTCCGTGTCCGGGAAGCCCTGGCCCAGGTTGATCGAGCCGGTCCGCGCGGCCAGCGCGGACATCTCGGCGAAGATCGTCGTCCCGAACTCGGCGAGGCGGCGGTTGAGCAGCGGTCGGTGACCGGGTGCGCGTCCTGTCATGCGGGCCATCCTGCGCGCAACCTCTGGAGTAGCTCAAGTCTGCTTTGGGCCGCGAGGGCCGGGGGCATCCCCCAGGCACGCCAGAAGCAGCCTCGCTTCGGGGGACCGGAAGGACGGTGAGGTCAGTGGTCGGAGTCTGGATCGCGCTCGGGGTGATCGTGCTCGTCGTGTTCGTGGCGATCGCGTCGGGTGGTGGGCGTGGTGGCGTGAGCCGCTCGCGCCGTCACGGGAGCTGGTGGGACGGCGGTTCGTCCTGCGGCGGCGGTTCGTCGTGCGGCAGTTCGTCGTGCGGCGGTGGCTCGTCGTGCGGTGGCGGTGGCGGCAACTGACCGCGGCGTCGGCGGGGGCGGCTGACACGGGGCAGCCGACCGCGCCGCGACCGAAGGCGCCCGGCGGGACGAACTCCCTCCGGGCGCCTTCCTGTTGACGCCTGATGCATGTGCGCGGCGAGATTGTGCACCCCGGAGAGGGATTTCAGTTGAACAGTTGAACAGACAGGCCCCCGGGGGGATGGAAACCACGTCAAGTTGGGTAAAAGCGCTGTGAGCGTCTCCCACTTCATGATTCCCTCGCTGTTGAGAACATCCAGCCCTCGGACCTCCTGTGGACCCGAGCCGGCAGATCCCCCACCTCCTCTGTGCCGCCTCCGGGGTGCCCCGGTCCACCCGTCACGCGTGTTTGCGGAGCCGATCCATGCTCACGACCCTGAAGACCTCCTACACCGACACCCGCGCGGCCGATCTGGCCTGGGCGCTGGGCCGGGAGCCGCTGCCCGCCCTCGCCGAGCTCGACCTCGAACTGTCCGGCGCGAAGCTGCAGTTGAGACTGCTGGGCGCTTCCCACCAGGTGCTGCTCGAGGAGGACCGGGGTGCCTGCTCCGAGACCGTCGCCTGCATGCCGGGCAGCAGCACCCCCCTGCCGCTGGGCGTCGAACAGCGGCTCGGTGACTGGGAGTACGAGTTCGCCGCGCGCGTCGAGACGCTGTCGCAGGACTCGTTCGCGGGCCGTGCGCAGGAGTTGCTCGCGCTGGTGACCGACCATCCGCACGGGCTCGCCGGCACGTTCCCCGGCTCGCCGCACGCGTTCACGGCGATGGTCGCCCAGCGCCTGGACGGCCAGGTGGGGTGGCGGACCTGGCACGCGTACCCGCAGGAGGGCCAGCTCGTGGTGACCCGTACCCGGGTCGGCGCGCGACTGCCCACCGCACGCTGACTCCATGCGCCGCTACGGCATTTTGTGGCAGTTGCACCCTTGTGGGTGACCATGCGCGACAGATGCATAACGTAGCGTTACGACATGATCGACCCGCCTCTGCCCGCACCGGTTCAGGGCGGGGTGCGGCCGCCCGTCCGTCCGGGCGCGGGCCGGTTCCTCGTCCTCCTCGTGGTCTTCGTCTGCGCGGCATGCGGACTCGTGTACGAACTCGAACTCGTCGCCCTCGCCTCGTACTTGATCGGAGACTCGGTCACCCAGGCGTCCGTCGTGCTGTCAGTCATGGTCTTCGCGATGGGCATCGGCTCCCTGCTCGCCAAGCGGCTGCGCTGCCATGCGGCCGTCGGCTTCGCCCTGGTGGAGGCGGCGCTCGCGCTCATCGGCGGCTGCTCGGCACTCGTGCTGTACGCGGCGTTCGCCTGGCTCGGCGAGGCGCGGCACGCGCTGGTGGCGTTCTCACTCGCCATCGGGGTGCTGATCGGCGCCGAGATCCCGCTGCTGATGACCCTCATCCAGCGGGCGTCACGACGCGGCGGCGGGGACGGGGGCGACGAGGACGCCGCGGGTACCGTGGCCGACCTGTTCGCCGCGGACTACGTGGGCGCGCTCGTCGGCGGACTCGCCTTTCCCTTCCTGCTGCTGCCGTGGCTGGGCCAGCTGACGGGCGCGCTGCTCACCGGCGCGGTCAACGCGGTGGCGGGCGGGGCGCTCGTGCTGTGGCTGTTCCGGCGCGACATGTCGGCCCGGTCGCGGTGGTGGCTGCTCGTGGCGAATCTGACGGTGCTGGCCGTGCTGGCCACCGCGACGGCCCTGGTCGACGACTTCGAGTCGGCCGCGCGGCGCGCGGTGTACGGCGAGCCGGTGCGGGTCGCCGTACGGACCGGGGTGCAGGAGGTCGTGCTGACCGGGGCGGAGCACGGGCCGGTCAAGCTGTTCCTGGACGGCAGGCTGCAGGTCAGCGGGGGCCCCGAGGACCGGCACCACCGGGCGCTGGTGGACCCCGCGATGCGCGGGGGACCGCATGCGCGCGTCCTCGTCCTCGGCGGGGGCGACGGTCTTGCGGCGCGCGAAGTGCTCCGGCACCCCGGAGTGCGGTCGGTGACCGTCGTCGAGCTCGACCCCGGAATGGTGCGCCTCGCCCGCTCGGATCCGGCGCTCTCGGCGCTCAACGGGTACGTGTACCGGGACCCGCGGCTGAAGGTCGTGTACGC
The DNA here is from genome assembly GCF_044757085.1 of Streptomyces sp. NPDC091376. NCBI lineage: Bacteria > Bacillati > Actinomycetota > Actinomycetes > Kitasatosporales > Streptomycetaceae > Streptomyces > Streptomyces sp. NPDC091376. The sequence continues at coordinate 219,272 of NZ_JBIVUF010000002.1, read as the reverse complement.
GGACGCCTTCTGCTGGCTGCGGGGGACGGCGGTGCCGCACCATGCCTACGACGTGGTGATCTCGGACCTGCCCGATCCGGGCGTCGCGCCCAGCGCCAAGCTGTACTCCCAGGAGTTCTACGGGCTCGCGGCGGACGTCCTCGCGGACGGCGGACGGCTCGCGGTGCACGCCGGGCCCGTGACGGCGAGGTCGCACGCCTACTGGACCGTCGAGGCCACGATCCGCGCGGCCGGGTTCGCGACGCGGGCGTACCGTGCACCGGGCCGGCCCGACCGGGGCTTCGTCCTCGCGGTCGCCGTGGCGGGAGGCACGCCGCCGGCCCCGGGACCCGGGGTGGTCGGCGTGGAGGACGAGCGGCCGAGGGGACTCCCGCCGTCGACGCTGCTGCGTCCGCGGTACGCCGAGTGAGCGCCGCCGACTGTGCCGGTTCTGCGCAGAAGGTCTCCCGGCGGGCCGGGGCTGAGTAGGCTCGGCTTCCATGGAGCATGAGGTGTTCGTTCCGGTTCCGGCAGAGACCCTCCGGCAGACGCTGGCCGACCCCGCGCGGGTCGCCCGGTGCGTCCCCGGGCTCCAACAGGACGCCGACGCGTCGGCGGGCCCGCTCGCCGGCCGGCTGAAGGTCCGCGTGGGCGGCCACACGATCACCTACCGCGGTGCTCTCCGGATCACCGGGCAGGACGACGGCTTCGCGGTCGAGGGCGAGGGCACGGAGGCCCGCGGTTCCGGCTCCGCCAAGCTCGCCCTGACCCTCCGCCTCACGCCCGCCGAAGGCGGCACCACCCTCACCTTCACCGGCACGGCCCACGCGGACGGCCGACTCGCGGAGGCGGACGCCGCCACGGTCGCTCAGGCGGGCACGCGCCTGCTCGACCGGTTCGCGTCGTCCCTCGCGTCCAAGGCGACGGATCAGGGGCCGGGCCCGGCGCGGCCTTCCGAGGCGCGGCCCGGCGCCTCGCACGTCGCGGACGCGCCGCAGGACCCGGCGCGGCCGGACGACTCCACCGAACCGGGACCGTCGGGCGGCCGCCCGGAGGACGCCGGCGCGACGCGGGCGTCCACGGAGGCGCAGGCCGGCCCGGGTAAGACCGATGCCGGTGCCACCCCCGGCGGGGAGCCGGAAGGACCTTCCGGCGCCGGGAGCACGGACGACGCGGTGACGCGGCCGTCCGGGGACGACGACGGCACGCCCGCCGCGGACGCGGAGCCCGGACCCGCGGAGAACGGTGCCGGTGAGACGCAGCGCGCCGACGCGGCTGACGCGCCCGGTGCCGATGCGTCCGTCTACGACGTGGAGGTGCCGCCCTCGGCATTGGACCCGTTGGCGGACGAGGCGTTCGGGGACGACGAGGAGCCGCCGGCGGAGGCTGCCCACGCCCGCCGGACGATGATCGGGCGCAGCGCGGAGGAGGTCGACCACGCGCCGCCGCGGGGACGGTACGCCCCCGTGCCCGCGCCGCAGACCGGCACCGCGGGGAACACCCTGCGGTGGGTCGCCCCGGCCGCCGCGCTCGCGCTCGCCTCCGCCGTGGTGGTCGGGCGCGCTCTGCGCCGCCGCAAGTAGCCCGCTTGGGCGCGGGCGCGCCGAGCCGCCCCCCAGTAGGGTCGGAGTGTGAGTAGCGAAGAGAGCGTCCGGCTCACCGCCGGCGACGTCGAGTTGACCGTGGCCCCGGCGAACGGGTGCCGGATCAGCAGCCTCCGCATCGCCGGGACCGAGCTGCTGCGGCAGGGAGAGCGCTACGGCTGCTTCCCGATGGTCCCGTGGTGCGGTCGCACCGAGAACGGCCGCTTCCGCAACGGCGGTGTCGAGCACCAGCTCCCCATCAACGACCCGCCGCACGCCATCCACGGCACCGCCCGCGAATCCGCCTGGCGTACCGCGCGCACCGGTGCGGCGGAGGCGGTCTTCACCTACGAACTCGCCGACCCCTGGCCGTACACCGGGCTCGTCACCCAGACGTTCGAACTGACCGAGGACTCCCTCGCGCTGCAGCTCGGCATCGAGACGTACGACGACTCGTTTCCCGCCCAGGCCGGCTGGCACCCGTGGTTCCTGCGCAACGCCTTCCCCGAAGGCAAGGGCGCCCGGCTCGACTTCATCGCCGACTGGCAGGAGGAGCGCGGCCCGAACTACCTCCCCACCGGCCGGCGCATCGAGCCCACGCCTGGCCCGTGGGACGACTGCTTCGGCATGGAGGACGGCCTCGACGTCACCGTCACGTGGCCGGATCAGCTGGAGCTCACGGTGAAGAGCCGCACCGAGTGGGTCGTCGTCTACGACCAGCAGGACGAAGCGGTCTGCGTCGAGCCGCAGTCCGGCCCGCCGAACGGGCTGAACACCCACCCGCGTCTGGTCACCCCCATCGACCCCCTCGAAATCGCCGCGACCTGGACGTGGCGCCGCCTCGCATAAGCTCAGGGCCATGACTGACGTACGCGCTGAGCTGCTCCAGCAGATCAAGGACAAGGCCGTCGTGCACGGCAAGGTGACCCTCTCCTCGGGGATCGAGGCTGACTGGTACATCGACCTGCGCCGGATCACGCTGGACGGTCAGGCGGCACCGATGGTCGGCCAGGTGATGCTCGACGCCACCGCGGACCTGGACTACGACTGCGTGGGCGGTCTGACGCTCGGCGCCGACCCGGTCGCCACCTCGATGCTGCATGCGGCAGCGGCTCGCGGGCAGCGCCTCGACGCGTACGTCGTCCGCAAGGCGGGCAAGGCGCACGGGATGCAGCGCCGCATCGAGGGCACGGACGTGAAGGGCCGGCGCTGCCTGGTCGTCGAGGACGTCTCCACCACCGGTGGCTCCCCGCTGACCGCCGTCGAGGCGGTACGGGAGGCCGGTGGCGAGGTCGTCGCGGTCGCCGTGATCGTGGAGCGGGGCGCCGCCCCCAAGATCGCGGAGGCGGGCCTCCCGTACGTCAACGCGTACTCGCTCGACGACCTCGGTCTGGCCTGACCTGCGGTTTCGCCATAGGGCGGGAGTTTCACGTGAAACGTCCCGCCCTTGGACCGGGAGCCCGCATGGGCGTCTGGAAGGATAGGTGCGACGATGACGTCGCCCCCAGGTCAGGGCCAAGCACGCAAACCGCACATCACAAGGAGCGGACAGATGCCCATCGCAACCCCCGAGGTCTACGCCGAGATGCTCGACCGGGCGAAGGCTGGCAAGTTCGCCTACCCGGCCATCAACGTCACCTCGTCCCAGACCCTGCACGCTGCGCTGCGCGGCTTCGCGGAGGCCGAGAGCGACGGCATCATCCAGATCTCCACGGGTGGTGCGGAGTTCCTGGGCGGCCAGTACAGCAAGGACATGGTGACCGGCGCGGTCGCGCTCGCTGAGTTCGCGCACATCGTCGCCGCGAAGTACGGCGTCACCGTCGCCCTGCACACGGACCACTGCCCCAAGGACAAGCTGGACGGCTACGTCCGCCCGCTGCTCGCGATCTCCGCCGAGCGCGTCGCGAACGGCCAGAACCCGCTCTTCCAGTCGCACATGTGGGACGGCTCCGCCGAGACCCTCGCCGACAACCTGGCCATCGGCCAGGAGCTGCTGGCCCAGGCCGCCGCAGCGAAGATCATCCTTGAGGTCGAGATCACCCCGACAGGCGGTGAAGAGGACGGCGTCACCCACGAGATCAACGACGAGCTGTACACCACCGTCGAGGACGCCATCCGCACCGCCGAGGCGCTCGGCCTGGGCGAGAAGGGCCGCTACCTGCTGGCCGCGTCCTTCGGCAACGTCCACGGTGTCTACAAGCCGGGCAACGTCGTGCTCCGTCCCGAGCTGCTCAAGGACCTCCAGGCCGGAGTCGCCGCCAAGTTCGGCAAGGCTGACCCGTTCGACTTCGTCTTCCACGGTGGCTCCGGCTCCACGGCCGAGGAGATCGCCACCGCGCTGGAGAACGGCGTCGTGAAGATGAACCTCGACACCGACACCCAGTACGCCTTCACCCGCCCCGTCGCGGACCACATGTTCAGGAACTACGACGGTGTGCTGAAGGTCGACGGCGAGGTCGGCTCCAAGAAGACGTACGACCCGCGCACCTGGGGCAAGGCGGCCGAGGCCGGCATGGCCAAGCGCGTGACCGAGGCGTGCGCGGCGCTGCGCTCGACCGGTACGAAGCTCAAGTAGGCACGAAGCTCAAGTAGGCACGAAGCTCAAGCAGGCACGAAGCCCAAGCAGGCACACGGCTCAGCTGTCACCCGGCTCAGCCGGCCACCAAGCTCAGGCAGGCAGAGGCCCGGCACCGACCTCGGTGCCGGGCCTTCGTCCTGCCGTCCTGCCCGAAGGGGAGCACGAGGATGACGACGTACGACTTCGATACCTCCGTCGACCGGCGCGGCACCGCGAGCGTGCAGTGGGACGGTGTCGCCGACCGCTTCGGCGTGCCCGGACTGCTGCCGTTCACCATCTCCGACATGGACTTCCCCTGCCCGCCGCAGGTGCTGGACGCGCTGCGTGAGCGCGTTGCGCACGGGGTGTTCGGGTACACCGACTGGCGGCTCGGCGAGTTCCGTGAGGCGATACGCGGGTGGTACGCGGGACGGCACGACACCGCGCTCGATCCGGAGTGGATCGTGTACGCGCCGTCCGTGCTGAGCCTGCTGTCGCAGCTGCTGCAGATGTGGACGGAACCGGGGGACGGGGTGGTCGTCCACACGCCCACGTACGACGGCTTCCGCAAGGCGGTGACCGGGCTCGGGCGGGAGCTTCGAGGGGTGCCGATGAGGGACGCGGCCGGTCTGGAGCGGGAGCTCGCCCGGCCGGACGCGAAGGTGCTGATCCTGTGCTCGCCGCACAACCCGACCGGACGGGTGTGGACGGAGACGGCGCTGGGTGAGATGGCCCGGATGGCGCGGACGCACGGCGTCGCCGTGATCGCCGACGAGATCCACGCGGACTTCGCGCACGACGGGCACCGTCATCTGCCGTGGACGCGGTTCGTGACGGACGAGGGGCCTGGGCCGGGGCGCTGGGCGCTGATCACGTCCGCGTCGAAGGCGTTCAACTTCCCCGGGCTGAACGGTTCGTACGGGATCATCGGCGATCCCGAGGAGCGTGCGACGTTCGTCCGCCGGATGGAGACGGGGGAGGGCCTCGCCTCCCCGGCGGTGCTCTCCCTGACCGCGCACATCGCCGCGTACCGGGAGGGGGCCCAGTGGCTGGACGCGGCGCGAAGCTATGTCGCCGGGAACATGACGATGCTCGCGGACCGGCTGCGATCCGCGTTCCCCGAGCTGCGCTGGGAGCCGCCACAGGCCGGATACCTGGCGTGGATCGACCTCCGCGCGCTGGGCGTGGACGACGAGGCGCTCCAGCGGGAGCTGGTGGAGCGGGAGCGGGTCGCGATCATGCGGGGCGGGGTCTACGGGGCGGAGGGCTTCGTCCGCATGAACCTGGGCTGCCCGCGTACGAAGGCGGAGGCCGGCGCCGATGCCCTCGTCCGCGCTCTGACCCGCCTGACAGCGTGATCGCCCTGACCAGGCGACCGCGTGCCCGCGTGCCCGCGTGACGGCATGACGGCGTGACCGACCGGCCGACCGGCTGGCCGCCCTCCCGTCCCGGCCTCCTGACCTGACGGCGCCGGGCCGGGGGGCGGTGGCTCCGTACCCGGCCGGGTCGCCAGGGGGACGAGGGGACGCGATGATCGCCCTATGGACATCAGGCTCGCGTCGGCCACCGGGCGCTGGGTGGTCCTGACGACCGTCCTCGGGTCCAGCATGGCCCTGCTCGACTCGACCGTCGTCAACGTCGCCCTGCCCCACATCGGCGACGACCTCGACGCGGACCTCGCCGGCCTCCAGTGGATCGTCAACGCCTACACACTGACCCTCGCCGGGCTGATCCTGCTCGGCGGGGCGCTCGGGGACCGGTACGGGCGACGAAAAGTGTTCGTGATCGGGGTGGTGTGGTTCGCGCTGGCGTCGCTCGCCTGCGGGCTGGCGCCCAACGACCTGGCATTGATCATCGCCCGGGCCCTGCAGGGCGTCGGCGGCGCGCTGCTCACCCCCGGGTCGCTCGCGCTGATCGAGGCGAGTTTCCACCCGGACGACAGGGCGAAGGCCGTGGGCCTGTGGTCCGGGTTCGGCGGCGTCGGCGCGGCGATCGGGCCGTTCGTCGGCGGGTGGCTGGTCGACGGGCCCGGCTGGCGCTGGGTGTTCCTGCTGAACGTGCCCCTGGCCGCGCTGTGCGTGCCCGTGGCGCTGCGCCACGTCCCCGAGTCGCGGGACCCCGCGGCGCACGGCCGGTTCGACGTGCTGGGCGCGGCGCTCGGGGCCCTGAGCCTTGCGCTGGTGACGTACGCGCTGATCGACACGACCTGGTGGACCGGGATCGCGGGCGTCGTCGTGGGCGTGCTGTTCGTGTGGGTCGAGCGACACCGGCCCCATCCCATGCTCCCGTTGTCGGTCTTCCACTCCCGGCTGTTCACGGCGGTCAACCTGGTGACCATGTGCGTGTACGCCGCGTTCGGCGGGTTCTTCTTCCTCGCCTCGCTGCAACTCCAGGTCGTCCTCGGCTATTCGGCCCTGGCCGCCGGCGTCGCGCTGCTGCCCACCACGGTGCTGATGCTGCTGCTCTCCGCGCGCTCCGGCGAGCTCGGCCAGCGGATCGGCCCGCGTATCCCGCTCACCGTGGGTCCGCTGCTGTGCGCCGCCGGGATGCTGCTGATGCTGCGGGTGGACGCGGGCGCCTCGTACGCCACGGACGTGCTGCCGGCGCTGCTGGTGATGGGCCTCGGCATGGTGACCGTGGTGGCGCCGCTGACCGCGACCGTCCTGGCGTCCGTCGAAAGCTCGCGGGCGGGGCTGGCCAGCGGCATCAACAACGCGGCGGCCCGCGCGGCCGGCCTGCTCGCAGTGGCCGCGCTGCCGCTGCTGACCGGGATGGGCCCGGAGGCGTACCGGATTCCGGAGGAGTTCGCGGCGACGTTCCGGCGGGCGATGCCCCTGTGTGCGGGGGTGCTCGTGGTGGGGGCGGTGCTGGCCTTCGCGACGGTGCGTACGCCGGAGAAGTACTCCCACGCCAAGTGCAAGCTCCACTGCGGTGTCGGCGCACCGCCGCTGGAACCGCAGAGGAGGACGACGGGCACGACGGGAACGACCGGGCAGGACCCTACGGGCGGTCGATCTGGTTGAAGATCCACATGATCTCGCCGCCGGCCCGGCCCGGACGGCCCGCACCGCTTCCACGGATTCCGCATCGACCTGTGACACTGGAACCCATGGTCATCCACGAAAACCTGCTGGGGGGACCGCCCCCCACTCATCTGCCCGACGTCCCCGAGCCGCGGGAGATGCTCGCGAGCGGCACGGCGCCCGCCGACGTCGCCGCGAAGTACCCGACCTCCTCGCTGGCCTGGGCCCAGCTCGCCGACGACGCGTTCGCGGGCGGCCGAGTCGTCGAGTCGTACGCGTACGCGCGCACGGGCTACCACCGGGGCCTCGATGCGCTGCGCCGCAGCGGCTGGAAGGGCCACGGCCCCGTGCCGTGGGAGCACGAGCCCAATCGTGGCTTCCTGCGTGCCCTGCACGCGCTCGCCCGCGCCGCCCAGGCGATCGGCGAGCAGGACGAGTACGAGCGCTGCACGGCGTTCCTGCGGGACTCGTCCCAGACGGCGGCGGACACCCTCGGCTGATCCCCGGCCCCGGCCCCACCGGCCCTCGGGGGCGGACGTCCTTCCCGGGCGTCCGCCCCTCGCGTCACCGGCGGGACCCGTGTTTATGATGCGCGCAGGGGACCGGAGCTCCGACACCACCAACGGAAAGGGGCGGACCGCTACCCGGACACCTGTGTCAGGAGACAGCGAATGTCGCAGTATCCCGATGCCTCCGGAGCCGGTTCGGACACCCCGAACCTCGACTTCGCGGGCACGACCCCGTACGAGGACTACGTCCAGGCCGACGTGCTCACCCACCTCCAGCACCCCCTCTCCGACGATCCCGGCGAGATGGTGTTCCTGGTCACCACCCAGGTGATGGAGCTGTGGTTCACCGTCATCGTCCACGAGTGGGAGACCGCCTCCCGCGCCCTGCGCCGCGACGAAGTGCCCGTCGCACTGGACGCGCTCAAGCGCTCCGTACGGGAGCTGGACGCGCTCAACGCCTCGTGGCGGCCCCTCGCACAGCTCACGCCCATGCAGTTCAACTCGTACCGCAGCGCCCTCGGTGAGGGCTCCGGCTTCCAGTCGGCGATGTACCGGCGGATGGAGTTCCTGCTCGGCGAGAAGTCGGCGTCGATGCTGGTGCCGCACCGCGGCGCCCCGCGCGTCCACGCCGAGCTGGAGAAGGCCCTGCACGAGCCGAGCCTCTACGACGAGGTGCTGCGGCTGCTCGCCCGGCGCGGGCTGCCCGTGCCGCAGTCCGTCCTCGACCGCGATCTGTCGCAGCGCTACGAGCCGTCGCCCGAGATCGAGCAGGTGTGGGCCGCCGTGTACCGGGGCGACGACCAGCACGCCGAGCTGGTACGGCTCGGCGAGGCGCTGACCGACGTCGGCGAGCTGGTGTGGCGCTGGCGCAACGACCACCTCGTCGCGACCCGGCGGGCCATGGGCTCCAAGACCGGCACCGGTGGCTCCGCCGGCGTCGCCTGGCTGGAGAAGCGGGCGACGAAGAACGTGTTCCCCGAGTTGTGGACGGCGCGCAGCCATGTCTGAGACCACACTCGCCGACAAGGCGGCGGCGCTGGACGCCGCGGACGAACTGGCCAAGCGACGCGAACTGTTCGCGCTCGAAGGCTCCGTGGTGTACCTCGACGGGAACTCGCTCGGCGCGCTGCCGCGCCACGTCCCTGACCGGCTGGCCGATGTCGTCACCCGTGAATGGGGCGAGCTGCGCATCCGTTCCTGGGAGGAGAGCGGCTGGTGGACGGCGCCCGAGCGGATCGGCGAGCGGATCGCCCCGCTCGTCGGCGCGGCGTCCGGCCAGGTCGTGGTCGGTGACTCGACCAGCGTCAACGTCTTCAAGGCCGTCGTCGCGGCGGTACGGATGGCCCCGGACGACCGGGAGGAGATCCTCGTCGACGCGACGACGTTCCCCACGGACGGGTACATCGCTCAGTCCGCGGCCCGGCTGACCGGCCGCCGCCTCGTGCCCGTCGACCCGGCGGAGCTGCCCGCCGCGCTCGGGCCCCGTACCGCCGTCGTGCTCCTCAACCACGTCGACTACCGCACCGGCCGGCTGCACGACCTGCCGGCGCTCACCGCGGCCGTCCACGAGGCGGGCGCCCTGGCCGTGTGGGACCTGTGCCACAGCGCGGGCGCGCTGCCCGTCGGCCTCGACGAGCACGGTGTGGACCTCGCGGTGGGGTGCACGTACAAGTACCTCAACGGAGGCCCGGGTTCGCCGGCGTACCTGTACGTCGCCGAGCGCCACCAGGACCGGTTCGACTCGCCGCTGCCCGGCTGGAACTCGCACGCCGACCCGTTCGCGATGGCCGCGGGATTCGCGGCGGCGGACGGAGCGGTGCGCGGCAGGGTCGGCACGCCCGACATCCTGTCGATGCTCGCGCTGGAGGCGGCCCTCGACGTGTGGGACGGGGTCCCGGTGGAGGCGGTACGGGCCAAGAGCCTCGCCCTCACGGACTTCTTCCTGGAGTGCGTCGAGGCGTACGTGCCGCAGGGGAGGGTCACCTCGCTCACCCCGGTCGCGCACGCCGAGCGCGGCAGCCAGGTCGCGCTGTCCTGCCCGGAGGCCCCGGCCGTGATGGAGGAGCTGATCGCCCGCGGGGTCGTCGGCGATCTGCGCCGCCCTGACGTGCTGCGATTCGGCTTCACTCCGCTGTACGTCGGATTCGCGGACACCGAGCGCGCGGCGCGGACTCTCGCCGACGTCCTCGCCGAGGTGCCCGCCCCGCAGATCGGCTGACAGCGGGGGGCCGGGGGCCTGGTACCGTCCCCGCTGGTCAGGCCAATTCGGCCCCCTCACCGAAAGGTTGGAGCAGCATGCCGGACTCCGCCGCCGCTCGCGACGCCGCCGAGGAGGCCTCGGCCATGTCGCATCCGGCCGTTGCCCCGGACGCCTCGGCCGCGTACGGCGAACACCCCGACCAGGTCGTGGACTTCTACGCGCCGCGCGACGGCCGGGACCGGGCGCCGCTGGTGGTGGTGCTGCACGGCGGGGCGTGGCGGGCGCCGTACGACCGGCGGCACATCACGCCGTTCGCGGACTTCCTGGCGCGGCGAGGTTTCGCCGTGGCCAACGTGGAGTACCGCCGGGGCCCTTCGCTGCCCCAGCAGCGCGACGACGACGCGGCCGGCGGCGGCCCGGTGGCGGGCCGCTGGCCGGACACGTTCGACGACGTCGCGGCAGCGCTCGACGCGCTTCCGGAGCTGGTCCGTACGACGCTGCCGCAGGCCGACGCGCGACGCACGGTCGTCACCGGCCACTCGGCGGGCGGGCATCTCGCGCTGTGGGCGGCGGCCCGGCATGTGCTGCCGGCCGGCTCGCCGTGGCGGCTGACGGCGGCGCCGCTGCTGCGCGGTGTCGTCGCGCTCGCCCCGATCGCGGACCTGGGGCGGGCGGTCGAGCTGGACGTGTGCGGTGGCGCGGTGCTCCAGCTCATCGGCGGTGAGGGCGAGTTCGACAAGCGCGCCGGGTACGTGGACCCGGCGGCGCTGCTGCCCACCGGGATCGCGACGGCCGTCGTCCAGGGTCGTGAGGACACCGTCGTCCCGCAGGCCGTCGCCGAGGCGTACGTCGACGCGGCCGCGAAGGCGGGCGAGACGGTGGGGCTGACGTTGCTGGAAGACGTCGGTCACTTCCCGCTGATCGATCCGGCGGCGGACGCGTGCGCGGTGGTGGCGGAGGAGATCGCCCAACTGGCCTGGTGACAGCGGCTCGGTGACCGCGCCCGCCGGGTGACGGCGGCCGGGCCCGACCGGCGCCGCACGAAGGCCACCGAAGCCGCACGAAGGTCACCGCTTTCGCGCGGCGAGTCACCGCAACTCCTACGCAGGTCACCGGCACCGTACGCGGGTCACCGCTTTCGTGCGGCGGGTCACGACAGCCCGTACGCAGGGTCACCGGCTTCGCACGACGGGTCACCGCATCCCGTGCGGAGGGTCACCGGGCGCCCGGCCCGTACCTTCGCCCGGCGGGCGGCCGAGCACGCGGCCGCGTTCCGTGTCTGACCAGGGCGGACCCGTGTAGTACCTGCGACGGACGCGGAAGGATCCGCATCACAGGTGACGACCGCGTCCGTCCGCGCACGTACCTTGGCTGACGTGACCGACACGCAGCCCACGCAGCGCATACCGCGCTCACCGCGCACCGATGCCGAGAGCCGCAGCCCCGAGTTCCGCCTGGCCATGGGCGCGCTCGGCGGACTGCGGCAGGACCTCTTCCACGACGCCTTCGCCTACCGCCCGCTGCAGCCGAGGCCGGCCGACGGGCCGGTGATCCGCCGGCTGCCGAAGCGGATACGCAGGTACGCGGTCTGGACCCCGCACGCGTTCGTCGCGTTCGTCGCGCTGATCGTGCTGGCCGCGAGCAGAACGACGAACGGTCTGAACGGTCTCGTGTCGATCGTCTTCGGCGCGATCCCCGCGGCCGTGGTGCTGATGACGCTGGTCCGTCCGGTGCTGGCGTTCTGGGCCTCGCTGGCCACCACGCTCTTCTTCGGGGTGCTTGCCAACCCGTGGGGCGACTGGCCCTGGTCGGGCGCCACGATCACCATGCACGTCGCCGTCCTGACCTTCGTCGCGGCGCGCACCCGTCCGCGCACCGCCATGTGGATGTGGCTCCTGACGGGCGCGTACGGACTTGCCGCCGAGACGCTGCTGAGCCGTGGGTACAGCACCGGCAGCACCGGTCCGCTGATGGTCCTCTCGGCCTTCGTGCTCCTGGTGGTCGCCATGGTCCAGGTCCGTCGCGAGGCGCGTGAGGAGGTCGCCGTACAGCAGAGCGTCACCGCGGTGGAGCGCGACCGGCGCACGCTCCTGGAGGAGCGCACCACCATCGCCCGTGAGCTGCACGATGTGGTCGCCCACCACATGTCGGTCGTCGCGATCCAGGCGGAGGCCGCCCCCTACCGGGTGGAGAACCCGCCGCCCGAGCTGGAGCAGGCCTTCGTGACGATCCGGGAGAACGCGGTCGCAGCGCTGACCGAACTGCGCCGGGTCCTCGGAGTCGTACGGGCCGAGGACTACGAGGCGCCGGACGCGCCACAGCCGACGCTCGCCGATCTCGACGGGCTGCTGGGCAATGTCCGTGACGCCGGTCTCGAGGTCGACCTCGCGATCACCGGCGCGGTGCGTGAACTGCCGCAGGGCGTCGAGCTGTCCGCGTACCGCATCGTCCAGGAGGCCCTCAGCAACGCGCTGCGCCACGCGCCCGGCGCGCCCGCGAAGGTCGAGGTCTCCTACGTCCTCGGCGGGCTGGGTCTGCGTATCGTCAACGGACCCGCGCGCGGGCTGGTCAAGCCCTCGCCGGGGGCAGGGCACGGCATCACGGGCATGCGGGAGCGGGTGACCATGCTGAACGGCGAGATGACGGCCGAGCGGACCGACGACGGCGGCTACGAGGTCGCCGCGTTCCTCCCCGTCGTGAAGGACGAGACCGCATGAGCATCCGTGTGCTGATCGTCGACGACCAGGCGATGGTCCGCGAGGGCTTCTCCGTCCTGCTGAACGCCATGCCCGACATCGAGGTGATCGGCGAGGCGGTCAACGGCCGCGAGGCCGTCGCCCAGGTCGCCGCCCTGCGCCCCGATGTCGTCCTCATGGACATCCGCATGCCCGAGCTGAACGGAATAGAAGCCACCCGGGAGATCGTCGCGGCCGACGAGGACGCGAAGGTCCTGGTCCTGACCACCTTCGACCTCGACGAGTACGTGTACCAGGCCCTGCGCGCCGGGGCCTCCGGCTTCCTCCTGAAGGACGCCTCCGCCCGGCAGCTCGCCGACGGCGTCCGGGTCGTGGCGGCCGGGGAGGCGCTCCTCGCCCCGACGGTCACCCGCCGTCTGATCACGGAGTTCTCCCGCATCTCGGCGGCGCCCCGGCCTCCGGCGCTGGCCCAGATCGGCGATCTGACCGAACGCGAGACGGAGGTCCTCGTCCTGATCGCCCAGGGCCTGTCCAACGCGGAGATCGCCTCCCACCTCGTCGTCGCCGAGTCCACGATCAAGACCCACGTCAGCCGGATCCTGGTGAAACTGGGGCTGCGGGACCGGACGCAGGCGGCGGTGTTCGCCTACGAGGCGAGGCTGGTCACGCCGGGGTAGCCCGGCTAGCGTCCGCGTATGGATGCTCCTGTGTTCGCTCCCTGGTCGCCCGCGTTCGTCGCGGACCCGTATCCCGCGTACGCGGACCTGCGTGCGCGGGGGCGGGTGCACTGGTTCGAGCCGACGAGGCAGTGGCTCGTGCCGCACCACGCCGACGTGTCGGCCCTGCTGCGGGACCGTCGCCTCGGCCGGACGTATCTGCACCGGTTCAGCCACGAGGAGTTCGGGCGTACACCGCCGCCGGCCGCGCACGAGCCGTTCCACACGCTGAACGACAACGGGCTGCTGGACCTCGAAGCGCCGGACCACACGCGGATCCGGCGGCTGGTGACGAAGGCGTTCACGCCCCGGACCGTGCAGGAGCTGGAGCCGACCGTACGGCGGCTGGCCGCCGGGCTGGTGGGGAAGCTGGCCGGCAACGGCGGGGGCGATCTCCTCGCGGAGGTCGCCGAACCGCTGCCGGTCGCCGTCATCGCGGAGATGCTCGGCATCCCCGAGGCCGACCGTGACCCGCTGCGGCCCTGGTCGGCGGACATCTGCGGGATGTACGAGCTGAACCCGTCCGAGGAGACCGCGGCGCGGGCCGTGCGGGCGTCGCTCGAATTCTCCGCGTATCTGCGGGAGCTGATCGCCGAGCGGCGCAAGGAGCCCGGCCAGGACCTGATCTCGGCACTGATCGCCGCGTACGACGAGGGCGACCGGCTCAGCGAGCAGGAGATGGTCTCCACGTGTGTGCTGCTCCTGAACGCCGGGCACGAAGCGACCGTCAACACGACGGCGAACGGCTGGTGGACGCTCTTCCGGCATCCGGAGCAGCTGGCCGCCCTGCGGGCCGACCCCGCGCTGCTGCCCACGGCCATCGAGGAGCTGATGCGGTACGACACCCCGCTCCAGCTCTTCGAACGCTGGGTCCTCGACGACATCGAGATCGGCGGCACGGTCGTGCCTCGCGGCTCCGAGGTCGCCCTGCTCTTCGGCTCGGCCAATCGCGACCCCGCCCGCTTCGCGCGCCCGGACGAACTGGACCTCGCCCGCCCCGACAACCCGCACATCACCTTCGGCGCGGGCATCCACTACTGCCTGGGCGCGCCGCTGGCGAGGGTCGAGCTGGGCGCGGTGTTCGGTGAGTTGCTGCGTCAGGCTCCGTCGATGCGGTTGGCGTCGGAGCCGCAGTGGGGGCCGGGTTTCGTGATCCGGGGGGTACGGGAGCTGCGCGTCGAGCTGTGACCGGGGCCCGGATCCGGGCCGGACCCCTCCTGGGCGGAGCCCTGGAACGTGCGGGCGCGGCGCCCCCGCTCCGCTACAGGTGAAGGCGCCGCGCGTCCGGGGAACGGGACGTCAGGTCTGGAGGTCGCGGCGGCGCAGGCCCGCCAGACCGGCCGCCGCCAGCCCCGCCGCCAGCGCCGTCAGCAGCACCACCGGCGTCCACGACATCTCAGGCCCCGGCAGCTTCGGCAGATGTCCGAAGGGGGAGAGGTTCAGCACGGACTGGGGCAGGTTCAGCGCGGGTCCGATCCAGCCGAGTGCCAGGCACAGCCCCGCCACTCCCCACGCCGCCACGGCCGCCTTGGGGAAGGCTCCGTACAGCAGTAGCGCGAGGGCTGCGAGCGTCCACACCGCGGGTACCTGGACCAGAGCGGCGCCCAGGAGGGCGGGGAGTTCGCCGCCGTGGCCGATTGCCATGCCGGCCCCGCTGAGGAGCATGACGAGCGCGGCGCCGCCGAAGGCGATGGTGAGGTGGCCCGCCGCCCACGGGAGACGGCCCACGGCGTTCGCGAGGATCGGCTCGGCGCGCTGGGACGTCTCCTCGCCGTGCATGCGCAGGACCGACGCCACCGCGTACAGCGCGGCGATCATCCCGAACATCCCGGTCATCGCGGCCAGGAAGGCGTCGGTGAGTGCCGCCTGCCCGCCCATCCGCTGGAAGATCTCCCTGGCCTGCTCGTTGTCGCCGACCAGATCGGCCGCACCGCTCGCCATGCCGCCGAAGACGATCCCGGCGAGCAGGAAGCCCGCCGCCCAGCCGAGGAGGGTGGCGCGCTGGAGCCGCCGGGCGAGGCCGCCGGCCGTCGCGATCCGGCCCTCGGCCGGACCCGGGCGGGTGGGCAGGAAGCTCATGCCGACGTCGCGTCGCCCGGCCAGGGTGAACGCGACGACGCACTGCCCGGCCACCGCCGCGGCGATCAGCAGGATCACCCACCAGCGCTCGTCGGCGAAGGCCCGTACGTTCTCGGCCCAGCCGATCGGCGACAGCCACGTCAGCACGGACGACCCGTCTGCCGTGCCCGCGTCCCCGGAAGCCCGCAGGACGAAGGCCAGCCCGAGGACCCCGGACGTCAGTCCCTTGGCGAGCCGGGCGCTCTCGCTCAGCTGGGCGGCGATCGCCGCCATCGTGGCGAACAGCACGCCGGTCCCGCCGATCGCGAGGCCGAGCGCGAGCGCACCGCCCGCGCCCAGCCCGGACAGACCCGCGGTGACCATCAGTGCGACCGCGGCGTTGGCGATCACCGCGGTCAGCAGCGCCGCGGTCAGCGGCGCCCGTCGGCCGACCATCGCCGACGACAGCAGTTCCTGACGGCCCGTCTCCTCTTCCTCGCGCGTGTGCCGTACGACGATGATCAGGCTCATCACCGCGGCGAGCACGGCGGCGAAGGTGCCGAACCGCCAGGCGACGAGACCGCCGATGCCGTGGTCGAACACCGGTCCGTACATGCTGCGCATCGAGCTGTTCGCGGCCATCGACGCGGCGAGCTGCGACCGCTTCGCCTCGGTGTCGTACAGCGTCTCGAGCGAGCCGACCCCGCTGACGACCATCACGGCGATCACGATCACCCAGATCGGGAGCATGAGCCGGTCACGGCGCAGGGCGAGCCTGAGCAACGCCCCCGTGCCGGCCAGCGGCCGGGAACCTCCGCCGCGCACGGCGAAGGTGCCGGCCTCCGCTACGGCGGTCATCGTGCCATCGCCTCTTCCGTGCGTACGTCGTCCTGGTAGTGACGGAGGAACAGCTCGTCCAGCGTGGGCGGCGTGCTGGTCAGCGACCTGACGCCCGACTCGGTGAGCGAGCGCAGCACGGCGTTCAGCTTGTCCGTGTCGACCTGGAGCCTGACCCGCTTTCCCTGGATGTCGAGGTCGTGCACGCCGGGCAGCCGGGCCAGCCCGTTGGGCGCGCCGACGAGTTCCGCGCTCACGCTGGTACGGGTCAGATGGCGCAGGTCGGCGAGCGAGCCGCTCTCCACGGTGACGCCCTTGCGGATGATGCTGACCCGGTCGCAGAGCGCCTCGACCTCGCTGAGCACATGGCTGGAGAGCAGGATCGTTCTGCCGCGGTCGCGCTCCTCGGCGACGCAGCTCTGGAAGACCTCCTCCATCAGCGGGTCGAGACCGCTCGTCGGCTCGTCGAGGATGAGCACGTCGACGTCGGAGGCGAAGGCGGCGACGAGGGCGACCTTCTGCCGGTTGCCCTTGGAGTACGTACGCCCCTTCTTGGTCGGGTCGAGTTCGAACCGCTCGATGAGGCGGCCGCGCCGCGTCCTGTCGAGGCCGCCGCGCAGCCGGCCGTAGAGGTCGATGACCTCGCCGCCGGAGAGGTTGCGCCACAGCGTCACGTCGCCGGGTACGTACGCGACGCGCCGGTGCAGCTCGACCGCGTCCTTCCAGGGGTCCCTGCCGAGCAGCTGGGCGGCGCCGGAGTCGGCACGCAGCAGGCCCAGCAGGACCCGGATGGTGGTCGACTTGCCGGCGCCGTTGGGGCCGAGGAAACCGTGGACCTCACCGGTCTCGACCGCGAGGTCGAGGCCGTCCAGTGCGTGGGTACGCCCGAACGACTTGTGCAGTCCGGCGACCGTGATTGCCTTCGTCATGATTCAGAACGTACGCTAGCTTCACAAATTTGTGAAGTTAAGGAAGCGTATAAACTGGGCGGCGGGCCGGTGAGCAGGGGAGATGATCCAGGGATGACGCAGATGACCGACAAGGCGAGGGACGAAGAGGCGGTCTCGCGATTCGTGGAGAGCTTCGCCGCGCAGCTCGTCGAAGCCGGGATGACGCGCATGCCCGCACGGGTCTTCGCCGCGCTGCTCGCCTCAGACTCCGGCGCGCTGACCTCCGCCGAGCTGGGGCAACAGCTCCAGGTCAGCCCCGCCGCGGTCTCCGGCGCGGTGCGCTACCTCTCCCAGGTGCACATGGTGTCGCGCGAGCGCGAGCCCGGTTCACGACGGGAGCGCTACCGCGTGCACAGCGACCAGTGGTACGAGGCGCTGACCAACCGTGACGCGATCCTGAAGCGGTGGTCGGACTCCCTGCGCGAGGGCGTGGCCGGCCTCGGCGCCGACACCCCGGCCGGGCGTCGGCTGGCGGAGACCATCGCCTTCTTCGACTTCATCCAGGGCGAGCTCGTCGAGATGATGGAGCGCTGGCGGGCGCACCGCAGCGAGCACTTCCCCTCGTGACTACCCGGGCGGCTCGTGACTACCCGGGCGGCGCCACCACCGGAAGCGTCAGCGACCACGCCTTCGGCCGCAGCGTCCACGTGCGCTGTCTGACCGGGCCCGTGATCACGGCGTCCGCGCGGTAGCGGAAGCTCGGGCCCGAGACGGTGACGACCTTGGCGAGGGTGCGCAGGGGCTCCTCGGCGGACGGGCGGCGCACGCTCACCTCGACGGCGCCCTCGGCCGTCCGTACCCGTACGTCCTCGACCGGCTCGTCCAGATCGCTCAGCAACACCCCGTCCGCCTCCACCCGCAGCCGGTGCGTGCGCGCGAGCGGCGGCACGGGCGGGGCGGGCCGCACCAGGGTGCGGACCAGGGACCGGCAGGTGTCCCACACCGAGCCCGCCACCCCCGCGGGGCCACCGGCCGCGGCCGCACCGGGGCCCGCCGCCGTCGGCGTGGCCGGAACGCGCAGTTCTCCCAGCACCACCCCGTCGCTGTCGTCGACGAGCAGGTCGAGCGGGTGCGCGGCGCCGTCGAGCACCGCCCGCGCGGCCGCCACCGCACCCGTCGGCACGCCCAGCGTCCGTGCCAGTTCCACGGACGGCGCGGCCCCTACCGGTACGAGCGAGAGGGCGTCGTCGGCCAGCTCCCGCGCCCGGTGCAGAAGGCCCACGGCACGCAGCAGCGCACGGTCGTCGCCGACCACGACGGGCCGCCGCGAACCCCTCCTGGCCAGCGCCCGGGAAAATTCCTCGGGCCCGTCGGGCAGGCAGATCTTCGCCGCCGACCCGGCACACAACACATCCTTCACGATCCGAACGGACTCGCCGTCGAAACGGCGGGCGACCGGGTCGATGACCACCAGGAGCTGGTCGTGAGCCGACACCTCGGTCCTTCCTCGGGTAGCATCTTTGTGCAAGAGCCCCTTGCGCTATTGCGCCAGGGGCTTGGTCTATTCCGGGGCACCGGGTTGGCGGCTCAGGCCCCCTGACCATGGACATGCCCCGCCCGGAAGGGGTGTACGCCTGTGCCCGCACTTGTGCTGCTCGGTGCTCAGTGGGGTGACGAAGGCAAGGGAAAGGCCACCGACCTCCTCGGTGGATCCGTGGATTACGTGGTGCGTTACCAGGGCGGTAACAATGCCGGCCACACGGTTGTCGTCGGCGACCAGAAGTATGCGCTCCACCTCCTCCCTTCCGGAATCCTCTCGCCGGGGTGCACCCCGGTCATCGGCAACGGAGTCGTCGTCGACCCGGCGGTCCTGCTCTCCGAGCTGAGCGGGCTGAACGAGCGCGGCGTCGATACGTCCAAGCTCCTGATCAGCGGAAACGCTCATCTGATCACCCCGTACAACGTCACGCTCGACAAGGTGACGGAACGGTTCCTCGGTAAGCGCAAGATCGGCACGACCGGCCGCGGTATCGGCCCGACGTACGCCGACAAGATCAACCGCGTCGGCATCCGGGTCCAGGACCTCTACGACGAGTCGATCCTGGCCCAGAAGGTCGAGGCGGCGCTGGAGAACAAGAACCAGCTCCTGGCCAAGGTCTTCAACCGCCGCGCGATCGAGGCGGACCGGATCGTGGAGGAGATGCTCCAGTACGCGGAGCAGATCAAGCCGTACGTCGCCGACACCACGCTGATCCTGAACGACGCCATCGACGAGGGCAAGGTCGTCCTCTTCGAGGGCGGCCAGGGCACCCTCCTCGACGTCGACCACGGCACGTACCCGTTCGTGACGTCGAGCAACCCGACCGCGGGCGGTGCCTGCACCGGCGCCGGCGTCGGCCCGACCAAGATCAGCCGCGTCATCGGCATCCTCAAGGCGTACACGACCCGCGTCGGCGCCGGCCCGTTCCCGACAGAGCTGTTCGACGACGACGGTGAGGCGCTGCGCCGCATCGGCGGCGAGCGGGGCGTGACCACGGGCCGCGACCGCCGCTGCGGCTGGTTCGACGCGGTCATCGCCCGCTACGCGACCCGGGTCAACGGCCTGACCGACTTCTTCCTCACCAAGCTGGACGTGCTGACCGGCTGGGAGCAGATCCCGGTCTGCGTCGCGTACGAGATCGACGGCAAGCGCGTCGAGGAGCTGCCGTACTCCCAGACCGACTTCCACCACGCGAAGCCGGTGTACGAGTACCTGCCGGGCTGGTCCGAGGACATCACCAAGGCCAAGACCTTCGCCGACCTGCCGAAGAACGCGCAGGGCTATGTGAAGGCGCTGGAGGAGATGTCGGGCGCGCCGATCTCGGCGATCGGTGTCGGCCCCGGCCGTACCGAGACGATCGAGATCAACTCGTTCCTGTAGGAGCGCGGGTAGCCACGACGGAGGGGCTGTGGGTCCCGCGGTGAGGTCACTCCTCGCCGCAGACCCGCAGCCCCTTCGGCGTCACGCACGGCAGATGCCCGTGCGTCGTGATGACGTCCTGCCCGCCGCCCAGCCTCATGTAGTTGAGGAAGCTGGACGCGAGCGAGTCGGCCGGCGGCCGGCCGTAGGTGTACGCGTACTCGATCTCCCGGTACGGGTACGCGCTCGCGCCGATCGTCTCGACCGACGGCGCCTCGCCGTCGATGTCGAGCCGGTGGGCGCCCTTCAGGCCCGCGCCACCGCGCAGTTCGCTGTAGCCGATCGCGCCGGGAAGCCTGGCCACGGTGGCCAGG
The DNA here is from genome assembly GCF_044757085.1 of Streptomyces sp. NPDC091376. Lineage (NCBI taxonomy): Bacteria > Bacillati > Actinomycetota > Actinomycetes > Kitasatosporales > Streptomycetaceae > Streptomyces > Streptomyces sp. NPDC091376. The sequence goes on along the minus strand of NZ_JBIVUF010000002.1, from coordinate 198,951 downwards.
ACCTGTTCGGTGCTGTCGAGTTCGCAGCGGACGACCTTCGCCCGGGGGTCGTCCTTGTGGAGGCAGTCGCGGGAGGAGTTCGCCGGCTCGTTGCCGCCGAGGACGCGGCGCTGGAAGACCTCGCGGGTGCCGGAGTTGGCATCACGGCTGACGAGGAGGATGCCGAGGGGCGGGCCGCCCAGCTCGCTCCAGTCGGTGATCTCTCCGTCGTAGATGCTGCGGATGTCGTCGAGGGCGAGATTCCTCACCGGCACCTTGTCGTTGACGAGGAGGGCGAAGGCCGAGACGGCGACACGGTTCTCGCGCAGCTGCGCGAAGCCACCCGGTTTGGGTCCGTCGGAGAGCGCGATCAGCGGCGGGGAGCCCTTGTCCGTCTGCTCGCCGCGCTCGGCGAGTTCCCGTATCCCGGCGGCACTGCCGTGCGCGTCCACGGTGATCTTCGAGCCCGCGCAGTCCTTCTCGTACTTCTTCGCCAGCTCCCGTGCGACGGGCGCGAAAGCGGTCGACCCGGTGATGGTCAGCTCGCCCTTGGCGCAGCCGATCGGCGGCCGGGTGTCGTCCCGTACGACGATGATCGCGGCGAGCGCGACGACACAGGCGGTCAGCAGCACCGTGATGTTGCGGGCCGCCGTGCTGAACAGCGGGGTCTTGTCGTCGGGCAGGATGGCGCGGTTCGGCATCACCTCGCCGTCGCGGATGCCTCCCGTGATCCGGACCTCGCAGCCGACCGGCCCGCCCGAGAGCAGCACCAGCAGCTTGAAGTGCTCGCCGTGGTTGAGCGGAACGCGCGGGATGTAGAGGGTGTTGCCGACGAACCGCAGCCCCGCGGCCGGCGTGAAGTGCTCCGCCAGATGGTCCGCGCCGGACGGCTGGGTGACGGCGAGGCCGCGCACGAAGCGGTCGGTGAAGTCGACCGTGAGGCCGTGCAGTTCACGGCCCGTGTAGTCGTTGTCCGCGATGCTCTGCGAGCCGTCGTTCTCGATGCGCAGCAGGACGAGGGTGCCGTCGGACATGTCGGGGGTGTCGTTGAACAGCCCGAGCCGGATGTTGGACCGGCCGTTGCGCACGTTGCTGCCGATCGGGGTGTCGAGCTGGATGCGGTACCCGATGCGCTTCCTGCTCGGGACACGGCGCTCGTACCAGAGCACGCCGGCCGAGGCCAGGATGCCGAGCACGGCGGTACCCAGGGCCACGATGTTCTCGGCGCTCACCCACTCCACGGACAGTCACCGTACGTGCGTGCGAGGTGAGTTGGGGCTGGCCGGGCGATCCGTCGGCTGATGTTCGCCGCGCGTTCAGGAGGCGCACGTCCCAGGTGCCGGTTCAGAGCGCGCCGGACACGGGACGGCTCAGCGGCGGAAGTACTCCCCGGGCTCCCCGTCCGGCCCCATCCCGTACATGAGCAGCCGCTCCTTGCCCTTGAAGCGGTCGATGCGCAGGCTCTGCGAGGCGCCGTCCGGTGCGCAGTCGGCGTCGGAGGCGCGGAGGTCGGGCACGCGCGGGCCGATGACGAGCAGACTGCCGACGCCGCCCAGGATCGCCGTGCTCGCGCAGTTGACGGTGCCTTCGAGCGGTTCCCCGGTCGTCTCGTCCATCTTCGGGTACGAGTCCTGGAAGCGGACCAGCGGGGCGCCGACCGGGCCCTGGGTGATGGTGACGGTGTTGTCGAACAGCTCGTTCTGATCGCCGCCGGCGAGCTCGTCGAAGTGCTGCTTCCAGGTGCCCACGAAGGCCGCGGGGACGATCTGAGGGCCGGTCCTCGCCCTGCGGAACGTGGCGGTCACGGCGCCGGACCGCCATTGCATGACGTCCTGGGAGCGCATGGTGAGCGTCTGGTGTGCGGCGGGGAGGCACTCCCCGGCCGGGACGCTCGTGGTCACGTCGCTCTCGCCGAAGACGATGGCGTCGTCGTCCGCCGAGGCGAGGACCGACCGCCCCATGCACAGCCGTTCGCCGGTGACCTGGACGTAGACGGCGGTCTTGCTGCCCTTGCGGCCCTGGCTGATCTCGATACGGCTGGTCGACTTGGGGCTGTCGTCGCTGCCTTTCAGCACGCCTTCCCAGGCGCCGACGAAGACGTCCGGGACGTCCCCGGCCGACGGGCCGGGCGTCTTGCCCGTCCTGCCGCTGCCGGTGGCGCCGCCGGGCGGCCGCTCGTACGACTCGGGAGACCGGTCCGGCCAGTACGCGGTGGCCAGCGCACCACCGCCCGCGAGAACCGCCACCGCGCAGCCGGCCGCGAGGACGGTACGCCAACGGCGCCACCGTGGCGGCCCGTCGACCTGGGTGCCCGGCGTGGGCGCGCCCGGGGCGCCCGTCGTGTCCTGCGCGCGCAGGCCCTGCGTCGGGGTTTCCGCGTCCAGCAGCCGCGCCGCCTGCTCACCCAGCCGCGCCAGCAACTCCGGCGGCAGCCAGGCGCCGCCGGACACGGGCGCGGCCTGCGCCAGCCGGGCGGCCGTGGGGCGGAGTGCGGGGTCCTTGTCGAGGCACGCCCGGACGAGCGGGCCCAGTTCGTCGGGCAGGCCCTGCAGGTCCGGTTCGTCGTGCGCGATCCGGAACATGATCGCGTGCACGCCGCTGTCGGAGGCGCCGAACGGCTGCCGCCCGGTGGCCGCGTACGCGAGCACAGCCCCGATGCAGAAGATGTCGGAGGCGGCGGTGACCTTCTCACCGCGCACCTGCTCGGGAGACATGAAACCGGGCGAACCGACGACCGCGCCCGTGCTGGTGAGGCCCCCGTCGGTGACGGTGTCCACGGCGCGCGCGATCCCGAAGTCGATGATCCGCGGGCCTTCCACGGCCAGCAGGATGTTGGACGGCTTCAGGTCGCGGTGCACGAGCCCGGCGGCGTGGATGTGCTCCAGCGCCTGTCCGAGCCCGGCGGCGAGGGTGCGCACCGAGTCCGGCGGCAGCGGTCCCTCCTCGTCCACGACGGTCTTCAGCGCCGGCCCGGGTACGTAGGCGACCGCCACCCACGGAGGGTCGGTGGCCGTGTCGGAGCCGATCACGGGCGCGGTGCCGGTGCCGCCGACGCGTTCCAGCGCGGCGACCTCACGTGCGAAGCGCAGCCTGAACTCCTGCTCCGCGGCGAGTTGCGGGTGCACGACCTTGACGGCGACCGTGCGTCCGCCCTCGGAACGGGCCAGGTACACCCGGCCCATGCCACCGGTGCCGAGCCGGCCGAGGAGGCGGAACGGGCCGATGCGGGCCGGGTCTTCGGGCGTCAGCGGGTCCACGTCCGGATCTTCGCACACCGCACGTTCGGGACGTAGGGCCTCCGCCTGCCGGGACCGCCCCCGGCCTCATGCCGGGACCGCCTCCGGCCTGGGCCACTTCGACAATCATGGTCTAGACCCTTGACAGGTCCAGACCATTCCCGGTTCAGTGCTCAACACGCCCCATGGCAACGCACGTTGAGCACCCCCTGCACCTGAGCACCCCTGCTTCCCCCACATCCCCCCACAGGGAAAGGTCGATAACGTTGTCACGACGCATTCTCACCCTGCTCGCCGCCTTCGCGGCGGTACTCGGGCTCGCGGTCTTCGTTCCCTCGACCGCGTCCGCGGCCGAGTGTTCCGCGCCCTGGAACTCCTCCTCCGTCTACACCGGGGGCATGACCGCCTCCCACAACGGCCACAACTGGCTGGCCAAGTGGTGGACCCAGAACGAGACCCCCGGCTCCGCCGATGTCTGGGCCGACCAGGGCAGCTGCGGCGGTGGCGGCAACCCGGACCCCTCGGGCTTCGTCGTCAGCGAGGCGCAGTTCAACCAGATGTTCCCGAACCGGAATTCGTTCTACACGTACAGCGGGCTGACTACGGCCATGAGCGCCTACCCGGCCTTCGCCAACACCGGCAGCGACACGGTCAAGAAGCAGGAGGCCGCGGCCTTCCTCGCGAACGTCTCGCACGAGACGGGCGGCCTGGTCCACATCGTCGAGCAGAACACCGCGAACTACCCGCACTACTGCGACTGGAGCCAGCCCTACGGCTGCCCGGCCGGCCAAGCCGCGTACTACGGCCGTGGCCCCATCCAGCTCAGCTGGAACTTCAACTACAAGGCCGCGGGTGACGCACTCGGCATCGACCTGCTGGGCAACCCCTGGCGCGTCGAGCAGGACGCGGCCGTCGCCTGGAAGACCGGACTCTGGTACTGGAACACGCAGAGCGGCCCCGGCACGATGACCGGCCACAACGCGATGGTCAACCAGGCCGGCTTCGGCCACTCGATCCGCTCGATCAACGGCTCGCTGGAATGCGACGGCAAGAACCCGGCGCAGGTCCAGAGCCGGGTCGACAACTACACGCGCTTCGCGCAGATCCTGGGCGTCCCGACGGGCGGCAACCTGTACTGCTGAGCCTTAGCGTGATGCACAAGGCGGGGGCACCACGGTCACGAACCGTGGTGCCCCGCTTCTTTCCGCCTCCTGGGCAGCCTTTGGCGGCCTGTGGCCGTCCCGTTGAAGCGTCCCTGTTCACACAGGGGGTCGTCACGGACTCACGCCTGAATGAACGCCAGCAGGTCCGGGTTGAGGATCTCCGGGTGGGTCGACAGCATGCCGTGGGGGAGTCCCTCGTAGCTCTTCAGGGTGCCGTTCTTCAGGATCTCGGCCGACAACGGGCCCGCGTCCGCGTACGGCACGATCTGGTCGTCGGTGCCGTGGGCGACGAGGACCGGGACGTCGATCGCCGCGAGGTCGTCGTTGAAGTCGGTCTCGGAGAACGCCTTGATGCACTCGTAGTGGGCGTTGGCCGCGCCCGTCATCCCCTGCCGCCACCAGTTGTCGATCAACCCCTGCGACACCTTCGCGCCGGGCCGGTTGAAGCCGTAGAACGGACCCGTCGGAAGTTCGATGAAGAACTGCGAGCGATTGGCGGCCAGAGCCGCGCGCATCTCGTCGAAGGCCTCGATCGGCAGTCCCCCGGGATTGGCGTCCGTCTTGACCATGATCGGCGGAACGGCGCTGACGAGCACCGCCTTCCCCACGCGGCCCGGCTTGGCGCGGGCCACGTAGCGTGCGACCTCTCCGCCGCCGGTCGAGTGGCCGATGTGGACGGCCCCTTGCAGATCGAGCGCGTCCGTCAGCGCCGCCACATCGGCGGCGTAGGTGTCCATCTCATGACCGGTCGCGGTCTGACTGGAGCGCCCGTGGCCGCGTCGGTCGTGGGCGATCACCCGATAGCCGTGCCCGAGGAAGAACAGCATCTGGTTGTCCCAGTCGTCGGCGCTGAGCGGCCAGCCATGGTGGAAGACGATCGCCTGGCCGTCGCGCGGACCCCAGTCCTTGTAGAAGATCTTGGTGCCGTCCTGAGTGGTCACGCTACCCATCGTGCTCGCCCTTCCTACGACCTGGTTCCACACCGGAAGGCGTCGGTGAGCTGCAGAACGGGCTGCCGCCGCGACGCGGAATGCCCCCTTTCGACCGTATGGCCGAAAGGGGCACGCCGCCACATGTCAGTCGCCCAGGGCCGCCAGGTCCAGACGTGCCAGTCGTTCCGGGTCGGTGAGGATGTCGATCCGGACGACCTTGCCGCCCACGATGGCCAAGGACATGACCGAGAGCGCCTTGCCCTCGGGCGCCGCGACCATGCCCACCGTGCCGTTGACGAGGACGACGCGCGCGAGCGGGGCGAAGCGCTGGTACGTCATCGCCTGGCCGGCGACGTTCTCCGCGCCGTGGACCAGCTTCGTCGTGGTCGCCGCCAGGACGCCGCCGTCCACCCGCAGGACCACGTCCGGGTCGAGCAGTGACAGCAGGGCGTCGAAGTCGCCGCCGCGCGACGCCGCGATCCACGCGTCCACGACCTCGCGCTGCCGCGCCAGATCGGGGTCCGGTACGGGCGCCTCGCCCACCCGCCGCCGCCCGCGGCTCGCGAGCTGCCGCGTCGCCGCGACCGACTTGCCCACGATCGGCGCGATCTCGTCGAACGGCACGGCGAACATGTCGTGCAGCACGAAGGCCAGCCGCTCCGCGGGCGCGAGCGTGTCGAGGACGACGAGCATCGCGAGGCCCACGGAATCGGTGACCAGCGCCTCGGCCTCCGGGTCGGTGCCGCTGAGGCCACTGATGACCGGATCGGGCACGTAGACGTCGAGCGGGTCCTCACGGCGCGACGTACGCGACCGCAGCATGTCCAGGCATACGCGGCCCACCACCGTCGTCAGCCAGCCGCCCAGGTTCTCCACGGCATCCGCGTCCGAGCGGCTGAGCCGCAACCACGCCTCCTGGACGGCGTCATCGGCCTCGCTCAACGAGCCGAGCATGCGGTATCCCACCGCCCGAAGATGAGACCGATGCTCCTCGAAGCGCTGCGCCAGCAGCTCGTCGTCGGTCACTTCGCCCAGTCGAGGAACGTCGACCAGGCGATGGGTGCCACGGCGAAGGTGGGGCCGTCGGTGGACTTGGAGTCGCGGAGGTGGATGGTGTGCGACGACGTGCGCTGGTCGATGGCGACCTCGACGCAGCTGCCGCCGCTGTCATCGCTGTAGCTGGACTTGAACCACCGCAGGCTCTCGCTCATCTCTGCTCTCCCGCCAACTGCTCGATGAGGCCCAGTGATTCCCGGGGATCCAGGGCCTGTGCTCGGATCCTCGCATACCGCTGGGCGTACGTACTGACCTTTCCTGGGTCCCTGATCAGCAGGCTCTCGTCCTGAGGTTCCAGGTAGACGAGGTGGTCGTGCTCGGGGGTTTCGATGAGGTTCATCTCGCCCCGGTCGCCCGCGTGCTCGCCGCCGAGTCCACAGTTCATCGGTAGCACCTCAAGCGTGACATTGCGCCGCTCCGCGCACTCGGCGAGATGCAGCAATTGCTTCCGCATGATTTCGTCATCGCCGATCGGCCGCTTGAGTGCGGACTCCTCCAGTACGAGCTCGATCGTCGCCACCGGTACTCGGTCGAACAGTGCTTTGCGCGCCATACGCGCCTCCACCAGCTCCTCCACCCGGTGCTCGGGCAGTGGCGGGTACCCGCCCCCGATGAGTGCTCGCGAGTACTCCTCCGTCTGGAAGAGGCCGTGGACGACGAACGTCGCGTACAGGCGCAGCACCAGCGCCTTCTGTTCCACCAATACGTAGTCCTTGAACTGCGGCGGATACTTCTCCATCCGCATGTACACCCGCGCCTGCTCGAAGATCTCCAGCCCGTCCCCGAGCACCTGCTCCAGCTTGACGAGCATCTCGTCGCTAGCCGGCTGCGCACACGTCTCCATCGCGCTCACCGCCGCGGCCGAGAAGCCCATCTCCCTGCCGAGCTGTTCCTGCGTCCATCCCTTTCGCACGCGGAGCTTTCGCGCCACGTCCGCCACCAGTCGCGCTGTCGGACTCGCCGATTCCTTGTTTTCCGCTCGCGCCATTGCGATCCCGTTCTGACTCAACCGGTCTCAACCGGTCACTACCCGGCCCCGCCGAACTCGACCCGTATCGACGGACCTTGACGCAGGTCAAAGGGGGTGCGACGGGCCCGCCCGGGTCATGGAAAACGCTAACCGCAGGTGGTCAGACTGGAGTTGTGAATGCGCAAACTCGCGGGGCGAGCATCGACTGGATTCCCGATTCCGGATTCCAGCTCCGAAAGGCCGGCGTGCATTTCGACGCGGTACGTGTCGACGGCGACGACGGACGCCGGCTGGCCGACCTGATGCACCGCATGACAGGCGGCGATCCCGGCCCCGTCGTCACCGAGGCCAACGGCTGCCGGGGCGTGTACTTCCTCCTCCCGGCGGCCAGTACGGTCAACCGCCCCTGGCCGCGCGGAGTGACCCGGTACAACTCGCCCATGGGGTCCGCCGGTTACGTACCCGTACCCGCGCTCGAAGGTCCGACCTGGCCGCTGGCCTGGCGATTCCCGCCCGCCGCGGCCGACCGCTTCGTACATCCACTGCTGCTGCGTACGGCGGCCGTCGAGCTGCTGGGCTGAACTGCCCGGTCCGAGTCCCGCTGTCAGACCCGTGCGGCACACTGCCTGGTATGGACATCACCGTCAGGCGCGCCGAGCCCGAGGAGTACGAGGAGCTCGGCGAGATCACCGCACAGGCCTACCTCGGGGACGGACTGCTCACCTCGGGCGAGCACGACGCGTATCTGCGCGTACTGCGGGACGTCGCCGCCCGGGCGCGCGCCGCCGAGGTGCTCGTCGCCGTGGACCAGGACGGGACGATCCTGGGCGGAGTGACGTTCGTGGGGGACGGCGGGCCCTTCGCGGATGTCGCGGGGGAGGGCGAGGCCGAGTTCCGGATGCTCGCCGTCTCGCGGCGCGCTCGTGGCCGGGGCGCGGGTGAGGCCCTCGTCCGGGCCTGCACCGCGCGGGCGCGCGATATCGAGGGCTGTCGGCAGCTCATGCTGTCGACGCAGGGAGCCATGCACGCCGCGCACCGCATATACGAGCGGATCGGCTTCGTGCGGACCCCGGAGCGCGACTGGGAGCCCGTGCCCGGCTTGAGGCTGCTCGCCTACGGCCTGGAGCTCTGAGGGGCTCTCCGCTCTCCACCGCAGGTCCCGTGGGGCGCGGGGCCCGGGCCGGCAGCACGCCGGCAGCGCCGAACAGCTGGTTGAAGTGTTGACGATTGATCGGCTCGGAGCCGCGCAGAGCCGCAGGTGGGAAAATGGCACCCATGAGCGGCCGGGCCCTCGTGTCGCTGTTCCTCAGCGGCGATGTCATGTCGGGCCGGGGCGTCGACCAGATCCTTCCGCACCCCGGTGATCCCACGCTGCGCGAGGGTTACATCCGGGACGCCCGCGACTATGTGGCGCTCGCGGAGGCCGTGAACGGGGCGATTCCACAGCCCGTGGACTACGCCTGGCCCTGGGGCGCCGCGCTGGACGTGCTCGACCGGTTCGCGCCCGATGTGCGAGTGATCGACCTGGAGAGCAGTGTCACGACGAGTGACGAGTTCGCTCAGGGCAAGGCGGTGACGTACCGGATGCACCCCGACAACGTTCCGTGTCTGGCGGCCGCGCGGCCCGATGTCTGTGCGCTGGCCAACAACCATGTGCTCGACTTCGGGCGGCGCGGTCTGGAGGAGACCCTGGCGGCGCTGAGCCGTGCCGGTCTGCGGTCGGCCGGGGCCGGGCGGAACAGGGACGAGGCGCAGCGGCCCGTCCCGGTGCCGACGAAGGCGGGCGGGCGGGTGCTCGTCCTGTCCTGCGGGATGGCGTCCGCAGGCATCCCGTCCCGCTGGGCGGCGGGCGAGAGCCGGCCGGGCGTCGACTTCGTCCCCGATCTCTCCGCCCGCAGCGCCGACGCGCTCGTACGGCGGCTGCGGGCCGTGCGCGAGCCCGGCGATCTGACCGTCGTCTCCATCCACTGGGGCTCGAACTGGGGATACGGGGTCTCACAGAGCCAGAGCGCGTTCGCCCACCGGCTCATCGACGGCGGAGTGGATCTCGTCCACGGTCATTCCTCGCACCATCCGCGGCCGATCCAGGTCTACCGGGGGAAGCTCATCCTGTACGGCTGCGGCGACCTCATCGACGACTACGAAGGCATCTCCGGCTACGAGCGCTACCGCGACGACCTGCGGCTGCTGTACTTCCCGTCCCTGGACGCGGAGTCGGGGGCACTGGCCGCGCTGCGGATCGTCCCGATGCAGGCCCGCCGGATGCGGCTCCACCCCGCCTCGGCGAGGGACTCCGGCTGGCTGTGCGAGGTCCTGAGCCGGGCCGGGCGCGCGTTCGGCACGCAGGTGGAGCCCGAGCTCGGCGGGGACGGGACGCTGACGCTGCGCTGGTCCCGTCACTGAACGGACGGCGGGACGGGACTTGCCGGCCGTCAGTCCACCTTCGTGTACGTCAGCGGGGCTCCGCCCGAGCCGACGAGCTCGCGGACGATCGTGCGGTCGTCGGGCATGTTGAGACGGCTCCACTCGCCGGGGGAGCAACTCTGCGGATCGCCCGAGGAGACCTGGGTGGGGCCGAGTTCGAGGGGCGGGCCCGGGTCGCGCAGCGTGGCGGACCAGGCGCAGTCGTAGGTGGCGCTCGTGCCGGTGAGGGTCATGACGGTGTCGCCGGTCGAGCCGCGCGTGATGGTCATGACGCGGGTGTTGGTGTTGCCGTCGGCGGTGGTGAAGGCCGCCTGCCAGGTGCCGACGTACTCCTGCGGAACGGTCCCGGGGCCGGTGGTCGGCGATGCTTCGGGCGACTTCGGGGACGACTCGGCGGTCGTGGGGCTCCCGGATGCCGAAGGGCCGGGCGCCGGCGGGTTCTTCGTATGGCCGGAGCCGTTCATGAGCGCGTACACCGACGTGCCGGCGGCGACCGCGACGACCACGGCGACGGCGACGAGGGCCACCGTGCCGCGAGTGCTGGGGCGCGGCGGCTCGGGGGCGGGCGGCAGTGGGACGTAGACGGGGTGGGGGACGTACGGGGGCGGCGTCGCAGGGCCGGGCATCGTGGGAAGGGCGTGCACCGCGGGCACACCCGGAGCAGCGGTACCCGGAGCAGCGGTACCCGGAGTGGACGGTGCCGTAGGCGCAGGGCCCGCAGGAGCAGGGGCCGGAGGAGTCGGTTCCGACGGGTCCGGGAAGCTCTCCGGGTGCTCGACCTCCAGCAGTTTCACGGCATGGCTGCCCAGTTGGGCGATGAGCGATCCGGGAAGCCACGGCACCGTGGAGTCCTGCGACACGCCCCCGGCCCGCTCCAGGAACTGCTCCAGCGTGGGCCGGGAGCCGGGCTCCTTGTGCAGGCAGTCGCGTATCAGGTCCCGCAGCCCGTCCGGGACGCCGGAGAGATCCGGCTCCTCCTCGGCGATCCGGAACATCTGGGCGTGCACTCCGCTGTCCGCCGAGCCGAACGGCAGCCGCCCGCTCGCCGCGTACGCGAGGACCGAGCCCAGGCAGAACACGTCGCAGGCCGGGGTGATCCGGTCACCGCGCACCTGCTCGGGCGCCATGAACCCGGGTGAACCGACCAGCGCTCCCGTGCGGGTGAGCCCGCCGTCCGTGACGGTCTCCAGGGCGCGGGCGATTCCGAAGTCGATGACGCGGGGTCCGTCGATGGTGATCAGCACGTTGGAGGGCTTGAGGTCGCGGTGGACGATGCCGGCGCGGTGGATGTCCGTCAGGGCGCGGGCGAGGCCGACGCCGAGGGTGCGTACGGAATGCTCGGGCAGCGGGCCGTGGGCGGCGGGGCCGCTGTCCCGGCCGCCGTCGTCGCCGCCCTGACGGCCGTGGCTCCCGTCGCCCCCGTCGCCACGCCGGCCGCCGGACACGACGGCGTGCAGCGAGGGCCCGGCGACGTAACCGGTCGCGACCCACGGCACCGCCGCCTCGGTGTCCGCGTCCAGCACCGGCGCGGTCCAGGGCCCGCCCACCCGGCGTGCCGCCGCCACCTCCTGGCGGAAGCGGCTGCGGAACTCCTCCTGCTCCGCCAGCTCACGCCGTACCAGCTTGACCGCGACCGTACGGCCCCGGTCCGAGCGGGCGAGATACACCCGGCCCATGCCGCCGGCTCCCAGGCGGGCGAGCAGCCGGTACGCGCCGATGCGCCGCGGATCCCCCGATGCGAGCTGCTCCATGGCCGAGCGGCCCTCCCCCCGAAGTTCGTCACGCGCGTACGCGCGTGCTCGATCGCCTGAGGATAGTGCGCGAGGAAGCGGTCCCCACAGATGGTCGGCACCAGGCCGGAAACCGGCCTAATTCCGGCCTACGTTCTGTCGAGTTGCGATCCCGTAGGCATACGCGAGGAGACAGGCATGACCGTTCAGCCGGTTCCCGAGGGCTACACCACGGTCACGCCGTGGATCATCGGCCATGACACGGCGGGCCTCATCGACTACCTCCAACGGGCCTTCGACGCGGAGGACCTGGGCCGCTTCGAGATGGAGGACGGCACGATCGGGCACGCGGAGCTGCGCATCGGCAACGCGCGGCTGATGGCCTTCGACAGTCCCAGGGACTGGCCGGCCACCCCCGCCTTCGTGCGGCTGTACGTGCCGGACGCGGAGGAGACGCACCGGCGGGCGGTCGCGGCGGGGGGTACGTCGGTGACGGAGGTGACCCACCTGTACTTCGGCGACAAGGTGGGCCGGGTCCGTGATCCGTACGGCAACGTCTGGTGGATCCAGACACACGTCGAGGACGTGGACGAGGCGGAGCTGGAACGGCGGCTGTCCGACCCGGAGTTCAGCGAGTCGATGGCGTACGTCACGGGCTCGCCGGCGCGGGCCGGTGCGAAGCCGGACGATCCTGCCAGTGCGCCGAACTGATCGCGTCCTTCGAACTGATCGCGTCCATCGCCTCGGACAGTCGCGTCAGGACCCGTACCGTCTGCTCGAACCGCTCCGTCCCGAGCTCTTCGGCGAGCCGGGCCGCGAGGTCCGCGTGGCCGGGGTCGATCCGCTGGATCGCGGCCCGGCCCTCGGCGGTGGGGCGCAGCAGTTTGGCGCGGCGGTGCGCCGGGTTCGGGACGTACTCGGCGAGGCCCTTGTCGACGAGCAGGTCGGCGATCCGCTGCACGCTCTGCCGGGTGATGCCCATGGCGCGGGCGACCCCGGCGACGGGCAGGGGCTCGCCGAGCACGGCGCCGAGTACCTGCCACCAGGCGGCGGTCAGCCCGGCGGGGCGGGCCAGTTCCTCGGCGACACCGAGGAACTGGCCGTTGAGGCGGAAGACGCCGAGAGCCGTGGCGCTCAGCAGATCCTGCTGCGCCCGGGGTGCGTCCGTCATGAGTTGAGCTCTTCGTACGCGGCCGGGTCCGAGTCGTGGAACAGCCGGTACCAGGCGTCGAGCCGGGATCCCTCGAACGCGCCCAGTCTGCCGAGCACTTCACGGGCGAAGGCGACAGGCTCGGTCGGGCCGGCCGTGATCAGATCGCCGTCGGTGACGGCGTCGGTGTCGACGTAGTTCCCGCCGCCCGCGTAGCCGGTCGCCGCGAGATAGAACGACACGGCGCTGGTGTGCTTCCTGTCGTCCAGCAGTCCCTCCCGCGCCAGCCCGGCCGTGGCCCCGCAGATCGCGGCGACGGGCACGCCCGCGTCCAGGAACTCGCGCGCCTTGCGGGCGAAGGGCGCGAGGTCGTCGCCCGCGTCCCACAGGTCGGCGCCGGGGAGGACGAGCAGCTCGCTGTCCTCGGGCCGCAGCTCTTCGAGGGCGAGTTCGGGCAGGACGCGCAGGCCGCCGATGCTGGTGACCGGCTTGTCGGCGGCGGGGCCGACGGTGCGGACGGGGTGGCCGGTGCGGGCGAGCCAGGCGGTGGCGTGGCCGGTTTCCCAGTCGGCGAAGGTGTCGTAGACGGCGAGATGGACGGTCATGGCGGCCTCCCTGCGGTCGATTGACAGTAAACTGTCATATCGGCAGCATGCTGTCAATGCTTCGGGGGTGTCTCGCAGATTCGGGGTGTCTCGCGCAGGGGTGTCTCCGTCGCGACACCTTGCCCATGAAAGTGGCCGAGGCCATACAAGGTGGCCATGTCGACCGTGACCCGGGCGTCCCTAACCTGGCCGCATGACCCCTCTGACCCCTCATGTCGCTCCCGACCCCCAGGCCGGCGCGGCCGTAAAGGCCGCCGACCGCGCGCACGTCTTCCACTCGTGGTCCGCCCAGGGCCTGATCGACCCGCTCGCCGTGGCCGGCGCGGAGGGTTCGTACTTCTGGGACTACGACGGCAAGCGCTACCTCGACTTCACCAGTGGCCTCGTCTACACCAACATCGGCTACCAGCACCCGAAGGTCGTCGCCGCGATCCAGGAGCAGGCGGGGCGGCTGGCCACGTTCGCGCCCGCGTTCGCCGTCGACGTACGGTCCGAGGCCGCACGCCTCATAGCCGAGCGCACGCCCGGCGACCTGGACAAGATCTTCTTCACCAACGGCGGAGCCGAGGCCGTCGAGAACGCCGTGCGCATGGCCCGGCTGCACACGGGCCGTACGAAGGTGCTCTCCGCCTACCGCTCGTACCACGGCGGCACGTCCACGGCGATCAACCTCACCGGCGACCCGCGGCGCTGGGCCTCCGACACGGCCTCCGCCGGTGTCGTCCACTTCTGGGCGCCGTTCCTCTACCGCTCGCCGTTCTACGCCACGACCGAGGCGGAGGAGTGCGCGCGGGCGCTGACCCACCTCGAGGACACCATCGCGTTCGAGGGTCCCGGGACCGTCGCGGCGATCGTCCTGGAGACCATCCCCGGCACGGCGGGCATCATGACCCCGCCGCCCGGGTACCTCGCGGGCGTCCGCGAGATCTGCGACCGGTACGGGATCGTCTTCGTCCTCGACGAGGTCATGGCGGGCTTCGGACGGACCGGCACGTGGTTCGCCGCCGACCACTACGACGTCGTGCCCGACCTGATGACCTTCGCGAAGGGCGTCAACTCCGGGTACGTGCCGCTCGGCGGCGTCGCCATCTCGGCAGAGATCGCGGCCACCTTCGACAAGCGGCCCTACCCCGGCGGCCTCACCTACTCCGGTCACCCGCTGGCCTGCGCGGCCGCCGTCGCCACGATCCGGGCGATGGAGGACGAGAAGGTCGTCGAGCACGCCGCGCACATCGGTGAGACCGTCCTCGGCCCCGGCCTGCGCGAACTGGCCGACCGCCACCCGTCGGTCGGCGAGGTCCGCGGCCTCGGCGCCTTCTGGGCGCTCGACCTCGTACGCGACCGCGAGACCCGCGAGCCGCTCGTCCCGTACAACGCCTCGGGCGAGGCCGCCGCGCCCATGGCCGCCTTCGGCGCCGCCTGCAAGGCCAACGGCCTGTGGCCCTTCATCAACATGAACCGCACCCACGCCGTCCCGGCCTGCAACATCACCGAGGCGGAGGCGAAGGAGGGCCTCGCCGCGCTGGACGCCGCGCTGGCGGTGGCGGACGAGCACACGGCGTAGCCGGCCGCTCGCGGAGCGCCTGGCCCGGCGCAGGCGCTCCGCCCGGGGGCAGCGTGCCGTGCGCAGACAGCCGCACGCCTCCCCTGGCTTAAGGTGTCCGCAACCGGATGGAGGGGACGGACACGATGCCCGCGAGCGGAGCTGTGACCCGCAACACCCTGCGGCAGCAGATCGCCGACGCGCTGCGTGACGAAGTCCTCGCCGGGCGTCTCCAGCCCGGCCAGGAGTTCACGGTCAAGCAGATCGCCGAGCAGTACGGCGTGTCCGCCACCCCCGTACGCGAGGCGCTCGTCGATCTCGCCGGCCAGGGACTGCTCGACTCCAACCAGCATCGCGGCTACCAGGTGCACCGATTCTCCGTCGAGGACTTCCGCGGCATGATCGAGGCCCGCTCGCTCATCGTCGACGGCATCTTCCGCGAGGGCGGTGCCCCGCGCGCCCACCTGGCGAGCGGCGTCGCGCTCGTCTCCGTACGCCGCCGCGCGGAGGAGGCGGCACGGGCCGCCCGCTGCGGGGAGCTGAACGTACTCATCGGCTACGACCTGCGGTTCTGGCGCGAGCTCGGCACCCTCGTCACCAACAGCTACATCGCCGACTTCCTGCACCGCCTCCGCGTCCAGTCCTGGGCCTTCGCGGTCCCCCACCTCCGCGCCGAACCCGAGCTCGGCGAGTGGCTGTGGAGCGGGCACGAGGAGCTGGTCGACGCGATGACCCTCGGCGACGCCGACGCCGTCCACGCCGTGATCGCGTCGCACGACGACCTCGCCCTGAAGTGGGCGGACCGCCTGGAGCGGCAGTCGGCGTGACCTCCGCGAACGTCTCGAGCGCCGCCCCCGCGGCCACCTCCGACCCGGCCGTCGACCTCACCGTCGTCGTCCCGGCGTACAACGAGGAAGCCCGCCTGCCGCTCACCCTGGACGCGATCAGGGAGCATCTGAACGCCGACCCCGGCCGCTGGGGCACGTGGGAGCTGATCGTCGTCGACGACGGTTCGACGGACGGCACCGCGCGCGTCGCCCGGGAGGCGGCCGCCGAGGACGCCCGTGTCCAGGTCGTCACCTGCGACCGCAACCACGGCAAGGGCCATGCGCTGCGGCTCGGCGTCCTCTCCTCCTACGGCCGCCGCGTCCTCCTCACCGACGCCGACCTCGCCACCCCCATCGACGAACTGGACCGGGTCGACAAGCAGCTCACCGCGGAGGGCGGCGGCGCCGCCATCGGATCGCGCGCCCACCCCGACTCCCGTATCGAGGTGCACCAGCGCCCGCTGCGCGAATGGCTCGGACGCATGGGGAACCGGCTGATACGCGCGGTCGCCGTACCCGATGTCCACGACACCCAGTGCGGCTTCAAGCTCTTCGACGGCGACAAGGCGCGGGCCGCCTTCGCCGACTCGCGCATCGACGGCTGGGGGATCGACGTCGAGATCCTCAGCTTCTTCCGGCGGGCGGGCTGGCGGATCACCGAGGTCCCGGTGCGCTGGTCGCACCGCGCCGGTTCCAAGGTGCGGCCGGTGGACTACGCGAAGGTGCTGCTGGAGCTCGGACGCCTCAAAGCGCGCACGGGCCGACCGCACGCCGACCGAGGCCGCGCCGACCGAACCCACGCCGACGACCCGCGCCCCGGCCGGTCCGCAGGACCGTGGCGTGGCCTACGACGCGCGGACCTCGCCGTCCTCGGCCTCTTCCTCCTCGCCTCCCTCCTCCTCTACAAGAACCTCTGGTCCGATCTGAGCCGCGGCTATCTCGCCGACTCGATGCAGGACCAGAACCAGTGGGAGTGGTTCTTCGCGGTCACCGCGGACAACGTGGCCCATCTGCGCAACCCGCTCTTCACGACCCTCCAGGGGCATCCCGACGGCGTGAACCTGATGGCGAACACGGTGATGCTGGGACTGTCCGTCCCGCTCACCCCCGTCACCCTCGCCCTCGGCCCGACCGTCACCTGGGCCCTCGTCCTCACGCTCGGCCTGACGGCGACGGCGTACGCCTGGTACCGGCTGATCGCCCGGCACCTCGTCGCCGGTAGGGCCGTGCGCAACCGCTGCGCGGCCGCACTCGGGGCCGCGCTCTGCGCCTTCGCGCCACCGATGATCTCCCACGGCAACGCCCACCCCAACTTCCTCGTCCTGTTCATGATTCCGGTGGTCATCGACAGGGCGCTGCGGCTGTGCGAGGGGCGCCGGGTGGTGCGCGACGGGGTGCTGCTCGGCCTGTTCGCGGCGTACCAGATCTTCCTCGGCGAGGAACCGCTGCTGCTCGCGGCCGTCGGCATGCTGCTCTTCGCGCTGTCGTACGCGGCAGCCCGCCGCGACGTCGCCCGAGTGGCGTGGCGGCCGCTGCTGAGCGGGCTCGGTATCGGCGTGGCCGTCGCCGTCCCGCTGGTGGCGTTCCCGCTGTGGTGGCAGTTCTTCGGCCCGCAGAGCTACACCGACGTGCTGCACGGCGACAACACCTTCAACAGCCCGCTGTCCTTCCTGGAGTTCTCGGGGCGGTCGCTGCTGGGGGACGAGGTGCGGGCGGATCTCCTCGCCATGAACCGCACCGAGCAGAACGCGTTCTACGGCTGGCCGCTGGTCGCGTTCACCGTGGCGGTGGTGGTGCGCCTGTGGCGTCTGGCGGCGGTCAGGGCACTGGCGTTCACCACCGTCGCGGCCGCCTTCCTGTCCCTGGGCGTGCACTTCCGCGTCCCGTACACGGACATCGTGCTGACCGGACCGTGGCGATGGCTGGCCGACCGGCCGCTGTTCGAGTCCGTCATCGAGTCACGGATGGCGATGATCTGCGCCCCGGCACTCGGCATGCTGGTGGCGCTCGCGGCGGACCGTCTCCTCGCGACGCCCGTACGGGTGAACAGGCTGACCGGGCTCGCCGCCCTGGCCGCCGCGCTCGTCCCCATCGCGCCGACCCCGTACCCCGTGCGGGAGCGCCCGGAGATCCCGGCGTTCATCGCCGACGGCATGTACCGCGAGCACCTCGGACCGGGCGAGACCCTGGTCCCGGTCCCACTGCCGGACCCGGGCAACGCGGAGGCGCTGCACTGGCAGTCGGCGACCGGGCTCGGCTTCCGGGTGCCCGGTGGATACTTCAACGGGCCCTGGGGTCCGGACCGCATCGGCATCTACGGCGCTTCCCCCCGCCACACCTCCAACCTCCTCCGTGACATCCGCTACGGCGCCCCCGTACCCGACATCGGCGCCAACTGGCGGGCCCAGGCCCGTGCGGACCTGGAGTACTGGCGGGCGGGGGTGGTGGTGCTGGCGCCGCAGGACAACGACGGGCCGCTGCACGAGGCGGTCGCGAAACTGCTGGGCAGCCCGGGGGAGCGCATCGGCGGAGTGTGGGTATGGGATCTGCACACCCTCGATGCCGATTCCGACTCCAGCGCCCGCGACGGCTGACTGTGCGCGATGTGCTAGTAGCACTACGCTGTCCCGACCATCGCACAACCTGGTACGACTCCGATGGAGAGCGAGCCCGTTTTGGCCTGTGACCTCTGGCTGGTCCCCCTCGTCGATGTGCTGTGCCACAGCCCCGACAACCCCTTCGCCGAGGAGATCGCCTCGTACGACAAGGCCCTCACCGAGGCCGGTCTGCCCACCGTCCCCGTCTTCGCCTACATGCCCGGACTCTCGGGGGACGTCGCCCCCGTCGCCGGCTTCGACTACGACGCCCTGCACTTCCTGCGCCGGGCGTATCTGCTCCAGATCTGCGGACTGGCGGTGACGCCGGTCGACGAACTGGGCGGTGACTACGAGCAGCTCCTGGAGATGTTCGAGTCCACGGCCCAGGAGTCCCACCTGGTCTGGCACTACGACCACGCGGGCGCCTACGTCCCCGTCGACTTCCCCGAGCCCCTGTCCAACGAGGACCTCCTCGCCGGCGGCGGCCCCCTCGGCTCGTCCCAGGGACTGCTCCGCGAACTCGAGTACGTGGCCCCCTCGATCGGGATCGACCCCGCCAACCCCCCGTCCGCCCCGGCGCCTCCGTCCCGCCCCACCTCCCTGGAGGAGCCGGCGGGCCCCATCCCCCACGACGACAGCCCCTTCGCCCGGGAACGCCACGTCTGGCTGGGCCTGCACGCGGCGGCGACCCGCAGCCTGGGACAGGGCTCGATGATCATCTTCAGCTGAGCCGTCGTCGAGCCGAACGTGCGGCCGACCTGTCTCCGCACCTGGTCCTGCCTGGGTGCCTGGGCGCCTACGTGCCTGCGTTACTGCGTGCCCGAGTGCCCGCGCGCCTGCGTCACCGCGCCTCAGGCGGGCGCTGCCTCGGCATGTTCGGACGGGTCGGCGGGGACAGCGGGAAGCGGCCCGAGGGATGGGCGGGGTCGGGGCGGGGCTGAGTGGTCGCCGACTGCATCAGCAGAGGCGCGGGGCCCGCGCGGAATTCGATCATCCAGTCGGCGGTCTCGGTGCGGACCAGGTCCGTGAGGTCCTCCGAGAAACGGCGCAGCACGTTCAGGCAGCGTTCCGCCGCCTCGCCGGCCGTGCCCTCCGTGGGGCCGAGGACCTCCCGCACGCTCTCGGACGCCCAGTCGAACTGGAGCGCCTGGAGGCGGCGGTGCACGGCCTGGGCCGTGGCCACGCTCCTTATCCAGCCCGTGGTCAGGCCGAAGTACCGGTCGCAGGCCAGACAGGCCGCGCCGAGCAGCAGCGAGAGGTAGCCCCAGCCCGCCGCGCCCGCCAGCACGTCCGTGAGGTCCAGCAGGGGCAGCGCCGCGCCCGCGACCGCGCCCAGAGCCGTCCCGGCGCGCAGCGCGCGGGCGCCACGGCGCTTGCGGACGCGGTCGGCGAGATACCAGTCGGCGGTGCGCAGCGCGTTGGCCTCCACCCAGCGGTACAGCTCGTCGAGGCGCTCCGCCGGCTCGCCCCAGTCGCCGAGCGGGAACGGCCGTCCGGCCAGGTCACGGACCCGGTCGTGGTCACGGACCCGATCACCGTCGCGGTCGCGATCGCCCCGCGCGGTGCCTCCGGAGCCCGGGGCACCGCCGTTCGCCGGGACCCCGACCCCGTCCTCCTCCCGGGCCGACCCCCCAGGCTGCATCTCCGGCTGACTCACCGGGGCACTCCTCTGCGCTCAGCGTGACTGCGTACGTAACCTGCTAACCCTGCGTGACCTGCGATGCGCGCGTGGGTACTGGTGCGTACGGTCTTCCTACCGCCGAATGGTGGGCCGCGGGAGCGAAATCCCGGTATTTCCGCCCGCACGGGGGTCTTGATCCGGTAGAGGAAGGACGGCCCTTCCCGCCTGGAAGTCACTCGAAAGAGTTCGTGCCCACTGGGCGGGGCATGCCGCCCTGCGACCACGTAGGCTCGGTTTACCGAACAATCGTCGTCGAAATGCCAGGAGTGACCGTGATTCCCGGTGGTGGGCAGCCCAATATGCAGCAGTTGCTTCAGCAGGCCCAGAAGATGCAGCAGGACCTCGCCCGTGCGCAGGAGGAGCTTGCGGCGACCGAGGTCGAGGGGCAGGCCGGCGGAGGTCTCGTGAGGGCGACCGTCACCGGCTCCGGTGACCTGCGGGGCCTCGTCATCGACCCCAAGGCCGTGGACCCCGAGGACACCGAGACCCTCGCCGATCTCGTCCTCGCCGCCGTCCAGGCCGCCACCGAGAACGCGCAGCAGCTGCAGCAGCAGAAGCTCGGCCCGCTCACCCAGGGACTGGGCGGCGGCAGCGGGATCCCGGGACTGCCCTTCTAAGGCGCGGGCGGACCAACTACCGTAACCATCAAAGCGTTCTCAGAGAGGCGTTCCGTTGTACGAAGGCGTGGTTCAGGACCTCATCGACGAACTGGGCAGGCTGCCCGGCGTCGGTCCCAAGAGCGCGCAGCGGATCGCCTTCCACATCCTCCAGGCCGAGCCGACCGACGTCCGCCGCCTCGCCCATGCCCTGCTCGAGGTGAAGGACAAGGTCCGCTTCTGCGCGGTGTGCGGAAACGTCGCGCAGCAGGAACAGTGCGGCATCTGCCGGGACGCGCGCCGCGACCTGGCGGTCATCTGCGTGGTCGAGGAGCCCAAGGACGTCGTGGCGATCGAGCGGACTCGTGAGTTCCGCGGGCGCTACCACGTGCTGGGCGGTGCGATCAGCCCGATCGAAGGTGTCGGCCCGGACGATCTGCGCATCCGCGAACTGCTCGCGCGGCTCGCGGACGGCACGGTCACCGAGCTGATCCTGGCGACCGACCCCAATCTCGAGGGCGAGGCCACCGCGACGTACCTGGCGCGCATGATCAAGCCCATGGGGCTGAAGGTGACGCGCCTCGCCAGCGGACTTCCCGTTGGCGGCGACCTGGAATACGCCGACGAGGTCACGCTCGGGCGTGCCTTCGAGGGGAGACGACTTCTCGATGTCTGACGCAACGCTGCACTCCGCCACGCAGGACCCCGACGACTTCGCGGTACAGATCGCCGACTCGATCGAGAGCTTCATCGTGGCCACCACGGAAGTGGCGCGCGGCGACGAGCCGGACAGCGCGGTGCCCTTCCTGCTGCTGGAGGTCTCCCAGCTGTTGCTCGCCGGCGGTCGGCTGGGTGCCCACGAGGACATCGTTCCCGAGGAGCGGTACGAGGTGGACACGGGTCCCGACCTGGACGTCGACGAACTGCGTGAGCGGTTCGCCCGGCTCCTCGACCCGGTCGACGTCTTCTCCGAGGTCTTCGACCCGTACGAGCCGCGCAAGGCACCGGTGCCGTGCCGGATCTCCGACAACCTCGCGGACATCGTCGCCGACCTGGGCCACGGTCTGGCCCACTACCGCGCGGGCCGCACCACCGAGGCCCTGTGGTGGTGGCAGTTCTCGTACTTCTCCAACTGGGGCCCGACCGCCTCGGCGACGCTGCGCGCACTCCAGTCCCTGGTCTCGCACGTCCGCCTCGACCAGCCGCTGGAGGAGCTGGACGGGCTCGACACGGACGAGGACCTGCCCGAGGACACGCTCGCGGAGGAGGCGGGCCGGGTGATGGCCCAGGAGATCGCGGGTCCGCTGGGGCTGCGGGCGGTCCGCGCACCGCGCTGATCCGGCCCGTAGGAGAAGTGCCGTAGCTGGAGCGCTGTAGCAGAAGCGAGACCTCCGGGACGGAGCCACCGCCTCCGCCGGGCTGTACGTTGACGATCCATCAAGCCGTTCGATCTTCAACGTCCTTCCCTTCTCTTCCTTCGGTGGTCCTTGTGAGACGTATGCAGAGGGCGCGAGTGACCGCTGCCGGTACGGCGGTCGTGGTGGCGGCGCTCCTGGCGGGCTGCGGCCCGGCCGCCGACGAGGCGAAGGCCCCGGCCGCGGTGCCGGGCCCGCCCTCGTCGGAGCCGCCCCAGCCGCTTCCGCTCACCCCGGCGCACACGCCCCCGGAGTCGATGTCCCCGCCCGCCGGGTCCGGGCCGTCGACGGCCGTCACGCCCGCTCCCGCGGCAAAGCCGTCCGCTCCTGCTCCGGTCTCCGCTCCCGCCCGGCGGACCGTGCTCAGCATGTACGCCTCCACCGCCGGTGGCCGGATCGAGCTCGTACGGGGCGGTGCCGCCAAGGAGTTCACGGTCTCCGTCCACAACGGCAGCGCGCGTGCCTACGCCGAACTGGCCGTCGCGTTCCAGATGGAGATCATGGAAAGCGCGGGCGACGGTCCGGCCCCGGCCCGGAACGGGCTCGTCCTGGAGCGCCGCGATCCCGCCACGGGACGCTGGAACTCCGTGGAACTCCGCGTGGCCAACGACGTCCAGCCCCACTGGCTCGTCCCGTCCGGCTCCCCGCTCGCCCGCGACGCCTCGCGCGTCGAACGCTTCCGGCTGCGCGCCGCGGTGAAGGGCCCCATCGGCCGTACGCCACTGATGATCAAGGTCGTGGACACGGCAGCGCCGGCGGAGGCGGCGTACGACACCGCCGTCCCGGCCCGTACGTCCCTGATGGTCGGCACCAGGGCGGCCCAGGGCTCGTGACCGGACCCGTCCCCCGGCCGGGCGGGGTGTGAGGCCGCCCACACATCCGCGTACCACGCCGTCCCCCGGGCAGACACATCCCGGGCAGCCCGGCGCTTGTCCGCGGGTCACTTCGTGAGCGGGACATCTCACGCAGTGATACGGGGAGGGTGAATCCGGGCTGCTCGTTAAACTGACGCCGACCGCAGTAATGACTGCGGCAGAAGACCGAGCGAGGAGCGCACGTGGGCCTTGTCGTGCAGAAGTACGGAGGCTCCTCCGTTGCGGATGCCGAGGGCATCAAGCGCGTCGCCAAGCGAATCGTCGATGCCAAGAAGAGCGGCCACCAGGTGGTCGTCGTGGTCTCGGCGATGGGCGACACGACGGACGAGTTGATCGATCTCGCCGAGCAGGTTTCCCCCATTCCTGCCGGGCGTGAGTTCGACATGCTGCTGACCGCCGGAGAGCGGATCTCCATGGCGCTGCTGGCGATGGCGATCAAAAACCTGGGCCACGAGGCCCAGTCGTTCACCGGGAGCCAGGCAGGCGTCATCACCGACTCGGTCCACAACAAAGCGCGCATCATCGATGTCACGCCGGGCCGTATCCGCACCGCGCTGGACGAGGGCAACATCGCCATCGTCGCCGGCTTCCAGGGTGTGTCCCAGGACAAGAAGGACATCACCACCCTCGGCCGGGGCGGGTCGGACACGACCGCCGTCGCGCTGGCCGCGGCCCTGGACGCCGAGGTCTGCGAGATCTACACGGACGTCGACGGTGTGTTCACCGCCGACCCGCGGGTGGTGAAGAAGGCCCGCAAGATCGACTGGATCTCGTTCGAGGACATGCTGGAGCTCGCCAGCTCCGGCTCCAAGGTGCTGCTGCACCGCTGCGTGGAGTACGCACGCCGATACAACATCCCGATCCACGTCCGCTCGTCCTTCTCGGGGCTGCGGGGCACCTGGGTCAGCAACGAACCGCAAGGGGACCGCAAGGTGGAGCAGGCCATCATCTCCGGTGTCGCCCACGACACCTCCGAGGCGAAGATCACCGTCGTCGGCGTGCCGGACAAGCCGGGCGAGGCCGCCGCGATCTTCCGCACCATCGCCAACAACGAGATCAACATCGACATGGTGGTGCAGAACGTCTCCGCCGCGTCGACCGGTCTCACCGACATCTCCTTCACCCTCCCGAAGACCGAGGGCCGCAAGGCGATCGACGCGCTGGAGAAGACCAAGAGCGCCATCGGGTTCGAGTCGCTGCGCTACGACGACCAGATCGCCAAGATCTCGCTGGTCGGCGCGGGCATGAAGACCAACCCGGGCGTGACGGCGTCGTTCTTCGAGGCGCTCTCCGACGCCGGTGTGAACATCGAGCTGATCTCCACCTCGGAGATCCGGATCTCGGTCGTCACACGCGCGGACGACGTCAAGGAGGCCGTCCGCGCCGTCCACACCGCCTTCGGTCTGGACAGCGACTCCGACGAGGCCGTCGTCTACGGAGGCACCGGCCGGTGACCGTCCTGCGCGCGGCCGCCCTGCGAGCGCCGGTGGTCGTGCGATGAACCGCAAGCCGGCTCTGGCGGTCGTCGGAGCGACCGGAGCCGTCGGCGCGGTGATGCTCCAGATCCTGTCCCAGCACGCGGACGTCTGGGGTGAGATACGCCTGATCGCCTCGCCGCGTTCGGCCGGCCGCAAGCTGGCCGTGCGCGGCGAGGAGACCGAGGTCGTCGCGCTCTCCGAGGAGACGCTGACAGGAATCGACGTCGCGCTGTTCCTGGTGCCGGCCGAGGTGGCCGCCCACTGGGCGCCGATCGCCGCCGCCAAGGGCACGGTGGTCGTGGACAATTCAGCCGCTTTCCGGCGGGATCCGGATGTTCCTCTCGTCGTGCCCGAGATCAACCCGCACTCCTTGCGGGTCCGGCCGCGCGGCATCGTCGCGAGCCCCGGGTGCACCACCCTGGCCATGATCGTGACCGTGGGGGCGCTGCACGCCGAGTTCTGCGTGGACGAGCTCGTCGTCTCCGCGTACCAGGCCGTCAGCGGGGCCGGGCAGGGCGGCGTCGAGGCGCTGCGCACCCAGCTCGCGCTGGTCGCGGGCACGGAGTTGGGCACCTACCCCGGCGATGTGCGCCGTGCCGTCGGCGACGGCGTCGGCCCCTTCCCCGCCCCCATGGCGCTCAACGTCGTGCCGTGGTCCGGGGCGCTCGCGGCGGACGGCTGGTCCTCCGAGGAGCTGGCGATCCGGGACGAGACCCGCAAGATCCTTTCCCTGCCCGAGCTGCGGGTGTCCGCGACCTGCGTCCGTGTGCCGGTCGTCACGTCCCACTCGGTCTCCGTGCACGCGCGCTTCGAGCACGAGGTCTCGGTGGAGCGGGCCCACGAGATCCTGGCCACGTCGCCGGGCGTGGTGCTCTTCGACGACCCGGCGGCGGGCGAATTCCCCACGCCGGCCGATGTAGTGGGCACGGATCCGACCTGGGTCGGGCGGGTCCGGCGGGCCATGGACGACAGCCGGGTGCTCGAACTCTTCGTGTGCGGTGACAACCTGCGCAAGGGTGCCGCGCTGAACACCGCTCAGCTCGCCGAGGCCATCGCCCGGGAATTTTGATCCCCCGATGTAGTAGAACTTTGTAGGATCTGTGTGCACCCTGTGATCAAGTCGCTGGTCCGTACCACTTGAAGTGGGGTGATGGCATGTTCGACGATGCATTCCCGTCCTTGTGCAACCGGTTGCTGTGCGGGAAGCGTCTATGCGGTCGTCCCTTCGCGGTGCCGCGATAAGCCACAACAAATGGGGCATTGGTGAAAAGCGGGTGCGCATGAGGGCATACGGTGCATCGTCACTATCGGTGGTGTGCGCGTACAACCCTGACGGGGGGCAGCGTGTCCAACAGGCGTGGCAGAGGTTCTCGACATCACCGCGGTGGTCCCCGTTCGCGGCAGGGCAGTGGTCCCGGCCCGCGTCGGCGTGCTCCCGTCCCGGGGCACCGGCGCGGCTCCGGCCCGCGGCGCTTCCGTCCGGCCGTTCCGCGCTCCCCTTGCCGTCGGCAGGGGTCCGCGCGGCGGGATGCCGGTGATCGCTCCCATGCCCGCTGCTCGCCCGTCCCGCATTCCGTCGCAGCGCGAAGGCGCTGACGACGCGATGGCGGCGGGCACCACAGTCGATCTCCTCACCGAGACCTACCGTGCCCACTACCGGTCGCTGCTCGGTCTCGCGGCCCTGCTGCTCGACGACACCGCTTCCTGCGAGGACGTCGTCCAGGAGGCCTTCATCCGCGTCCACTCGGCGCGCAGTCGCGTCCGCGACCCCGAGAAGACCCTCGCCTATCTGCGGCAGACGGTCGTCAATCTGTCGCGGTCCGCGCTGCGCCGGCGGATCATCGGGCTGAAGCTGCTCTCCAAGCCGATGCCCGACATGGCGAGTGCCGAAGAGGGCGCGTACGACCAGCTGGAGCGGGACGCGCTGATCAAGGCCATGAAGGGGCTCCAGCGGCGTCAGCGAGAGGTGCTCGTGCTCCGCTACTTCGCGGACATGACGGAGGCCCAGGTCGCCGAGACGCTCGGCATATCCCTGGGCTCGGTGAAGGCGTACGGCTCACGGGGCATCGCGGCACTCCGCGTCGCCATGGAGGCCACGGCATGACCAGGCACGAACGCGGGCACGAGCAGGGACGGGACGACCATCCGTCCCGTGATACACACGACGTGTCCCGCGATGCGCGGGACGAGAAGCACACGACTGAGCGGTACGGGCCGGACGGGCCGTTGAACGACCGGACTGGAAACGAGATTGTGAACGACGGGCCGCGGAACGGAATGGACGATCACGGGCTCGGGGGTGAGACACCCCGGAGTGGCGGGCCGTCCGGCCAGGACACCCCGTTCGGCCACCTCCCGGGCCGGGACCGGCTGCTGCGGGACGTGCTGGGCCCGGGCGCTGCCGGAGCGTCAGGAGTACCGGTGCCGCACGCGTCCGCGTCGGACGACCTGGGTCAGGACGCGCTCGGTCAGGACGGACTCGGTCAGGACGAACTGGCCCTGCGGCGGATGCTCCGCGGCGCGGTCGAGGACCTCGAACCCTCCGAGGGCGCCCTGGATCATCTGCGCCGGGCGGTGCCCGCGCGGCGCGCCCGCAAGCGCCAGGCCCTGGTCGGCCTCGCGGCCTCGGTGATCCTGCTCGGCACCGCCGTCCCCGCGGCCGTCCATGTGGCGAGCTCCGGCGGCTTCGACGGCCTGCCCGTGAACGCCGGCCACGGCGAACAGGCCCAGGGCGGCACCGGTGAGGACGAGAGCGACGACGGCGGCGAGGTCTGGAACGGCGACTCGGCCGGGGTACAGCCCAGCGCCCCGGGCGCTCCGAGCGCGGCGGTGGAGTCACCTTCCCCCGGCACCGACTCGACGGGCGACGCGACGGGCGGCACGGCCGCGCCGACGGACAGCGCCGCCGTCTCCACCCCCGCCTGCGAAGCCGGTCAGCTCGGTGTGAACTCGGCCCAGGCCGGGGCGCCCGAGGCCGACGGCAAGGTGTACGGCGCGTTCCGCATCGCCAATGTCTCCGGAAGCGAATGCTCGGTCGCCGCGGCCGGTGCCGTGAACTTCCAGGCGAAGGGCGCCGCCGACGCCACGAAGATCAATGTCGTGACGCACATCACCGGAGACGCGGCGGCCGGACTCCCCGACCCGTCCGAGGAGATCAGCGCGGTGGTGCTCAAGCCGGAGGCGGCGTACGAGGTGAAGTTCGCCTTCGTCCCCTCGGAGACCTGTCCCACGACCGGTGGTCCCTCACCCGACCCCTCGCCCTCGGACGGCGGCTCCTCGGGCACGACCGACGGCGCGGCGGGCACGACCAGCACCGAGGCCCAGCTCCTCGGTGAGGAGGGCGAGGGAACCGCGGACGGCAGCATCGCGGTGACCCACACCCCGGAACCGGGCGGCCCGAACGCCGAGGCCACGATCCCGAACGCGTGCGCCGGCACGATCTACCGCACGGGCATCCTCAGCGCCCCCTAGCCGCCGGGTGCCAGGTCCGGGTGGCGGGTGCCGGACGCCGGGTGCGGGGTGCGGGGCTGAGAGGGGATCAGGCCGGGTCGAGACCCAGCGCCTCGTCCTTGGCGGCTTCCGCCTCACGCCGCACGAAGCGGAACCACATGAACAGCACAAAGCCGGCGAAGGCGAACCACTCCAGCGTGTAGCCCAGGTTCTGGAACGCCTTGAGGTCGAGCCCGCTGCCCTGCGGCGCAGCCGCCGGCACCGGCCGCATCCCCTCCGGCGCCGTGGACAGGGTGATCCACCCGTCGTACACGTCGTCCGGCACGAGATTCACCAGTGAGGCCGCGCTGATCATGCCGAGCTGACCGCTCGGCAGCCCGCCCGCGGTGCGCACCCCGTCGCTGCTCTGTGTCTCCGAGGCCTGCAGCGCACCGGTGACCGTCACCTCGCCGACCGGAGCCGCCGGTGCCTTCGCCCCGGTGGGCAGCCAGCCCCGTACGACGGGCAGAGCCTTGCCGCCGTCGGTGCGCAGCAGCGTCAGCACATACGACCCGCGCTCACCGTCCAGCTCCCGGCCCGGCACCAGGAACTGCTTCCCGTACCGCCCGCTGGCCATGGCGTGCCTGCCCGAAGTGTCCTTGTCGACGGGCAGCAGGTCATCGAGCGGCGCCGCGCCCTGATTCGCCGCGTCCGGGCGCCGCTCGGCCGCCTGGTGCGTGTCGACGCGGTCCTCGAACCGGCCGAGCTGCCAGGTCCCCATGAAGATGCAGAAGGGGATCGCCAGCGCGACGAACGCATTGATGCCCCACCAGCGGGGCGTCAGCAGGAACCGGTACACCCCTCCACGGTACGGAACGCTCCTCCCCTCCCCGCTGCCGGGTCCCGGCCCTGGCCGGGACCCGCGCCGCCGCTACCGCAGATGCCTCTCGGCGAAGTCCAGCTCGAGGCGCACCTGCTTGATCCGTTCCTCCACCACCAGCGAGCCGTGGCCCGCGTCGTACCGGTACACCTCGTGGTCGGCGCCGCGGGCCGCGAGGCGGTCCACATAGTTCTCGACCTGGCGGATCGGGCAGCGCGGGTCGTTGACGCCGGCCGAGATGTAGACCGGGGCGGTGACCGCGTCCACATACGTCAGCGGGGACGAGGCCTCGTACCGCTCCGGCACCTCCTCCGGTGTGCCGCCGAGGAGGGTCCGGTCCATCGCCTTCAACGCCTCCATCTCGTCGTGGTACGCCGTGACGTAGTCCGCGACGGGCACCGCGGCCAGTCCCAGTGCCCATGCCTGCGGCTGCGTACCGAGCCCGAGGAGGGTGAGATAGCCGCCCCATGAGCCGCCCGCCAGGATCAGCTTCGCCGGGTCCGCCACCCCGCAGGACACGGCCCACTCCCGGACCGCCGCGATGTCCTCCAGCTCGATCAGCCCGACCCGGTGCTTGAGGGCGTCCGTCCACTCCCGCCCGTACCCGGTCGACCCCCGGTAGTTGACCCGCACCACCGCATAGCCGTGGTCCACCCAGGCCGCGGGCCCGGCCGCGAAGGAGTCGCTGTCGTGCCAGGTCGGACCGCCGTGGATCTCGAAGACCGTGGGGAACGGGCCCTCTCCGGACGGCCGCTGCACCAGCGCGTGGATACGGCCGCCGGGCCCGTCCACCCACACGTCCTCCACGTCGACCGACCCCGGCGCCTTCATCCCCGGCGGGTCCAGCACCTCGCGGCCCGCCGTGGAGCGGACCTTCGGCGGCTGCGCCGCGGACGACCACAGGTACTCCACCGTGCCGTCGGGCCGCGCCGTCGCGCCCGAGACCGACCCCGCCGGGGTCTCCACCCGGGTCAGCTCGCCCGTCGCCGGGGTGAAGCGCCACAGCTCACTGCGCGCCTCGAAACTGTGCGCGATCAGCAGCGCGGAGCCGTCCGGATACCACTCGGCACTCACATCGCCCGGCAGGTCGATCGCCAGATCG
Source organism: Streptomyces sp. NPDC091376 (assembly GCF_044757085.1). Lineage (NCBI taxonomy): Bacteria > Bacillati > Actinomycetota > Actinomycetes > Kitasatosporales > Streptomycetaceae > Streptomyces > Streptomyces sp. NPDC091376. Next base: position 169,283 of record NZ_JBIVUF010000002.1, on the reverse strand, counting down.
CTCTGCTCGCCGGACGCCACGTCCCACAGCATGGGCTCCCAGCGTCCGCGTCGCTGGTGGCCCACCAGCAGCCGGGTGTCGCCCTCGACCGGGGCGAAGCCGAGGACCTCCAGCCCCAGCTCCACCGAACCGCCCTCGGTGTCGTCCATCTCGCACACCGTCGAGCCGTCCAGCCGGACGACGCGCAGTGCCGAGTGCATCGCGTCGCCGTGCTCGGTGTGCTCTATCGCGATCAGCGACCCGTCGTGCGAGAGGTCGCCCACGCCCGCCGACTCCCGGTGCCGGTAGATCTCGACCGGGTCGGAGCCGGGGGGCACGACATGGATCGTCGTGCCGTCCTCGTCGGTCGACCGGCCCACCACGGCCGTGCCGTCCCGGCCGAGCGCCAGCCCCGCGCTGTAGGAGGCGTCGAGCCCGGGCGCGGCGGGCTCGTCCTGCCCGCCGCCGAACGGCTGCCGCATCCAGACCCCGAACTCGTCCCCGTCCTTGTCCGAGAACCACCAGATCCACTCGCCGTCCGGTGTGAGTATCCCGTCCGTCGTCCCGTTCGGCCGGTCGGTCACCTGGCGCTGTTCGCCCGTCGCGCGGTCCCACGCGTACAGCTCGTACGTCCCCGTCGCGTTCGAAACGAAGAGGGAGCGGTGCGGGGCGTCCTCCGCCCAGTCGGGCAGCGAGACGCGGGGCGCCCGGAAGCGCTGCTCCCAGGCCGGCATGGCCGCGGGCACGGCCACGGGCACGGTGGTGGGCGCCTCGGACGCCGTGGATTCGGTGATCTCAGTCATGCCCACCATTCTGCGCCGCCCCGCCCACAAAACGTTCGCGTCGTCCGCAGCCTGTGGATAACCTCCGCGACATGTACTCTCCACCCCCTCCGGACTGGCGGGAGGCGAACCGTTCCCGCTGGGACGAACGGGTCCCGATCCACCTCACGGGCGACTTCTACGACCTCGACTCGTTCCGTGCCGGCAAGGACTCGCTGCGCGACTTCGAGACGGCCGAGGTCGGCGACGTCACCGGCCGCTCCCTCCTCCACCTCCAGTGCCACATAGGCCTGGACACCCTCTCGTGGGCCCGCCGCGGCGCCGCGCACGTCGTCGGCCTCGACTTCTCCGAGCCGGCCGTCGACGCCGCGCGCTCGCTCGCCGCCGACGCCGGCCTCGGCCCCGACCGGGCCGCCTTCGTCGCCGCCGACGTGTACGACGCCACGGAGTCCGTGCCCGACTCCTCGTACGACATCGTCTACACCGGTATCGGCGCGCTGAACTGGCTCCCCGACATCGTCCGCTGGGCCGAGACCGCCGCCGCGCTCGTCGCCCTGGGCGGCTTCCTCTATCTCGCCGAGTTCCACCCGCTGACCGACAGCCTCGACGACGCCACGGGCTCACACGTCACGCACGACTACTTCGCCCGTGACGCCTGGGTGGACGAGTCGCCCGGCACGTACGCGGACTTCGACGCGCGCACCGTCCACAACCGCAGTGTCGAGTGGCAGCACCCGATCGGCGAAGTCGTCTCGGCCGTCGCCGCGGCCGGTCTGCGCGTCGACTTCCTCCACGAGCACGACGTCACGCTGTTCGAACGCTTCGGCGCGCTGAAGCGGCACGAGGACGGCTGCTTCCGCTTCCCGGCGGACCGTCCCCGCATCCCGCTGATGTACTCACTCAAGGCCACGAAACCCGTACACGGCCCGCCCGTTCACGGCACGCCGGGCCACACCGCGGCGCTTCACGACGTGGCGACGTAGGCGATGAGCTTCGCCATGTTGCCGGTGTAGGTGGAGGTCGTGATCCCCTCGGCGCTCTCGCGCGGCTCGTACGGCGGCTCCGCCGGAGGATCGCTGGGGTTGTAGGGCGACGTGTCGTAGCTGTCGCCCACGTGCTTGCTCATGAAGGCCGTGCCGTCGTACTGGGTCGCGGGAGCGGGACCCCGGTACGGGTTGGTCGTGGTGCCGATGGGGCCGAGCCAGTGGTCCCTGGCGCCGAGACCGGCCACGAGCGCGTCCGCCTGCGCGTCCGTCACCTCGGGCAGGGGCAGCGGCGCCTCCCGGAACAGGTCGGTCGGTTCCAGATCGCGGATGCCGAAGTAGCGAGGGAGAGCGTACGGCCGCCCGGGCGCGAGCGGGGACCTGGCGCTCAGCTCCGCGACCTCGGCGCGGCTCATGGCCATCAGCTCGTCGTACGTCGACCTCAGACCGGCGATGTCGACCGAGCGGCCGCCGGAGTAGTGGCTGAGCGTGTTCCGGTGGTCGTGGTCGTAGTAGTAGGCGCCGTTGCGGATGTTCGACCCGAAGCGGTGGACGAAGCGCGCGCGATTGCTGCCCAGTTCCACGAAGGTGGGATGGGTGCTGTTCCGCAGCAGCGGGTTCTCCTGCTTCTGCTCGCCGCTGAGCCGGCAGCTCTCCAGCCAGGCGATGGCCTCCGGCACCCGGCGCAGAAAGGTGTGGTCGCCGGTCAGCCGGAAGTAGTGGAAGAGCTGGCGGATGTTGGTCTGGGTGGTGTGGGTGGTCAGCGCCCGTGGTTCGTAGGAGCGTGCTCCGGCCGGGGCGCCGGCGGGGCGGCCGTTCACGGCGTGGGCCAGATGCTGCAGACCCCAGCCCGCCTGCGGTCCGGGCTGCTGCAGCCGGTGCAGACAGGCCATGGCACGCAGTACGGGACGGTTCAGGTCCCGCCGCCCCAGCGCCGAGGCGCACATGAGCAGGAACTTGATGTTCTCGCCCAGTACGTCGTCGTTGAAGGTGACGTGCCGGGTGTAGTCGCCGTCCTCCATGCCGTGCCCGACATCGGCGGGCAGCCAGGACGGCCGGTCGTCGGGCCAGGGCGTCTCACCGACCGAGCCCGAGAAGGCGGGGAAGCGCTGCGGCCAGCCGCCGTCCGCCGGGCCGCCCCGCAGCTGTGCCCTGAGCATGAAGTCGATGACGCGGTTCAGGGAGGCCTTGAACACGGGGTGCCTGCGCTCCACGTACAGCCGCAGGATCAGCTGCGCCGCCGTGGAGGAGCCGGCGTCGTCGAAGGTGGCGTTGCCGTAGTAGTGCTGGAACTCCTCCAGCCGCCAGCCGTTGGCACCGATCGTGGCGTACCACTCGCGCAGCGACGACTCGCCGGCGAAGTCGTGGATGTAGTTCCAGCCGCCGATGGGCAGTTGCGCCCGGACCAGCGCGAGCCCGGTGCGCTCCGCCGCGCGGTAGAACGCCTCGTCGCCGGTCGCGTGGTACGCGTCGAGCAGGCTGTGCCCGACGGTGGGCGTCCCGGGCGGCTGGACCCAGCACATGGTGCGCCTGGCCTCCATCTCGCCCCAGGTGGTGGACAGATCGGGCAGATAGCTCCACACGTATCCGCCGCGATACGAGACATGTTCATCCATGAAGACGGCGGCACGTCTCATCGCGCGCCGGACGCTCCGATTGCCGGCGGCGGTACGCGTACGTGTGGCGGGCGCTTCGGCGGCCTGCCCCGCACCGGCCGGCAGCCCCGACACTGCGCCGAGGAGTACGGGAGCGGCGGCGAGCCGACCGAAGTTCCTGCGTGTCATGGGGGTCACGGGGGTCATGGACGTCTTGGGCTGCGTCATCGGGTGCGCCTCCAGGCATGACTGACCGCGGGTGCGGTGGCGGGGGAGTGGCGTCCTCCCCTACGCCTATCACTGCGGCTTCGGCATGCTCAATAGTTCGTACCCATGAAGCTTGTTCATGTCCATGAACGACCTGGTGGTCGACGCGAAGGGGCTACACGATGTTCGGGCTGCGCCGCTCGACGAGGACGACGTCGCGCCAGACGCCGTGATGGCGGCCGATGCGTTCGCGCGTACCGATGACGCGGAACCCGGCGCTTTGATGGAGGGCCAGGCTCGCTGTGTTCTCGGGGAAGATGCCCGACTGGATGGTCCAGATGCCCGCGGCCTCGGTGGAGACGACGAGCCTGTCGAGCAGGGCGCGGGCGACGCCCTGTCCGCGGGCGGCCGGGTGGACGTACACCGAATGCTCGACGACGCCGACGTAGGCACAGCGGTCGGAGACCTTCGAGACGGCGACCCAGCCGAGCACCTTCCCGGCACGGGCTCCGGCTCCGGTTTCGGCCCTCGCTCCGGCCCCGGCCTCGGCTCCAGGTTCGGCCCCCGCTCCGGCGCAGGAGCCCTCGGCTCGCAGCGCGACGAACCGATGGTCCGTCAGCCTGGCCGAGTCGAAGGCGGACCAGGCCGGCGCCCGGGTCTCGAAGGTGGCGTCGCCTTCGTCGATGCCGAGCCGGTAGATGTCGAGGACCTGCGCCGCGTGAGCGGTGGTCATCGGGATGACGATCACGGCTGCCCCTCCACTGTTCCCCGAGGACTCTATGCGGAGGGAAGCGAGGGGTGTCACGACGTACGCTTCAGCGTCGCGTAGACGACGACGTTGCCGAGGTAGCCGGCCTTCTTGCGGTAGCCGCCGCCGCACGTGATGATCCGCAGCTGGGGGACGGCGGCGTTTCCGTACACCTTCTGGTTCGGGAACGTGCGCTTGGCGTAGACCTCGACGGCGTCGACGGTGAAGAAGGCCGTACGCCCGTCCAGGCGCGTGATCTCGATGGCGCTCCCCTTGGTCAGGGCGCCGAGCCGGAAGAAGACGGCACGTCCGGTGGGGGTGTCGACGTGCCCGGCCACGATGGCCGCGCCGCTCTCGCCCGGCGCGGGTCCCTTGGAGTACCAGCCGGCGAACCCGGCCTTGTCGGCGGGCGGGACCTCCAGCGCGCCGTTCTTGTTCAGCGCGAGATTCATCATGGGCGCGTCGACCCGGATGGCGGGGATGCGCAGCCTGACCGGAACGGAGCGCGGGCGGGACCCGGGCGGGCCCTTGGGCGCCTTGGCGACGGGGGCGGGCCGTTTCGGCCCCGGTTCGCCGGCAGCCGCGGGTGAGGCATAGGCCTGGGCGGCGGACGGCTGGGGAGCCGTCTCGCCGCTCAGCCCATGGATCACCAGACCGATGCCGACGAACAGCATGATGCCGAGAGCCCAGGTCGACCTGGAGGGCGGAGTCTGCGTGCGTCCCATAGCGGTCCGGGCTTCGGTCTCGATGTACGGAGGGGCGGTTGGCGACGGCCGGAGCCGCCGGCGCTCAGGCGGCCGGTTCGCTGCCGTGACGGCGCCGCATCGTCAGCAGACCGCCTGCCGTCGCGGTGAGGATCAGCGCGGCACCGATGGCCACCTCCGTGCTGTTCAGCCCGTCGGCTCCGCCGAACCCGCCGCTCACCGCTCCACTGGGGCGACGGGCGACCTCGAACTCGGTGTCGACACGGACCCCGGGAGGGCACTTGACCGTAATGGCGTAGGTCCCCTCCTTGGCGTTGGCCGGAACGGTGAAGTTGCCCTCCAACTCGCCCTCGCGGCCGCTCTCGACCAGATTGATCTGGCCGCCGGCCTCGGACTGGCCCTTGGCGTACGTCGCGTCCGACGCACAGATCGACGTACTGACGGTGATGGTCGAACCCGGGTAACCCACCTCGGGACTGACGCTGACTTCGGACCCTTCGGCCACTGCTGCGGGAGCCGAGATGCCAAGGGCAACCATGGCCAAGGCACTACCGGCGAGAAGACGTGCAGTACGCATTTCACCACCCTCCGACGGGCGCGGGTCAGGACTCGTTGCCCCGACGAGGACGCCGCGCTCAGGAGGAAAGGCAATCAGTTCTTGTGATCAAACTACCGCTGCGAAATGACCGGGCGAATGCGCGTCGTACTCCCGTCGTGCCATTCCCACAGGTCGCAGGGGTCGCAATAGGCTCATGGACGGAATATCGAAAGGGCGTAGCGAACGGGTGGCGACACGCGTGTCCGCCGCGAACGGCGTACACGGACCCGCGACGACACATGCCTGCGCCACAGAACCAGGGAGGCACCATGGGCATCCTCGACGGCGCCGGCGTGGCCACCAGACTCCCGGCCCAGGACCTGCACAGAGCCCGACGCTTCTACGCCGAGAAGCTCGACCTCGAACCCATCGACGAGCGCCCCGGCGGGCTGCTGTACCGCTGCGGGGACGCGGACTTCGCTCTCTTCGAATCCGCGGGGGCGTCCCCGGGCACCTTCACCCAGATGGCCTTCGAGGTCGACGACCTCCGTGCCGTCGTCGACGAGCTCGAACGGCGGGGCGTGGTCTTCGAGGACGTCGACCTCCCTGCCATGAGAACGGTCGACGGCATCGCCGAAATCCAGGGGAACTACCCGACCAAACTCGCCACGGGCGAATACGGCGCCTGGTTCCACGACAGCGAGGGCAACCTCCTGGGCATCGGACAACCGATCCGCTGACCGCCGCCGCACGGCCGCCCGGCGAGCGGCCCGCTCGCCAACGCAGCTGCCGACCGGCTCGGTTGAAGCGGCCGCCACGGGGCGGTACCCCGGGCGCGGCAGTCAGGATGAGCACCCTGTGCCCGTGGTCGCTGAGCCGTGGCTGTGGAATCCGGCACGTGGGCGGGGAGCCTCCAAGCGGGCTGAGGCGTGCTGGGTGCCGATCGCTCCGGGGCTGACACCGCATGGGCTGCGCCATACGCACAAGACCCTCATGAGAGAGGTGTGGACACCACCGAAGCTCATGGACGAACGCATGGGTGACGAGGACGGTTGCGTGCAGTCCCGCTATGACCACATCACGTCCGGGATGCGGCAGACGGTGATGATCGCGCTCAGGGGATGTGGGAGAAAAGATCTTCTCCAGGATCTCTCCAGAGAGCCTCTGAAGAACAGGTCAGGCCCGGTGCTGATCTCTCAGCACCGGGCCTGACCTGGTGTTTCACTGTCGGGGTGGCGGGATTTGAACCCACGACCTCTTCGTCCCGAACGAAGCGCGCTGCCAAGCTGCGCTACACCCCGATGTCACTCGCTCTCGCGGCGACGTCGTTTACTTTAGCCCACCCGCGCCCGGAGACGAAATCCGGTTTTTCGGCGTCCTCACCAGGGCCGGAGCGTGGGCCGGGCCGGTGAGGGCCGAGGGATCCGGTGGTCGGTCAGTCGCGGGGGGTCAGGGTCAGCAGGGTTGCCTCCGGGGGGCAGGCGAAGCGGACCGGGGTGTAGCGGTTGGTGCCGCAGCCTGCGGAGACGTGGAGGTAGGAGACGAGGCCGTCGGCCTCGTGGGTGGAGAGGCCCCTCGCGCGGTCGGTGTCGATGTCGCAGTTGGTGACCAGGGCGCCGTAGAAGGGGATGCGCAGCTGGCCGCCGTGGGTGTGGCCCGCCAGGATCAGGGGATAGCCCTCGGTGGTGAAGGCGTCCAGGGAGCGCAGGTAGGGGGCGTGGACGACGGCGATGGAGAAGTCGGCGTCCCGGTCCGGGCCGCCGGCGACCATCTCGTAGCGGTCGCGCTTGATGTGGGGGTCGTCCAGGCCGGTGAACGCGAGCTCCGGGCCGCCGTCGAGCTTGAGGTGGCCGCGCGCGTTGTTGAGTCCGACCCAGCCGGCGGCGTCGAAGGCGTCCTGGATGTCCTCCCAGGGGTTGTGCACGACGCCGACCGCCGGGGCGTTGCCGTTGAGGCCGTGCCGGCCCTGGGTCCTCTCGATCAGGTAGCGGGCCGGGTTGCGCAGCTTCGGACCGTAGTAGTCGTTCGAGCCGAAGACGTAGACGCCGGGGAACTCCATCAGCGGCCCGAGGGCGTCGAGGACCTCGGGCACGCCCTTCGGGTCCGACAGGTTGTCGCCGGTGTTGACGACGAAGTCGGGGCGCAGGCCCGCAAGCGACTGCAGCCAGGCGCGCTTCTTGCGCTGCCCGCACACCATGTGGATGTCGGAGACCTGCAGTACGCGCAGGGGGCGCATCCCTCTCGGCAGGACGGGTACGGTCACCCGCCGGAGCCGGAACGAGCGGGCTTCGAACCCGGCTGCGTAGGCGATGCCGACTGCTCCGACTGCCGTGATACCGGCACTGATTTTGAGGGGGAGGCCGTAGCGTGCGCGCATGCGCCCATCGTCGCAGACGGGCCGGAATCCTCGTACGGCCCGCCCTCGCTCGATGCGCGCCCGAGTGGCAGCAGGAGCAGCAGGAGGAGCGCTATCCACACATACGCGTTGCCGCCCAGGAAGCCGGGCGCGCCGCCGTCGTTCCAGCGCCACAGCCAGACCATGCTGCTGCACAGGATGGCGTAGCTCGCCAGGGCCCAGGTCAGGAGCCGCCTGCGCCTGTGGTCGCCGGGAGCGGCGCGCAGTCCGCTGTCGGCGAGTACGGCGAGGGCCGGGATCAGCCAGACCAGGTGGTGCACCCAGGTGACGGGGCTCACCAGGCAGGCGGCGGCGCCGGTCAGGGCGAAGCCGGCGAGTTCGTTCCCGGCGGCGACGGCCTGTCGCGCCCGCCGGGCCCACAGCCACATGAGGAGCATTACGCCGATGGCCCAGATCGCGCGGCTGGGCTCGGCGACGGGTTCGGTGAGCCGGGCCAGCATGCCCTGCCAGGACTGGTTGGAGATGTAGGCGAGTGAACCGACGCGGTCGGTGTTCCACATCGCGTCGGTCCAGTACGTGCGCGACGCGGTCGGTGCCGCCCACGCGGCGAGCAGGGTGGCGCCGCTCGCGACCGCGGTCGCGACCCCGGCGGCGCGCCAGCGCCGGGTGACCAGCAGATAGCAGACGAAGATCGCCGGAGTGAGCTTGATCGCGGCGGCGAGACCGATGCCGAGGCCGGCCAGCCGGCCGAGGGCGGGGAACCGCTCCCGTCCGGCCGTCAGCAGCCAGCAGTCGGCGAGCACCAGCGCCAGCAGGAGCAGATTGACCTGGCCGAAGCTCACGGTGTCGCGGACCGGCTCGAGCAGGGCGAGCATGCACGCCGCCACGGCGTACGCGAACCATCTGTGCCGGCTTTCGCGGCGGATGGTCGCGTCGAGACAGACATAGAGGATGACGGCGGCGGCCGCCACGTTCATCAGCTGGCTTATCGCCAGGGCGCTGTGCCAGCCGACCAGGGTCATCGGCAGCATGCACAGCGCCGCGAACGGCGGGTAGGTGAAGCCGTAGTGGGTGCCGGGCTTGAGGTAGTCGTAGATCGGGCGGCCGTCGATCCAGTGGTCGACCGCTCCGTAGTAGACGTGGAGATCGAACCAGTTCCGGTGGAACGGCACGGTCGTCAGGAAGAACACGACCACCGCCGACATGGCGAGCGCGACGACGACCCGCCCGCGCGTGGTCGACGGGATCCTCATGCTGTGCTCCCCAGCGGGTGCGTGTCCCGTGGGTCCCGTCCGTCCCCCGTCGAGCTGTCGCGCGGCGGAGGAGGAGCCTTGTCTGCCGCCCGAGACGCCCGAACTGTCAGCTTGTATGCGCACCACAGCGCCACTACCCCCAGTGTGCTTCCGCCAACTGCGATCAACAGCTGATTATCGTCGGGCGCGAACCCGCTCGGCATCACCGCCAGAGCCAGAGCTCCGCTCAGCACCGCCGAGGCCCGTCTCAGCCGCACCGAGCCGCTGGGTGCCGCTGCGGCGATCAGGAACAGACCCCACAAGACGTACCACGGACGGATCGCCGGACCCAGTATGGCGACGGCGGTCAGGCTGAGCCCGAGCGCGTAGACCGGTCGGCGCAGATGGTGGCGCTTCCAGAACGCGAGGACGGCGAGCGCGGTGGCCGCGAGTCCGAGCAAGTGCCAGGCCGGTACGGCGAATTCGTCGAGCCCGCTGCCCAGGCCCCGCAGCACGGCCCCCGTCATCCGGCCGAGCGACGAGGTCAGCGACCAGTTCTGCGGTGACACGGGCGTGTCGAGGGCGGCGATCCAGCCGTACCCGGTTCCTGCCAGGGCGGTCGCCGCGGCGGTGGCGGCGGCGGCAGTGCCGAGGGTGGCGAGGGCGGCCCGCAGCCGGGGGAAGCCGCCGTCCAGCCGCCGGGCCCAGAGCAGCGCCACGGCGAGGAGTCCCAGTGCGGCCGGCGCTTTCACCAGCGCGGCAAGGGTGACGAGTACGGCGCCGAGGACCGGCCACCTCCCGAGGGCCGCGACCAGACCCGCGCCGAGCAGGCCCAGCATGACCGCGTCGTTGTGCGCGCCGCCCACCAGGTGCAGCAGCACGAGCGGGTTGAGCGCGCCGAGCCAGAGCGCGGTTCGCGGGTCGGCGCCGCAGTGCCGGGCGAGCACCGGCAGGCACAGCACCATCAGTGCCACACCGAGGAGGGCGACCGCCCGCATGGCGAGGATTCCGGCGGACAGCTCGCTGCGGGCGAACTCGGCTATCGCGGCGGCGCAACCGAGGAAGACCGGACCGTACGGCGTCGGCGTGTGCTGCCAGATCGGTGCGACCTCGGCGGTCAGCGGGCCGCCGAGCCGGGACGGGCCGTGCGCGTACACGTCGATCTGGGCCTCGACCATCGCTCCCTGTGCGAGATAGCTGTACACGTCCCGGCTGAACAACGGCGGCGCTATGAGCAGCGGAGCCGCCCACAGCGCGAGCGTGAGCAGCAGGGTGCGAGGGGACGGTGCTTCGGGCCCGCGTATCGTCCGGCCGAGCAGCGCCCACGCGGCGATCAGCAGGACCAGCCCGAAGTAGACGGCGGCCAGGCCGAGCGCGGCCGCCCCCGACTGCGGCGCCAGCGCCTCCCGTACGGGTACGGCCCCGACGGCGACACCGCCCGCCGCGAGCGCCGCCGAGCCGGTCAGCCCGAGCAACTGGCAGCGGCGCGTGTTGACGGGGACACGGATGACCGGCACGCGGGCAGCCTGTCAACGACCGGTGGCCAGAAGCCGACACCAGCACCACTCGGGAACGGCCACGACATGTCCGGCGCCTTACGAGGGGAGGGCGGGGCAGGTGAGGCGGGGGGCAGGCGAGGCCGGGGAAATGCGCGGGCGGATCCGGCCGTACGCCTGCGACAATCGACGCATGACCACGCTCAAGTCCAAGCTGCAGGAAGACCTCACCGAGGCGATCAGGGCGCGCGACGAGCTGCGCTCCTCGACGCTCCGGCTGACCCTCTCCGCGATCACCAAGGAGGAGGTCGCGGGCAAGGAGGCGCGTGAACTCTCCGACGACGAGGTCCAGAAGGTGATCGCCAAGGAGGCGAAGAAGCGCCGTGAGGCGGCCGAGGCGTTCGCCCAGGGCGGTCGCGCCGAGCAGGCGGACCGGGAGAAGGCGGAGGGCGAGCTCCTCGACGCCTACCTGCCGAAGCAGCTGACGGACGACGAGCTCAACGGCATCGTGGCCCAGGCCGTCGAGGAGGCGAAGGCCACCGGCGCCGAGGGCCCCCGGGCGATGGGCGCGGTGATGAAGATCGTGAACCCGAAGGTGTCGGGCCGTGCCGAGGGCGGCCGAGTCGCCGCGGCGGTCAAGAAGCTCCTGGCCGGCTGACGCCGCAGCCGTCGCACGACCGCCGCGGCCCTCGCTCGACCGCGACAGACGCTCGCTCGACCGCGACGGTCGCTCGCGCGCTCGGTGTGACGACACCACGAAGGGTCCTGGTGCCTACCGCACCAGGACCCTTCGTCATGCTCTGCCCGCGGGCACTCGGCGCACAGGCGCTGCTCCCGCGGTCGCTGCCGCCGCTCCCGCGGCCGCCGCGTCCGTGATCGCTCGTTCCGCGATCACGAGGCCTGCGGTCACGAGGCCTGCGGTCATGAGGCCTGCGGTCATGAGGCCTGCGGTCATGAGGCCTGCGGTCACGAGGCCCGCGATCACGAGGCCCGCGATCACCAGACCTGCGGTCACCGCAGCCGCAAGCGCTCCGCCCGCGTCACCCGCGCCCGCCGTTCCCACTGCCGCCGTCCTGGCCGCGGGCGGCGTTGCCGCCGATCAGGTCCGCGGGGAGGGAGATGCCGGGCCACGGCTCGGTGCCGCCGGGCCTGCCGGGCTTGTTGTCGTTGCCACGGCCGTCGTCCGGGCGGTCCTCGTCCTCGCCCTCGTCCCCGTCCTTGTCCTTCGACGTGTCGGGGATGTGGACGCTGTTGAAGCCCGGGGCTTCCTCGCCCTCCAGCGCTCCCGCCATCGCGTCCTTCCAGATCGGACCGGGAACCTGGCCACCGAAGACCTTGTCGTGGTAGCGCCCGCCGATGGTGATGTTCACCATCTTCACCTTCTGGCTGGCGCTGCCGACCCAGACGGCGCCGGACATGTTCGGGGTGTAGCCGACGAACCAGGCGTTGCGCCGCTCGTCCGTCGTACCCGTCTTGCCCGCGTTGTCACGGCCGTCCTTCAGACCGGCCTCCTGGCCCGTACCGGAGTCGACCACGCCGCGCAGCAGCGTGTTGATGGTGTCCGCGGTCCGCTCGGACATCACCTTGCCGCACTCGGACTGCGGCACCTTCAGGCTCTCGCCGGCCGCCGTCTTGATGGACTCGATAGCGGTCGGAGTGCAGTGCGTGCCGCGGTTCGCGAACGTCGCGTACGCGTTGGCCATCGTCAGCGGCGCGATACCCGTCGAACCGAGGGTCAGCGGCGAAGGCGACACCGGCAGCTTCTCCCCGTTTCCCTGCACCACGCCCAGCCGGTCGGTCATCTCCACGACCGGGCAGAGACCGATGTCTCCTATCATCTGGACGAAGTAGGTGTTGACGGACATCTCCATCGCCTCGCGGAGGGCGTAGGGTCCGACTTCCTTCTCGTTCTCGTTCTCGAGGGTGAAGCCCTGGTTCCGCCACGGCTTGTCGCCGCACGTCGGGATCGAGTCCGGGTACGGCATCTTGTAGGGCGCCGGGTACATCTGCGTCGGCGGCCTGCCCTGCTCGAGCGCGGCCGCGGCCACGAACGGCTTGAAGGTCGAGCCGACCGGGAAGCCGTAGTTCGAGCCGCCCATCTTCGCGTTGACCGAGTAGTTGATCTGCGTCTCGTTCTCGCCGAAGCCGTACGGCTTGGACTGGCCCATCGCGAGGACCTTGCCGGTGCCGGGCTCGACCATCGTGATGGCGGCCGCGACCTTGTCGTCCTGGTTGACGTGGTCCTTCAGGGAGTCCTGTGCCGACCGCTGCGCCTGCGGGTTCAGGGTCGTGCGGATCGTCAGACCGCCCTGGTTCCAGATCTTCGCCCGCTCCTCCCTGGTCTTGCCGAAGACCGGGTCGGAGAGGAAGACCTCGCGGACGTAGTCGCAGAAGAAGCCCGCGCCGTTGACGGCCGTGATGCAGCCGTTCTGCGGCTTGCTGACCTTCAGCGTGATCGGGATTTCCTTGGCCTCGTCCGCCTCGGCCTGGGAGACGTCACCGATGTCGGCCATCCGCTGCAGCACGGTGTTGCGCCGCTTGATGGCCTCCTCGCCGTCGTTGACGGGGTCGTAGCGGCTCGGCGACTGGACGATGCCGGCCAGCAGGGCCGCCTCCTCCAGCTTCAGGTTCTTCGCCGACTTGGAGAAGTAGCGCTTGGACGCCGCCTCGATGCCGTAGGCCTGCTGGCCGAAGAAGGTGATGTTGAGGTAGTTCTCGAGGATCTTCTTCTTCCCCAGTTCCTCCTCGACCTGGATCGCGTACTTGAGCTCGCGGACCTTGCGGCCGAGGGTCTGCTGGGTGGCCTGGGCGACCTTGTCCGGGTCGTCGCCGGCCTCCTCGACGAAGACGTTCTTGACGTACTGCTGGGTGAGGGTCGACGCGCCTTGGGCGACACCGCCCTCCTGCGCGTTGCGGTTCACCGCGCGCAGCACGCCCTTGAGGTCGATCGCCCCGTGCTCGTAGAAGCGCGCGTCCTCGATCGCGACGATCGCCTTCTGCATGTACGGCGAGACGTCCTTGAGGGCGACGACCGTACGGTCACGGGAGTAGACCGTGGCGATCTGTCCGCCCGTGGAGTCCAGGATCGTGGTGCGCTGGCTCAGCGGCGGAGTCTTGAGATTGGCGGGGATCTCGTCGAACCCCTCGACCGTGCCCTTGGCCGCAAGTCCCAGCGCGCCGGCGGCGGGCAGGGCGATGCCCGCCAGCACCGCTCCGGCGAGCACACTGACACCGAGGAACTTGGCGGCCTGCTGGGTCCCGGTCAGACCACCGCCCGAGCGCTTCTTCGACATAGAGGGCAGCCTAATCCGTAGCCGGCGACGTTCAGCAGGAGCGGGGCTCCTCAGGGCGTTCGAGTACCAGACCGTGACATCCGGGCCCTGTGCGACCGCCGAGCCCCGGCCGGACCGCACCGGCGTGACAACGTGAGGTGCCGACGTTCCCATTCGCCGGACACGCGTACAGGCCTTGGCCTAAGCTGCTCCCAACTGTCACAGCAGTGCGGTTGCGTACCAACACCCCACAACATCTCCGGGACATCCCGAGGCGACGTCCTCTCCCGTTGCCCGAACCCAACTGCTTGGGAATGCCGGATTTGTCACGTATGCCCTCAGCTCACTCCTCCGGGTGATCTGCCGCTTACGCATAGTCCGTTCGGGCCATTCAAGATTGGGCCCGAAGGGGGTGTTGCGCTGTGCCCACCTTCCGTAACGTCCTCAACTGGCAGCGGTGAATATGCCGCTGCCGCCGTGGGGGAGCCTCGATTCGGGAGAGGACGGCGCCGGCATGGGCTGGGTAACCGACTGGAGTGCGCAGGCAGCCTGCCGCACTACCGATCCGGATGAACTGTTCGTACAAGGAGCGGCGCAGAACAGGGCCAAGGCGGTGTGCACCGGATGCCCGGTGCGGACCGAGTGCCTGGCCGACGCGCTCGACAACCGTGTCGAGTTCGGCGTGTGGGGTGGCATGACCGAACGGGAGCGGCGCGCTTTGCTGCGCAGGCGTCCCACCGTCACCTCCTGGCGCCGACTGCTTGAAACCGCGCGTACCGAGTACGAGCGGAGCGCGGGCATCCTGCCCGTGGGCCTCGAGGACGACGAGACGTACGAGACGTACGCGGCCGTGGGGTAGCTCCTGCGGTACGTCCCTACTCGCCTCGTCTCGCCTGGTCACGACACGTATCACCGCGTATCACGTCCCGTCGCGCGGCTGGGGTCTGCTCACAGTGGCTCCGGCCGCTCTGTGACCGCGGGCTCCGCGTCCGCGACGCGCGCCATGACATCCGCCGAGACGTCCGCGACGCATGCCGAGACGTGCGCGGTGACGTCGGCGACGCGTGCGGTGACGTACGTGGACGAATGCGGGTCGGGTCACGTCGGGTCAGGTACGCGGAGGCGTAGGCGCCTGCTGTCGCGACCCGTTACGCAGCTCCGGCCGAACCGCCACCGGTCGCGAGCCGGTCGCCGATGGCCCGAAGACCCGCCAGATCGTGCACATCGCCCGGCAGGGCGGCCACTTCGGCCACCGCCACCTCCGGGTGAAGCGCGGTGAATCGGTCGCGCGTGCGCTGCTCTCGAGCGAGGACCTGCATCCGCTCGGCATGCAGACGCAGCAGACCCGCGGTCAGTTGTGAGGTAGGGGGAGCTGAGGGTTGCCCGGGGGCCGACTCCACGGCGGGAGAGGTGGAAGAGGAGCCCGTGGAGTCACGAACAGCAGCCTTCCCGGCCTCCTGATCCACAATGCCGCCCTCGTCAAGATTTTCCGCGGCCGCGAGCGCCCGCTCGGCCGACAGCCGGGCGGCGCCGCTGCCATGGACCCGGTTGAGCACCAGCCCGGCCAGCGGCATCTCCTCCGCCGCCAGCCGCTCCACGAAGTACGCCGCCTCGCGCAGCGCGTCCCGCTCGGGTGCGGCGACCACGAGAAAGGCCGTGCCGGGTGCCTGAAGCAGCCGGTAGGTGGCATCCGCGCGGGTGCGGAACCCCCCGAACATCGTGTCCATCGCCGCCACGAAGGTCTGGACGTCACGCAGCAGCTGACCGCCCAGCAGCTTCCCGAGCGTGCCGGTCATCATCGACATACCGACATTCAGGAACTTCATCCCGGCCCGGCCGCCCATCTTCGCCGGGGCCATCAGCAGCCGGATGAACTTGCCGTCGAGGAACGAGCCGAGCCGCTTCGGAGCGTCCAGGAAGTCCAGTGCCGACCGCGACGGGGGAGTGTCGACCACGATCAGGTCCCACTCGTCACGCGCCCGGAGCTGGCCCAGCTTCTCCATCGCCATGTACTCCTGCGTGCCGGCGAAACCGGCCGACAGGGACTGGTAGAAGGGGTTCTCCAGGATCGCGCGGGCCCGAGAGGGGTCCGCGTGCGCCTCGACGATCTCGTCGAAGGTGCGCTTCATGTCGAGCATCATGGCGTGCAGTTCCCCGTCGCCCTCTATGCCGGGCACCCGGCGCGGGGTGTTGTCGAGCAGGTCGATCCCCATCGACTGGGCCAGTCTGCGCGCCGGGTCGATGGTGAGGACGACCGCCTTGCGGCCGCGCTCGGCCGCCCGTACCCCCAGGGCCGCCGCCGTCGTCGTCTTGCCGACGCCGCCGGATCCGCAGCACACGACGATGCGGATGCCCGGGTCGTCGAGCAGCGGATCGATCTCCAGCAGCGGCGTGTCCTGCAGTGCGATGCCGTGCGTCATGGCCGACGTCATCCGTTCACCCCGAGCTTTCGCAGTTCGGTCGCCAGCTGGTACAGCCCGGCCAGATCGACCCCCTCGCTCAGCAGGGGGAGTTCGTACGTCGGCAACCGCAGCTCCTCCAGCGCGGCGCGCTGCTCGCGCTCCAGCTCGACCCGCTGCGCATGCTCGGCGGCCTGCTCCAGCAGGGGCCCGACCAGCTTGGCCGAGCCGCTGACGCCCGCCGCGGTCAGCGACTTGGCGATGTCCCGGCGGCGGCTCGTGGTCGCCGCGGTCCGTACCGCCTCCTCGTCGAGGATGTGCGGCCGCACCATGTTGACGATCACCTGGCCGGTCGGGAGGTCCGCGGCGCGGAGCTCGGCGACGCCGTCCGCGGTCTCCTGGACCGGCATCTCCTCCAGCAGCGTCACCAGGTGCACCGCGGTCTCGGCGGATTTGAGCACGCGCATCACGGCCTGGGCCTGATTGTGTATCGGGCCGATCTTGGCCAGACCCGCCACCTCGTCGTTCACGTTCAGGAAGCGGGTGATGCGGCCGGTCGGCGGGGCGTCCATGACGACGTAGTCATAGGCGTACTGCCCGCTCCTGTCCCGACGGCGCACGGCTTCACAGGCCTTGCCGGTCAACAGGACGTCCCGGACGCCCGGGGCGATGGTCGTCGCGAAGTCGATCGCGCCGAGCTTCTTGAGCGCCCGGCCCGCCGAGCCCAGCTTGTAGAACATCTGGAGGTAGTCGAGCAGGGCGCGCTCGGCGTCGATGGCCAGCGCGAAGACCTCACCGCCGCCCGGAGCGACGGCGATCTTGCGTTCCTCGTAGGGCAGCGCCTCCGTCTCGAAGAGCTGCGCGATGCCCTGCCTGCCCTCGACCTCGACGAGAAGGGTGCGCTTGCCCTCGGTCGCGAGGGCGAGCGCGAGGGCCGCGGCGACCGTCGTCTTACCGGTACCGCCCTTGCCGCTGACGACCTGAAGCCTGCTCACGTCTTCGAGCCTAACCAGTCGGCCCGCGGGCTAAGCGACCCCGGGTCGGCTTGGGCGGGTCAGTGCGTCCCGCGGGAGTTCCGGGTGAGCACGTCCCACGGTGTCCGTGGGCGCCTCGCGGGCTCGGCACGGTCGGTCGCACGGGCCCTGCCGCGGGCAGTGGCACGAGCTGTGTCACGGGGCTGTCCGCCGGTGCGGCTACAGTCGGCTCCATGACCAAGTGGGAATACGCGACCGTGCCCCTTCTCGTGCACGCGACCAAGCAGATCCTGGACACCTGGGGCGAGGACGGCTGGGAGCTCGTCCAGGTCGTCCCCGGGCCGAACAACCCCGAGCAGCTCGTGGCCTACCTGAAGCGGGAGAAGTCATGAGCGGTGTCGTGGAGGCCAAGCTCGCGGAGCTCGGGCTGACGCTCCCCGGCGTCGTACCGCCGCTGGCGGCCTATCAGCCGGCCGTGCAGTCCGGCCCGTACGTCTACACCTCGGGCCAGCTCCCGATGGTCGAGGGCAAGCTTCCGGTGACCGGCAAGGTGGGCGCCGAGGTCACCCCGGAGGAGGCCAAGGAACTGGCCGCCACCTGTGCGCTGAACGCTCTGGCCGCCGTGAAGTCGGTCGCCGGTGACCTGGACCGTATCGCCCGCGTCGTGAAGGTGGTCGGCTTCGTGGCTTCCGCCGCCGACTTCACCGGACAGCCGGGCGTCGTCAACGGCGCGAGCGAGCTGCTCGGCGCGGTGCTCGGCGACAAGGGTGTGCACGCGCGCAGCGCGGTGGGTGTCGCGGTGCTTCCGCTGGACGCCCCCGTCGAGGTCGAGATCCAGGTGGAGCTCGTCCAGGACTGAGTCGTCCCGCCGGCCGGTCCGCAGTCCGTTCAAGCCGTCCGGTCCTGTCGTCCGGTCTGCAGTCCGGTCCTGCCTACCCGTTCGCGTCCGTTCGCGTCCAGGACCGAGTCGTCCTGTCGCGCTACGAGCGCTGCCACGGCCCCGTCCTCGCCGGAATCCCGGTGGGGCGGGGCCGTGGCCGTGGACCCGGGGAAGGCCGCCGCGACGCTGCTGCGGGAGCCGGTTGAAGGCGGCCGAGGAGAAACGGGCGGTGGCGGCCGCCTCTCGAACATCCTCGCGTGAACGCATAGCATCCGCCCATGTCCAATGGTCAGTGGTACCCACCGGAATGGCCCGACCGGATCCGGGCGCTCGCCGAGGGCGAGATCACCGCCGTCACCCCCCGGCGGGCGGCGACCGTGATGCTGCTCAAGGACACCTCCGAGGGTGTACACGTCCATATGCTGCGCCGCCGCGCCTCCATGGCCTTCGCCGGAGGCGCGTACGTCTATCCCGGCGGCGGAGTGGACGAGCGGGACTCGAGGCCGATCCGGTGGGCCGGCCCTCCCCTCGCGGAGTGGGCGGAGCGGCTCGGGGTGGCGGACGAGCCGTCCGCGCAGGCCATCGTGTGCGCGGCCGTCCGCGAGACGTACGAGGAGGCGGGCGTCCTGCTCGCCGGCGAGACCGCGGACTCCGTCGTCGACGACACCACGGGCGACGACTGGGAGGCGGACCGGGCGGCGCTCGTCGACCGGAAACTGTCGTTCGCCGAGTTCCTGGACCGCAGAGGGCTGGTGCTGCGTTCGGACCTGCTGGGCGCGTGGGCGCGCTGGATCACTCCGGAGTTCGAACCCCGCCGCTTCGACACCTGGTTCTTCGTCGCCGCGCTGCCCCAGGGCCAGCGGACGAGGAACGCCTCCACCGAGGCCGACCGTACGGTCTGGATCAGGCCCGCGGACGCCGCCGCCGGGTACGACAAGGGCGAACTGCTGATGATGCCGCCGACGATCGCCACGCTGCGGGTGCTGGGGCGGTACGCGGCCGCCACGGACGCCCTCGCGGCGGCCGCCGGGCAGGACCTCGCACCGATCCTGGCTCAGGCACGCTTGGAGGAAGGGGAACTCGTCCTCAGCTGGCCGGGCCACGACGAGTTCACCAAGCACATCCCGACGGGGCCGGCAGGACCGGCAGGGCCGGCAGGACCGGCGGGATCGACCTCGACGGGAGACACGCGATGACGAACGCATCGGTGCTCCCGGGCCAGCCGCGCGACGCGGTGGTGTCCGGGCCCGCGACCGCGCGCGCGACCAACGTCCTCGCGCCCAATGCGTCCGCGATGACCCTGGACGGCACCAACACCTGGATCGTCTCCGAGCCGGACTCCGACCTCGCCGTCGTCATCGATCCGGGCCCGCTCGACGACATACACCTCCAGAACGTCGTCGCGACCGCCGAGCAGGCAGGGAAGCGGATCGCCCTGACCCTGCTCACTCATGGGCACCCTGACCACGCCGAGGGGGCGGGCCGCTTCGCCGAGCTGACCGGCACGAAGGTGCGCGCTCTCGACCCGGCCCTGCGTCTCGGCGACGAGGGGCTCGCGGCGGGCCAGGTGATCCGAACCGGCGGCCTCGAGCTGCGGGTCGTCCCCACGCCCGGCCACACCGGCGACTCGCTCTGTTTCCATCTGCCCGCCGACCGGGCCGTGCTCACGGGCGACACGATCCTCGGGCGTGGCACGACCGTCGTCGCGCATCCGGACGGCCGCCTCGGCGACTATCTCGACTCACTGCGCCGGCTGCGCTCGCTGACCGTCGACGACGGGGTGCACATGGTGCTTCCCGGGCACGGCCCGGTGCTGGAGGACGCGCAGGGCGCGGTCGAGTTCTATCTGGCCCACCGCGCGAACCGCCTCGCCCAGGTCGAGACGGCCGTCGAGAACGGCCACCGCACGGCGGCCGACGTGGTGGCGCACGTGTACGCGGACGTGGACCGGTCGCTGTGGCCCGCGGCCGAGCTCTCGGTGCGGGCGCAACTGGAGTATCTGCGCGAGCACGGCCTGATCTAGGACGCTCCGCCGGCTGCCCCCCCGGGGACCCGACGGTGAGGTCCCGCCCCCGGGGACCCGACGGTGAGGTCCCGCCCGCGGGGACCCGGACCCGCCCTGTCTGGTTCCCGCGTAGTGCTTTACGCTCCGCTTACTTTCAGCGTTTTTTCGCACTCGGGGGGAAGCCGTGTTCGTCCTGTCCATCCTGCTTGTCATCGCCGCGGTGGTGATGTTCTTCGTCGCCCGTGGCGGCGAGAACCGGGGTCTCAAGATCGGCGCCGGCGCGGCGCTGACAGCCGGCCTGTTCGCAGGCATCGCCAGCATGGTCTACGTCGTCAGTGCGTACGAGGTCGGCGTACCGGTCGCTTTCGGCAAGGTCGGCACGCCCATGACCTCGGGCATGCACGTCAAGTCGCCCTTCACCAACGTGACGACGTTCTCGACCCGTCCGGTCGACCTCAACCTCTCCGACAAGGACGTCGTCGAGGTGCGCTCCGTCCAGGGCGGCGTCATGTACGCCGAGCTCACGGTCAAGTGGGCGGTGACCCCGTCGAAGGCGGTGGAGCTCTACAAGCTCGCAGGCAGTGAGGACGCCATTCAGCAGCGGCTGGTCTACCCGGACAGCCGGGAGATCGTCCGCAACGTCTTCGCCCGCTACACCAGCGAGCAGGGCTACGCCTCGGACCGCGAGAAGATCAACACCGAGATCGGCCGGCTCATCAAGGAGCGGCTGGCTCCGCGCGGGATCGACGTGACCACGGTCAACCTGCGCAACGTGAAGCCGTCCGACCGGCTGCAGGACCAGATCGACCGCAAGATCCAGCAGCAGCAGGCGACGGAGCGGGCGACCGAGGCGGCCCGTACGGCGACGGCCGAGGCCGAGCGGCGCCGTATCGAGGCGGAGGGCATCGCCCGCGCGAACAAGATCCTCAGCAACTCGCTGACGGACAAGGTCCTGCTGAACCAGTGCATCGACGCCTACAAGGAAGCGGCGGCGAAGAACCCGGTGTACGCCGTGCCGTGCGGCGGCGGCAGCGGAAACCCGCTGATCGTGGACGGCAGCAAGCGCTGATCGTCCGTACGTAGCGGCTGATCGTCCGTACGTACGCGAAGGGGCTGCCCGGCGAACTGCCGGGCGGCCCCTTCGTATGCGGCGTGTGCGTGCGTTGCGCTCCTGGGCGGCCGTACGGCCGTCCGTGTCACGCGTGACACGGACGGCTAGCGCGAACGCTTCGCGAGGCGCTCCACGTCGAGCAGGATGACGGCACGGGCCTCGAGCCGGAGCCAGCCACGCTGCGCGAAGTCGGCGAGCGCCTTGTTGACGGTCTCGCGGGAGGCGCCGACGAGCTGGGCCAGCTCCTCCTGGGTCAGGTCGTGGACCACGTGGATGCCCTCCTCCGACTGCACACCGAAGCGGCGCGACAGGTCGAGGAGCGCGCGGGCGACACGGCCCGGGACGTCCGAGAAGACCAGGTCGGACATCTGGTCGTTGGTCTTGCGCAGCCGGCGGGCGACGGCGCGCAGCAGGGCGGTGGCCACCTCCGGGCGCACGTTCAGCCAGGGCTGCAGGTCGCCGTGGCCCAGGCCGAGGAGCTTGACCTCGGTGAGGGCGGTGGCGGTGGCCGTACGCGGGCCCGGGTCGAAGAGCGACAGCTCGCCGATCAGCTCGCCGGGGCCGAGCACCGCCAGCATGTTCTCCCGGCCGTCGGGGGAGGTGCGGTGGAGCTTGACCTTGCCTTCCGTGACCACGTAGAGGCGGTCGCCGGGGTCGCCCTCGTGGAAGAGCGCATCGCCGCGGGCGAGCGTCGCTTCACTCATCGAGGCGCGGAGCTCCGCGGCCTGCTCGTCATCGAGCGCCGCGAAGAGCGGGGCGCGCCGCAGAACGTCGTCCACGAGTTCTCTCCTTGTCGACCTGCTCAGGGGACGGTGGTCCCCATGATGCCGCACGGGAAAACAGTGCGATCGATCACAAGGGTCCAACACAAGTTTGACGCACCGGCCCGTCCTGCTGTGCGGCAGGGGCCGATTCGAGTGGTGATCGGCCATGGCCGGGGCGGATGTCGGCGGTGGCCCTTAGGCTGGCCGGGTGTCCAATTCGCCGGTGAGAGCACAGGCCGAGGGGGCCGGAAGAGTGGCAGGGGAGCAGAATTCCGCTGTGGGCGAACAGGTTTCGGCCACAGCGGCAAAAGTAGCAAAAGCGACAAATAGGAAGGCTTCCAGGGCGGTCAAGGCCTCGCCGAAGACACCGAAGGGGTCGACCGCGAAGACGTCGGCTCCAAAGACGTCGACGGACAAGCCCGCGGCCCCGAAGACGTCGACGGACAAGCCCGCGGCCTCGAAGACGTCAGCCTCGAAGACGTCGGCCGGGAAGAGCCCGGCTGCGAAGGCGTCCGCCAAGCCGGAGTCGCGGCTGGCGATGGTCCGGCGCGCCCGCCGGATCAACCGCGAGCTGGCCGAGGTGTACCCGTACGCCCATCCGGAGCTCGACTTCCGGAACCCCTTCGAGCTGCTCGTCGCGACGGTCCTCTCCGCCCAGACCACGGATCTGCGGGTCAATCAGACGACCCCGGCGCTCTTCGCGAAGTACCCGACGCCCGAGGACATGGCCGCGGCCGTCCCGGAGGAACTGGAAGAGGTCATCAGGCCCACCGGCTTCTTCCGGGCCAAGGCGAGGTCCCTGATCGGCCTCTCCACGGCCCTCCGGGACAGCTTCGGCGGCGAGGTCCCTGGCCGGCTGGAGGACCTCGTGACGCTGCCGGGCGTGGGTCGCAAGACGGCGTTCGTGGTGCTGGGCAACGCGTTCGGGGTGCCGGGCATCACCGTCGACACCCACTTCATGCGGCTCGCCCGGCGCTGGAAGTGGACGGACCAGGACGACCCGGTCAAGATCGAGGCGGAGGTCGCCGCGATCTTCCCGAAGAGCGAGTGGACGATGCTCTCCCACCGGGTGATCTTCCACGGCCGCCGTATCTGCCACTCCCGCAAGCCCGCGTGCGGCGCCTGCCCGATCACCCACCTCTGCCCTGCGTACGGGGAGGGTGAGACCGACCCGGAGAAGGCGCGGAAGCTCCTCAAGTACGAGAAGGGCGGCTACCCCGGCCAGCGCCTGAACCCGCCGCCGGATTACCCGGGCAAGCCGGCACCTCCACTGGGGTCCGTGTGACCTGTACGCACTGTGTGACCTGTACGCACACCCCGCCCCGGACCCACGCGCCACACCGCCCCGCCCCGCGGGTCGTCGCGCCCTCCTGGCCGGGTCGCGGAACGATCCCGGTCACCGCACACGTTGCACACCACGGGGGTGCCCATGACACGCACACATGAGACGTACGACGGTGACGTGGCCGGCGGTGATGTGGCCGTGAGCCGTGACGGCCTGCCCGAATGGCTCGCGCCCGTCGACCGGGCCGCCAGGACCGTGGCGCCGGAGCAGCTCAGCCGGTTTCTGCCGCCCGAGAGCGGAGGCCGGCAGTCCGCTGTGCTCATCCTCTTCGGAGAGGGCGCCAGGGGCCCCGAGCTGCTGCTCATGGAGCGTGCGAGCAGCCTCCGCTCGCACGCGGGCCAGCCGTCGTTCCCCGGCGGCGCTCTCGACCCGGAGGACGGCGACCCCGCCACCACCGGCCCGCTGCGCGCCGCCCTCCGCGAGGCCCAGGAGGAGACCGGCCTGGACCCGGCCGGCGTCCAGGTCTTCGGCGTGCTCCCGCGGCTCTACATCCCGGTGAGCGGCTTCGTCGTGACCCCGGTTCTCGGCTGGTGGCGCGATCGCACCCCGGTCCTCGCCGTCGATCCGGCCGAGACCGCCCGCGTCTTCACGGTCCCCGTGGCGGATCTCACGGACCCGGCCAACCGTGCGACGACCGTCCATCCCAGCGGCCACCTGGGTCCGGCATTTCTGGTCGAATCGGCTCTGGTCTGGGGTTTCACCGCCGGAGTGATCGACCGCATTCTTCATTTCGCGGGCTGGGAACGACCATGGGACCGGGCGAAGCAGGTCACGCTCGACTGGCGCGCATGAGAGCGTTGCCCACGTGCTGTGTTTCCCCGGTGTCCGGCACGGCTTCACCGGGAGCTGACCCGCGTACCACCGGCCGGACGGAGCGCCGGACGACGAATCTGCGAGGCTGACGACGGTGAACGTGCTGGACATCCTGCTGCTGGTCGCCGCCGTGTGGTTCGCGGTCGTCGGCTATCGCCAGGGCTTCGTCGTCGGCATCCTTTCGGTGGTCGGGTTCCTCGGCGGCGGACTGGTCGCCGTCTATCTGCTCCCGTTCCTCTGGGACCGGGCGACGGACGAGGCGCAGGTGTCCACGACGGCCGCGATCGTCGCCGTCGTGATCGTGATCGTCTTCGCGTCCGTCGGCCAGGCCTTCACCACTCACCTCGGCAACAAGCTCCGCCGCCACATCACCTGGTCACCGGCGCGCGCCCTCGACGCGACCGGTGGCGCTCTCGTCAACGTGCTCGCGATGCTCCTGGTGGCCTGGCTCATCGGCTCCGCCCTCGCGGGAACGTCCCTGCCGACGCTCGGCAAGGAGGTCCGTGCCTCCAAGGTCCTCCTCGGCGTCTCCCGGGTCATGCCGGCGCAGGCCTCCACATGGTTCACCGACTTCTCCTCGGTCCTCGCGCAGAACGGCTTCCCGCAGGTCTTCAGCCCCTTCGCCAACGAGCCCATCACCAAGGTCGAGGCCCCCGACCCGGCGCTGGTCAACAGCCCGGTCGCGGCCCGCGCCCAGCGCTCGATCGTCAAGGTCGTCGGCACGGCCCCGAGCTGCAACAAGGTCCTCGAAGGCACCGGCTTCGTCTTCGCCGAGCGTCGGGTCATGACCAACGCGCACGTCGTCGGCGGCGTCGACGAGCCGACCGTCCAGATAGGCGGAGAGGGCCGGCGGTACGACGCCAAGGTCGTCCTCTACGACTGGCGGCGCGACATCGCCGTACTTGATGTGCCCGATCTGAAGGCGCAGCCGCTCCGGTTCACCGACACCGACGCCCGTACCGGCGACAGCGCGATCGTCGCCGGCTTCCCGGAGAACGGCTCGTACGACGTACGCTCCGCGCGCGTCCGCGGCCGCATAGACGCCAACGGGCCGGACATCTACCGCAGCGGTGAAGTGCGCCGCGATGTCTACTCGTTGTACGCGACGGTCCGCCAGGGCAACTCCGGCGGTCCGCTGCTCACCGCCGACGGTGAGGTGTACGGCGTGATCTTCGCCCGCTCGCTCGACGACAGGAATACCGGCTACGCGCTGACGGCCGACGAGATCCGCGACGACATCACACGCGGCCGCGTGGCCAACCAGCAGGTCGACAGCCAGGGCTGTGCGCTCTGATCCGGTCGTCGCCCGGACGGGTGACGGGTGTGATGGCGTCGGTGATGACGGGCGTCAGCCGCGAGGATGGCGCAGTCGCGCCGAGACCCAGCGGGCCCGGCGGCGCAGGATACGGGGAATCCCCAGCCGGGGATCATGGCCCCGCCCCTGAGGGCCGCCCCTTTCGTCCGCGACCGGCCCGGAGACCGAGCGGGAGTTGCGTGCTGTGTCACTGTAGTCGTGCGTCCAGCCCATACCCCGACGTGTGCCCGTGCCCCAAGGTCGGTAACCGCATCGGGGCCCGCCAATTGGCCTATGCGCCGGGCAAACCCCGTTCGCCGCACACCCGTTCCCCCGCGCCCCGGGTACGGGCGTCCGCCCGGCACCCGGCCGGACTCACCGGTCGGGCTCGGGATCCTTCAGCCAGTTGATGAGCTCGTTGGAGAAGGCGGCCGGATCCTCCTCATGGGGGAAGTGGCCGAGCCCGTCGAACAGCCGCCAGCGGTACGGCGCTTCGACGTACTGGCCCGAGCCCGCCGCGCTGCGCGTGCGCATCGCGGGGTCCAGCGAACCGTGCAGATGCAGCGTCGGCACCCGGACCGGCCGCTTCATCCGGCGGTTGAACTGGACACCGTCGGGACGGGCGATCGACCGCACCATCCACCGGTACGGCTCGATCGAGCAGTGCGCCGTCGACGGAATGGACATGGCCCGCCGGTAGACCTCCAGGGCCTTCTCCTCGGGCGGGCGGGGACCGGACCAGTCCCGGATCAGCCGGCCCACCAAGGCCGCTTCGTCCGCGAGCAGCTGACGCTCCGGCAGCCACGGCCGCTGGAAGCCCCATACGTACGACCCGGCGCGGCTCTGCGCGAAGTCGCCGAGCATCGAGGAGCGCCAGCGGCGCGGATGCGGCATCGAGGAGACCGCGAGCCGGCGCACCAGCTTGGGCCGCATCACGGCCGCCGTCCAGGCGAGATATCCGCCGAGATCGTGACCGACGAGAGCCGCGTCGGGCTCGCCGAGGGATCGCACGACACCCGTGATGTCGAGCGCGAGATTCGCGGGGTCGTAACCCCGGGGCGTGCGGTCGCTGCCGCCGACGCCTCGCAGGTCCATCGCGACGGCGCGGAACCCGGCGTCGGCGAGTGCGGTCAGCTGATGCCGCCACGTCCACCAGAACTGCGGAAAACCATGGAGCAGCAACACCAGCGGCCCGTCGCCCAGCTCCGCGATATGGAAGCGCGCACCATTGGCTGCCACGTCGCGATGGGTCCAGGGCCCATCGATGCGTACGGGGCCACCACCGCTTCCGATGCTGTTTCCGTTGCCGACAGAGGGCGTATCAGGGGCCGTCATGCAGACGAGCGTGCCACAGATGTGGACGGGTCCTTGGCCTGGCGGGGATGTGGCTTCACGTTCTGCAGCACGGCGGCCGTCTGCTTGGCCGAGGCGATGGACCGCTCCGGCGGCTTCACCTTCTTGAACTTGGTCATGGCGAGCAGGCCCGCCAGGCCCGCCAGCAGCAGGAACGCCGCACCCACGATCAGGAACGACCAGGCGAGACCCAGGCCGAGATTGTGGATCCCGTACGCGGCGGCGAAGCTCAGCACCGGCAGGGAGAAGAGTGCGAGGATCCCCGCGACCATGCCGGACACGCCACCGGTCACGCCCCGCTTGACGTCCTGCCGGAGCTCGGCCTTGGCCAGCGCGATCTCGTCGTGCACCAGGGCGGACATCTCGGCGGTCGCCGACGCGACCAGCTGGCCCACGCTCTTGTCGGCACCGGCCAGCCGTACCGGTCCGACCGCGTCACGCACGGCTTCGACGGCGGTGGCTGTGCTGCCGGGCTCGCTCATCGCTGACTCCCTCATCTCTGCTTCGGTCTGTCGTCAGATCATGCCGGACTGTCGAGCATTCTGCGTTGCCTGCGGCCTTGTCGCGCTGCCTGTCCTGAGGCGCTTCGGCGGCGGGCACCGGTGTACACATTCAGCGGTTGGTGGAGGCGAGCTGCTGCGGCGTGTACCGCGCGCCGCTGACCGTGTCGGGCCTGACCACCGCATCCAGGGCCGACAGCTCATCCGCGGTCAGCACGATCTCGGCGGCGGCAGCGTTCTCCAGGAGGAAGCTACGTCGTCTGGTCCCCAGGATGGGAACCGCGCCCTGCGCGGTCACCCAAGCCAGCGCGACCTGGGCAGGCGTCGCTCCCCGCTGCTCGGCGATGCCGCGCACGTGCTGGACCAGCTTCAGGTTGGCCGTGATGTTCTCCTGTGAGAACCGGGGAAGTCCTCGACGCGAGTCATCGACGTCCATGTCGTCCACGCTGCGGATGGAGCCCGAAAGGAACCCGCGTCCTATCGGCGAGTAGGCCACCAGCCCAATGCCCAGTTCATCCAGGGTCTCCTTTGTTCCGTCGTCCAACAGATCACGGCTGAACAGGGACAACTCCGACTGCACCGCGGTCAGCGGATGCACCTTGTGGGCACGCCGGATCGTTGCCGCGGAGACCTCCGACAGGCCGATGTAGCGGACCTTCCCCGCTGTCACGAGCTCCGCCATGCCCCCGATCGTCTCCTCGATGGGAGTGTCCGGATCCACCCGGTGCATGTAGTAGAGGTCGATGACGTCGGTGTTCAGGTGCCGCAGCGACCGTTCGACGGCACGGCGAATGTGCTCCGGCCTGCCGTCCAGCGGGCCCGGCTGTCCGTCGTCGGTGAAGTCGAGACCGAATTTGGTCGCCAGCTGAATTTCGTCCCGGCGATGGCCCAGCGCGCGGGCGAGAAGCCGTTCGTTCTCGAAGGGCCCGTAGGACTCCGCCGTATCGAAGAGAGTGATTCCCAGGTCCACCGCCTGGTTGAGGGTGGCGATGGATTCCCGTTCGTCGTGACTCGCGCCGTACGCGCCGCTCATGCCCATGGCGCCGAAGCCCTGCGCCGAAACGCTCAGCCCCCGGCTGCCCAGTTGAACGGTCTTCATCGCTCTCGTCCTCTCACCACGTGATTGCGCAAAGCTCCACACGTTCCTCGGCCGAGGGTCCGGGCTGGGCCTGCCCTCGCCTGCCACCAGGCACTTTACAGACCATCCCATAAGCGATATAGCGGCCCCGGGGGCGTTCAGATCGCGAGATCAGGCCCGACTGTCGCCGCCGCCGTCGCCGCCGCCGTCGCCGCGCGACGCATCCGCGAGTTTCGCCCTGCGCCGGTGCTCCGCGGCCTTCTCCTCGTAGATCGCGGCCATGCGCAGGTGGTACTCCGGATTGTCCTGTTCGTACACGTCGGGGATGCCGTCCTGGTCCTCGTCGCGCTCCTCCTCCTCGTACAGCGCCTGGTACTTGCGTACCCGCAGTTTCAGGAGCACACAGGCGAAGACGGCGGCGGTGAAGGAACCCAGCAGCACCGCGGCCTTGACCTCGTCCGTCAGGGCGGCGTCCCCGGCGAAGGCCAGCTCGCCGATGAGGAGGGAGACGGTGAAGCCGATCCCGGCGAGCGAGGCCACGGCGAAGACGTCCGGCCAGGCCAGTTCGTCGTTGAGCTCGGCTCTGGTGAAGCGGGCGGCGAGCCAGGTGCCGCCGAAGATGCCCAGCGTCTTGCCGACCACCAGACCGAGCATGACGCCGAGGGTCTCGGGCCGGCTGAAGACGGCGTGCAGCGCGCTGCCCGAGACGCTTACCCCGGCCGAGAACAGGGCGAACAGCGGGACGGCGAGACCGGCGGAGACGGGCCGGACCAGATGCTCGATGTGCTCACCGGGGGAGTGGGCCTCACCCTCGTGCCTGGTGCAGCGCAGCATCAGGCCCATCGCGACACCGGCGATGGTGGCGTGGACGCCGCTGTTGTACATCAGGCCCCAGATGATGAGGGCGAGCGGGACGTACACGTACCAGCCGCGGATGCCCTTGCGCAGCAGCAGCCAGAACACGCCGAGGCCGACGACCGCCCCGCCGAGCGCGGCGAAGTTCAGATCGCTGGTGAAGAAGACGGCGATGATCAGGATCGCGAAGAGGTCGTCGACGACGGCGAGGGTCAGCAGGAACGCGCGGAGCGCTGACGGCAGCGATGTGCCGATGACCGCGAGGACGGCGAGCGCGAAGGCGATGTCGGTGGCCGTGGGTACTGCCCAGCCGGCCATGGAGCCGCCGCCGATCGCGTTGACCAGCGCGTACACGAGCGCGGGCGCGGCCATGCCGCAGATGGCCGCGATGACGGGCAGTGCCGCGGCCTTCGGGTCGCGCAGTTCCCCGGCCACCAGCTCGCGTTTGAGCTCGATACCGGCGACGAAGAAGAAGATCGCGAGCAGCCCGTCAGCGGCCCAGTGCTGGAGGGACAGATCGAGGCCGAGTGAGGCCGGGCCTATGTGGAAGTCGCTCACGGCCTCGTAGCTGCGGCCGAGGGGCGTGTTCGCCCAGAGGAGCGCGGCGACCGAGGCGACGAGCAGCAGGATGCCGCCGACGGTCTCAGTTCGCAGCGCGTCCGCCACGAAGGTCCGCTCGGGCAGGGAAAGGCGTCCGAGGAACTTACGGGGGGTGGGGTTGGGCGCGGCCACGGGCGGGGACCTCCGGTCGGATAGGCACGTCAGAGCACACGCCGACCAGACTTCCCGGCACACCTAGGTTTTTCTTGTCACGACTTTGATGCGGTCATTACGTTACCTAAGAACTCGCCTTGGTGCGCAAGGGTGAATCCGGTGATCTTCACCTTAAGTGCAAAAGGGGCACCCGGCGCGTTTGCTCCGGGTGCCCCATGCCGTGTGACGTGCGGAATCGGTCGACCGCGAGGTCTCGGCCGACCGCGAGGAGTCAGTCCGCCGCGCGGACTCAGTCCTCCGTGCGGACTCAGTCCTCCGAGGTTGCCGACGGCAGCTTCGTCTGGATCAGGTCCATGACCGAGGAGTCGGTCAGGGTCGTGACATCGCCGAGCTGACGATTCTCCGCGACGTCACGCAGCAGCCGGCGCATGATCTTGCCCGAGCGGGTCTTGGGCAGCTCCGCCACGGGCAGGATCCGCTTCGGCTTGGCGATCGGTCCGAGCGTCGCGCCGACGTGGTTGCGCAGTTCGGCGACCAGGCCCTCGTCCTCGCTCGCCGTACCGCGCAGGATCACGAACGCCACGATGGCCTGGCCGGTCGTCTCGTCCGCGGCGCCGACGACCGCCGCCTCGGCGACCTTCGGGTGGGAGACCAGCGCGGACTCCACCTCGGTCGTCGAGATGTTGTGGCCGGAGACGAGCATGACGTCGTCGACGCGGCCCAGGAGCCAGATGTCGCCGTCGTCGTCCCGCTTGGCGCCGTCGCCGGCGAAGTACTTGCCCTCGAAGCGCGACCAGTAGGTGTCGATGAAGCGCTGGTCGTCGCCCCAGATGGTGCGGAGCATCGACGGCCACGGCTCCGTCAGGACCAGGTAGCCACCGCCGCCGTTGGGCACCTCGTGGGCCTCGTCGTCCACGACGGTCGCGGAGATTCCGGGCAGGGGGACCTGGGCCGAGCCCGGCTTGGTCTCGGTGACGCCCGGCAGCGGGGAGATCATCATCGCGCCGGTCTCGGTCTGCCACCAGGTGTCCACGATCGGGGTCCTGCCGGCGCCGATGTGCTCCCGGTACCAGATCCAGGCCTCGGGATTGATCGGCTCGCCGACCGAGCCGAGGATGCGCAGGCTCGACAGGTCGAACTTGGCGGGGATGTCGTCTCCCCACTTCATGAACGTACGAATCGCGGTCGGCGCCGTGTAGAGGATCGAGACGCCGTACTTCTGGATGATCTCCCAGAAGCGGCCCTGGTGCGGGGTGTCCGGCGTGCCCTCGTACATCACCTGCGTCGCGCCGTTGGCCAGCGGTCCGTACACGATGTACGAGTGGCCGGTGACCCAGCCGATGTCGGCGGTGCACCAGTAGACATCGCTCTCGGGCTTCAGGTCGAAGACGGCGTGATGGGTGTAGGCCGCCTGGGTGAGGTAGCCACCGGACGTGTGCAGGATGCCCTTGGGCTTACCCGTCGTACCGGACGTGTACAGGATGAAGAGCGGGTGCTCCGCCTCGAACGCCTCGGGGGCGTGCTCGGCCGACTGGCGGGAGACGATGTCGTGCCACCACACGTCCCGGCCCTCGGTGACGGCGGTGTCCTGCCCGGTGCGGCGGACGACCAGCACGTGCTCGACCTGCGGGCACTTGGCGACGGCCTCGTCGATGGCGGGCTTGAGCGCGCTGGGCTTGCCCCGGCGGTAGCCGCCGTCCGCCGTGATGACGAGCTTGGCGTCGGCGTCCTGGATACGGGACGCCACGGCGTCGGCCGAGAAGCCGCCGAAGACCACCGAGTGCGCCGCGCCGATCCGGGCGCAGGCCAGCATCGCGACGGCCGCCTCGGGGATCATCGGCAGATAGACCGCGACCCGGTCGCCCTTGCGGACGCCCAGCTCGGTCAGGGCGTTGGCCGCCCTGGAGACCTCGTCCTTGAGCTCGGCGTAGGTGACGGCCCGGCTGTCGCCCGGCTCGCCCTCGAAGTGGATGGCGACCCGGTCGCCGAGGCCCGCCTCGACATGGCGGTCCACGCAGTTGTACGCGACGTTGAGCTTGCCGTCGGCGAACCACTTGGCGAAGGGCGGGTTCGACCAGTCGAGGATCTCGGTCGGCTCCGTGGCCCAGGTGAGCCGGCGCGCCTGCTCGGCCCAGAAGCCAAGCCTGTCCGCCTCGGCCTGCTCGTACGCCTCCGCCGTCACGTTGGCGTGCGCGGCCAGCTCGGCCGGCGGCGCGAACCGCCGCTCTTCCTTCAAGAGGTTGGCCAGGCTTTCGTTGCTCACGACATCTCCCTTTCCCAGGGCGTCCTATGTGCCTATGTGTCCCAGGCCATAGCTCATCAGCCAGAGGGCCGGGTGACAAGAGCCTTCAGATAATTGGTTTAGACCTGTCGGCCCATCGGGGGCCTGGACAAATGGCCCCTTCTCCCCGGGCGGTGGGGAGAAGGGGTCACTCGTACTCACGTGTGCCGCGTCCGGTCGGTTCAGGCCGCGGCAGTCGGCGGTCAGCAGTCGGCGGTCGCCGGGTGAAGGCCGGCGGTTGGCCGTCGGCGGCCGACGGCCGGATCAGGCTGAGGCCGGCGGTTGGCGACCGGTGGTCGGATCAGGCCGCCGCCGGCCGGGCGGGGGTGCCCTCTGTCGGCGGGACGGGAGCCACCCGGTCGAAGACGTCATCGATGCGGTCGGGCTCTTCCCCGCTCGTCAGCAGATACGCCTGGGCCTCGCCGACGTGGAAGAACATCCCGTGCAGCTGCAGCGTGCCGTCGGCGAGCCTCCGTGCGACCGACTCATGGGCGCGCAGATGCTCCAGCTGCTGGACCACATTGGTCAGACCCAGCTGCTCCACGGCGTCGACGGGCAGCCTGCCGGAGATCCTGGCCCAGGCATGGCGCCGTGACCTCATCCGCTCCAGGCTGGGCCGGCCGTGCCGTAGCCAGCGCCTCAGCGGGGTCGTCGCACCGGTGCCGTCCGGCGGAGCGTTCAGCAGGGCCTCCATCGCGGCGCAGTCGGAGTGGCCGCAGACCGTGATCGAGTCCACCCGCAGGACGTCCACGGCGTACTCGATGGCCGCCGCGACCGAGTCGTCCACGGTCTCCTCGTCGGTCAGGGGCACCAGATTGCCCATGTTCCGCACGGTGAACAGATCACCGGGGCCGCTCGCGGTGATCATGCTCGTGACCAGCCTGGAGTCCGTGCAGGTCAGGAACAGCTGGGAAGGGCGCTGGCCCTCACGCGCGAGACGCGCGAGCTCACCGCGCACCAGCGGTGCCGTGTTGCGCTGGAAGGAGCTGAGCCCGCTTGCCAGTTGATGCCTGCGCCTGCCCGGCCGCTGCTCGCCCTCCGCCGCCGGGTGTTCACCGCAGTGGTGATTGCGCCAGGGGGTCCAGGGGCGGCAGCAGGCGTGGGACTCGGAGGCGGGCTCGGCGATCCGCCCGCCGGACCGGCCGGTGAACTCGACCGTGCCGCCCTGTGTTTGGTGAGCCGCCTGCCAGTCGTGCAGCGCCTCGAACGCGGCGTGGTCCATGAACGACCCGTCCAGCTCCACGACGGCGTCGACGCCATGGGGCAGCTGCGCCAGCGCCCGGCTCAGCCGTGGCACGGCGAGGAACGTCAGCTGACCGCGCACCCGGACCCGGTGGATCCCGTCGCGCTCCTCCATGGTGATCCGGGTCCTCGTCAGCCGGTGCAGCGCGACCGCCACCGCCACCGCGATCCCGATGGCCACACCCGCGAGGACGTCCGTGAACACGACCGCCGTCGTCGTCACGGCGTACACCAGTATTTCCCGGTTCTGCCGCACGCTGCGCAGATGCGTGAGGTTGACCATCTGGACGCCGACGACCATCACCAGCGCGGCCAGTGCGGCCAGCGGGATCAGACCGAGGACGGGCGGGAGCAGCAGCGCGGCGACCGCGACCCACAGTCCGTGCAGCATCGTCGAGTGCCGGCTGATCCCTCCCGCCTTGACGTTGGCCGTGCTGCGGACCGCGACTCCGGCGACGGGCAGTCCGCCGAGCGCGCCCGAGACCACATTGGCGGCGCCCTGTCCGGCCAGCTCGCGGTCCAGGTCCGAGCGGTGGACGGTGGGGCGTGCGTCCTTGCGGGCCGCCGCGAGCTTGTCGACCGCGACCGCCGACAGCAGTGACTGCACGCTGGTGACCAGCGTGATGGTCAGGACCGCGGCCGCGATACCGGGGATCGTGCCGTCGGGCAGCGCGGGCAGGGCATGGCTGCTCCAGGACGGAAGGTCCACACGGGGCAGACTGAGCCCCGCGAGCACCGCGACGACGGTCGCGGCGACCACGGACGCCAGCGCGGAGGGAACCTTCCTGAGCGCCCGGCCGGTGTTCCCGGGAATGCGTGGCCAGGCGAGCAGCAGGGCGATGGTCACGGCACTGACCGACAGCGCGGCCGGCTGGACGTGGGCCAGCTGTGCGGGCAGCGCCCGGACGTTGCCGACCGCGGAGCTCCGGGGAGTGCCGCCGAGGACGATGTGCAGCTGGGCGAGGGCGATCGTGACGCCGATGCCGGCGAGCATGCCGTGCACGATCGCCGGGCTGACGGCGGGCGCGGAACGGGCCACCCGTACCGCGGCCAGAGCGAGTTGTGCGAGGCCGGCAGCGACCGTGATGGCGCAGGTGGCGCGCCAGCCGTAGCGCTGGATCAGATCGGCCGTGATCACCGTGAGCCCCGCGGCGGGGCCGCTGACCTGGAGCGGGGACCCGCCGAGCAGGCCCGCGACGACACCGCCGACGGCGGCGGCCACGAGGCCCGCCTGGAGTGGCGCGCCGGTGGCCAGGGCGATGCCGAGGGAGAGCGGAAGGGCGATGAGGAAGACGCTGATCGAGGCGGACAGATCGGCGGGGTGGACGCGGAGGCCTCTGTCCGGCCGGTGCGGGGGCCGAGGCGGGTCGTCGGTGGCGGCAGGCGTCGTCGTCGTACGGGGCTGGCAGGCGGGCATGGTTCCCGTCTCCTCCGGGGCGGCGCGGTCGCGGATCGTGGGGGCGCGGCCGTGGGTCACGGCGTACAGCGGCGGGATGGTCGAGAGCCGGAGCCCGAACGGGTACCGTCCGAACTCTCGGTAAATGGATCGTAATGCAGGGTAAAGACTGAGACATGATTTTCAGGGCAAATAGGGCACTCTTTCACCTGATTCAGCGATTAATCATCCTGGCTCGGCCTGTTGCGCTCCTTTCTCCCCGACGGCATGTGAATTTGTCCGGGATCGACGTCGTATCGGCGTATGAGTCGCACGTCGCTGCCCTACGAGGGAAGAGGGTGCTCGGATGCTGCCCGTCAAAGGAAAGGCCGTCCTCGGCGCCGTGGTCGTCGCGCTGGTCGCGGGTCTTGCCGGATGTTCCGGCGGGCCCAGCGCGGGATCGCTCGGCGGGAAGGAGGGGACCGGCGCCTTCGGCGGCCCCGGCCTCATCGGCGACGGTTCGACGTCGTACACCGGATCCCAGCCCGGCCTGCCCGAGCCGCAGCGCCTGAAGCCCGGTCAGAAGCCGCCGCAGTTCGTGGTCTTCTCCTGGGACGGCGCGAGCGAGGACGGGTCGAAGCTCTTCTCCCACTTCCGCAAGGTGGGCGAGAAGTACGGCATGACGATGACCTACTTCCTTAGCGGCGTGTATCTGCTGCCCGAGGAGAAGGCGGAGATGTACGACCCGCCGAAGCACTCCGCGGGCCGCTCCGACATCGGCTTCAACACCGTCGAGGGAATCAAGGCCACCGTGCGCGAACTGCGCGGAGCCTGGCTGGACGGCAACGAGATCGGCACGCACTTCAACGGCCACTTCTGCGGCCCGCAGGGCGGTGGGACGACCTGGTCGGCCGACGAGTGGAGGAGCGAGCTCGACCAGGCCAAGTCCTTCGTGAAGAACTGGCGGACGAACGCGGGTCTGCCGCGCGAGAAGTCACTCCCGTTCGACTACGACCGGGAGCTCATCGGCGCCCGCACCCCCTGCCTCGAGGGGCGCGAGAACTTCATGCGGGTCGCGAGCAAGCTCGGCTTCCGCTACGACACCAGCGGCATCAGCGAGCAGATCTGGCCGGACAGGAAACGCGGTCTGTGGGACCTGTCGCTGCAGATGGTCCCCGTGCCCGGCCGTGCCTTCGAGACGCTGTCCATGGACTACAACTTCATGGTCAACCAGTCGGGCACGGCGAAGGGCGCGCCCAGCATGCACACGTTGTGGGGCAACCAGATGCGTGACGGTCTGATCAAGGGCTTCACCCGTGCCTACAAGGGCAATCGGGCGCCGTTCATCATCGGGAACCACTTCGAGTCGTGGAACGGCGGCGCCTACATGCGCGCCGTCGAGCAGACGATCGGGTACGTGTGCGTGCAGCGGGACGTCCGGTGCGTGTCGTTCCGTCAGCTCGTCGACTGGCTGGACGCACAGGACCCGAAGGTCCTGGAGAAGCTTCGCACTCTGCCGGTCGGCAGGGCACCGGCGAAGGGCTGGAAGGCCTTCATGGGTGCAGAGCCCGCCGGGTCCGACAAGCCTGCCGGGTCCGGCAGACCCGCCGGGTCCGACAAGCCGCTCGGGGCGGCCGGGCCCGCGCTGCCCGCCGGGCCCGCCGGGCCTGCCAACGGGACCCGGGCCGGCAGCTCGGGTGCGGATGGCGTCGCGGGCGCGGATGAACGCACTGCGGCGGGCGAGCCCCGTCTGGTGTGGCCGACGGACAGCGGGAACGGGACCGTCCCGGACCGGTTGGCACAGGACGGACCTGCTGTGATCAGACCGGTTGCGGGGCGCTGACCTCCGCCGCCCGCTCCCCGAGGACGAAGGCGGGGTCGACCTGAGCGGCCAGGTCGGCACCCGTCTTCGCGTTGCCCCAGCTCTCCGCGTTCTTCAGATGGAAGTGCACCATCTGGGACGTGTACCGCTGCCAGTCGCGTCGCGCGTACGACGCGTCCGCCGCCTGCCGCAGCGTGGCCAGTGCCGTTCGGTTGGGGTCCTCCAGCAACTCGAAGCGGGGCGGGCGGCCCTTCTCCATGGCCCGCACCCAGTCCGAATGCCCGATGGTGACGAGCAGGTCCTCGCCCACCTGGTCGCGCAGGAAGTCCAGATCGTCCGGGCCCTGCACCTTGTTGCCGACGACCTTCAGGGTGACGCCGTAGTCCCGTGCGTATTCCTTGTACTGCCGGTAGACGGAGACGCCCTTGCGGGTCGGCTCGGCGACGAGGAACGTCATGTCGAAGCGCGTGAACATGCCGGAGGCGAACGAGTCCGACCCCGCCGTCATGTCGACCACGACGTACTCGTCCGCGCCGTCGACGAGATGGTTGAGGCACAGCTCCACCGCCCCGACCTTGGAGTGGTAACACGCCACTCCGAGATCCGACTCGGTGAACGGTCCGGTCGCCATCAGCCGGATCTGCCCGTCGTCGAGTCGTACGGTCCGCGCACACGTGTCGTAGACCGGGTTGTCCTCGCGTACGCGCAGCAGCCGCGACCCCTCGCCCGGAGGCGTGGTCTTGATCATGGTCTCGGCGGACGTGATCCGCGGATTGGTGCCGCGCAGATAGTCCTTGATGAGCGGAAGATGTGCGCCCATCGCCGGCAGTGCCGCGGCCTCGTCCTCGTCGAGTCCGAGTGCCGCCCCCAGATGCTGGTTGATGTCGGCGTCCACCGCGACGACATGGGCCTGCTGGGCGGCGAGGTGGCGGATGAAGAGCGAGGACAGCGTCGTCTTGCCGCTGCCGCCCTTCCCTACGAAAGCGATCTTCATGTTCAGCAACGGTAGCGGGCTGATCGCCCGCAGTGGCCACTGTGCGTGAAGAAGACCACTCCATCGTGGGGCGAAGGCGGGGGGCGGAGGCGCGTAGCCTCCCTACTTATGAGTACGAACGCCTCTGACCCCCTGGCCGCGCTGGGTGATCTTCCCGGGGTCACGGATGCCGTGGACGCTGTGCGCAAGGCCGTCGACCGGGTCTACGGGCACCGCGTCATGCGGCGCCGTAGCAACGAGGTGACCTCGGAGGCGGCGCTGCGCGGAGCCCGCGCCTCCGCGGCGCTCTCGGGTGCCGACTGGGCTCTGGAGGAGGTGCGCCGACGCAGCGACTTCGGTGGCGAGGAGGAGGCCCGTACCGTCGGAGCGGCGCTCCGGCTGACTGCCGAGGCGGGCCAGTTGCTGTCCATCTGGCGTCAGTCCCCGCTGCGTGTGCTGGCCCGGCTCCATCTGGTGGCCGAGGGCGGCGCGGTGCCCGATGAGACGGTCGGCCGGCCACGGCTCGCGGGGGAGAAGGTCGACGAGCCGCTGATCGAGGCGCCACTCCCGGACGCGGACGAGGTCGCCGGACGGCTGGAGGGGCTCTCCGGGCTGGTCATCGCGGGCAGTTCGGCCCCCGCTCTGGTGATGGCCGCGGTGGTGCACGGCGAACTGCTCGCCCTGCGCCCGTTCTCGTCGTCCAACGGCCTGGTCGCCCGTACGGCGGAACGCATCGTCCTGGTCGGCAGCGGACTCGACCCGAAGTCGATCTGCCCTGCCGAGGTCGGTCATGCCGAACTCGGCCGTACGGCGTACATGGAGGCCTTCGAGGGCTATCTCTCCGGGACCGCGGAGGGGATGGGCGCCTGGATCGCGCACTGCGGCCGTGCCGTCGAACTCGGCGTGCGGGAGTCGACGGCGGTGTGTGAGGCTCTGCAGCGAGGAGCGGCCTGACAGGCCGTTCGAAGAGACCGGAGATCTCGGCGAGGCCGGAAAAGGGTTGCGGCGGTACCGGTTGGTACCGCCGCTGGCATGTCGGCCCAGTTACCAAGCGTCCTCGATATGTTGCCCATCAGGTCGGGAACTTTGCCCGTCACCTGGTGCGGCTGGCCCGTAATCGACGGGTCGACGTCGCGTGGGTGCTCGGCGTTCATGCTCGGTCCGTGGGGCCTTTGTTGCGTAGAAGGTAATCCTCTCGGATGTCCCGGGTCTCGCGGGCCGTTAAGTCCTTTGTACTCCAGCCTTCCGGCAAGCGGAACCCCTGTCCGCACTTTTTACTTTTGATCTCAAATACGGGCAAAGGCGGCGCTGCGGCGCCGGCTGGCGTACCAGACGAGCCCGGCGGTGGCCGCCGCCGCGCCCACCGCTGCCGCGGCGAGAAGTGCGGGACGCGCCGGCATCGTGAACGCCGGGATGCGCTGCTTGAGTCGAACCGGACGGTCGAAGACGAGAACCGGCCAGCCGCGTGAGGCCGCTTCGCGGCGCAGCGTGCGGTCCGGATTGACCGCGTACGGATGACCCACGGATTCCAGCATCGGGACATCGGTGACGGAGTCGCTGTACGCGAAGCAGCGCGCCAGGTCGTATCCCTCCGACGCGGCGAGGTCCTTGACGGCCTCGGCCTTCGTCGGGCCGTAGGCGTAGTACTCCACCTCTCCGGTGAAGCAGCCGTCGTCGCCGACGACCATCCGGGTGGCGACCACGCGGTCGGCGCCGAGCAGCTCGCCGATCGGCTCGACGACTTCGGCTCCGGAGGTCGAGACGATGACGACATCGCGGCCCGCGGCGTGGTGCTCCTCGATGAGGGAGGCGGCCTCGTCGTAGATGATCGGGTCGATCAGGTCGTGCAGCGTCTCGGCGACGATCTCCTTGACCTGCTCGACGTTCCAGCCCTTGCAGAGCGCGGACAGGTACTTGCGCATCCGCTCCATCTGGTCGTGGTCGGCGCCGCCCGCGAGGAAGATGAACTGGGTGTACGCAGTCCGCAGTACGGCGCGGCGGTTGATCAGTCCGCCACGGTAGAAGGACTTGCTGAAGGTCAGCGTCGACGACTTCGCAATGACCGTCTTGTCCAGGTCAAAGAAGGCTGCTGCGCGAGGCAAGGAGTGGTTTTCCACGACGCAGAGCATAGGCGCCCTCCATTCGGCGTAAGCTAGGGCGCGTGGGTTTGCCTGAGAAGGCTCTCGGGTACACCATGGAAGTCACGGATCGTTCGCGACCGTGCTAACCCGGTCCGGCTCCTCCCCCCCCGAGTCGGCCGTGGGGACGACCCCCGCTCTCCCCCCCGGCGGGGGTCGTCGCATGTCCGGACGCGTTTTCGCTCCCCGCATCTGATCGTTCTCCCCTCTCGGCGCCCTCGACGGCCCGGCTTCACGCCGCCCCGCTCGCGTCACTCTCTGTAGTTGTAGCACTGCGCTCCGAAAGTCATGCCGAAAGTCGCCGGTATGAGCTACCGGGATATTCACAAGCGGTGAGTTGTCCACAGTTCTGGAGCAAGATCCACACGATTTTCCGGCGCCGTGCACGGTGATTCCGTCCGCGAAAGTTCACGGACCGAAGGATTTCACCTGTCCCGGATCGATCTCGCCGTGTGGTGAGAGCGGTGCGGGACACCTGCGGGGGCGGTGTGCCGACCCCGTGGCAGCCACCGCGCAGCGCGGTGAGAGGGGGAGAAATTGTGGCGGGATCCATCACGGCCGGCCCGCACGGGGCGTCCGGGGCGTCGCGCATGACCGGTGCGAACGGCGGGGAACCGGCGGCCGGTGAGCGCCGGGCCGGGCCGCTGATCATCACGGAGGACCTGGCTCTGCTCGACGATCTGCTGAGGCTCTGCGCCGCGGCGGGCGCCGATCCGCAGGTCCATCATTCGGTGCCCGAGGAGAGGGGGAGCTGGGAGGGCGCACCGCTGGTTCTCGTCGGGGACGACGCGGCGGCGCGGTGCCGAGGAGCCACCCGCAGACGCGGTGTGCTGCTCGTCGGACACGACCAGGACGATCCACAGGTGTGGCGGCGGGCGGTGGAGATCGGCGCCGACTGTGTGCTGCGGCTGCCCGACGCCGAGGGCTGGCTCGTGGACAGGATCGCCGATGTGGCCGAAGGCGTCGGCCGTCCCGCGCTGACGGTCGGCGTCATCGGCGGCCGGGGCGGCGCGGGGGCCTCCACGCTGGCGTGCGCGCTTGCCGTGACGGCGGCCCGCGAGGGGCGGCGCACAATGCTCGTCGACGGCGATCCGCTGGGCGGCGGTCTCGACGTGCTCCTCGGAGGAGAGCAGGCGAAGGGCAGACGGTGGCCCGACTTCGCGGCGTCCAGGGGCCGGGTCGCCGGCGGCGCGCTGGAGGAGTCGCTGCCCTCGGCGCACGGGCTGCGGGTGCTCAGCTGGGACCGGGGCGATTCGGTGGTGATCCCTCCGGAGGCCATGCGATCGGTGCTGGCTGCCGCACGCAGACGCGGAGGCGTGGTCGTCGTAGATCTGGCGCGTCGCGTCGACGAGGGTGTCGCGGAGGCACTGGCGCAGCTGGATCTCGGGCTGCTGGTCGTCCCGGGGGAGCTGCGGGCGGTGGCTGCCGCCCGGCGCGTCGCGACGACGGCCGGCATGGTCCTCGGCGATCTGCGGGTCGTGGTGCGCGGGCCGTATGCCTCCGGGCTCGACGAGCAGTGGGTGGCCGAGGCACTCGAACTGCCACTGGCGGGCGAACTCCCGGTGGAGACAGGGCTCCTCGCTGATCTGGACGGGGGCGTTCCGCCGGGTGCGATTCCGCGCGGGCCTCTGGCCAGGTTCTGCTCGGCGTTCTGGGAGCGCGCGCTCGCGGACGGAGGTGCGCCATGACCTCGCTGCTGCTCGAAGCGGTGCGGCAGCGGCTTGCCGAGAGCGGGGCAGAGCCGACCCCGGCCAGGGTGGCGGCCGCGCTGCGGGCGCAGGGGCGACTGCTCGGCGACACGGAGGTGCTCGGTGCCGCCGAGGAACTGCGGTGCGAACTGGTCGGCACAGGGCCCCTGGAGCCACTGCTCTCCGATCCGGCGGTGACGGATGTGCTGGTGTCGGCGCCCGACCGGGTGTGGGTCGACCGGGGCGGCGGGCTCCGGCTCACCGATGTCACGTTCTCCGATGCGGCGGCGGTGCGCAGGCTGGCGCAGAGGCTCGCGGCGGTGGCGGGGCGACGGCTGGACGACGCCCGGCCCTGGGTGGACGCCAGGCTCCCCGACGGCACGCGGATGCACGCGGTGCTGCCTCCGGTGGCGGTCGGCTCCACCTGTCTGTCGCTGCGGGTGGTGCGGCCCCGGGCCTTCTCGCTGGGCGAGCTGGTCGAGGCGGGGACGGTCCCGCCGGGTGGCGAGCGGCTGTTCCGCGCGCTGATCGAAGCCAGGGTCTCCTATCTGATCAGCGGAGGCACGGGCACCGGCAAGACGACGCTGCTGTCCACCTTGCTGGGACTCGTGGGCGCGCAGGAGCGCATCGTGCTGGCCGAGGACTCGGCGGAGTTGCGGCCCTACCATCCGCATGTGGTGCGACTGGAGTCCCGACCTGCCAACCAGGAGGGTGCGGGCCTGGTCACCCTGCGGGACCTGGTGCGCCAGGCCCTGCGCATGCGGCCGGACCGGCTGGTCGTCGGGGAGGTGCGTGGTGCCGAAGTGACCGATCTCCTCGCCGCGTTGAACACGGGCCATGACGGTGGCTGCGGCACTGTCCACGCCAATACGGCCGCGGACGTCCCGGCCCGGCTGGAAGCCCTCGGTACGGCGGCGGGCCTCGACCGGGCCGCGCTGCACAGCCAGTTGGCCGCGGCACTGTCACTGGTGATCCACCTGGTGCGGGAGCGGGACGGCCGGCGCAGGGTCGCCGAGCTCCATGTGCTGGAGCGGAACGAGGCGGGGCTGGTGGTGACCGTTCCGGCGCTGCGGTGGGGCGCGGCGCGCTTCACACGGGAGCGGGGCTGGGAGCGGCTGCGGTCACTGATCGGAGGTGCGTGGTGACCACCATGGCGACGTATGCGGCGGTGTGCGCGGGAGCCGCGGCCTGTCTGACGGTCGCCGGGG
Source organism: Streptomyces sp. NPDC091376 (assembly GCF_044757085.1). Taxonomy (NCBI): domain Bacteria; kingdom Bacillati; phylum Actinomycetota; class Actinomycetes; order Kitasatosporales; family Streptomycetaceae; genus Streptomyces; species Streptomyces sp. NPDC091376. The sequence goes on along the minus strand of NZ_JBIVUF010000002.1, from coordinate 126,579 downwards.
ACGAGGGGGTGCGACGGGCGAGGCTGATGCTGGCGGGCGGTGGGGCCGTGGAGACCCGGCCCCGGTGGGGCAGAGAGCGATGGCGGCCGGTCGTTGGCCGGCTGCGGCGGGAATGGCTGTGCCTGCCGGTGGGACTGCTGCTGGCCGTGCTCGGAGAGTCGGTGCTTCCCCTTGTCGCTGCCGTGGTGGCGATTCCCCTGGTGGGGCGGCGGCTGACGGCCATGGAGCGGAGGAGAGCCAAGGAGCAGAAGGCCGATGCGGTGATCGCGCTGTGCGGCGGCATCGCGGGCGAGTTGCGGGCCGGCCGCCAGCCAGGGCAGGCACTGCTGAGCGCGGGCCGGGCCACGGGGGCGCTGGGCGGCTCGGAGGCCGCGGTGCTGGCGGCCGCCCGGTTCGGCGGTGATGTGCCCGCGGAGCTGCGGCGCGCCGGCCGTGAGCCGGGTGCGGACGGGCTCGCCGGGCTCGCGGCCTGCTGGCTGGTCTCCGTGGACAGCGGGGCCGGCCTGGCCGCCGGACTCGACCGGCTGGAGGCGGCCCTGAGAGCCGAGCGGGACCAACGGGAGTCCCTGCGCGCCCAGTTGGCCGGCGCGTCGTCGACGGTGGTGGTGCTGGCCCTGCTGCCGGTCGTCGGCCTCGGGCTGGGATGGGCGCTCGGCGCGGACCCGTTGCGGGTGTTGCTGCACACTCCCGCCGGTCTGGGGTGCCTGCTCGTGGGCGGGTTGCTTGAGGCCGCAGGGCTGTTCTGGGCGGTGCGGATCGTGCGGGCGGGGGCGCGGTCATGAGCGGTGAATCGGTCCACCGGCTGGCGGTCGCCACGGCCCTCCTGTCGGCCGCGGTCTGGCTGGGCTGCGTTGCGGCGGCGCGGCGGCGCGAGCGGCGGGTGCGCAGGAGGATCTCCGCACTGCTCGGCGCGGATCCCGCGAAGCGTCGTACGCGACCGTCCCGGCGTCCGGTGCGGGTGCCGTCCTGGGTGCGGCGATCGGCACTCCCGATGGGTGCGCTGATCACCGGCTACGCCCTGGCCGGCGGAATCGCCGGCTGCCTGCTGGGACTTGCCGGGGCCTACGGCCTCCGCAGATGGCGGCAAGGCCGTGCACGGGACCGGGAGGCGGGTGGATCCGCCGACGATGCTTCGCGGCAACTGCCGCTCGCCGCCGACCTGCTGGCGGCCTGCGTCTCGGCCGGAGCGGGGCCACGGGAGGCGGCGGAAGCGGTGGGCCAGTCGATGGGCGGGCCGGTCGGCGAGCGACTCGCGCAGGCCGCTGCCGAGCTGCGACTGGGGAGCGAACCGGCGCGCGCGTGGGGGCGGTTCGGGGAGATACCAGGTGCCAAGGGGCTTGCCCGCTGCCTGGAGCGGGCCGCCTCATCGGGAGCGCCCGCGGCCGAGCCGGTGTCCCGGCTCGCGGCCGGCCTCCGGGCGGAGAGGGCCAGGGCCGCCGCGTCCCGGGCCCAGCGCGCACAGGTCCTGATCACCGCGCCGGTGGGCCTGTGTTTCCTGCCCGCCTTCCTGGCGATCGGGGTGGCTCCGGTGGTGATCGGCCTCGCCACCGGGCTGCTGAGCGGCAACTGAGACGGCCGGCGAAGACACCAATTGCACGATGGGTTCAGGGGGTTGACATGAGTTTGACCAGTATGAGGTTCGCTGATGTGAGGTTCGCCGGCATCAAGTGCGGTGAGCTGAGGGTCGTGGCCCGGATGAGGGCAGGGCTAGCCGGTGCGCGGGCATGGCTGCTCGGCAGGCGCACCCGCGGCGATGCGGGGATGACCACCTCGGAGTACGCGATGGGAACGATCGCGGCATGCGCCTTCGCCGCGGTGCTCTACAAGGTGGTGACGAGCGGAACGGTCTCGAAGGCGCTCGAATCGGTGATCGGGAAGGCGCTCGATGCGCAGTTCTGAGACGACGAGCGACGCGGAGAGGGGGTCCGTGACGGCAGAGGCGGCTGTCGCTGTGCCGGCGCTGGTGGTGTTCACGATGGCGCTGGTGTGGGCCCTGATGGCGGCGTCCGCGCAGATCCAGTGCGTGGACGCCGCCAGGGCCGGGGCGCGGGCCGCCGCCCGCTCGGAGCCCGTGGCAGCCGCGCTCGCCGCGGCCCGGTCGGCAGCCCCGCGGGACGCCGAGGTCTCGCTGGACCGCGAAGGCGAGCTCTGGCGGGTCCGGGTGGAGGCCGCGAGTCCCGGCCCGGGAGCACTGGCGCTCACTCTGACGGCGGAAGCCGTCGCCCTCGCGGAGGACACGGTGGGGAGCGGTGCGCCATGAGGCATCACGACCGGGGGTCGGCGACGGTGTGGGCGGCCATGGCTGCGTGCGCCATGTGTGCGGTCTTCGCCGTGGTGCTCGCCATGGGCCAGGCGGTCGTCGCCCGCCACCGCGCGGGTGCCGCGGCGGACCTCGCGGCGCTCGCGGCGGCGGACCGGGCTCTCGAGGGGGCGGCACAGGCGTGCGTGGCGGCGGCAGGGGTGGCCCGGGCACAAGGGGCGGATCTGGTGCGATGCGCGGTAGCCGGCGAGATCGCCGATGTGACGGCCCGGGCCGCCCTCGGCCCGTACACGCCGGAGGTCAGATCCCGCGCGGGCCCTCCGGGGCTTTTGGCGCCCCTGGGCCCTTCGGGACCCCCGGATGGCCCACTGCCTCTCAAGCGCTCTCTGCCGGGTCCGCCGGTCGGCCCGACGGCGGGGCCGGGGGTGCAGCCGGGGCCGGGGCCTCCCGGAGGAGGACGCTGAGCAGGCGGACGGCGGCGCGTTTGTGCAGCGGATCATTGCCGTTGCCGCACTTGGGGGACTGGATGCAGGACGGGCAGCCCGCATCGCACTCGCAGGAGGCGATGGCCTCGCGGGTCGCGGTCAGCCACTCACGGGCGGTGTGGAAGGCCCGCTCGGCGAAGCCCGCGCCGCCCGGATGGCCGTCGTACACGAAGACCGTGGGCAGCAGGGTGTCCGGGTGCAGCGGGACGGAGACCCCGCCGATGTCCCAGCGGTCGCAGGTGGCGAACAGCGGGAGCATCCCGATGGAGGCGTGCTCGGCGGCGTGCAGGGCGCCGCCCAGCTGCTCCGGGTTCACCCGTGCGGCCTCCAGCTGGTCGTCGGTGACCGTCCACCACACGGCCCGGGTGCGCAGGGTGCGCGGTGGCAGATCGAGCTTGGTCTCACCGAGCACCTCGCCGGTGATCAGCTTCCGGCGGAGGAAGGAGACGACCTGGTTGGTGACCTCGACCGAGCCGTAGCAGAGGCGCCCGGCGCCCCAGGGGATCTCGGTGTCGGTGTCCAGGACGGAGATGGAGGTGGTGTCGCGGGCGGTGGTGGAGTACGGCGGGTTCGCCTCCTCGACGAGGGCGACGGAGTCCTCCAGGTCCAGCTGCTTCACCAGGTACGTACGGCCCTGGTGGAGATGCACGGCCCCGTCGTGGACGGCGGCGTGGGCGGCGGGCTCGTCGACCGTGCCGAGCAGCCGGCCGGTCGCTGCCTCGACGATCTGCACCGGCCGGCCGCCCTCGCCCCGGATGTCGGTGAGATCGGCGGCCCGCTCACGGCGCGTCCAGTACCAGCCGGCGGTGCGTCTGCGCAGCAGGCCCGCGCTCTCCAGCTGTGGCAGCAGCTCGGCCACGGCCGGGCCGAACAGCTCCAGGTCCTGCTCCGTCAGGGGAAGCTCGGCGGCGGCCGCGCAGAGGTGCGGGGCCAGGACGTAGGGGTTGTCCGGGTCGAGAACGGTGGACTCGACCGGCTGCTGGAACAGCGCCTCGGGGTGGTGGACGAGGAACGTGTCCAGCGGGTCGTCGCGGGCGACCAGCACCGCGAGCGCACCCTGCCCGGACCGGCCGGCCCTGCCGGCCTGCTGCCAGAGGGAGGCACGTGTGCCGGGGTAGCCGGCGATGACCACCGCGTCCAGGCCGGACACGTCGACGCCCAGCTCAAGGGCGGTGGTGGCGGCGAGGCCGAGCAGTTCCCCGGAGTGCAGGGCGCGCTCCAGGGCGCGCCGCTCCTCCGGCAGATAGCCGCCCCGGTAGGCGGCGACACGTCGGGCAAGGCTGCGGTCGACCTCGGCCAGACGTTCCTGGGCGATGACGGAGATCAGTTCGGCGCCGCGCCGGGAGCGTACGAACGCGACCGTACGGACGCCCTGGACGGTCAGGTCGGTGAGGAGGTCCGCGGTCTCCGCGGTGGCGGTACGGCGCACCGGAGCGCCCTTCTCGCCGTGCAGCTCGGTGAGCGGGGGCTCCCAGAGGGCGAAGACGAGCTCGCCGCGGGGCGAGGCGTCGTCGGAGACCTCGGTGACGGGTAGGCCGGTGAGCCGGCCGGCGGCGACGGCCGGTTCGGCGGAGGTGGCCGAGGCGAGGAGGAACACGGGATCCGCGCCGTAGCGGGCGCACACGCGGCGTAGCCGGCGCAGCACCTGGGCGACATGGGAGCCGAAGACACCGCGATAGGTGTGGCACTCGTCGATGACGACGTAGCGCAGCGAGCGCAGGAAGGAGGCCCAGCGGGGATGTGACGGGAGTATGCCGCGGTGCAGCATGTCCGGATTGGTGAGGACGTAGTTCGCGTACTGGCGGACCCACTCGCGTTCCTCGACGGGGGTGTCCCCGTCGTACACGGCCGGTCGCACACGGTTCCCCAGCGGCGCCGCGAGTTCCTTCACGGCACGGCGCTGGTCGGCGGCCAGGGCCTTGGTCGGGGCGAGGTAGAGGGCCGTGGTGCCGCGTCCGTTGGCGGCCTCGGAGCCGTCGAGCAGCGTGCTGAGGACGGGCGCCAGATAGGCGAGCGACTTGCCGGACGCGGTGCCGGTGGCGATCACGACCGATTCGCCGTCCAGGGCGTGCTCGGCGGCCGTGGCCTGGTGGGCCCAGGGGTGCTCGATACCGGCCTGCTGAATGGCGTTGATCACTTCCGCGCGGATGCGGTGCGGCCAGACGGCATGGCGGCCCGGCCTGGGGGGCAAGTGCTCCGTATGAGTGATGCGCGCAGCCCGGCCCGCCCCGGCGGTGAGCCGGTCGAGGACCGTACCCGGCGCAGGGCGGGTTCCCCCGCTCTCGGCGGGTCGTCCGGATCGGTGATTCATGGCCATCGGCACCGAGTGTGTCACCGGCGTGACGGACAATGGTCCCAAGGCGTCGTGCATGGCTGCCGGTAAGTGATTGAATGCCATCGCGGCTGGCGATCCGTCCCCTGGCTCCGCCGGGGAGACCGAGGGGCGACCGCTCGATAGCAAGGTGCTGGAGGATCCGTGGACCTGTCCCTGTCGACTCGCAATGTGTCCGGCCCTGGCGGCGACCGCACGGTCGTCGAGGTCGGTGGCGAGATTGATGTGTATACCGCGCCCAAGCTGCGCGAGCAGTTGGTCGAGTTGGTGAACGACGGCAGCTACCACCTGGTTGTCGACATGGAGGGCGTGGACTTCCTCGACTCGACCGGCCTCGGCGTGCTCGTGGGCGGTCTCAAGCGTGTGCGTGCGCACGAAGGCTCCCTGCGCCTGGTGTGCAACCAGGAGCGCATTCTCAAGATCTTCCGGATCACTGGTCTGACCAAGGTGTTCCCCATTCACACCACGGTGGACGAGGCCGTCGCGGCGACCGACTGAGTCGTCACGGCGGTTCCCCGGGGGCTCCGGCTGGTCCGGAGGCTCCGGGGAGTTCCGGAGGAAGGCAAGGGTCCCGGGCGCAAGCCCGGTGCCCCTGAGAAGCACGCTCGCACGCACGTACGTCCGAGGGGGACGCATGGCCACCGTTGAACTCCGCTTCAGCGCTCAGCCCGAGCATGTCAGGACGGCCCGTCTGGTGGCCGCCGCCGTGGCACGCAGGGCAGGGGTGGACGAGGCGGTGCTGGACGAGGTCAGGCTCGCCGTCGGAGAGGCGTGCAGCCGTGCTGTCGGGCTGCATCGCAGCCATGGCATCACTGCCCCTGTTCGGGTCGTGCTGACCGAGGAGGAGAAGACCTTCTCGATCGAGGTCGGTGACGACGTGCCCGTGCCGGGAGGCTCCGACGGCGCTGCCGGGGAGCACGGTTCCGGTTCGGCGTCCGCCGCGGAGCACGATGACGCGGACGCCGACGGCCGGGACGCCATGGGCCTCGCGGTGATCAGCGGGCTCGTCGATGACGTCGAGGTGACGTCGGATGAGCACGGAGGTGTCATTCGGATGAGCTGGCCGACGAATCCGGCCACGATCGCTTCATGACCGGGTGACCGCCCGCGGTGTGTCACGCTGACGGTGACGCGCTCGCCCGCTTCTCGGAGAGGCCCTGCTGAGCAGGGCCTTTTTCATTTCCCTAGATCATTGATCAAGCGTCAATGCTTTTGCCCCATTACCGCTTTCGGGGGCAATCCTGAGCCGCGATCATTTGCTGAGGAGCGGGCGAAGGTCAATTCCGTTTGTCGCGCACTGTTTTGATCAGGTTCCGCTACCTACAATCCGTCCACATCTTGAGCTCTGAGCGTCAAGGAGGACGAATGGCGGGGCTCTTCACAACCCTGACCGACCACCCCACTACTCTCGCGGCCGCGGTACTCACCGATGACAACCGGATGATCGTCATTGTCATCGCGGTCGTGGCACTGGCGGCGCTGGTCGTCGCGCAGTTGCTGGTACGCCAGGTCCTGGCTGCCGGCGAAGGCACCGATTCCATGAAGAAGATCGCGGGAGCCGTCCAGGAAGGCGCAAATGCCTATCTGGCCAGGCAGTTGCGCACTCTCGGCGTCTTCGCAGTGATCGTTTTCTTCCTGTTGATGTTGTTGCCGGCGGACAACTGGTCGCAACGTGCCGGGCGTTCCGTCTTCTTCCTGGTGGGTGCGCTGTTCTCGGCGGCCACCGGATACATCGGCATGCGTCTTGCCGTACGGGCGAATGTGCGTGTGGCCGCGGCCGCGCGTGAGGCGACTCCTGCGGAAGGAGAGCCGAAAAAGGATCTGACGGCCGTCGCGCACAAGGCCATGAAGATCGCTTTCCGGACGGGCGGCGTGGTCGGCATGTTCACGGTGGGCCTCGGCCTGCTCGGTGCCTCCTGCGTGGTCCTCGTCTACGCCGCGGACGCTCCGAAGGTCCTGGAGGGCTTCGGTCTCGGCGCGGCACTCATCGCCATGTTCATGCGTGTCGGCGGCGGCATCTTCACCAAGGCCGCGGACGTCGGTGCCGACCTCGTGGGCAAGGTCGAGCAGGGCATCCCCGAGGACGACCCGCGCAACGCCGCCACCATCGCGGACAACGTCGGTGACAACGTCGGCGACTGCGCCGGCATGGCCGCCGACCTCTTCGAGTCGTACGCCGTCACGCTCGTCGCCGCCCTCATCCTCGGCAAGGCCGCCTTCGGCGATCTGGGTCTGGCCTTCCCGTTGATCGTCCCGGCGATCGGCGTGGTCACCGCGATGATCGGTATCTTCGCGGTCGCCCCGCGGCGCGCCGACCGCAGCGGGATGACCGCCATCAACCGAGGGTTCTTCATCTCCGCGGTGATCTCGCTCGTCCTGGTGGCGGCGGCGGTGTACATGTACCTGCCGTCGTCGTACGCCGAGCTGAGCGGTGTCACGGAGCCCGCGATCAAGGCTCACGCCGGAGACCCGCGCATCCTCGCGCTCGTGGCCGTCGCCATCGGTATCGTGCTGGCCGCCCTGATCCAGCAACTGACCGGGTATTTCACCGAGACGAACCGGCGTCCCGTGCGCGACATCGGCAAGTCCTCGCTCACCGGCCCTGCCACCGTCGTGCTCGCCGGCATCTCCATCGGCCTGGAATCCGCCGTCTACACCGCGCTGTTGATCGGTCTCGGGGTCTACGGAGCGTTCCTGCTCGGCGGTACGTCGATCATGCTCGCGCTGTTCGCCGTGGCGCTCGCCGGCACGGGACTGCTCACCACGGTCGGTGTCATCGTCGCCATGGACACCTTCGGGCCGGTCTCCGACAACGCCCAGGGCATCGCGGAGATGTCCGGCGACGTCCAGGGCGCGGGCGCGCAGGTCCTCACCGACCTGGACGCCGTCGGCAACACCACGAAGGCGATCACGAAGGGCATCGCCATCGCGACCGCGGTCCTGGCGGCGGCCGCGCTCTTCGGCTCGTACCGCGACGCGATCGCCACCTCCGTGGCGGAGGTGGGTGCGAAGGCCGAGGAGATGAACCTCAGTCTGGACATCTCCCAGCCCAACAACCTGGTGGGACTGGTCCTCGGCGCCGCGGTCGTCTTCCTCTTCTCGGGGCTGGCGATCAACGCGGTGTCGCGGTCGGCCGGCGCGGTGGTCTACGAGGTGCGGCGGCAGTTCCGCGAGCACCCCGGGATCATGGACTACAGCGAGAAGCCGGAGTACGGACGCGTCGTCGACATCTGCACCAAGGACGCGCTGCGCGAGCTGGCCACGCCCGGTCTGCTCGCCGTGCTGGCCCCGATCGCCGTCGGCTTCACCTTCGGCGTCGGCGCTCTGGGGTCGTACCTCGCGGGTGCGATCGCCACCGGCACCCTCATGGCCGTGTTCCTCGCCAACTCCGGTGGTGCCTGGGACAACGCCAAGAAGCTCGTCGAGGACGGCCATCACGGCGGCAAGGGCAGCGAGGCGCACGCCGCGACGGTCATCGGCGACACCGTCGGCGATCCGTTCAAGGACACCGCGGGCCCGGCGATCAACCCGCTCCTGAAGGTGATGAACCTGGTGGCGCTGCTGATCGCGCCCGCGGTCGTGCAGTTCAGTTACGGGGACGACGCCAACGCGGGCATCAGGGCCGCGGTCGCGACCGTGGCGATCCTCGTCATCGTCGGGGCCGTGTACGTCTCCAAGAGGCGTTCCGTAGCCGTGGGTGACGAAGGCAACGCCGCTGACCGGACGTCGAAGTCACCGGACCCGGCGGTCGTTTCGCAGTAAACGTCCGGCCTGTACGAAACGCCTGCTCACAGCACGGGCGGATGGCGCGGTTCACCGCGGTGTCCGCCCGTTGGCGTGTCCGCGGCCGGCGAGGTCGGTGAGCCTTGTCTCTCTTGGTGTAAATGGCCATAAAGGCCATCCATCCCGACATTTACCACAGGATTGTCGCCCAGATGGCGTGTATGTTCCGGGGCCGAGAGCCTTGGAAGGGACCGATCCGGTGAACAAGAAGCTTGCGGCCGCCGTCTCCGGCGGCGCGGTACTGGTGCTCGCGCTGTCGGGCTGCAGTGATGACGGTGACAGCGGCAAGGTGGACGCCTGGGCGAAGAGCGTCTGCGACGCCGCGCAGCCGCAGATCCAGAAGCGCGCCAACGCCCAGCAGACGATCATCTCGACGTCCGTGGACGGCAAGCCCGCCGACATACAGACCGCCGACTCCAAGGCGTTCAAGGACATCGCCGACGCCAACAAGGCGCTCGCTGCCGCGGTGCAGGCCGCCGGCTCCCCGCCCGGGGAGGGCCAGGAGACGGTGCAGCAGGACGCGGTCAAGGAGCTCAACGAGACCGCGACCGCGTACCTCGCCCTCAAGAAGCAGGTCGACGCGCTCGACCCGAAGGACCAGCAGAAGTTCGCGGACGGGCTGCAGGACGTCGCGAACGGACTGAAGAAGATCCAGAAGATGGACCAGGACGCCCTGGACAAGCTCCAGGCCGGCGACCTGGGCAAGGCGATGGGGAAGCAGAAGGGCTGCCAGCGGGTCAAGCCCTCCGTGACCGCACCCGGCGACGCGGGGTCCGGCGCATCGAAGCCGGCGAGCGAGCCGTCGAACGCCGCGGGGCCGTCGAAGTCCGCCGGCGCGTCGAAGTCGTCCGAGGAGAAGGCCGAGTAGTCCCGGCCCGCGTTCGTCCCGGGGTTCCCCGTCATCCCGGGACGGCGGTGCGCGTGGCAGCGGGCGCGGAGGCGGTGGCCCCCGGGTGAGAATGGGCGGGTGAGTACGACCAGCCTGGCCGCAGGCCTTCCCGTCCCTGATCAGTCAGCCCGGCTCCGCGACGCCCTGCTCGCCGCCGAATTCACCGTCGACGGGCTGCTCGATCTGCTCGGTGCGCCTGCCTACGCGGCTCTCGCCCGCAGCGAGACCGTCCCGGCCCTGCGCGCCACCCGGGGGGACTCCCCGCTGGAGACGCTCGTACGCCTCTTCCTGCTGCGGGGGGCGGTGCCGCCCGAGCGCGCCCGGGCCGCGCTGCCGCTGGACGAGGCGCTCGCCGACGGCTGGGTGGTCGAGGCGGGCGACGGCATCCGGGCCACGGTGGACATCCGTCCGTACGGCGGCCCCGAGGGCCAGGACTGGTTCATCGTCTCCGACCTGGGCTGCGCGGTCGGTGGAGCCGGCGGCGCGAGCGGCCATGACGAGGGCGTCGTGCTCGGCGTCGGAGGCGCGTCCACCACACTCGCCGGGATCACCGTCCGGACTCCCGTGGCTTCCGCCCTCGACCTCGGTACCGGCTCCGGTATCCAGGCCCTGCACGCGACCCGGCACGCCACCCGGGTCACGGCCACCGACCTCAACCCGCGGGCGCTGGTGTTCACCCGCCTCACGCTCGCCCTGTCCGGTGCCCCCGAAGCGGAGCTGCGTGAGGGCTCGCTGTTCGCGCCGGTCGAGTCCGAGACGTACGACCTGATCGTGTCGAACCCCCCGTTCGTCATCTCACCCGGCGCGCGACTCACGTACCGGGACGGCGGGATGGGCGGGGACGATCTGTGCCGCTCGCTCGTTCAGCAGTCCGGGGAGCGGTTGAACGAAGGGGGGTTCGCGCAGTTCCTCGCCAACTGGCAGCACGTGGAAGGCGAGGACTGGCAGGAGCGGGTGCGCTCCTGGGTGCCGCGCGGCTGCGATGCCTGGATCGTGCAGCGTGAGGTGCAGGACGTGACGCAGTACGCCGAGCTGTGGCTCAGGGACAGCGGTGACCACCGCACCGCTCCCGAGGAGTACGCGGCGCGGTACGACGCGTGGCTGGACGAGTTCGAGGAGCGCCGGACCAGGGCGGTCGGCTTCGGCTGGATCACGCTGCGGAAGGCCGCGGCGGGGCAGCAGCCGTCGATCGTCGTCGAGGAGTGGCCGCACCCCGTCGAGCAGCCTCTCGGCGAGACCGTGCGGGCCCACTTCGCGCGGCAGGACTATCTGCGCACGCACGACGACGCGGCGCTGCTCGCCGACCACTTCGTGCTCGCCGACGCGGTGGTGCAGGAGCAGGTCGGGCCTCCCGGCGCGGAGGACCCCGAGCATGTCGTGCTGCGCCAGAACCGGGGCATGCTGCGTGCCACGAAGGTGGACACGGTCGGTGCCGGCTTCGCGGGCGTCTGCGACGGCACGCTGAACGCCGGGCGGATCCTCGACGCCATCGCCCAGCTCGTCGGCGAGGACCCGGTCATGCTGCGGGACCGTACGCCGGGTGCGATCCGGGTCCTGGTCCAGGAGGGCTTCCTGGAACCGGTTCCGCAGCGCGACTGAGCGGACGTCCCGGCGCACCGGAAGCCGTTCCTCCGGAAGTCGCCCGGTCCGGCGCCGGGCGGGTGAACCCGAGTCGCGTTCACGCGAAGTTCGCGTGGGCGACGCCAGGAGGTGTCAGCCTCGGCCCCGGGGGGCATCCCGGGTTCAGGCCGAGGAGGGGGAGACGCGCATGGAGAGCGGTCCGGCGATCTTCGCGGGAACGGCATTCGCGCTGTTCGGAGTCGCACTGCTGCTGTGGACCGGAGCACGGGTGCTGCATCGTGCACCGGTCGCGCACGGCGTGAATCCCGCCACGGCCGCGACCCTCGCCACGATCTTCGGGGCGGTGTTCCTCGTCCTCGGTGTCTGGTGTTTCAGCCGCGTCTGAGTCCCCTCCCGGCCAGGGACCTTCTGCTGCATCCTGGCGACCGCCATGGGAGTCCGGGCGGCAGGAATGCCCGGAGTCGGGTTACCGTTCGAGTGGCCGTTGCGGGCTTTTGCCGTTTGACACGGGGGCGGGTTGTACCGTCACACTCCGCAGCGACAGCACGTGCAGTACGGCCGTACGCCGTACGTTGTACGCCGTACGAGCCCACCGAGCGTCGACCGGAGAGAAGAGCGAAGTTGTCCCCGACCAGCGAGACCGCACAGGGCGGCCGCCGACTCGTCATCGTCGAGTCGCCTGCCAAGGCGAAGACGATCAAGGGCTATCTCGGCCCGGGCTACGTCGTCGAGGCGAGCGTCGGACACATCCGCGACCTCCCGAACGGTGCCGCCGAGGTCCCCGAGAAGTACACCGGCGAGGTCCGGCGCCTCGGTGTGGACGTCGAGCGTGACTTCCAGCCGATCTACGTCGTCAACGCCGACAAGAAGGCGCAGGTCAGGAAGCTCAAGGAGCAGCTCGCCGAGTCCGACGAGCTCTACCTCGCCACTGATGAGGACCGCGAGGGCGAAGCCATCGCGTGGCACCTCCTCGAGGTCCTCAAGCCCAAGGTCCCGGTCAAGCGGATGGTCTTCCACGAGATCACCAAGTCCGCCATCCAGGAAGCCGTCGCCAATCCGCGCGAGCTGAACAAGCGGATGGTCGACGCCCAGGAGACCCGCCGCATCCTCGACCGCCTCTACGGCTACGAGGTCTCGCCGGTCCTGTGGAAGAAGGTCATGCCCCGGCTGTCCGCGGGCCGTGTCCAGTCCGTGGCCACCCGTCTCGTCGTCGAGCGCGAGCGCGAGCGCATCGCCTTCCGCTCCGCCGAGTACTGGGACCTGACCGGCACGTTCTCCACCGGCCGCACCGGTGACGCGTCCGACCCGGCCGCCTTCACCGCCCGGCTGACCACGGTCGACGGACAGCGCGTCGCCCAGGGCCGTGACTTCGGCTCGGACGGCCGGCTCAAGTCCGCCCAGGTGCTCCACCTCGACGAGGCCAACGCGCGTGCGCTCAAGGCCGCGCTGGAGAACGCGGCGTTCGCGGTCCGGTCGGTCGAGTCGAAGCCGTACCGCCGCTCGCCGTACGCCCCGTTCCGTACGACGACCCTCCAGCAGGAGGCCTCGCGCAAGCTCGGCTTCGGGGCCAAGGCCACGATGCAGGTCGCGCAGAAGCTGTACGAGAACGGCTTCATCACCTATATGCGTACGGACTCGACCACGCTCTCCGACACCGCCGTCGCTGCGGCCCGGGCGCAGGTCACCCAGCTGTACGGCGGCGACTACCTGCCGGAGAAGCCGCGCACGTACGCCGGAAAGGTCAAGAACGCGCAGGAGGCGCACGAGGCGATCCGCCCCTCGGGCGACCGCTTCCGCACCCCTGCCGAGACCGGACTGACCGGCGACCAGTTCCGTCTGTACGAGCTGATCTGGAAGCGGACCGTCGCCTCCCAGATGAAGGACGCGGTCGGGAACTCCGTCACCGTCAGGATCGGCGGCACCGGCTCCGACGGCCGGGACGCCGAGTTCTCCGCCTCCGGCAAGACGATCACCTTCCACGGCTTCATGAAGGCGTACGTCGAGGGCGCCGACGACCCGAACGCCGAGCTGGACGACCGCGAGCGCCGGCTGCCGCAGGTCGCCGAGGGCGACCGGCTCACGGCCGAGGAGATCACCGCGGACGGGCACGCCACCAAGCCCCCGGCCCGCTACACCGAGGCCAGCCTGGTCAAGGAGCTGGAAGAGCGCGAGATCGGCCGCCCTTCGACGTACGCGTCGATCATCGGCACGATCCTGGACCGTGGTTACGTCTTCAAGAAGGGCACGGCACTCGTCCCGTCGTTCCTGTCCTTCGCCGTGGTCAACCTGCTGGAGAAGCACTTCGGCCGGCTCGTCGACTACGACTTCACCGCCAGGATGGAGGACGACCTCGACCGCATCGCACGCGGCGAGGCCCAGGCGGTGCCGTGGCTGAAGCGCTTCTACTTCGGTGAGGGCACGGGCGGCGGCGGTGCGGCCGAGGCCGGGAACGGCGACGGCGACCACCTCGGTGGCCTCAAGGAGCTCGTCACCGACCTCGGCGCGATCGACGCCCGCGAGATCTCGTCCTTCCCGGTCGGCAACGGCGTCGTACTCCGCGTCGGCCGCTACGGCCCGTACGTGGAGCGCGGCGAGAAGGACTCGGAGGGCCACCAGCGCGCCGACGTCCCCGCCGACCTCGCACCGGACGAGCTGACCGTCGAGCTCGCGGAGGAGCTGCTGGCCAAGCCGAGCGGCGACTTCGAGCTGGGCAAGGACCCGCAGACGGGCCACGAGATCGTCGCCAAGGACGGCCGTTACGGACCGTACGTCACCGAGATCCTCCCCGAGGGCACCCCGAAGACCGGTAAGAACGCGGTGAAGCCGCGGACCGCCTCCCTCTTCAAGTCGATGTCCGTGGACACGGTGACGCTGGAGGACGCGCTCAGGCTGATGTCGCTGCCGCGCGTCGTCGGCAAGGACGCCGAGGGCGTCGAGATCACCGCGCAGAACGGCCGCTACGGCCCGTACCTGAAGAAGGGCACCGACTCGCGCTCGCTGGAGACCGAGGAGCAGCTCTTCGCCATCACGCTGGACGAGGCACTGGCGATCTACGCCCAGCCGAAGCAGCGTGGCCGGGCCGCGGCCAAGCCGCCGCTGAAGGAGCTCGGCACGGACCCCGTGAGCGAGCGTCCGGTCGTGGTGAAGGACGGCCGCTTCGGTCCGTACGTCACCGACGGCGAGACGAACGCGACCCTGCGGACCGGCGACAGCGTGGACGACATCACGCCCGAGCGCGGTTACGAGCTGCTCGCCGAGAAGCGTGCCAAGGGCCCGGCGAAGAAGACCGCCAAGAAGGCCCCCGCGAAGAAGGCGGCGGCCAAGAAGACGGCGGCGAAGAAGACGACGACCGCCAAGAAGACCGCCGCGAAGAAGACGACCGCCACGAAGTCGGCGGCGAAGAAGACGGCGACGACGTCCGCGGCCACGAAGAAGACCGCGTCGGCGCGGGCTTCGGCGAAGACGTCGTCCTCGGACGAGTAGCAGGGCTTTTCCTGTGTGAGGGGCACCCGAGGACCATCCTCGGGTGCCCCTCCGCATGCTCCCGCCGCCCATTTGTTCGGACTGGGCCTCCGAGGAGCAATGTCCTCCGGATAGGCTGGGCGGATGACGCGAGCCGAGCAGCCAACGGCCCAGAGCCCCACCTCTGACCCCGACGCACGTGCCGCAGACGCACTGATCGTGGACTCACGCGAGCGCGCCGTACGGTCGCTGTTGCGTGTACCCGCGCTGCGGAGACTGTGGAGTGCACAACTCGTCGGCGGCATCGGTGATGCCCTCGCGCTGCTGGTGCTGGTGCTGCTGGCACTTCAGACGGCAGTGGCCGAGGGGGCGTTCGGCGGGGGGTATCGCGGTGCCGCCTTCGCCGTCGCCGCCGTCTTCGGCGCCCGGTTCCTCGCGACGCTGCTCTTCGGGGCCGTGCTCCTGGGCCCGCTCACCTCGCTCACGGCGCCCAGCGGCCCCCTCGACCGCCGGTGGACGATGATCGGGGCCGACGGCGTCCGTATCGCCCTGCTCGTGATCGCCCCGCTGTGGATCGACTGGACACCGGGCGACGCCGTCGCGTATCTGCTGGCCACCGCCTTCGTCATCGGCGTCGCCGAACGGTTCTGGACCGTCGCCCGGGAGAGCGCGGCGCCCGCGCTGCTGCCCCCGCCCCCGCTCGAGGGCGCGGCCGTACGCCCGCTGCCTGACCACCAGGACGCGCTGCGCCGACTGTCCCTGCGCACCGCGTTCGTGGCCGTTCCGGCCGGCGCCGCCGCCCTGCTCGTCGCCACGCTGATCGGCAATCTGCTCGGCACCGGCATCGAGTGGTTCTCACTGCACCAGGCCGCGCTCGGGTCGTACGTCGCGGCAGGGCTCTTCGCCGCGTCGCTGTCCGTCCTGTCCGCCGTCGAACTTCCTGACGCACAGACCCCGCGCCCCCGCTCGCCGTTGGAGGGCCTGCGCCGTCCTGCCACGGGCAGCGGCCTCGACAAGGGGCGTACCGGCGCGGTCCCGCTGCTGGTCCTGGCCTGCGCCGCGATCGCCGGAGCCATCGCCTCCGCAGTGGCCGTCGCCGTACTGCACACGCGTGACCTGGGCGGCGGCCCGGTCGCCTTCGCCCTGCTCGTCCTCGCTCTGACCGGTGGTACGGGGCTGGGCATCCGCGCCGCGAAGGGTGTGCTGCCCGCGCTGTCGCGCCGACGGCTGCTCGCGATCGCCATCGCCGTCACCGGCATCGCGCTGCTGACGCTCGGGCTCGTACCGGACACGGCGACGGTCCTCTTCCTCGCGGTCCTCGCGGGCGGAGCGGCCGGTGTCGCCGCACACACCGGGCACGCGCTGATCGACCTGGAGACCGAGGAGTACCGCCGACCGCGGATCACCGAGCATCTGCAGGCCGTCGTCCGCGTCACCATCGCACTCGGCGCGGTCGGCGCTCCGCTGCTCGCCGCGGCCATCGGCCCGCACCGCCTCGCCAGCGGCGACTTCGTCTTCGCACACGGCGGCGCCGCGTTCACGCTGATGCTGGTCGGCGCGCTGCTGCTGCCCGTGGCCGTGATCGTCCTCGCCAAGACCGACGACCGGTCCGGCGTGCCGCTGCGGCGCGACCTGGCCGACGCGGTGCGCCGCGGCGCCGACCCCGCGCAGGCGCCCTCGGCGACCGGCTTCTTCATCGCCGTCGAGGGCGGCGACGGCGCCGGGAAGTCCACGCAGGTGGACGCGCTCGCGGAGTGGATCCGCGCCAAGGGCCACGAGGTCGTCGTCACCCGCGAGCCGGGTGCCACCCCCGTCGGCAAGCGGCTCCGTTCCATCCTGCTCGACGTCTCGTCGGGTGGGCTCTCGAACCGTGCGGAGGCGCTGCTGTACGCCGCCGACCGGGCCGAGCACGTCGACACCGTCGTCCGCCCGGCGCTGGAGCGCGGTGCGATCGTCATCTCCGACCGCTACATCGACTCGTCGGTGGCCTACCAGGGCGCGGGCCGCGATCTGTCCCCGACCGAGATCGCCCGTATCTCGCGCTGGGCGACGGACGGACTGGTTCCGCATCTGACGGTGCTGCTGGACGTGTCCCCGGAGACCGCGCGCGAGCGCTTCACGGAGGCGCCCGACCGGCTGGAGTCGGAGCCGGCGGAGTTCCACCAGCGGGTACGGGCCGGGTTCCTGACCCTGGCCGCCGCCGACCCGGGCCGCTATCTGGTGGTCGACGCCGGCCAGGAACCGGAGTCCGTGACCACGGTCGTACGGCACCGGCTCGATCAGGTGCTTCCGCTCTCCGAGGCCGAGGTGAAGGCCCAGGAGGAGGCGCGGAAGGCCGCCGCGGAGGAGGCCCGCCGCAAGGCCGAGGAGGAGGCCGCGCGCAAGGCCGAGGAGGAGCGCCTGGAGCGCGAGCGCCAGGAACAGCTCGCCAAGCTGCGGGCCGAGGAGGAGGAGCGCAAGCGCCGCGAGCTGGAGGAAGCGCGCCGCCAGGAGGCCGAGCGGCAGGCTGAGGAGGCCAGGCAGCGGGCCGAGGAGGCGCGGCTGCTGGCCGAGGAGGAACGCCGCCGGCGCGAGGCGGAGGAGAAGACCCTCCGGGAGGAAGCGGAACGCCGTCGTCGGCAGGCCGAGGAAGAGGCCCGGCTCCGGGCGGAGGCGGAGGAGCGCCGCGTCGAGAAGCAGCGCAAGGCCGAGGAGGCCCTGTTGCGGGCCGAGGCGGCGCGCCGCGCCGCCGAGTCGGCGGCGGCCGCCGCGGCCGCGGTGTCGGCCGCGGAGACGACCGCTCCCACCCCGGTGGTGGGATCGAACGACGTGACGCAGACGGTGGAAACGCCGCGGCCGCGCATCGGCATGACGAAGCAGGACGAGGAGACGACGGTCCTGCCGCAGGTTCCGGACGGGACCACGGACACCGCGCGGGACCGGGCTTCGGAGCCGGCACAGGGCGAGGGACCGGGGGCCGCCGCCGCGGACGAGACTGCGGTGCTTCCGCCGGTGCGGGACGAGTCGCGTGGAGCTGCCGCCGCGGACGAGACGGCTGTCCTCCCGCCCGTGCGGGACGAGCGGCCCGCCGACCGGGTGCCCGAGGGCATCTTCCGGGACGAGCGGCCCGCGAACCCGGACGAGCGCACGCGTGAGCTGCCGCAGGTCGACGAGCAGGGCCGTCCGCGCCGCCGGTCCGACTGGGCGGAGGAGACCCCGCTCGACGATCTCCCGACCCTGGCGGACGAACTGCTCGGCCCGCACGAGGACGACGACGAGCGGTACCGGAGGCGTTAGCCGGGCCCAGCCCTCACGGCGCGGTACGTCGTGGGGGCGGGCGGGTTGTCCACAGGCGGCGGGGACTGTCGGTCCGCTGCTCCACAATGGGAACCCGGTGCGACACCTTCGTAGCCTCGTACGACGTCGGAAGGCGGTGGCGGCAGCATGGCCGTGTGGGACGACCTGGTCGGGCAGGACCGCGTCCAGGAGCAGCTCGCCGCCGCTGCCCGGGACGCCGACACGCTCGTCACCGCTGTATCGGCGGGTGAGCAGTCGCCGCCCGCGTCCAAGATGACGCACGCCTGGCTGTTCACCGGCCCACCCGGCTCCGGACGCTCCACCGCGGCACGGGCGTTCGCGGCGGCCCTGCAGTGCACCAGCCCGGACCGCGCGATGGGCGGTGCGCCGGGCTGCGGATTCTGCGACGGCTGCCACACCAGCCTGGTCGGTACGCACGCAGACGTCGAGGTCGTGCGCACGGACCTGCTCTCCATCGGTGTGAAGGAGACCCGTGACCTGGTGCGGCGCGCCCAGCTGTCGCCCGCGGTCGGCCGCTGGCAGGTCATCGTCCTGGAGGACGCCGACCGCCTCACGGAGGGCGCGGGCAACGTCCTGCTGAAGGCCGTCGAGGAGCCCGCCCCGCGCACGGTCTGGCTGCTGTGCGCGCCCTCCCTGGAGGACGTGCTGCCCACGATCCGCTCCCGCTGCCGGCATCTCTCGCTCCGCACCCCGCCCGTCGCCTCCGTCGCGGACGTGCTGATGAGACGGGACGGGATCGAGCCCGAGGCGGCCGCGTCGGCCGCCCGCGCGACCCAGGGGCACATCGGCCGGGCACGCCGGCTCGCCACGGACGAGGCGGCCCGTGCCCGCCGTGCCACCGTCCTCAAGCTCCCGCTGCGCGTCGAGGACGTCGGCGGCGGTCTCCGGGCCGCTCAGGAGCTGATCGACGCGGCCGCGGAGGACGCCAAGCAGGTCGCGGAGGAGGTCGACACCAAGGAGACCGAGGATCTCAAGGCCGCCCTGGGCGCGGCGACGGGTGGCCGGATGCCGCGCGGCACGGCAGGGGCGATGAAGGAGCTCGAGGACAGACAGAAGCGCCGCAGGACGCGCACCCAGCGGGACAGTCTCGACCTCGCGCTCACCGACCTGACCGGGTTCTACCGCGATGTGCTGGCGCTGCAGCTCGGCTCCCGGGTCGCCCTCGCGAACGAGGACGTACGGGACGCGCTGGACCGGGTGGCCCGCGGCTCCAGCCCGGAGGGGACCCTGCGCCGGATAGAGGCGGTCCTGGCATGCCGTGAGGCCCTGGACGCGAACGTGGCGCCCCTGCTGGCGGTGGAGGCGATGACGATGGCGCTTCGTACCGGCTGACCCACCCCTGCGCTCGAATCACCCATACGGGTGCGAAGGGGCACGATACGGCTCACGGCGGATAGGCTCCCAAGATGGACAACAGGCAGTTCCTCAGGACCTCCGCCATCGCGTTCGCCACAGCCCTGGGGCTGCTTGTCTCCGGCTGCAGCGGCAGCAGCTCGACCTCGGAGGCGTCCGAACCCTCGGGTTCGTCGTCGGTCCCGGGAGCGGCCGCGCCCTCGCCGGTGTCGACGGCCGAGATGAAGCCGTACTACACGCAGAAGCTGAGCTGGCGGAGCTGCGGCGCGCCCGGCTTCCAGTGCGCCACCCTCAAGGCACCGCTGGACTACGCGAAGCCGGACGGGCCCTCGATCAAGCTGGCCGTGGCGCGGGTGAAGGCCACCGGGCCAGGCAAGCGGATCGGCTCGCTCCAGGTGAATCCCGGAGGGCCGGGCGGCTCTGCCGTCGGCTACCTCCAGGGGTACGCGGGCGTCGGCTATCCCGCCCCCGTCCGGGCCCGGTACGACATGGTCGCCATCGACCCGCGCGGAGTGGCCCGCAGCGAACCCGTCGAGTGTCTGAACGGGAAGGCCATGGACGCGTACACACAGAGCGACCAGACCCCCGACGACCAGGCCGAGATCAGCAAACTGAGCACCGCCTTCAAGGGCTTCGCGACAGGCTGCAAGAAGCAGTCCGCCAAGGTCCTGCCCCATGTCTCGACGGTCGAGGCGGCCCGGGACATGGACATCCTGCGGGCTGTGCTGGGCGACGAGAAGCTGTCGTACGTCGGGGCGTCGTACGGCACGTTCCTCGGCGCGACCTATGCCGAGCTGTTCCCCGACCGGGTCGGCCGGCTCGTGCTCGACGGAGCCATGGACCCGTCCCTGCCCGCGCGCCAGATGAACCGCGACCAGACCGCGGGATTCGAGACGGCGTTCAAGTCCTTCGCCACCGACTGTGTGAAGCGCACCGACTGCCCGCTGGGCACCACGTCGCCGGCGGACGCCGCGAACCGGATGAAGGACTTCTTCGCCAAGGTCGACGCCGCCCCGGTCCCGACCGGCGAGAGCCGTGACCTCACCGAGTCGCTGGCCACGACGGGTGTCATCGCCGCGATGTACGACGAGGCCGCCTGGCCCCAGCTCCGCGAGGGCCTCACCCAGGCCATGAACGGCGACGGCGCCGGACTGCTCGCACTGTCCGACACCTACTACGAGCGCGAGAGCGACGGCTCGTACTCGAATCTGATGTCCGCCTACTCCGCCGTCAGCTGCCTCGACCTGCCGCCCGCCTTCGCCTCCCCCGGCGAGGTCACCGCATCAGCCGCCGACTTCGAGAAGGCCTCCCCGGTCTTCGGCAAGGGCTTCGCCTGGGCCTCCCTGAGCTGTGCCTACTGGCCGACCCCGGCCACCGGAGCCCCCCACCGCATCGAGGCGAAGGGAGCGGCCCCGATCCTGGTCGTCGGCACCACGCGCGACCCGGCCACCCCCTACAAGTGGGCCCAGGCCCTCGCCGGCCAGCTCGACTCGGGGACCCTGCTCACCTACGACGGCGACGGTCACACGGCTTACGGACGCGGCAGCGACTGCATCGACACGGCGATCAACACCTACCTCCTGGAGGGCACGCCGCCCTCGTCGGGCAAGCGCTGCAAGTAGTCGACGACGGCAGCCCCTCGCCCCCACCACCGGCCCGGACCCACCCTGTCGGGGTGATCACCGGGCCGGTCGGGGGCACCCCGAACAACCCTGTAGACTTAGCGCCGCTGCTGATGCGAGCCTGCTCCTGCCGGAACGGTTCTATCGGCAGCATGCCGCCTTAGCTCAGTTGGCCAGAGCAACGCACTCGTAATGCGTAGGTCTCGGGTTCGAATCCCGAAGGCGGCTCATCTGAAGCCCCAGGTCGGATCCATTCCGACCTGGGGTTTTCTCGTTCAGCGGACGCGGTGACGGCGGCGGGAGCGGGCCGCGCGGCGGTCCCCAGTCTCAGTTCTAGTCTCAGTCGCGAGCCTAGGCGCCTGTTCCGGGGCGGGCAGGAAGGCGTCTCCCATGCGGCGCATGGCGTCCTTGGGGCGTCCGTCGGCCCGGGTGAAGACGGCCTGGTGTACCTGCCAGAGTTCGCCAGGCCACCTATGGAACCGCACCGGCTCTCCGCCGAAGGCAACTAGGGTGTCTCGATCGGACCCAGGGCGCACCGCTCGACAACGCCAGCCTTGTCCGCCCTCTTCATATCGATGTCCATCATCTGACTGGCGCCCGCCTTGAGCTTGACCTCAATCATGTGGTGCTCGACCCCGTAGCCCTCCCACTCGAAGGTGATCGAGGTGCGGACGTTGCGCTCGACGGTCGAGTGCGAGGTGACCTTGATCGTGGCCTTCGGGCGGCCCGGGCCAGCGCAACTGATCAACTCGACGTGTGCGGGCAGCGCGGTCGGGCTGGGTGTGGGCGTGGACTTCGAGCCCCCGCTACCCCCACCGGTGGTTCCGGAGTTGTCGTTGACATCGTCGGTGTTCGTCGTACCGGACTTCGAGCTGGAGCAGCCGCCGCCCCCGCGGTCGTGGCCGCTGCTCTTGGCGTAACTCCCGCCGCTCGACGAGAACCCGGTCAGCGCGAGCACCACGCCCACCAGTACCGCCGTGAATCTGATCCGGCGCCCCAGGACCGCCATGGCTGCTCCCTCCCCAGTGGACATCGGCGGCACGTTAGCAGGGGCTCGCGGTTCTTCTGGGGCCTGCGCCTGTACCTGCTCTGCCACCCGGACTACCCAACGCCTGGCCTCATAACTACCCCAGAGCACCCCCTTCCCGAGGACGTCCAACCACTTGGGAGCCCCCTCGACGCCGTTGTGCTCTCCTTGATGGCGAAGGGCACTTCCTTGTTGTAGCTGTCGGTGATGTCGACCGGCTTGCCGACCTTGCCGACCTTGCCGACCTGCCGTCGGCCGCGCCCCTCGGGCCACTGTCTGAAAGTGCAACTCCCTTTAAAACAAGGCCCGTTTGGGCAGGTCAGTGAACGTTCTGTGATGTACGCACATCCGGCCAGGGCGCTAGATTGAGTGGTGATCACCGCCGAACCAGGGCACGGGGCTCTGCTGGAAAAGGCGGTGTTCAGGAGGGGGCCGACATGACCAAACGGTCCGACGCAGGTGACAGTAGCTGTGCCTACCGGCACATGGGGGCAGCCCCCGTGCGCGGTCTGTGGAAGCTCAAAAGGCTGACGGACCGGGAGAAGGAGGTTCTTCTCCTGCTGGGTAAGGGAGTTGGCAACCGGCAGCTGGGGATCGCGGAGCGGACGGTGAAGGCGCACATAGCGCGGATCGTGGAGAAGCTGGGCCAGCAGACGCGACTTCAGGTCGCGATACTGGCGGTGCTCGCCCACGAGAAGCTGTGCGCTGATCCTTGCTGCGATAGCCGCCATGCTGCGCTTCCGCCGGGTTTCATGATGCCCGCCGCCGCCTGACTGGCGTTGTGCCCGCCCGTGCCATGGGCGGGCACAACACCCGGCCCCCTCCCTTTGAGGCAGTGCCCATAGGGTGTGATGGAGGTACATCTTCCCTGCTGGTCGGAGTACTTGGACTCCGTCGGGATGGGCTTTACGGAGTCGGAGAGCGTGACCGCGCAGCCGACGGGTTCTCGGCGTTCGCGGGAGACCCGCGCGCTCATCCCGTCGAGCACTTCGCTCCCTACGTGAGCTCGAATCCGAAAGCGGCCGGCGAGAGTCCGGTCGCTTTCGCGATCAGTGTCCCGCCGGCCGTTCTGGTGCGTGCTACGCCCCTGGGTGTTCACCAAGAGGGAGCCGGTATTCCCGGTTCTTGGGGCAGCGCCAGGCCCTGCAGGAGCGGCGCCGTCACCTGCGTGCCCTGCTCGACCAAGTGGTCCCTGACTCCTCCTTGACGGGCGGGGCGGTGGTCGTCCCTGGATGCCTCGTCGGAGTCGAGGACCCGGACGAGCCCGGCATCATGACGTACGAGATCGCGATGCTCGCGGGTGACGAGGCGGAGCGGTTGAGCCCTGACACCCCGCTGGGGAAGGACCTGATGTGGCGAGAGGTCGGGGACGAGGCGAGCTGGCAAACGGAGCGGGGCACGCGCATGCGCGTCATCGTCCGGTACATCCAGGACTGAGAGACCGCAGCGGAGCGGGGCTGCGCGGCGGCTGCGAGGCGGTCCGTAGCTGGTCGTGCCCAACAGCCCCGCGTCCCGCCAGGCCAGTTTGCTGGCGTGCGTGACCCGGGAGCGCTCCACAGCCGTAGTGAGCCGGACGCGCTCTATCGCCACTCGCGGCCCAGTCCTCCAGCGCCATCAGGTTAATACGGCGGATACGGAGCGTCAGGCCGGTGGCGACGGGCTTGGTCGTCGTCCCGAGCAGAGGCGGAATAGGCGGAGGGGGCGCTTGCGATCGGCGCCAGGAAGAAGATGGCGAGGGCTAGTTCGACGAGGCTTGCTTCGGCGATCCAGCCCAGGACCCGCAGGGATCCACGCAGAGCCAGGCTGTACAGGGTGACCAGTGCGCTGACGCAGGCCAGCTGCCGAATTCCCCAACGACCATTCGATGAGGGACACCAGACAACTCATCGGAGGTGAGGAAGGCCAGCATTCTCATCGGTCGGCGCTGCCGGGCGAGACGACCCATTCGGTGGGTTGGCCGGTGAGGGAGGCGATCATGTCGAAGTCGCCGTCGTAGTGGAGGACCGTCCGCCGGTGCAGTTCTGCCGTGGCGGCGATCAGTAGGTCTGGGAGGGACAGGGCGCGGTGGAAGCCCGCGTTGAGAGCGTGGCGCTGGACTTTCAGGGCGCGGGCGAAGGCGCGGTCGTCGGCGTGGAGGTAGTCGAAGGCGTGGAGCCAGGTGCTGATCCGCGTCGCCTCCGAGCTGTCCCGTGCGGAGTGGATCATCTCGTACTCGGTGGGCTGGCACACGGCGAGGAGGTAGCGCTCGTGCAGAGGCTTGAGTACCTCCTTGACGTTCGGCTTCGTCCAGCGGGCGAGGGCGGACTTGTCGATCAGGTAGCGGTCCTGCATCAGGCAGCCCGGCCTCCGTCCCGGTCGCCGTCGCGCTTGAGGGAGCCGTCCGCGTTGCGGGGCCCGGTGTTCTCGACGATATCGCTGAAGTCGAGCTCGCCGGCCTCCATGGCGTCGAAGCCCTCTTGACGAAGGTGCCTCTTGACGGCGTCTTCCATGGCGAGGCGGACGGCTTTGGCCTTGGTCTTGGTGCCGAAGATGCGCATGGCCTCGGTGACCATGTCTTCGTCGAGGTCGATGACTGTTCTGGCCATGTGGATGCTTCCTCCGCTGCTGATCTTGTCAGTGAAATGATACCTCTTGTTGTCCAACATAGATGTCGTTTCGTTCGGAGATCTCGTCGCGGGTGGAGGCTGCGACGTTCGTGGTGAGGTGCTGCGCGGTCGCTCCTTGTCTGAAACGGACAGCCGTGCCTCGCGTCAGGTTCCGCACCTGTCAGGGGTCTCGTCAGAAGTGATGGGACGGCGAGAGGGAGCTGATCAAGTGGCCCTCGTACGGCCTTCGTCGTACAGCGAAATGGACCCCTATGGCCTCGTTACCGACTCATGCCCTCGAGGCGCACCCCCGAATGCCACGCTTGATCGTGGGCCGAATCGGCGGGGTTGTCGGGTATCGGAGGCATTGATGCCGAACCGGGGGGACCTTCATGCGCGCTACGGGGCGGACATGGCGCGGGTCGTGCTCCTGCGCATGGCCGGCGTCCGGGCTTCGGGGACCGTGGCGACGTGGCGCGCGAAACTTTGCTGGCCATTCGCTTTGGCGCTCGGATTGCCGTACGTCGCCGCCGTTGTCCACCTGGGCTGGTTCGCCAGCGCTGTGCCGCCGTTCCATGCTTACGGAATGTGGCTCCTGTACTACACGGGGGTCAACATCATCGTGGCCCTCGGCCAATGGGTGGGCTGCCGAGCCTTCCACGCGATGTGCGACTCCCTGGACCGCATGCTCACGCCGGTCGGCCGTACGGCGGTCCACGCCTGGATCGACCGTGGGATCTCGCCGAAGCGCCAATGGCGCTACGTCGCGTTCGGCGCCGTCGGGGCCATACTCGTGATGTTCGGCGTCCAGCGCGCTCTGGGAACCACGCCCCGCCTCTTCGTGGACATCGCCTCGTACATGGTGGTCGTGGTGACCGGCGCCGGAGCCGCCAACAGCACCTACTGGCTGTTGCGCGCCGTTCGGTTGGCGCGCATCGTGACCAACCCGCGGAACGTCAAGCTCCTGTGGTTCGCGCCGTCACGGACCATAGGGCTTGAGCGAGTGGCTCGCTGGTACCGGTTCGTCACGCTGATGGCGGCGGTGGGCTTCTGTCTCGCCTTCGTTCCCGTCGCCTACGCGTCCCGAATAGACCCGGGCAACGGTCTTCTCATCGTCATGAAGTGGACTCTGGCGGGTGTGTTCATGATCACGATCACACTGTTCTGCTTCTACTCGCAGTGGCGCCTCTCGTGGATCGTGGAGCAGGCAAGGGCCGTCTCGATCCGCCGACTTGAAGAAGCGCTGCCCCCTCGGGCTCCTCGGCTTGCCGCCGACATCTCAGAAGCAGACGCACGGGTGAACGACCTGCTGTCCTATGTCATCGCGAGTCCCAACACCGCAGTGAACGGCCAGACGCTCGCCTCCACGCTCCTGGCCATGCTCACCGGTGCGCTTCCCTTCATCGTGACCGTGCTGCTGAGGTGACGAAGGCAGGACGGAGGCTCAACCCGAGCGACGGCGTGCCGGGCGAGGCGCCGCCTGGGCTTTCTCTGTCGCGGTGCGGCTGCGATCACCTCGGGTCCGGAGCACCCTGGGGGTATGGCCCCGCCCATCGTTGTGCACCGGCCGTCGCCCTCCGGCGGTCGGCGGGTCACCGTGCGTGGAGAGATCCTCGGTCTCGCGCACGATGACCGGGACGTCATCGAGTTTCTGCGGCGTGCCGGCCTGCCGGACGCCTGGGATCTTCTCGACGATCCGAACTGGGTCGAGTGGCGGGGTGGGCACGCGCATCAGTGGGACGCCGCCTGACTCGCATGCGAGGGGCATCGGGCCCGCGACGGCTGGTGAGGCGCCTCGTCTCCCCACCGTGCGGGGGAGCGGGCTGTCAGGATGTCCGGATGGAGCCTTCGGAGATTGTGCGCAGCCTGTGGGACCGCATGCAGGAGAGGGACTGGGCCGGGGTCGGTGAGTTGCTGGCCGGGGATGTGGTGGTCGAGTGGCCGGTCAGCGGGGAGCGGATCGTAGGCCGTGACAACTATGTGAGCATCAACGCGGAGTACCCGGAGGGCTGGTCGATCCGGGTGCTACGGGTCGTCGCGGACGGCGGGACGGTGGTGTCCGAGGTGGAGGTGCCGCACGAGGCGATGGGCGTGCACCGGGTGGCGTCGTTCTGGACGGTCCGCGAAGGGAAGATCGTCGAGGGGCGGGAGTACTGGAGCGAGCTGGGTTCGGACCCGTCGCCGCAGTGGCGCGCCGCTTACGTCCAGAAGGTCTGACCCGTAGCCCCGAGTCGGGGGTCCTGCGTCCAACGCCCGAGGAAGTCCGCCCGGACACCCTCGTTCTTCGTGGGGAGTGTGGGGAGCGGTGAGGGTCGCCGCGACGGGACGTATCGCGGGCGGTCCTGGTTCTCCCGGGTTACGGACGGTACCCGGCGGGCCGCTGACACGGTTCAGACACGATCCGCGACGCCTTCGGACGATGGCAAGGCGGCCGGAAGAGGCAGACGAAAGCCCCGGTCACTCGCGCGTGACCAGGGCTTTCTCTGTCTCCGAATCCGGCGTGGCGGTGACACTCCCCCGAGTGTGGCCATCCACGCCGAGCACCGTCTCACCGGATCCGACGAGGAGATACAAACAGCCTTCACCAACACATCGCTAACATGTGGCCAACGGTCAGCGCAGGAGGAAGGCAATGCGGTTCGGCCTGCTCGGTCCGCTGACCGTGCACGACGCCGCGGGCGAGATCCGCACGGTGGGCAGCGCGAAGCTTCGCGCGCTGCTCGGCACGCTGCTGCTGCGCGCCAATCGCGTCGTACCCGTGGACGCTCTGAAAGATGCACTCTGGGGCGATGAACTTCCCGCCTCCGCCCACGCCTCCCTGCACAACCATGTGACGCGGCTGCGGCGGCTGCTGGCCGAGGAGGGCCGGCTCCGGTCCGTGGCGCCCGGCTATGTGCTGCGAGTGGAGCCGGGCGAACTGGACATCGAGTCCTTCGAGGTGCACCTCGGCACGGCACGCGCCGCGTACATCCGTGCCGTCGGCCGTGCCGCCGGCCGCGCCCCGCGCTCCGGCCCCGCGTCGGGGACGGCGACGGCGACGGCGTCCGTGCGGAACGAACCAGACGCGGTACAGGGCAAGCCAGACGCGGTACGGGGCGAATCGAGCGACGGGCGCGATGACTGGGAGACCGTCGTCGACAGCTCCCGCGCCGCGCTCGACCTGTGGCGCGGCGACCCGCTCGACGGGCTGTACGACCCCGAGGACGGCATCCCCGCCCCCGTGCGCCGCCTGCGCGAGTCGTGGCTGCTGCTCCTGGAGTGGCGGTACGACGCGTTCCTGCAGCTCGGCCGGCCCGACGGACTGGAGCCCGAACTCGCGGCGCTGACCGCGCAGTTCCCGTTGCGTGAAGTGTTCCACCGGCAGCTGATGCTCGTGCTGCACCGCACCGGGCGGCAGGCCGAGGCGCTGGCCACCTACCAGTCGCTGCGCCGCAGGCTCGTCGAAGAGCTCGGCATCGAACCGGGGCCCTCGGTCCGGCAGGCGCACCAGGAAGTCCTTCAGGACCCGCGGCCCCCCGGAGACCTTCCGCCCGAGGCCCCCGCCCCCGCCTCCGCCCCTCACACCGCACCCGCGCCCCACACCGCCCCCGCCCAGCTCCCGCCCGCCCCCGCGCACTTCACCGGACGCGAAGCGGTCGTCGCCGACCTGCGCTCCGTACTCCTCACCGGCCCCGCCCACCCCGCCGTCGCCGTCGTCAGCGGCATGGCCGGTGTCGGCAAGAGCGCCCTCGCCCTCCATGTCGCGCACAGCCTCCGCGACCGGTTTCCCGACGGACAGCTCCATCTGCATCTGCACGGCGCCACCCCGGGCATGACCCCGGTCGCGCCCTGCCAGTCGCTCAACGCACTCCTGCGGGATCTCGGGATCCCGCCGCGCGCCATCCCGGAACACCCGGACGCGGCCGCCGCGCTGCTGCGTTCCACGCTCGCGCCCACCCGCACCCTGCTGGTCCTCGACGACGCCGCGTCGGCCGCGCAGGTACGGCCACTGCTGCCCGCCGGTACGGGCTGCGCCGTCATCGTCACCAGCCGCTCCCCGCTGACCGCGCTCGACGGCGCCGCGCGCTTCGCCCTGGCCCCGCTGAGCGTCCAGGACAGTGCCGCGCTGCTGCGTGCCGTGTCCGGCCGCGACGGCCAAGGGCCCGACAGCGCCGACGACATGGACGGGCTCGCTGAGCTGTGCGGCCGGCTGCCCCTCGCGCTGCGTATCGCCGCCGCCCGGCTCGCCGCCCGTCGCGCCCTGACCCCCGCCGCCCTGGTGGGTCTCCTCGCCGCCGAGGCCGGCCGGCTCGACCACCTCGAATACGACGACCTGAGCGTCCGCCGTTCCCTGTCCGTCGCGCACGACGCCCTCGACCCCGACGCCGCCCTCGCCCTTCGCAGACTGGGCGTGGTCGACCTTCCGGAGTACGACGCGGCGCTGGTCGCGCGCCTGATGGCGTCCGGCGCGCCACAGCCCGATGCACCACAGCCCGCCGCGGACGAACGCCGCGCGGTGGCCGCCCTGGAACGGCTCGTCGACGTCGCGCTGCTCGACGAGGTCGCGTACGGCCGCTTCGTACCGCACGACCTGGTACGGGACTTCGCGCGCGAGCTCGCCGTACGGCTTGACGACGAGGACGAGCGCACGGCCACGGCCGAACGCGCCCTGCGCTGGTACGGGGAGTCCGCCCGGCAGGCGGGGCTGGCCCTGGTCCCCGCCCATCTGGCGGGCAACCGGGTGCCGCCGCCGATCGGCGAGGCCCCGTCCTTCGCCGGCGAGGCCGAGGCGCTCGCCTGGGGCGACCGCGAGCTGCCGGGGCTCGTCGCGCTGGCCCAGACGTACGCGCCGAAGTCGCGGACCGCACTGCGGCTCATTCGCGCCGCGCTCCCGTATCTCCAGCGGCGCGGACGACTCCAGGAACTCGGCCTCCTCAACGAGGTTGCCCTGGACGCCGCGCGGGAGGCCGGCGACCCCGAGGCCCAGGCGCACGCGCTCACCGATCTCGCCGGCGTGCACTTCATGCGCGGTCACAGCGAACGCTCGCTCGCGCTCAACGACGAGGCCATCAGCCTGTGGCGCGGACTCGGCGAGGACAGCTGGGTCCAGCGGGGGCTCGCCAACCGGGGCATGCTGCTGGAACGTCTCGAACGGTACGAGGAGGCCGCCCTCGCACTGGAGGAGTCGCTCGCCTGCGCCCACCGCCTCGGCGACGACTACGGGGAAGGGATCATCCTCAGCCACCTCGGCAATCTCCACGAGCACACCGACGCCCGCCTCGCCATCAGCTGCCACGAGCGAAGCCTCGCCGTCGGCGCCCGGCTCGGCAGCTCACTGCTGCGGCACACCGCCCACTGCAACATCGGTTACGCCCGCCTCACCCTCGGCGAGCCGGCCCTGGCGCTGGGCCACTTCGAGGAGTGCCTGGCCATCATCGGCGACGGCGACGAGGGCGACTGGCAGTCCCAGTCCCAGTCCCGGATCGGTCTCGTCCGCGCCCTGCGGGTCCTGGGACGCGGCGCCGCCGCCCTGCGCGAATGCACCCTCGTCCTGGAGCGCGCCGTGTCCCGCGGCGACGACTTCACCGAGGGGCTGGCCCGTCATGAACACGGGCTGCTGCTGAGCGCGGAGGGCCGTACCGACGAGGCGCTCGACGAGTGGCGCCGCGCGTACGCCTCCCTCGACGGGACGGACGCCAAGGCCCTCTCCGAGCTCCGCGAGCTCCTCGGCGAATCCGCCTGAAACATTTGCGCAGGTCCATCGCGTCAATGGGGTGAAGGCCAGGAGAGGGGCAAGGGTGGGGACGAGAAGATCCCGGACGGACGAGTTCATGGAGTTCGCGACCGGCCGCACGGGACATCTGTACCGATCCGCGTGCTTGCTCACGAGCGGGGACACGCATCTCGCGGAGGACCTGGTGCAGGAGACGCTCGGGCGGATGTACGGCCTGTGGGGCCGGATCTCCCGGATCGACAACCCCGCGGCGTACGCCCAGACCGTTCTCGTCCGCGCCTTCCTCACCCAGCAGCGCAGGCGCTCCTCCACCGAACGCCCACTGAGCGAACTGCCGGACGTCCCCGCACCGCACAACGGTGGCCTCGACGACGCGGCACTGCGCCTCGCACTCCTCCAGGCCCTCGGTGAGCTGGCGCCGAAGGACCGGGCGGTCGTCGTGCTGCGGTACTGGGAGGACCGCAGCGTCGAGGAGACCGCCTCGGCCATGAACGTCAGCTCGGCCGCCGTACGCACCCGATGCAGCCGCGCCCTCGCCCAACTGCGCGCACAGCTGGGCGGAAGCCTCGCCGAACTGATCGTCGCCCACTGAACGGGTCTCGCGACCCCACGACCTCCTCCCGGCACCTCGACCACGAACGGCGGATTCACCATGCCCTTTGAAGACGAGCTGAGTGAGGCGCTCCGACGCACCGGTGACGCCTTCGAGCCCGACCGCACCGAGCTGACCGTCGGCGGTCTCGTCCGCGGTCGCCGACGCCTCCTGCGCCGCCGCGTCTGTGCGGCTGCGGGTGGACTGCTGGCACTCGCCGCTGCCGTGCCGCTGACGGGCATCGGCGACGGGCTCCTCGACGGCCCCGAAGCGGTGTCGGTGGGCGAGCGGAAGCCCACGCCGCTGCCCGTGCGCACCCTCCGCCCCGAGGACTTCCCGGAACCTCAGGCTCCCGACCCCAAGAAGCACTTCAGGGCCTCCGCCTCCCAGATGCTCAAGATCCTGGAGATCTCGCTCCCGGACGGAAAGCTGAGCGGGCAGCGCGGCACGAGCAACTTCGGATCGTTCGGTGAGCCGGCGAAGGCGTCCCTGGTGTACGACGACGGCTTCGGCGGGGGCATGGTGTCCATCGCCGTCAGCCGGATCGACGCGAAGGACAAGAAGTACCGCACACTCGTCACCTGCCCGGACAAGAAGACCACCCCGTACGAGAAGTGCAGGGACGAGACCGATGCCCCGCGGCCCGAGTGGGACCCCACGGGTCACATGATGCTGCTGGGGTACGAGGACCCGAAGCGCACCGACGGCGTGAAGCAGTGGAAGTCCGTCGGTGTCTACCAGCAGGGCTATCTCGTCGAGGTGACGGAGACCAATGCCCCGGCCAAGGGCGCGGCGCCCAGCCGGGCGAAGCCTC
Source organism: Streptomyces sp. NPDC091376 (assembly GCF_044757085.1). NCBI lineage: Bacteria > Bacillati > Actinomycetota > Actinomycetes > Kitasatosporales > Streptomycetaceae > Streptomyces > Streptomyces sp. NPDC091376. The sequence continues at coordinate 94,784 of NZ_JBIVUF010000002.1, read as the reverse complement.
CGCTGACCGAGATGCAGCTGTCCAATCTGACCCTGTACGTGCAGTCGGCGTTCAACCAGTTCGGCGGGCTCGCAGGAGAGTTCTTCGCCGAACCGAAGGACATCGGCGGCAGCAACGCCGTCATGGACCTGCTTCCCACGCTGCTGCCCAAGGGCATGCGGTCCCGCGGCGGGGGAGGGCTCGGCAACAGCGGGTACTCCCTCGTCTGGGACGGCAGGGCCAAGACCCACCTGCGCGCGACCATCCAGGGCGGGGTGAAGGAACTGCCCGGCGACGTCTCGGTCCTCGCCGACGGCACCAAGGTGGTGACCTCGCAGAAGGCGGGCAAGGCGAAGGGCGCCGTCGAGTGGACGGTCGACACTCTCCACCCGAACGGCATGCGCGTCACCGTCACCGCGTACAACTCCGAGTACCCCAACCGCGCACCGGTGCGTGACGAGCCCGCTCTCACGATGGAGCAGTTGCGGGCGCTCGCGACGGACAAGGCGTGGACCACGCTCAAGTAGCGCCGGCGTCACTTCGCGTCGGAGTACCGCTCCACCACCGCCGTCGTGAACGGGAACCGCACCGGAGTCTCACCGAACGCGATCCGTCCGGCCAGCTCACCGGCCGAGCGGATCGCCCGCACCACTACGTCGGCCTCGTCGGCCGGGCAGTGCACGATCACCTCGTCGTGCTGGAAGAAGACCAGCTCCGCGCGCATGTCGGCGGTGGCCCTGCGGAGCGCGGCGAGCAGCAGCAGCGCCCAGTCCGCGGCGCTGCCCTGGACGACGAAGTTACGGGTGAACCGGCCGCGGGCCCGTGCGTCCGTCGAGGCGTAGCCCGGGGCGAACTCGCCGCGGCCTTCCTCGCCGGCGCCCTCGCCGGGGGCCTCCTGCGGGATGCCCGCCTCTTCGTCGTCCCCGCCACCGGCCGCCGGCGGGCTGGTGCGGCCCAGCCAGGTGCGCACGAGGCGGCCCTCCTCGCCGGCGCGGGCCGCGTCGTCCACGTACGCCACGGCGAGGGGGAAACGGCGGCGCAACGCGGCGAGGTTCTTCAGGCCGTCGCCGCTGGTCTGGCCGTAGACGGCGCCGAGCAGCGCGATCTTGGCGTGATCGCGGTCGCCCGAGAACGCCCGGTCCGACAGCCGGGTGTACAGATCGCCGTCGTGGCCCGCGACCTCCATGAGTCCCGGATCGCGGGAGATGGCGGCGAGGACGCGCGGCTCCATCTGGTCGGCGTCGGCGACGACGAGCCGCCAGCCGTCGTCCGCGACGACCGCGCGCCGGATCACCTTCGGGATCTGCAGCGCCCCGCCGCCGTTGGTGGTCCAGCGGCCGGAGACGGTGCCCCCGGGCAGATACTCCGGCCGGAAGCGGCCCTCACGCACCCAGTCCTGGAGCCAGCCCCAGCCGTGGGCCGTCCAGATCCGGTACAGCTTCTTGTACGCGATCAGCGGTCGCACCGCCGGATGGTCGATCTCCTCGAGCTCCCAGCGCCGGGTCGACCTCACCTTGATGCCGGCCTGCGCGAACGCCTTCACCACATCCGCCGGCAGATCCGGGCGCACCCGCCGCCCGAACGCCGTCGAGACCTCGTCCGCCAGCTCGGCGAGGCGGCGCGGCTCGCCACCGCCCGCGTACCGCTCGCCGAGCAGCTCGTGCAGCACCTCCCGGTGGACGTCGGCCCGCCAGGGCAGCCCCACCCGGTTCATCTCGGCGGCCACCAGCATCCCCGCCGACTCGGCCGCGGTCAGCAGCCGCATGCGCCCGGGATGCTCGGTGACCTCGTGTCTTCGCTGCTGGTCGGCGTAGACCGCGAGCAGGCCCTCGAACGGCACGGACACGGGCTCCGGCTCGAACAGCGACGACTGCGAACCCGGCTCGGCGGCGCGCGGCGGCGGATCGGGCGGCACCGGTGCCTGCCGGAGCCGCGCCCAGGCGGCCGCCGCGGACCGTGGCTCGCCGAGCCGCCCCTCGTGCCCGAGCAGCAGCAGCTCCGCGTCCTCGACGTCGTAACACCGCTCGACGCGCACCCCTGCCGCGAGCAGCCGCGGATAGATCTCCGCCGTGGACCGCCACACCCACCGGCCGACCTCGGGCCGCGACCGCACCGCGCCGACGAGATCCTCCTCCCGCCGCACCTCCCCGGCGGGCAGCCCTTCCGGCCCCAGGGGCACGAGCAACGCCCCGCCCCCCTCGACCGGGGCCAGGGCCCACCGTTCGCTCATGGTTGCGAGTGTGGCACCCGCCACTGACAACACCGGCGTGGACGTGTGCGGCCGGAGGTGACGTGTCCTGCGCGCTCCACGCCTCCCGTGCCGCCGCACGGAACGTCACTGTCGACTCGCATCAGGCCCTGGGGGTGAACGAGCTGTGCGTGTGAGGGGCTCTGTGAGCGCGCGCTCACGTCAGCGTGCGGACCACCCTCGCCGGGTTGCCCACCGCCAGCACCCCCGCGGGCACGTCCTTGGTGACCACGGCCCCTGCCCCGACCACCGCGTCGTCCCCGATCGTCACGCCAGGGCAGACGATGACGCCCCCGCCGAGCCACACGTTGTCACCGATCGTGATCGGGTCCCCCGTCTCCCAGCCCTCGCGACGGCGTCGCGCGTCCAGTTCGTGGGAGGCGGTGAGCAGTTGGACGTTCGGCCCGATCTGGCAGTGCGCGCCGATCGTGATGGGGGCGATGTCGAGGAAGACGGCCCCGAAGTTGACGAACGTTCCCGGGCCGACGCGGATGTGGCTCCCGAAGTCGCACTGGAACGGTGGCCGGATGCGGACGTCCGCGCCGACCGAGCCCAGGAGTTCGGCCAGGATCCCGGCCCGGTCGGCGGACGCGGCACCGCCGTTCGCGTTGTACGCCGCGCAGAGCGCGAAGCGGCGCTCGCTGTCGGCGGCGAGTTCGGGGTCGTCGGGGAGGTACCAGTCTCCCGCCAGCATGCGCTGCTTGTTCTCACCCATGTCCGTCACCGTACGGCCCGCCGGCCGGGCAGCGGCGTGATTCCCGCGACGCCGCGACCGCCGCGACCACCGCGATCGGCGCGCATCCGGTGGCCTCCGGTGAGGCGCGGGCGCAGCGCGCGGAGCCGTGGGGCGTTGCGGGGCAGGCGCGGCCCCGGCGCCACGGCAGGCATGGCCCTGGCTCCGGGGCCGCCGAGTGGGCTGGCGTAGGCTCGATCGGCGTGAACGTGGTGGAGCGTGCGCTCGGCGGGGCGCTGTACGCCGATGACGACGACGCGCTCGACACCGGCGCCTCACTGCTGGCCGCCGCCCCTGACGCCGACGCGGAACTCGTCCGGCGCGGCGAGGAGTTCGTACGCCGGGCCTGGGAGCGCGGCTGGCAGCCTGCCGATGTCGTGCGGATCGTCCGCCGCGACCTCGACGAGAGCCTTGTGGAGCTGGTCGCGGACCTGGTCGCCGGTGAGACCCGGCGGTACGGGACGGACCTGCCGCCGCGCTGGGAGGCGCAGCTCGCCGAGCTGCCGAGCGGGCGCGGGAAGCGGCCCACGGACCGGTTCTCGTACGCGACGGCGGTGCTGGAGCTGTACCGGCTGCTCGTACGGCTGCCCGCGATCGAGCCGGTCGGCCCGGTGCCGGGAACGCCCGTGCACCGGCAGCCCGCCGCGCGGCACGGTGAGCCGCGCATGCTCACCCGGATCCGTGCACTCCTCGCCAAGGCGGAGGCCACCGGCTTCCCGGAGGAGGCGGAGGCGCTCACCGCGAAGGCGCAGGAACTGATGGCCAGGCACAGCATCGACGAGGCGGTGCTGGCCGCCCGCGCCCACCGCAGGGACGTGCCCGGCGCCTGCCGCATCGGTGTGGACGCGCCGTACGAGACGGCCAAGGCGATCCTGCTCGACGCGGTCGCCTCGGCGAACCGCTGCCGGGCGGTCTGGAACAGCGACCTCGGCTTCTCCACGGTGGTCGGCTTCGAGGCCGACCTGGACGCGGTCGAGCTGCTGCACACCTCGCTGCTGGTGCAGGGGACCGCGGCGATGACCCGCGCGGAGGCGTCCCAGCGCGCGGGCGGACGCAAGCGGACGAAGACGTTCCGTCAGTCCTTCCTGCTGGCGTACGCCCATCGCATCGGCGACCGCCTCGCCAGGGCGACGTCCCACGCGGCGCAGGAGGCGGCCGGCGGGGACCTCCTCCCCGTCCTCGCCGCCCGCGACGTCGCCGTCACGGACCACACGGACCGTCTCTTCCCGGCCACGGTCCGCACCCGCGTCCGAGGCGCCACGGACGAGGCCGGCTGGCACGACGGCACGACGGCGGCCGACACGGCCCACATGCCCTCGCACCGCCCGCCGGACGCCCTCCCCGACTAGCCACCACCGGGGGCCTGGCACCCAGTGGCCTCGCCGGGCCCCCAGGGAGGGCGAGGCGCGGGAGCCCGGCGGAGCGCCCGCTACCAGGAGGACTTCGTCATGCCCGGCAGGAAGCCCGCGTGCGCCTGCTCCCGCAGACGCACCCTGGACAGGCCGAACTTCCGCACGTATCCCCGCGGCCGTCCGTCCACCCCGTCCCGGTTCCGCACCCGGGTCGCGCTCGCGTCGCGCGGCTGGCGGCGCAGTTCCCGCTGCGCGGCGAGCCGGTCCGCCTCGCTCGTGCCCGGACGCCGGACGATCTCCTTCAGTTCCGCCCGCCGCGCCGCGTACCGCTCGACGACGGCGGCGCGCCGGTCATTGCGCGCGATCTTGCTCTTCTTCGCCATCAGACCCTCACTCCCCGCGCGCGGATCCGGGCCACCGCCGCCTCGATCCCGATGGCGTCCACCGTCTTGATCGCCTTCGTGCTGAGCGTGAGCCGCACGTACCGGCCCTCACCGGGCAGCCAGTACCGCTTGCGCTGGATGTTCGGGTCGAAGCGGCGCGAGGTGCGCCGGTGCGAGTGGGAGACGCGGTTGCCGAAGCCCGGTCGCGCCCCGGTCAGCTGGCAGTGTGCGGACAAAGTCACACGTCCCTTCGTTGGAAATGGAAACCATTTCCATTTACTCTACCCGTATGGCCCGCAACGAACTACGCCCGATCATCAAGCTCCGCTCCACCGCGGGGACCGGCTACACCTACGTGACCCGCAAGAGCCGCCGTAACGACCCCGACCGCATGACGCTGCGCAAGTACGACCCGGTCGCCGGCCGGCACGTCGACTTCCGCGAAGAGCGCTGAAGGGAGATCCGTCATGAAGCCCGGAATCCACCCCGCCTACCGCCCCGTCGTCTTCCGCGACCGGGCCGCCGACTTCGCGTTCCTGACCCGTTCGACCATGACGAGCGACAGGACGATCGAGTGGGAGGACGGCCGCACCTACCCCGTCGTCGACGTGGAGATCTCCTCCGAGAGCCACCCCTTCTACACCGGCACGGCCCGTGTGCTCGACACGGCCGGACGCGTGGAGCGCTTCGAACGGCGCTACGGACAGCGCGGGGCCCGCTGATGGAGCGAAGGCTTCCCGTCGCGATCGTCGGCGGGCTGCACTCCGAAGCGCGCACCGCCGTCGTCGAGAAGCTGCTGGCCACGGTGCCCGGCAGCGTCGCGCTCCACCACGACCTCGCGACCGCCGTCCAGGGCACCGTCGTCCGTACCGTCCGCGACGCCGCCGGCGTTCGGTCCACCGGCGACGCGCCGCTCGTCAACGACTGCGCCTGCTGCGCCCTGCGCGTGGACCTCGTGCCGGAGCTGGAGCGGCTCGCCGACGGAGGGCTCGCCCGGCTCGCGATCGTCGAGTTGTGGGACTCGGTCGAGCCCAAGGCGATGACCGAGGTCGTCGCCGCGCACGGAGACCGGCTGCGCGTCACGAGCGTGATCACGGCCGTCGACCCGGCCCTGCTGCTGCCCTGTCTCGCCAACGGCGACGATCTGACGGATGTGGGGCTCGCCGCCGCCGCGACCGATCGGCGCACGGTCGCCGACACCTGGGCGCGGCAGCTGGAGTACGCGCCCGTGCTCGTCGTCGTCGACGGCGACGACGCCGACGAGGAGGACCGGGCGCTGCTGGCCCAGCTGCACCCGACCGCTCGTCAGGTGGCCGTGGACGATGGCTGTCTGGCAGCGGCCGCCCTGGCCGGCTTCGACGTGGAGGCCGCCGCGGCCGCTCAGCACCCGGCGTGCGCGCTGCTGCCGCAGGAGGCCGACGAGTGCGGTGTCGGTACGCACGTCTGGCACCGTCGACGGCCGTTCCACCCGGAGCGGCTGTACGCGGCGCTGGAGGACCTGACGTGCGCGGCGGCCCGTAGCCGGGGCCGGTTCTGGCTGGCCGACCGGCCCGACACGCTCCTGGCCTGGGACGCGGCGGGCGGTGCGCTCTGTGTGGAGAGTGCGGGGCCGTGGCTGGCGTCCCTGCCCGACGCCGCCTGGGACATGGTCCCGCCGCTGCGCCGTGCCGCAGCCGCGCTGGACTGGCACCCGGAGCACGGCGACTGCTGCCAGCACCTGGTCTTCACCTCGCCCGGGCTCGACCGCGAGGGGCTGGTGGAGCTGCTCGACTCCTGCCTGCTGACCGACGCCGAGTACGCCGGCGGGCGCGAGGCGTGGAAGCGCCTGCCGCCGGCCTTCGACTCCCTGCTGGAGGTATGACATGGCACCGCGCCGATCCGAGCGCAAGCCCCTGAAGCCCCGCCCGAACCCGCTCGACGCGGCGGGCATCACGTACATCGACTACAAGGACACGGACCTGCTGCGGCAGTTCGTCTCCGACCGCGGCAAGATCCGCAGCCGTCGTGTCACCCGGGTGACCGCGCGGCAGCAGCGCCGGCTGTCCCGTGCGATCAAGAACGCGCGCGAGATGGCTCTCCTGCCGTACGGGTCGTCGTCGAGCTGACCGACCGGCACCACCTGACAGGTAGGCGTTTTCCTACGCTTGACGCGTAGGGAAACGCCTACCTATTGTTGACGGCATGACCATCACCCATGCCTCCTTCGTCACGCTTCCGGTATCCGACCAGGACCGTGCCCTCGCCTTCTACACGGACGTCCTCGGTTTCGAGGTCACCGCCGACCGCCAAATGCCCCCCGGCCGGTGGCTGCAGGTCGCGCCCAAGGGTGCGCAGACCGTCTTCACGCTCTCCGGACCCGGCATGGGCGGTTTCGAGCCCGGATCGACACGGGGGATCATGTTGGTCACGACCGATGTCGACGCCGACTGTGCGAAGCTCACCGCGGCCGGGGTCACGGTGGACGGGCCCAACGACGTGCCGTGGGGGCGGATGGCAGGCTTCACCGACCCCGACGGCAACGGTCTGATGCTGCTGACGGAGAACGACGGGGTGGAGGGAGCCTGACCCGATGACTGCGACCGGTGTCCGCGAACAGGCCGAGGACCGCATCTTCGCCGCGCTCGCGAACACCACCCGGCGCGAAGTGCTGCGGCTGCTCCGCGAGGACGGACCCCAGCCGGTCCAGGCCCTCGCCGACCACTTCGACATGCGCCGCCCGAGCCTCTCGGAACACCTCAAGGTGCTCCGGGAGGCCGGACTCGTGTCCGAGGAGCGCTCCGGCAGGCAGCGTATCTACCGCCTCGAAGCCGCTCCGCTCGCCGGTGTATCCGACTGGCTCCATCCGTACGAGCGGTTCTGGCGCGACCGTCTCAAGGGTCTCGGCGAACTGCTGGACCGGATGCCCGACGATGAGGCATGAGTTCCGATCGTGACGACGACCCCACCACCATCAGGGTCGATCAGTTCCTGGCCCATCCACCCGCCAAGGTCTGGCGTGCGCTGACCGAGCCCGAGCTCATCGCCCAGTGGCTGATGCCCGGTGCCTTCAGGCTCGAGGTGGGTCACCGCTACACGATGCAGACGCTGCCCAGGCCCGGTACGAACTTCTCCGGCACGGTCGAGGCCGAGGTCCTGGCCTTCGAAAGGGAGCGGATGCTCCGCATCCGCTGGGTCGACCGGCAGTCCGCAGGTGAGAACGGGCGTGCGGCCGGACAGAACGCCGCGGACTGGACAATCACCTGGACCTTGGAGCCGGAAGGGCGTGGAACGCGTCTCTTCCTCGTACACGAGGGTTTCGATCCCGACGACCCGGCGCAGATGAGGGCACGGAAGATCATGGGCGGCGGCTGGCGTGGCCGCGTGATGGTGGCACTGGAGGAGGTCCTGGGCGCGAGCGGGCCCGGGCTGTAATCGAGGGACCACCCCGCGTGCACGTGCATCTGCTCATGCATCCTCATATGAACAGAGCTATGATCCGAGACAGTTGACACCTGCACCTTTGTAACTCGGGGAGCGTCCTGTGCACGACGTGTACAACGGCATGGCGGCCACAGAGCTTCACGGAGTCGTCTGGCAGAAGAGCAGGCACAGCAACTCACAGGGATCGTGCGTGGAGTTCGCGAAACTACCCGGCGGGAACGTCGCGGTACGCAACTCGCGCTTCCCGGAAGGACCGGCGCTCGTCTATACACCGGCCGAGATAGAGGCACTGCTGCTGGGGGTGAAGGACGGGGAGTTCGACCACCTCGTCTAGAGCCCGATCCACGGGACAGCACGGTGCGGCCGGCTCCTCAGGGGGCAGGCCGCACGCTCGGCTCACTCGGCACCCGGCTCTCCCGGTTCCCGGCTCACTCCGTGGGCAGGAGGAACAGCGCCCAGACGACCTTCCCGGTCAGCGGCCCCGCGAGCGGGTGCCAGCCCCAGCTGTCGCTGAAGGAGTCGACCAGGAACAGCCCCCGGCCGCACTCGGCGGAGTCCTCCGCCTCGCCCGCGACGGGGCTCTCCTCGCTGGGGTCGCGCACGGCGCACACGAGCCGGCCCGTCCAGCGCATCAAGTGCAGCCGCACAGGGGGCTCCTGGCCGCGCGGGGTGTCCGCGGGCAGGGCGTGCCGCAGCGCGTTGGTGACGAGTTCGGACACGACGAGCGCGACGTCGTCGAAGCGTTCGTCGAGCTCCCACTGGGTCAGCGTTCTGCTGGTGAACTTCCGGGCACCGCGTACGGCTTCGTAACGGGCGGGGAGGGCGCAGGAGGCGGAGCTGGACACGGCCGCGGGATCGATCGGCGGAAGGCCCTGCCGTAACGGCTCGAGCATGGTCGATCCATTCGTTCCCATGCGAGGCACTCCCGGGAATCGCGGCTGTGACGCTACAACACGAACGAGCACGAACGAGTACGCAGGTGCGCGGGGTCCATGGTTCCGAATGCGTACATCAGATGCAAGGGCAGATGCACGTGCACGCGCCGGACCTGTCCGAACCCGTGCCGGTTCACACTCATATCTTCCGCGTGCTTCTTGCGCGCCCTTCCCAAAGGCGTCCTCTTTCTGTAATCGATTGAGTACGGGCTGAAGCGTTTTGGTGGCAGAATCCGGGGCTCGGGGTTCGGGGGTGCTCCGAGAACCGATGGCGATGGGGAGGGTTGGAGACGTGACAGCAGCGGAGTCGTGGGGCTACCCCCGGGCCGATGGCCCTGGCGGAGGTTCAGTGGTGCGCCGCATCCTGCTGGGCTCACAGCTGAGGCGGCTTCGTGAGTCGCGAGGCATCACCCGTGAGGCCGCGGGCTACTCGATCCGCGCCTCCGAATCCAAGATCAGTCGTATGGAGTTGGGACGGGTGAGCTTCAAGGCCAGGGACGTCGAGGACCTCCTCACCCTCTACGGCGTCACGGACGATGCCGAGCGCGGCTCGCTGCTCGGGCTGGCCAAGGAGGCCAACGTCGCGGGCTGGTGGCACAGCTACGGCGATGTGCTGCCCGGCTGGTTCCAGACGTACATCGGCCTGGAGGGCGCCGCCTCGCTCATCCGGATCTACGAGGTCCAGTTCGTTCACGGCCTGCTGCAGACCGAGGCGTACGCCCACGCCGTCGTCGCGCGCGGCATGCCCGGGGCGCCGAGCGCCGAGATCGACCGCCGGGTCGCGCTGCGCCTGGAGCGCCAGAAGGCGCTGGTCTCCGAGCGCGCCCCCCGCTTCCACGCCGTCCTGGACGAGGCCGCGCTGCGCCGTCCCTACGGCGACCGGGCCGTCATGCAGGGCCAGTTGCGGCACCTGATCGAGGTGTCCGAGCAGTCGAACATCACGCTCCAGGTCATGCCGTTCAGCTTCGGCGGCCACGCGGGCGAGTCCGGCGCCTTCACGATGCTCCGCTTCCCGGAGTCGGACCTCTCCGACATCGTCTATCTGGAGCAGCTGACCAGCGCGCTGTACCTCGACAAGCGCGAGGAAGTCGCGCAGTACGAAAGGGTGATGGAGCGCCTCCGGGAGGACAGCCCCGGGCCGGCCGAGAGCCGGGACCTTCTCCGTGGTCTACTCCAACTCACCTGACCGGCAAGTACGATGACGTGACATCAGGCTCACTGGTATCTGCACATGCATCTGCTTCCGCGGCCGGTAAAGGGATCTCATGTCCTCCTTCTTCAGCGATCTGGCACTCCAGTACATAGATGGTGAGTGGCGCCCGGGGAACGGTTCCTGGGACATCATCGACTTCAACCCGTACAACGAGGAGAAGCTCGCCTCGATCACCGTGGCCACGGCCCACGAGGTCGACCAGGCCTATCGGGCGGCTGAGCGTGCGCAGAAGGAGTGGGCCGCCACCAACCCGTATGCGCGGCGGGCGGTCTTCGAGCGGGCTCTGAGGATCATCGAGGACCGCGAGGAGGAGATCTCGGAGGCGATCGTCGCCGAGCTGGGCGGCACCCGTGTGAAGGCGGGCTTCGAGCTGCACCTCGCCAAGGAGTTCCTGCGCGAGGCGGTCCAGCTGTCGCTGCGCCCCGAGGGCCGTATCCTCCCGTCGCCCGTCGACGGCAAGGAGAATCGGGTCTACCGGCTCCCCGTCGGTGTCGTCGGCGTCATCAGCCCGTTCAACTTCCCCTTCCTCCTGTCGATCAAGTCGGTCGCCCCCGCGCTGGCGCTCGGGAACGCCGTCGTCCTCAAGCCGCACCAGAACACGCCGATCTGCGGTGGCTCCCTGGTCGCCAAGGTCTTCGAGGACGCGGGTCTGCCCGGCGGCCTGCTGAACGTCGTGATCACCGACATCGCGGAGATCGGCGACGCGCTGATAGAGCACCCCGTCCCGAAGGTCATCTCCTTCACCGGCTCCGACCGGGTGGGCCGGCACGTCGCGACCGTGTGCGCGGCCAATTTCAAGCACGCCGTCCTCGAACTGGGCGGCAACAGCGCCTTCATCGTGCTCGACGACGCCGACATCGACTACGCCGTGGACGCCGCGGTCTTCAGCCGTTACGTGCACCAGGGCCAGGTCTGCATGGCGGCCAACCGCATCCTGGTCGACCGCAAGGTGGAGAAGGAGTTCACCGAGAAACTGGTCGCCAAGGTCCGGACCCTCAAGGTCGGCGACCCCGCGGACCCCGGGACCCACATCGGTCCCCTCATCAACTCCCTGCAGGCCGAGGCCGTGTCGAGCCTGGTAGAGCAGTCCGTCGAGGCAGGCGCGACGGCCCTGCTCCGCGGCCGGACCGAGGGCAATGTGGTCTCCCCGTCCGTGCTGACCGGTCTCGCGCCCGACTCGCCCGTCCTGTCCCAGGAGATCTTCGGTCCCGTGGTGCTCCTCGTGCCGTTCGACGGTGAGGAGGAGGCGGTCCGGATCGCCAACGACACCCCCTACGGGCTCAGCGGCGCCGTGCACACCGGGGACATCGAGCGTGGTGTGGCGCTGGCCCAGCGGATCCACACGGGAATGATCCACATCAACGACTCGACCGTGCACGACGAGCCCATCGTGCCCTTCGGCGGCGAGAAGGCCTCCGGCCTCGGGCGGCTGAACGGCGAGGCGATGGTCGAGGTGTTCACCACCCAGAAGTGGATCTCGGTCCAGCGCGGCCGCTCGATCTTCCCGTTCTGAGCGCCCTCCGGGCAGCGAGGAGCTCCCGAGGGCTTGAGGACAGAAGCTGACCGCAAGGGTCCGTAGTGTCGGTGGTGTCAGGGCGGCCGCAACGGCGGCCGCGCCGGTCCCTACCCGAAGGCGGACCCCATGGTCACTCACGTTCCCGCAGAGGCCCACGGCGACGAGCGTGGCGCGCTGCTCAACTTCGTCGAAGCGCAGCGCGGAGCGATCCGCCGCTCGGTGCTCGGCCTGTCCGAGGAGCAGGCGGCGAGCCGCCCCAGCGCCAGCGAGCTGTCGCTCTCCGGACTGCTCAAGCACGTCGCGGAGACCGAGCTCAACTGGTTGCGGATGGCGCAGCAGAAGCCGAACGAGCGGCAGCGCACCGAGGAGACCTGGGCCGACAGTTTCCGGCTCGTCGACGGTGAGACGGTCCCCGAGGTCCTGGCCTTCTGGGACGGGGTCGCGAAGGAGACCGAGGAGTTCATCCGTTCGGTGCCGAGCCTCGACGACACCTTCCCGCTGCCCGAGGCGCCGTGGTTCCCCAAGGAGGGCCGGGTCTCCATGCGCTGGCTGCTGCTGCATCTGGTCGAGGAGGCCGGCCGGCACGCGGGTCACGCGGACATCGTCCGGGAGTCGCTGGACGGCAAGGGTGCGTTCGACCTGGTGGCCATGTCGAGCGACGCTTGATGCATGAGTGACGAAGCAGGAGTGGCCCCGATCGTCGTCCACGGTGTCGTCCCGGGCGATCCGCCGTTCCGGATGGTGGACATCAACGGGGAGACGGTCGGGACCGCGCACGACATGCTCGACGTGATCCGGCTCGCGCACGCGGCGGGGCTGGATCATCTCGACCTCGACGATCCCGCGTTCGTGCGCTGGGTCGGCGGGGGCAAGTACAAGTGGGTTCCCTGAGCGGGGCCCAGGAACGCCCGAGGATCGGACGCGTACCCTAGTCAAAGTTGAATAGGAGGGTACGCGCATGTCAGCGATCCGGCTTCTGGTCCTAGGCGCGGTGCGCCAGCACGGCCGCGCGCACGGCTACCAGGTCCGCAACGACCTGGAGTTCTGGGGCGCGCACGAATGGTCGAACGCCAAGCCCGGATCGATCTACCACGCACTCAAACAGATGGCGAAGCAGGGGCTGCTGCACGCCCATGAGATCGCGCCGTCCACGGCCGGCGGTCCGCCGCGCACGGAGTACGAGATCACCGAGAGCGGCACGAAGGAGTACTTCGCGCTCCTGCGCGAGGCGCTGACCTCGCACGACCAGAAGGTGGACGTGCTTTCGGCGGGGATCGGCTTCATCGTGGACCTGGAGCGGCACGAGGCGGTGGAGCTGCTCCAGGAGCGGGTGCGCGGCATCGAGGAGTGGCGTGCGTCGGTCACCGAGTACTACACCCCCGAGGACGGGCCCGAGTCGCTCGGCCACATCGGCGAGATCATGAACATGTGGGTCCACTCGGCGGATGCCGGTGCGGCCTGGACCCGTGGCCTGATCGAACGGATCGAGGGCGGCGCGTACACCTTCGCGGGGGAGGGCGAGCCCTTTGTGGGGGTGCTCGCGGAGGGGCAGGAGAACCCGTACGCGACGGGTGTCCCGCATGCGGGAGATCAGGCCTGATGACCTGATCAAGTTTGACCAGTGGGATCGAAGGGCTTACCTTTCCTCGGGTAGTCAAGTTTGATTACTTGGTTTCGGGCTGAACCGGAGCGCGGAGGAGACGGATGACGGACGCGATCGTCGTCGAGGGCCTGCACAAGGGGTTCGGCGGCAGACGGGCCCTGGACGGGCTCGACCTGGTGGTCGGCAGCGGCACGGTGCACGGGGTGCTCGGGCCGAACGGAGCGGGGAAGACCACGGCGGTACGGATCATGGCGACGCTGCTGCGTCAGGACGCGGGCGTGGTGCGCGTGGCGGGGTACGACGTACGGACACGGGCAGCAGAGGTACGGCGGAGCATCGGCCTGCTCGGGCAGCACGCTGCGGTGGACGAGGAGCTCGGCGGCCGGCAGAACCTGGAGATGTTCGGGCGGCTGCACCATCTGGGCGCGCGGCGGGCGGGGACGCGGGCGGACGAGCTGCTGGAGCGCTTCGGCCTCGCGGACACCGGCCGCAAGGCGGTCAAGCGGTACAGCGGCGGAATGCGACGCCGGCTCGACCTGGCCGCCTCACTGGTCACCGAGCCCCGGGTGCTGTTCCTGGACGAGCCGACGACGGGGCTCGACCCGCGGGGACGGGCCGAGGTGTGGGAGTCGGTGCGCTCACTGGTCGGCGGCGGGACGACCGTTCTGCTCACCACGCAGTACCTGGAGGAGGCGGACCAACTGGCCGACCGCATCTCCGTGATCGACCAGGGGCGGGTCGTCGCGGACGGAACGGCCGACCAGCTCAAGGCGAAACTGGGCGGTGACCGGATCGACGTGGTCGTGCGGGACGCGGCCGACCTGGCGCGCGTCGCCGCCCTGCTGCCCGGTGAGGCCGCCGTCGACCAGGACCGGAGGCTGCTGAGCGCGCCGGTCGACGACCGGATGGCGGCGCTGACCGAGACCGTGCGCGCGCTGGAGGAGGCCGGGATCGAAGCGGAGGACATCGCGCTGCGGCGGCCTACCCTCGACGAGGTCTTCCTCCATCTGACGAAGGAGGCCGCGGCGTGAGCACGTATGTCCTGACCGACTCCTGGACGATGACCCGGCGCGAACTGGCCCACTGGACGCGGCAGCCCGTGGAGGTCCTCGTCGGACTCGCCTTCCCGGTGATGCTGTTGCTGATGTTCGGTCATCTCATCGGCGGCGGGCGCGACGTCGAGGGGGCGTACATCGCCTTTCTCGTCCCCGGGATGCTGGCGCTGACGATGGCCTTCGGTCTCGACGCGACCATGACGGCCGTCACCCAGGACCTCGGCAAGGGAGTGATCGACCGGTTCCGGTCGCTGCCGATGGCGGACTCGGCCGTACTGGTCGGCCGCAGCGTCGCGGATCTGCTCCAGTCGGCGCTGAGCCTGATCGTGATGACCGGTGTCGCGTACGCGATCGGCTGGCGCTGGAACGGCGGATCCGGTGCGCTGCTCGGCGCCTTGGGCCTGCTGCTCCTGCTGCGCTTCGCGATGCTGTGGCTCGGCATCCACCTGGCGATGGTGGCGGGCAGGCCGCAGCTGGTGCAGGCCGTGCAGATCCTGGTCTGGCCGGCCGGTTTCCTCTCCAACGCGTTCGCCACGCCCGCCTCGATGCCGGGCTGGCTGGGCGCGGCGGTCGAGTGGAATCCCCTGTCGGCGACGGCGACCTCGGTACGCGAGCTGTCGGGCATCGCGGCCGGCAGCGGCTCCTGGGCGGCCGAGCACGCCCAGCTTCTGGCCCTCGTCTGGCCGTTGCTGCTGGTCGCGGTGTTCTTCCCGCTGGCGGTGCGCCGCTTCGTGCGGCTGAGCCACTAGGTTCCGGTCCGGGCGGGGGCACGGCATGTGCCGCGTCCCCGCCCGCGCCGTCTCAGTGGTGGAAGCCGGTCGCCGCCGCTTTGTCCTTGCTCTGCGGGGCGCTCTGCTCCCGCAGGTCGGGCATGATCCGCGCCAGGTCCTCCACGAGCAGTTCCGCGAGGTCCGCCGAGAACCCGTTGCGGCAGACGAAGCGGAGGACCGACAGGTCCTGGCGGTTGGGCGGGAAGGTGTACGCGGGGACCAGCCAGCCGTTCTCCCTCAGCCGCCGCGAGACGTCGAAGACGTCGAAGTTCGTGATGTCGGGGGCCGTCGTGACGGCGAAGACCGGCAGCTGGTCACCCCTGGTGAGCAACTGGAAGTCGCCGAGCGCGTCGATCTGTTCGGCCAGGCTCCGGGCCACTTCCCGGGTCGTCTGCTGCACCGCCCGGTAGCCCTCGCGGCCGAGCCGCAGGAACGAGTAGTACTGCGCCACGACCTGGGCTCCGGGCCGGGAGAAGTTCAGTGCGAACGTCGGCATGTCGCCGCCGAGATAGTTGACCCGGAACACCAGCTCCTCGGGCAGTTCCTCGGGCGAGCGCCACAGCGCCCAGCCCACACCCGGGTAGACCAGCCCGTACTTGTGGCCCGAGGTGTTGATGGAGGAGACCCGAGGCAGCCGGAAGTCCCAGACCAGGCCCTCGTCCACGAACGGCGCCACCATCGCCCCGGAGGCCCCGTCCACATGAACCGGGATGTCCAGGCCCGTGCGCTCCTGGAGCGCGTCCAGTGCCGCGCAGACCTCGGCGACGGGCTCGTACGAGCCGTCGAAGGTGGAGCCAAGGACGGCGACCACCCCGATCGTGTTCTCGTCGCACAGCTCGGCCGCGGCCTGCGGATCGAGGTGGAAGCGGTCCCCCTCCATCGGGACCAGCCGCGGTTCCACCTCCCAGAAGTTGCAGAACTTGTCCCAGCAGACCTGCACGTTGATGCCCATGACGAGATTCGGCCTGGCGCCGGGACCGGGATACCGGGAGCCCTCCGCCCGGGCCGCCGCCCGCTTCGACCACCGCCGCTTTAGCGCCATCCCGGCGAGCATGCACGCCTCGCTCGACCCGGTCGTCGAACAGCCCACCGTGGACGACGGGTCCGGCGCGTGCCAGAGGTCGGCGAGCATCGCCACGCACCGCCGCTCCAGCTCCGCCGTCCGCGGGTACTCGTCCTTGTCGATCATGTTCTTGTCGCGGCACTCCGACATCAGCACGGCGGCCTGCGGTTCCATCCACGTCGTGACGAACGTGGCCAGGTTCAGCCGTGAGTTGCCGTCCAGCATCAGCTCGTCATGGACCAGCTGGTACGCCGTCGCGGGTGGCATCGGCCGTTCCGGCAGCCGGTGCCTGGGCGGTGCCGCCATCATGTCGCCGAGCGGGTCGGCCGCCCCGTAGAAAGGGTTGATCGAGAGCCTGCGCAGCTCCTGGCTGTCCTCGCGGCGTTTGCCGCCCTTGTGCAGAGCCATGTGTGACTGCCTTTCAGCGTCGTTCAGCGCAATGGGGTGCCGTCGTCGTGGAGTTGCATCTGGGGCCGTCCGGTCACCAGCAGCCAGGCCGGGAGCAGGGCGACGCACAGCAGCGGGAACACATGCGGGTCGGCGGCGAGGATCGCCGCCGTGAACAGGCTCAGCCAGCCCTGCCGGGTCACGGCCAGGAGCACCCCGAGCACCGAGCACACCACCGCGAGCGTCGGATGCACCTCGGGTACGAGCGCACTCACTCCGAGGCCGAGGGCGACCCCCACGAAGATGCTCGGGAAGATCCGGCCGCCCCGGAATCCGCACGCGGCCGCGACCGTGAGGGCGGCCACCTTCACGACCGTCATCAGCGCGAACTGCCCGGACGACCAGCCCGAGGGGTCCGCCGCCAGCGTCTTCACCTCGGAGAGCCCCTTGAAGAGCGTCAGCTGCCCGCCGAGCGCCCCGAGCAGCCCCAGCACGAGTCCGCCGACGGTGAGCGTCAGTACGGGGTGCCCGAGCCGCTTGAAGGCGGCGTGGAGGTACGGGAACGCGTAGACGGCCGCCATCCCCACCAGCGCGCCCAGTGACGAGACCACCAGCGCCGCGGGCACATCGCCCCAGCGTGACCCGCTGAACGCCGGCAGCGCCAGATCGAACGTCGGGTGGGCGATCAGCACCGTCGTGAGCGCGCCGGCGCCGCCCGCGATGAGCGGGGCGAACAGCTTGTTCCACAGGGCGCCCGGAGCAGGTCGCGCGGCGAGGGACTCGGTGAGGATCAGTGCGGCCGCCACCGGCGTACCGAAGAGCGCCCCGACCGTCCCCGCGGCCGCCAGAGCCGCCCAGAGGTCCGAGTCCGTCCCGCGCATCGCCCTGCCGCCCAGCCAGGCCGCCAGCGCGATGTTCGAGGCCGTGATGGGGTTCTCGGGGCCCAGGCTCACCCCGCCCGCCAGCGCGAGCATGGCCGCCAGCAGCAGGCTCGGCACCACCCGCGCGGGCAGCGGCGGGTCGACGAGCCCCATCGTGGCCGGATCGGGACCGGCGTGCCCGTACACCTTCCACACCACGAGCCCCACCGCGAGGCCGGTGACCGTGAGCACGGCGATCACCCAGAGGGTCGAGTAGCGGCCGATGCCGACCGCGTCGGGCAGGACCTCCCACAGGACGTTCTTGAGATGGTCCGAGAGCGCGGTGACGCCCAGCAGGAGCAGGCTCGACGCCACGCCGACCACGAGCGCGGGGACGATGAGCGGCAGCAGAGCGCGCGCCGGGGTCGTTGCCGGGGCGTGCTCGGTCGTCGTCACGGGCCTCACGATAACGGCACAAATCATGCATATGGCGCGTAATCAAAGGGTGTGCACGGCACGTGGCGTGGGGCCGCCGTCAGGTTCGCGCGATCACCACCGCTGTCCCGTACGCGCACACCTCCGTGCCCACGTCCGCCGCCTCCGACACGTCGAAGCGGAACATCAGCACCGCGTTGGCGCCCCGCGAGCGTGCCTGCTCGACCAGTCGCTCCATCGCCTGATTGCGGGTCTCCACAAGGGTCTTCGTCAGACCCTTCAGTTCACCGCCGATCATCGACTTCAGGCCGGCGCCGATCTGGCTGCCGAGATGCCGCGAACGCACCGTCAGCCCGAAGACCTCACCGATCACCTGCTCCACCCGGAACCCCGGGACGTCGTTCGTTGTGACGACCAGCACATCGGCGTGCGGGCCCTGCCCACCGCCGTAATCCTCGATACCCATGGCCACAGCCTTGTGGCCATCCGTTCACCCCGCATCCGGAGAGGGCAGGTGGAACCGGCCACCCCGCCGATGCGTTGATAGTTTTGGGCAGCCGCCACGCCGACGACTATCACCACAGGAGCCCGGACCTCGTGAACACCCTTGCGCTCGGACCGAGCTGGCTGGACCCGGACTATCTGATCACCACATTCGGGCTGATCGGTGTACTCATCATCGTGTTCGCCGAGTCCGGTCTGCTGATCGGGTTCTTCCTGCCCGGCGACTCGCTGCTGTTCACGACAGGTCTGCTGGTCACGACCGGTGTGATCAAGCAGCCCCTGTGGATGGTCTGCGTACTCGTCGTGCTCGCCGCGATCATCGGCGACCAGGTGGGCTACCTCTTCGGCCGGAAGGTCGGCCCCAGCCTCTTCAAGCGCCCCGACTCCAAGCTCTTCAAGCAGGAGAACGTGGAGAAGGCGCACGACTTCTTCGAGAAGTACGGCCCGAAGTCCCTGGTCCTCGCCCGCTTCGTGCCGATCGTGCGGACGTTCACGCCGATCGTCGCCGGTGTGAGCCGGATGAACTACCGCTCGTTCATCACGTTCAACATCATCGGCGGTGTGCTCTGGGGCGCGGGTGTGACCCTGCTCGGCGCCGCGCTCGGCAAGGTGGAGTTCGTCCACAAGAACATCGAGGCGATCCTCATCGCCATCGTCCTCATCTCGGTGCTCCCGATCGTCATCGAGTTCATGCGGGCCCGCTCCAAGGGCAAGAAGGCGGCCGCGGCCGCCGACTCGGAGGACGTTCCGCCGTCCGGCCAGCGCGGCCGCCACGCCAAGCGCTGAGGCCGTAGTTTCTCGCGCCCCCGGGTCCACGCGGGCCCCGGGGGCCCGGTCAGAAGCCGCGTGTGCGCTTGGCCGCGCGGCGGCGCCCCGCGGCCGCGGGGCTGCGCAGGAACATCCGGGCGATCTCACCACCGAGGTTCACCCCGATCGCGATGGCCAGGGCCAGCGCCGCGGCCCTCGCCAGCGAGGCGAAGCCCTGGTCCATGTTGTTCTGCGCGATGTGCAGCACGCCGAAGTACGTGGCGCTACCCGGCAGCAGCGGGCCGATGGCCGCCGTCACGTACGGCAGTGACGAGGTGTGCTGCACACGGGCCAGCAGCTGGCCGAACAGGCCGACCAGCCCCGCCGCCACCGCCGTCGCCAGCACCGACGAGCCACGCGCCGTCACCGCGATCGACGCGAAGATCACCCATGCCACTCCGCCGTTGGCTGCCGCGATCAGCACCGTGGAACGGTCCTGCTGGAGCAGGACGGCGAAGGTCAGACACAGCGCCATCGACGCCAGGATCTGCACCACCGGCCGCTCGACGATGCTCAGCGACCCCTCCGGACTGAGGTTCGCCTCGAACTGCACGCCGATGTACAGCACCGTGAGCACCCCGACGACGATCGCCACGAAGAAGTAGGCGACCTCCAGCAGTCGGGCCGACGCCGTGATGTAGAAGCCCGTCAGCCCGTCCTGCACCGCCGCCACCAGAGCCCGTCCCGGGATCAGCGCGAACAGCCCACCGGTGATGACCGCGGACGGCCGCAGGTCCGTGTGGAGCGCGCTGAGCGCCACTCCCATGGCGGCCGGCGGCATCGCCGCCACCACGAACTGGTAGAACTCCGGCAGCCCGCGCCCCGCGCACAGCCACGCCAGCCGGTCGCCCAGCATCGCGCCGACCGCCGCCGCCAGGAACACCAGCGCGCCACCGCCGACCAGCACGGACGCCGAGCCGGCAAGGACGCCCGCGGCGAGCGTGAGGACCCAGCCGGGGTACGGGTGCCGGTTCCTGCGGATCTCGGCGAGCCGCCGGTAGGCCTCGTCCAGCCTGACGTCGTGGTCCTCGGCGCTGATGTCGGCGACCAGCTGGTAGACGGCCGCCAGCCGGGTGTAGTCGGTGACCCGGCGCCGTACCGTCCGGTTCGCCGTCACCGGATCGTCGACGAGTGACGGCTGGTAGGTGATCGACAGCAGGGTGAACGTGACGGTGGGCTCGCAGGCGTCGAGCCCGTACGAGCTCGTGATCGCGAGCATCGCCGCCTCGACGTCCTCGGCGCCCTGGCCGCCCGCGAGCAGCAGCTCGCCGATACGCAGCGTCAGGTCGAGCACGCGCGGCACCGCGGGCCCCGACTCGTCGTGCCGCTGGGCGGGCTCCGGCACCGGCCGCTCGCTGACCGGGATCCGCAGCATCGTGCGCATCCGGTCGTGCCAGGGCGCGTCCTTGGACAGTTGGATCACCGGGATGCCGTGCGCGGGCGTGTACGCCGGCGGGGACGCCTTCGCGCGGTACGTGGACGGCGGCGCGAAGGCCGAGCCCTCGGGTTCGCCCGCCGCCTCGGTGGACAGTCCGTCGGGAACGGCGAACTCGGAGGACGGATGGTCCTCCTCGGGCGGTCCGGGCTGGTCGACACCCTCCGGCGGGGTGAAGGCGCTGTGCGCCTCGTCGGACTGCGGCTTCCGGTCCTCCCCAGGACCTTCCGGCTCCGCAACCACGCTCTACCGTCTCCTCGCGTTCGTGTACGGCGTGTGTGCGCTCAGTATGCGACGGGCGGTGCACCCCGTGTGGGGTGCACCGCCCGTTACGTCTGCCCAGGGCGCGTCAGTGCGCGCCGCCCTGCGCCTCAAGACGCTTGTAGGAGGCCTCGATCTCCGCCTCGGCCTCGGTACGGCCCACCCAGTTCGCGCCCTCGACGGACTTGCCCGGCTCCAGGTCCTTGTAGACCTCGAAGAAGTGCTGGATCTCCAGGCGGTCGAACTCCGACACGTGGTGGATGTCCCGCAGGTGCTCCACACGCGGGTCGGAGGCCGGGACGCACAGCAGCTTGTCGTCGCCGCCGGCCTCGTCCGTCATCCGGAACATGCCGATGGCGCGGCACTTGATCAGGCAGCCGGGGAACGTGGGCTCGTCCAGGATGACCAGGGCGTCCAGCGGGTCGCCGTCCTCGCCCAGGGTGTTCTCGACGAAGCCGTAGTCGGCCGGGTAACTCGTCGAGGTGAAGAGGCGACGGTCCAGACGGATCCGGCCGGTCTCGTGGTCCACCTCGTACTTGTTCCGCGACCCCTTCGGGATCTCGATGGTGACGTCGAACTCCACGGGTGGCACTCCTCCATGATCAACACATATGTAGGTGACGCGGCTATCCGCTATCCGCAGTGATTAAGTGTCCCCTACGCAGGTGGGTGATCGCGAAAGGGGCTGGTCAAGGGTGCCCGACCGAGGAACATGGCAGTTCACGGCAGGCTCGGCCGTGATCGGCCTGGCCATCGCGGCCGCGGCGGTGACCGCGGCCGGCCCCTGGGACTCCGGTCAGCGTAAGGCCGAGCGTGACCGCGCGGCCTCTCTCGCCCGTACAGGTGGCACACATCACCCGGCGCCGGGACGGGGCGTGGACGCGGCGGAAGCGCCCGGGCCCGCGCCCGCGCCGAGCGCCCCCGGCGTACTCGCCGCCGCGCCCGCCCCCGTCACCCGGTCCGACACCGGGCCCGCCGACCCGCCCGCCACGTCGCCCGCCTCCGTGGCCAAGGCCCTCGCCCCGCTGCTGGACGACCCGGCGCTCGGACCGGTCCGTACCGCCTCGGTGGTGGACGTCGGCACCGGAAAGCAGCTGTACGGGCGTGGCGCGGCCACGCCCATGACCCCAGCGTCCACGATCAAGATCGCCACCGCGGCCGCCGTGCTGTCCGCGACAGGCCCCGACCACCGCATCCCCACCACGGTCGTCGCCGCACCCGACTTCCGCGGGATCACCCTGGTCGGCGGCGGGGACCCCACGCTCGACATGCCCCGGCTGCGCTCCCTGGCCGAGCGCACCGCGCACGCCCTGCGCGACCGGGGCGTCACCACCGTCCGCCTCGCCTACGACACGACGCTCTACAAGGGTCCGGTGGCGCATCCCATCGGCGCCGGCAACGACAACATCGCCCCCGTCACGCCCCTGATGCTCAACGAAGGGCGCCTCGACGACTCGACGGAGGGCAGCGCCGACCGCGGCACCGATCCGGCGGGCGACGCGGCCCGCGCGTTCGTCGGGCTGCTGAGCGAGCACGGCGTGAATACCGAGGCGGGGCCCACTCCGGCCAAGGCCCCCGCCAAGCCCTTCCCCCTCGCCACGACCCACTCCGCGCCGGTCTCCGCGCTCGTCGAACGCATGCTGACCAACAGCGACAACGACATCGCCGAGGCACTGGCCCGGCAGACCGCGATCGCCGGGGGCCGGCCCGCGAGCTTCGCCGGGGCGCAAGACGCCGTCACCGAACGGCTCAAGCGGCTGAAACTGCCCGTCGCCGGCGCCCGGTTCGCAGACGGCAGCGGGCTCAACCGCGCGGACAAGGTCTCCGCGGCGTTCCTCACCGCCGTCCTGAGCCGAGCCGCCGACCCCGCCCACCCCGAGCTCCGCCCGGTCCTCACCGGACTGCCCGTCGCGGGCTTCACCGGCACCCTCAGCGGCCGCTCCTCGGCCGGCTCCGCCGGCCTCGTCCGCGCCAAGACCGGCACCCTCAGCCACATCGACACGCTCGCCGGAACGGTCGTCTCACGCGACGGCCGCCTCCTCGCGTTCGCCTTCCTCGCGGGTGACACCTCCTCCGCCTCCGTCGCCCGCCCGGCCCTGGACCGCCTCGCGGCGGCCCTCGTCGGCTGACGTCCGGCGGCGCCGAGGGCATGGGGATCACCTGGCGGCGTGAGGTGCGTGACGGCGCCGGGGTGGCCACCGGGGCCCTCGGCCCCGGCCGGAGGGCGCTGTTGGGGTCCGACACCCCACCGTGTGGCGGGGCGACAACGTACCGTTGACGCATGACGAGCATCGGTGGTGCCGAGATGGTCGACTGGAATCTCGCGGTCGCGACCGCGATCCGCCTCGTACGGCCGGGGCCGGACGTCAGCCGGGACGAGGCGCGGGCCGTCGTCGCCGAGCTGCGGCGGCACGCCAAGGCGTCCGAGCAGCACGTCCGGGAGTTCACCCGGATGATTCCCGAGGGGCACGAGCCGGAGGACACTCCGGTCCTCGTCGTCGACCGGGCGGGCTGGGTCAAGGCCAACGTCGCGGGCTTCCGCGAGCTGCTGAAGCCCCTGCTCGACAAGATGCAGGAACGCCGTTCCGGCAGCCCGGGCGGCGCCGTCCTGGGTGCTGTCGGCGGCAAGGTGACCGGCGTCGAGCTGGGCATGCTGCTGTCGTTCCTGGCTTCCCGGGTCCTCGGTCAGTACGAGACCTTCGCCCCGCCCACCCGCGAGCTGCCCGGCGCGCCGGGCAGCGGCGGCAGGCTCCTGCTGGTCGCCCCCAACATCGTTCACGTCGAACGCGAGATGGAGGTCGACCCGCACGACTTCCGGCTCTGGGTCTGCCTCCACGAGGAGACCCACCGCACCCAGTTCACCGCCGTGCCCTGGCTGCGCGAGCATCTCGAGGGCGAGATCCAGTCATTCCTCGCCGAGACCGAGGTCGACCCCATGACCGTGCTGGAGCGGCTGCGCGAAGCCGCTCAGACGCTCGCCGGCGGCCGCCCCGAGGGCGAGCAGGACGAGGGCCGCTCCCTCGTCGAGATCGTGCAGACGCCCGAGCAGCGCGAGATCCTCGGCCGGCTCACCGCCGTGATGTCCCTACTGGAAGGCCACGCGGACTACGTCATGGACGGGGTCGGCCCCCAGGTCGTGCCGTCCGTCGGCGAGATCCGCGAGAAGTTCCAGCAACGACGCGCCCGTGGCGCCTCCCGTCTGGACATGGCGTTGCGCAAACTGCTGGGCCTCGACGCCAAGCTGCGCCAGTACCGGGACGGCGAGCGGTTCGTACGTGCCGTCGTCGAGGAGGTCGGTATGGATGGTTTCAACCGGGTCTGGACTTCGCCTAACACCCTGCCCACCAAGGCGGAGATCGCCAAACCGGCGGACTGGATCGCGAGGGTGCACCGCCGGG
Organism: Streptomyces sp. NPDC091376; assembly: GCF_044757085.1. NCBI lineage: Bacteria > Bacillati > Actinomycetota > Actinomycetes > Kitasatosporales > Streptomycetaceae > Streptomyces > Streptomyces sp. NPDC091376. Next base: position 70,427 of record NZ_JBIVUF010000002.1, on the reverse strand, counting down.
CGGAGCCGTGAGTGCGGTGCGGCCGACGGCAGACGGGCGCCCCTCTAATCACCCATCCGAGGGACCGTAGGTAATGGGTAGGCGTGCAATGCTCGGGGAACGGGCCGGTTCTGTCACCATCGACACACTCTGAGTGACCGGAACTCCGTCCCGACTCCTCACCGAGGCACCCCCCAACTCCACGAAGGGCACCGGACATGGGTCCGCATCCTGCGGTCGCGGCGATACGCCTGGCGGTCCGCCGCGTACTCCACGACGTACTCAACGAACTGAACGAACTCCCGGGCGGCATGTCCGCCGCCGACCGGCGGTCCGAGGCCGTGCGACAGAGCGCCGGACACTGCGCCGGAGTCGGCGCCGGGCATCGCGCCGGGCACAACACCGGGCGTCGCGCCGTGCAGACTCCCGACCGGCGGCCCCTCGTGCTGGTGGCCTGCTCCGGCGGGGCCGACTCCATGGCCCTCGCCTCCGCTCTCGCCTTCGAGGCCCCGAAGCTGTCCGTCCGCGCCGGTGCCGTCACCGTCGACCACGGTCTGCAGGCCGGCTCCGACGTCCGCGCCGCCGAGGTCGCCCACCGCCTCGCCGCCCTGCACCTCGACCCCGTCGAGGCCGTCGCCGTGACCGTCGGCCGTACGGGCGGCCCCGAAGCAGCCGCCCGCGACGCCCGCTACGCCGCCCTGGACGAGGCCGCCGAGCGCCACGGCGCCGTCGCCGTCCTGCTCGGCCACACCCGCGACGACCAGGCCGAGACCGTACTCCTCGGCCTCGCCCGCGGCTCCGGCATCCGCTCGCTCTCCGGCATGGCCGCCGTCTCCGGCACCGGCCGCTACCGCCGCCCCTTCCTCCAGCTCGACCGCCAGACCGCGCGCAAGGCCTGCCTCGTGCAGCATCTGCCCGTCTGGGACGACCCGATGAACGCCGACCCCGCGTACACCCGCTCGCGGCTGCGCCACGAGGGTCTGCCCGCGCTGGAGAAGGCGCTCGGCAAGGGGGTCGTCGAGGCCCTGGCCCGCACCGCCCAGCTCTCCCGTGACGACGCCGACGCCCTGGACGCCTGGGCCGCGCAGGCCGATGCGACCGTCCGGGACGACGCCGGTCTGCTCGAATGCGCGAAGCTCTACGCACTGCCTCCCGCGGTCCGCCGCCGGGTGCTGCGACGGGCCCTGGTCGCGGCCGGTTCACCTGCGGGTTCGCTCTTCGCCCGGCATGTCGAGGAGGTGGAGCGGCTCATCGTCGGCTGGCGCGGCCAGAAGCCCCTGAACCTGCCCGGCCGGGTCGAAGCCCACCGGCAGGGTGGCAGACTGGTCATTCGGCAAGGCTGAGCCGGCAGCGGGCCGAGCGCCGGGACGCCGAGACAGAAAGCGACGCGGGTGAACGAGAAGGACATGGGCGCCGATCTCAAATCGGTCCTCATCACCAAGGAAGAGATCGACGCGAAGCTGGCCGAGCTGGCCGCGAAGATCGACGCAGAGTACGCGGGCAAGGACCTGCTCATCGTCGGAGTCCTCAAGGGCGCCGTGATGGTGATGGCGGACCTGGCGCGTGCGCTGTCCACCCCCGTCACGATGGACTGGATGGCTGTGTCGTCCTACGGCGCGGGCACCCAGTCCTCCGGAGTGGTCCGCATCCTCAAGGACCTGGACACCGACATCAAGGGCAAGCACGTCCTGATCGTCGAGGACATCATCGACTCCGGGCTGACCCTGTCGTGGCTGCTGTCGAACCTCGGCTCCCGTGAGCCGGCCTCGCTGGAGGTCTGCACGCTGCTGCGGAAGCCGGACGCCGCCAAGGTCGCGATCGACGTGAAGTGGATCGGATTCGACATCCCGAACGAGTTCGTCGTCGGATACGGCCTCGACTACGCCGAGAAGTACCGCAACCTCCCGTTCGTGGGTACGCTCGCGCCCCACGTCTACGGAGGCTGAGGCTCGGGCCGCGCCCCGGGAACCCCGGCCGCCTTCCCGCCGTTGGAGCATGCGAAGGCGGTACCGGGTGACAATGCTGGGGTACCGTCCGAAGAACAGTCTTTTCCGTTGAGTCTCACAGCAGCACTCTCATAGCAGCATTTACCTACGGGCAGGAGGGACGGAGCGACACCGCTCCGTATGGATGGACGTGAAGCGATACTTCCGTGGGCCGGTCATGTGGATCGTGCTGGCCGTCCTCGCCGTGGTCGTGCTGATGCAGGTCGTCGGCTCGTCGGGCGGCTACAAGACGGTGGACACCGGCGAGGTTGTCCAGGCGATCAACAAGAACCAGGTCGAACAGGCCAAGCTGACCACCGGCGACGAGCAGATCATCAAGATCGAGCTGAAGGACGGCCAGAAGGTCGACGGCAGCGACAAGGTCCAGGCGAGCTACATCGGTGACCAGGGCGTCGCGCTCGCCACGACCCTGCAGCAGAAGTACGACGCGGGTGAGATCGAGAAGGGCTACACGGTCTCGCCCGAGCGGCAGAGCCCGTTCCTCTCGGTGCTCCTCTCGCTGCTGCCCTTCGTGCTCATCGTGGTCGTCTTCCTGTTCCTGATGAATCAGATGCAGGGCGGCGGCTCCCGGGTCATGAACTTCGGGAAGTCCAAGGCCAAGCTCATCACCAAGGACACCCCGAAGACGACCTTCTCCGATGTGGCCGGATCCGACGAGGCCGTCGAGGAACTCCACGAGATCAAGGAGTTTCTGCAGGAGCCGGCGAAGTTCCAGGCCGTCGGCGCCAAGATCCCCAAGGGTGTGCTGCTGTACGGGCCGCCCGGTACGGGCAAGACGCTGCTCGCGCGTGCCGTCGCGGGCGAGGCGGGCGTCCCGTTCTACTCGATCTCGGGTTCCGACTTCGTCGAGATGTTCGTCGGTGTCGGTGCCTCCCGGGTCCGTGACCTCTTCGAGCAGGCCAAGGCGAACGCCCCGGCGATCGTCTTCGTCGACGAGATCGACGCGGTGGGCCGACACCGCGGCGCCGGTCTCGGCGGTGGCCACGACGAGCGCGAGCAGACGCTGAACCAGCTCCTCGTCGAGATGGACGGCTTCGACGTGAAGGGCGGCGTCATCCTGATCGCCGCCACGAACCGGCCGGACATCCTCGACCCCGCGCTGCTGCGTCCCGGACGGTTCGACCGGCAGATCGCCGTCGACCGCCCGGACATGCAGGGCCGTCTGGAGATCCTCAAGGTCCACCAGAAGGGCAAGCCGGTCGCTCCGGACGTCGACCTCTCGGCCGTCGCCCGCCGCACCCCCGGCTTCACGGGTGCCGATCTGTCGAACGTGCTGAACGAGGCCGCCCTGCTGACGGCCCGCAGCGACAAGAAGCTGATCGACAACCACTTCCTGGACGAGGCCATCGACCGCGTCGTGGCGGGCCCGCAGAAGCGGACCCGGATCATGTCCGACAAGGAGAAGAAGATCACCGCGTACCACGAGGGCGGACACGCCCTGGTCGCGGCGGCTTCCCCGAACTCCGACCCGGTCCACAAGATCACGATCCTGTCCCGAGGCCGGGCCCTCGGCTACACGATGGTGCTCCCGGAGGAGGACAAGTACTCCACCACGCGCAACGAGATGCTCGACCAGCTGGCCTACATGCTGGGCGGCCGCGCGGCCGAGGAGCTCGTCTTCCACGACCCCACCACGGGCGCGGCGAACGACATCGAGAAGGCCACGGCCACGGCCCGTGCCATGGTCACGCAGTACGGCATGACCGAGCGGCTCGGCGCGATCAAGTTCGGCGGCGACAACACGGAGCCGTTCCTGGGCCGTGAGATGGCGCATCAGCGCGACTACTCGGAAGAGGTCGCGGCGCTGGTCGACGAAGAGGTCAAGAAGCTCATCGAGACCGCGCACAACGAGGCCTGGGAGATCCTCGTCGAGAACCGCGACGTTCTCGACAACCTGGTCCTCGCGCTGCTGGAGAAGGAGACCCTCGGCAAGGAGGAGATCGCCGAGATCTTCGCCCCGATCGTGAAGCGCCCGGCCCGTCCGGCGTGGACCGGCTCCTCGCGCCGTACCCCCTCCACCCGTCCGCCGGTGCTGTCCCCGAAGGAGCTCGCCCTGACGAACGGCGCGGCCAACGGTGCGACGGCGGGCGCGGCTCCCACGGTGACCGATGTCACCAAGTCAGCCACCGAGGCGGTTCAGGAAGAGCGCCCAGAGGCCTGACCAGGCATTACTCTGCCGCAAGGGCCACTGGTCCGGAATGAACGCCGCATCTCCCGGGTTCTAGCCTGGGAGATGCGGCGTTTTCACGCCATGTCGGAGCACAGGAACGAGGCACACATGACCGACCCGGTGACGCTGGACGGCGAGGGCAGGATCGGCGAGTTCGACGAGAAGCGCGCCGAGAACGCCGTGCGCGAACTCCTCATCGCGGTCGGCGAGGACCCGGACCGCGAGGGCCTGCGGGAGACGCCCGGGCGGGTGGCGCGGGCGTACAAGGAAATATTCTCCGGGCTGTGGCAGCAGCCGGAGGACGTGCTGACGACGACGTTCGACCTGGGACACGACGAGATGGTCCTGGTGAAGGACATCGAGGTGTTCTCGACCTGTGAGCACCACCTGGTGCCTTTCCGGGGCGTCGCCCACGTCGGCTACATCCCCTCGACCACCGGCAAGATCACCGGACTGTCCAAGCTGGCGCGCCTCGTCGATGTCTTCGCCCGCCGCCCTCAGGTACAGGAGCGGCTGACCACGCAGGTCGCGGACTCCCTGATGGACATCCTGGAGCCGCGCGGAGTGATCGTGGTGATCGAGTGCGAGCACATGTGCATGTCGATGCGCGGCATCCGTAAGCCGGGCGCGAAGACGATCACCTCCGCGGTGCGCGGGCAGCTTCGCGACGTCGCCACCCGCAATGAGGCGATGAGCCTGATCATGGCGCGCTGAGCCTGACCACCACGCACTGGACGGTGCCCCCGCCTCAACTCCGGGGCGGGGGCGGGATGCTGCGCAGGGCAGAGGCCCAGGGCGCGGCCCCCGGCCGTCGCACGTCCGAGGCGCGGGGGCCGGGGCGCAGCCCCCGCTACCTCGCCGGGACCTGGCCCGTGCCGTTGTCCTCGTCCTCGGGGAGCTTGCAGACGCGCTCCAGGAAGATCGCCGCGGCGATCACCGCGATGCCGGCCAGCACCGAGAAGCCGGCGTAGATCGCCTGGTCGCGGCGGGCCGGGATGTCGAGGGAGCCGAGCAGGAAGACGCCCGTGCCGCCGTACAGACCGCTGACGAGGGCCGCGACCAGGGCGCTCGCCTGGCCGAAGACGACCGCGCGGGCGGCCATCAGCGGCTCGACCCCCTTCGCGCCGGGACGGCGCTCGCGCTGGGCGCGCAGCCGGGCACGGAGCGAGAGCGCGGTCGCGGCGAGGACCGCGGCGATCGCCGCGAGCACGATCGGCGCGGCCAGCGGCACGCTCGGCAGCGTACCGACCGAGTCCCACAGGCGGGTGCCGGCCCATGACAGGATTCCGGCCACCACGAAGAGCCCGGCGAGTACCCCGAGCCGTAGTTGCTTCACCATGTGCCCTTCGTGTCGGCGACCCTGGAAAGCGTAACGACTATTCGGGCAGGCGGAGTTCCAGGTCCACGCGCGGCGCGACCCCGGTCCGGCCGACGCCGTCGAGCAGCTCGGCGACCGGCCCGCGGCCCGGAAGCTGGGCCTCGGGCTCCACGTCGTGCCACGGGGCGAGGACGAAGGCCCGCTCATGCGCCCGTGGGTGCGGGAGCGTGAGCACCGGGTCGTCGGAGATCACTTCCGCGTACGCCACGATGTCGACGTCGATCGTGCGCGGACCCCAGCGCTCCTCGCGCACCCGGTCGAACGCCTCCTCGATGGCCTGACCGCGCTCCAGCAGGGAGCTGGGCGGCAGGGTCGTCTTCACGAGCACCACCGCGTTGAAGTACGACGGCTGGGAGCCCGGCTCGACGCCCCACGGCTCCGTCTCGTACACGGGAGAGACCGCCTTGACGCGCACGCCGGGCGTGTCCTCCAGCGCGTCGATGGCGCCCTGGATGGTCTCCAGGCGGTTGCCGAGATTGGCGCCGAGCGCGATCACGGCCCGCTTCGGGTTGGACAGGGTGATGTCCGCCGCGTCGACCTGCTCGACGACGGCGGTGGGCACGGGCTGCACTGTGGGGTCGCTCATGCTCGGCTCCGGGTGATCGTGATGGTCACATCGTCGAACGGGACGGTGATCGGGGCGTCCGGCTTGTGCACGACGACCTCGACCTCCTGGACGCCCTCGTGCTTGAGGCACTGCTGGGCGATGCGCTCCGCGAGCGTCTCGATCAGGTCCACCGGGTCGCCCTGGACGACGTCGACGACCTCCTCCGCCACCACTCCGTAGTGCACGGTCTTCGCCAGGTCGTCGTCGGCCGCCGCAGGGCGGGTGTCCAGGCCGAGCACCAGGTCCACGATGAAGGTCTGCCCCTCCTCGCGCTCCCGGGGGAAGACGCCATGGTGCCCGCGGGCCTTGAGGCCGCGCAGCGCGACACGATCCACGCGAATCACTCCTGCTGTCGTAGGTCCTGCGCGCACACAGCCGCGTGCGGGCGGCAGCAGTGCACGGGTTCGAATCTACCTGCGAGCACTGACACCACCTGCCCACGGGGGCTATGGACAGAGCGGTCGGCGACTGGTAGCCGCGCCTACCCCGCAGTCGTGGATACGAACCTCCCACATGCCCGTTTACCCACTCAGGAGGGGGATTCGCCGTCCTGTTCGTCGTCCGATTCGGCCAGAACCGGTGAGCCGTGGTGTGACCAGATTCTCCAGCCCTCCGGTGTGCGCCGGAACACATTCGTGGCGACCACCAGTTGTCCCACGAGAGGTCCGAGCTCCCCGGCCTCCTCCGCGGGGCCGCCACTGAGGATGTTCTCCGTGCAGGTGACGAGCGCGGTGTCGCCGACGACGCTGACGCGTACATCGGTGAGGAAGAACTGGATGTACTCCGTGTTGGCCATGATCAGCGCGTACGAGCGCAGCACCTCGCCGCGTCCCGACAGCACCGGCCACCCCGGATGCACGCAGGAGATGTCGTCGGCGCCTTCGCCGTCCAGCCACAGCGACGCGATCCCCTCGAAGTCGCCGCGCTCCATCGCTTCGTAGAAGGCGGTATTGGCTGCCTCGACGCTTTCGACGTCGGTACGGGAAGTCACTGTGTCCTTCCCGCGCCCTCGACCGCCCGCGCGACCCGCACGGCGTCCGCCGTGGCCCGTACCTCGTGGACCCGCACGGCCCAGGCGCCCTCGTGGGCGGCGATGGCGGAGACGGCGGCGGTGGCCGCGTCCCGCTCACGGGCGGGCGGCGGGGTCGGGGCGCCGTCCGCCAGCACATGGCCGAGGAACCGTTTGCGGGAGGCGGCGACCAGCAACGGGCGGCCCAGCGCGCGCAGCTCGGCGAGACGGGCGACCAGCGCGAGGTCGTGCTCGGCCTGCTTGGCGAAGCCGAGGCCCGGGTCGATGATGATCCGCTCGGCGGCGACACCGCCCGCGATCACCGCGTCCATCCGCTCGCGCAGCTCCGCTGCGACCTCGGCGACGACGTCCCCGTACACCGCCCGGCTGTTCATGTCCTCGCTGAAGCCGCGCCAGTGCATCACGACGAACGGCACCTCGGCGGCGGCGACGGCCGGGACCATCTCCGGGTCGGCGAGTCCGCCGGAGACGTCGTTGACCAGCACCGCCCCGGCCGCTACCGCCCGGGCGGCGACCGAGGCGCGCATGGTGTCGACGGAGACGGTGACGCCTTCGGCCGCCAGGCCCCGTACGACGGGGACGACGCGCCGCAGCTCCTCGTCCTCGTCGACCCGCGTGGCCCCGGGCCTGGTGGACTCGCCACCGACGTCCACGAGATCGGCGCCCTCGGCGACGAGGTCGAGGCCGTGCTTGACGGCTGCCGTGGTGTCGAACCAGCGGCCTCCGTCGGAGAAGGAGTCGGGCGTCACATTGACGACTCCCATCACCGCACAGCGGTCCCACTCCGGCAGGCCCTCGGCCGTGCCCCGTCCACGCAACGTACTCATACGACCAGCCTAGGCCCGTACGCCGCCCCGCTACGCCGCTGCCGCTCCGCTACGCCGCGCGCATCTCGCGCTCGCCGGCCGACGCCGGGTGGATGTGGGCGCAGGGGCGTGGCGCGCGGGTGCGCCGGCGCCGGAAGGGGCGGGGCAGTGCCAAGGTCACGAAGCCCTCGGCCTGCATCGCGGCGAAGCCGATGCGGGGCAGGTCGCGGGTCTTGCGGAAGACCACGAAGCGCGGCTCCCAGCGTGGCCGGAACTTGGCGTTGAACTTGTACAGCGACTCGATCTGGAACCAGCGGGAGAGGAACACCAGCAGTCCCCGCCAGGAGCGCAGGACCGGGCCGGCGCCCAGCTTCTCGCCGCGGGCGAGCGCCGAGCGGAACATCGCGAAGTTCAGCGAGACCCGCTCGATGCCGAGCTTGGGGGAGGCCTGCAGGGCGGCGACGATCAGCAGCTCGTTCATGCCGGGGTCGGCGGAGCGGTCGCGGCGCATCAGGTCCAGGGACATGCCGTCCGCACCCCACGGGACGAAGTGGAGGACGGCCTTCAGGTCGCCGTACGGGCCCGGCTCGCCCTCGTCCTTGTGGGCGGTGGCGATCACGCTGTCGCCGTCGGAGGGGTCACCGATCCTGCCGAGGGCCATGGAGAAGCCGCGCTCGGTCTCGGTGCCGCGCCAGTCCTCCGCGGCCCGGCGTATCCGCTCCAGCTCTCCGTCGGAGAGATCACGGACGCGGCGGACGCGGGTCTCGTAACCGTTGCGCTCGATGCGCTTCACCATCTGGCGCACATTGCGCATCGCGCGCCCGGTGAGCGAGAAATCCGCGACGTCCACCACCGCCTCGTCGCCGAGTTCCAGGGCGTCCAGGCCGGTCTCGCGGGTCCACACCTCGCCGCCGGTCTCGGAGCAGCCCATGACCGCGGGGGTCCAGGAGTGGGCCTTGGCCTCGTCCATGAAGCGCTCGATGGCGCCGGGCCAGGCTTCCACGTCGCCGATCGGGTCGCCGCTGGCGAGCATCACGCCGGAGACGACGCGGTAGGTGACGGCCGCCTTGCCGCTGGGGGAGAAGACGACGCCCTTGTCACGGCGGAGCGCGAAGTGGCCGAGGGAGTCGCGGCCGCCGTGCCTGGCGAGCAGTTCGCGGAGCTGTGCCTCGTCGTCCTCGGTGAGGGTGGCCGCCGGGTGCTCGGGGCGGAAGGCGAGGTAGATGGTGGTGATGGCGGTGAGCAGGCCGAGCGCGCCGAGCGAGTAGCCGACGGTCCAGTCGACGCGGCCTTCGTAGCCGACCGGGCCCTCGACGCCGAAGAGGCCGAAGAGGACGTGCTCGAGGCGGTCGGTGAGGCTGGGGCTGCCGATGACCCTGCGCGGATGGGCGCTGACGATGACCAGGCCCAGAATGATCGAACCGGCGCCCATCAGCACGAAGTTGGCCAGTGCCTTCCACCGGCTGCGGGGGTCGGGCAGCGCCGCGAACTGGCCGCGGTGACGCAGCAGCAGGGCGAGCAGCGTCAGCGACAGCAGGACGCCGATGACGGAGTGGCGGTAGGCGAACTGGGCGGCCGCCCCGGCCGGCAGCAGGATGACGGCGGCCCGCCAGGCGCGCCGCTTGTGCCGCTTGAGACCGTGTGCGAGGAGCAGCAGCAGGACGCCGACGCTGAGGGAGAGCGCGGCGGCGAACGGGCCGAGGGCGCCCGGGAGCACTTCGGCGAGGGCGTGCATCCGGCTGTGCCGGAAGCGCGGGAAGACTCCTGCGGCGATGTCGATCAGGCCGATGAAGGTGCAGGCCGTGCCGACCAGAGCAGGAACGGATTCGGCGCGCGGGCCGCTCAGGATCCGGCGCAGACGATCCGGAACCAAGCCCGACTTATCCCCATCTATCGTGACAGACATCGCTTCCCGTGGCTCTCGAGAGAGATTGTGGAGTCCTTCGCCGCAGAACAGTCGGCACGGACAATTTGCGCTCTCTAGGACGGCACTTCCGGGCGGCGGGTTCACTCACTCTCAGGAAATTCTCACGGAAGAAGCTCGATCGCCTCATGGGTCTCACCAGTAACAAGGTTCTGGCGCTGGCCGTTCTGGCCGCCGTGGCTCTCTTCGCCGCGACGATCTGGCTCTGGCCGCGCCTGTCCCGCCGCAGCTGGCGCGCCGTGCTCGGCAGGGTGGGCCTGCTGCTCGCCACCCAGCTCGCGCTGTTCGCCTCGGTGGGCCTGGCCGCGAACAACTCCTTCCTGTTCTACGGCTCGTGGGCCGACCTCTTCGGCCAACAGCAGGAGATGGGCGTGGTCGTCGACCACTCGGCGAGCAGCAGGACCGTCAAGGTGGTGGGCAAGCAGCGCCTGGACGTGCCGGGTGGTGCCCGGCCGGCGGTCGGCGGGCAGATCCAGAAGGTCGTGATCATCGGGGAGAAGGCGAAGATCGACAGCCCGGCGTACGTGTATCTGCCGCCCGAGTACTTCCAGCCCGCCTACGCGAAGAAGACGTTTCCCGCGACGGTCGTCCTGACCGGCTATCCGGGCACCGCGGAGAACCTGCTCAAGGGCCTCAAGTACCCGAGAACGGCACACCAGCAGGCGAAGGACGGGAAGATGCAGCCGATGATCCTGGTGATGCTGCGGCCCACGATCGCGCCGCCCCGGGACACCGAGTGCGTGGACGTCCCGGGCGGCCCGCAGACCGAGACCTTCTTCGCGAAGGATCTGCCGGCCGCGGTCTCGGAGACGTACCGCGTCGGCACCAAGCCGCGGAACTGGGGTTTCATGGGGAACTCGACCGGCGGCTACTGCGCGCTGAAGATAGCCGTGCACCACCCGGAGCGGTTCGCGGCCGGGGCGGGTCTGTCCGCGTACTACAAGGCCGCCGAGGATCCGACGACCGGCGACCTCTTCCAGGGGAACAAGCACGAGCGGCAGCGGGCGAACCTGCTGTGGAGCCTGGACCACCGGCCGCAGGGCGCCTCGTCCTTCCTGGTCACCACGTCCGAGCAGGGCGAGGGCAACCTCAAGGGCACCCGCGACTTCATCAAGAAGGTCAAGGCGCCCGCGCGCGTCTCGTCCATCACGCTCGACAGCGGCGGGCACAACTTCAACACCTGGCGCCGGGAGATCCCGCCGGCGCTGGTGTGGATCAGCGGCAGGCTCAGCGCGGCCTGACGCCGGCGGTCACGGCGACGGGACCTTGTCGATGCGCACGGCGGTACGGGGGACGGCCTGGGCGTCCGCGTCGATGGAGCGGCGCAGCGCCTCGTGCAACCGTGCCGGGGTCAGCACACCGAGGAAACGTCCCTGCTCCTCCTTGTCGATGACCGCGATCCAGCCCGCGTCGTGCTGCAGCATCGTGGAGAACGCCTGCTTCAGGGAGGCGCCGACGGGCAGCCAGGCCTCCATGCGGCGGGCGTGCTCGCGTACGGAGCCGCTGCGGCCGGCGTGCTCGGCGGAGATCCAGCCGTGCAGCCTGTCCTCGGAGTCCAGGACGACGGCCCAGCGCGAGGCGAGCTCGCGGGGCAGCGGGTCGTCGAGGTGCACGACGGGCGGCTGTTCGAGATCGCCCTCCTCGATGGGGGTGACGGACAGCCGCTTGAGCCCGCGGTCCGCGCCGACGAAGTCCGCCACGTACGGGGTGGCCGGGGCGCCCAGGACCGCGGCCGGGGCGTCGAACTGCTCGATCCTGCCCTGCCCGTAGACGGCGATGCGGTCACCGAGCCGGACGGCCTCCTCGATGTCGTGGGTGACGAACAGGACCGTCTTGCGGACGGCGTCCTGGAGCTTGAGGAACTCGCTCTGCAGGTGATCGCGCACGACGGGGTCGACGGCACCGAACGGCTCGTCCATCAGCAGGACCGGCGGATCGGCCGCCAGCGCCCGGGCCACGCCCACGCGCTGACGCTGGCCGCCGGAGAGCTGCTCGGGGTAGCGGTTGCCGTAGACGCTCGGGTCGAGGCCGACGAGATCGAGGAGTTCGGCGGCCCTCGCGCGGCCCTTGTCGCGGTTCCAGCCGAGCAGATGCGGCACCGTCGCGGTGTTCTCCAGGACCGTCTTGTGCGGGAAGAGGCCGACCTGCTGGATGACGTAGCCGATGCGGCGGCGCAACTGGACGGGGTCGATGGCGGATATGTCGTCTCCGCCCAGGAATATCCGGCCTTCGGTCGGTTCGATGAGCCGGTTGACCATCTTCATCGTGGTGGTCTTGCCGCAGCCGGACGGTCCGACGAGCGTGACCAGTTCGCCCGCGGCGACCTCGAAGGAGAGGTCGTCGACGGCGGTGGTGCCGTCCGGATACCGCTTGCTCACATGCTCGAATCGGATCATGGTTCCCCATTGTGACGGGTGATGGCGGGCCTTGTGTGAAGGCAGTGTTGCTGGAACGCGAAGCTCCTCGGCGATTGTCAGTGATGGGGGTTAGGGTCGGTTTCGGGTCGGCATCGTGTCGAACAGGTCGAACGCAGGGGCGGGGGTGGGGCGGTGGTGGACCGGAACTGCCTGGTGACGAATGACTGGATCTGCGGCGAATATCTCCGTTCCCGCAGTCAGGAGTTGATCGACGCCACGGTGCAGCATGTCTGGATCACGGCGGCTTCGGTCGCGATCGGGCTGGTCGTGGCCTTCCCGCTGGCGCTGCTCGCGCGCAGCCACCCGCGTTTCACGGGCCCGGTCCTCGGGCTGACGACCGTGCTCTACACGGTCCCCTCGCTCGCGATGTTCTCGCTGTTGCTGCCGTTCTTCGGCCTCTCCGCCGCCCTGGTGATCACGGGCCTGGTGCTCTATTCACTGACGATCCTCGTGCGGAACGTGGTGGCGGGGCTGGCGTCCGTACCCGAGGAAGCCCGCGAGGCGGCCCGTGGCATGGGGTACGGGCCGGGAAGACTGCTGTGGGAGGTCGAGCTTCCGCTGGCCCTTCCCGCCGTGATGGCGGGTCTGCGGATCGCGACGGTCTCGACGGTCGCGCTCACCACGGTCGGTTCGATCGTCGGCCGCGGCGGGCTCGGCAATCTCATCGAGGACGCGCTGCCCAGCTTCTTCAAGGCGCAGGTGCTGACCGCGTCCGTGCTCTGTGTGCTGCTGGCCGTCGCCGCCGATCTGCTGCTGCTCGGGCTGCAGCGGCTGCTGACGCCCTGGACCCGAATACGGGCCGCCGGGACCCGGGGGGCCCACTGATGGACGTACTGGCCGAGAGCTGGACCTGGCTGACCACGGACGCCAACTGGTCCGGGGACGGCGGAGCCTGGCACCGCCTCCAGGAGCACCTGTACGTCAGCGGGGTCGCCCTGGTCCTGGCCTGTGCGATCGCCCTGCCGACGGCGCTGTACCTGGGACACGTCGGACGCGGCGGCGCTCTCGCGGTGAACATCTCGAACGCGGGCCGGGCCATTCCCGTCTTCGCCGTTCTCGCTCTGTTCATGGTGACGCCGCTGCGCAGCGCGGGATATGTCCCGACGATCATCGCGTTGGTGCTGTTCGCCGTGCCGCCGCTGCTGACGAACGCCTACGTGGGGATGCGGGAGGTGGACCGGGCGGTCGTCGAGGCCGCACGGGGCATGGGCATGTCGGGCCGGCAGCTCTTCGTCCGGGTCGAACTGCCCCTCGCGTACCCGATGGTCATGACCGGGCTGCGGTCGGCCGCGGTCCAGGTCGTCGCCACGGCGACGATCGCGGCGATGGTCGGGCAGGGCGGCCTCGGCCGCATCATCACGGCCGGGTTCAACACGTACAACACTCCTCAAGTGGTCGCGGGCGCCCTGCTCGTGGCTGTGCTCGCCCTCCTGGTGGAGGCCGTGCTGGTGGTGGTGGACCGCTTGTTCAGTCCCCTCCGGAAAACCGTGTGACGACTCACTCCCCTTGGATGGTGAACCAGATGAGCAAGACCTCGCGCATCGCGGGTGCGGTACTGGGCGTCGTGGCCCTCGTCGGCTCGCTCGCCGCCTGCGGCGGTGACAGCCTGGAGCAGGAGAAGGGCGGCTCCGGCGGTTCCGGCGGTGCCACGAGCGGCGCCAAGAAGGGCTCCCTCGTCGTCGGGGCGGCGGCCTTCACGGAGTCCAAGGTGCTCGCCGAGCTCTACGCCCAGGTGCTGCGCGACGCCGGATACGGGGCGTCCGTGACCACCGTGAAGAACCGCGAGCTGTACGAGCCCTCCCTGGAGAAGGGCGAGATCGACGTCGTACCGGAATACGCGGCGACGATCGCCGAATTCCTCAACGCGAAGGCGAACGGGCCGAAGGCCCCGGAGGAGAAGCCGGTCGCGTCGAGCGATGTCGCCGCCACCGTCGCCGGTCTGCAGAAGCTCGCCGCCCCGCTCGGGCTGAAGGTGCTGCCCGCCGGCGAGGCCGTCGACCAGAACGCGTTCGCGGTGAGCAAGGAATTCGCCGAGAAGAACAAGCTCAAGTCCCTTTCCGATCTTGGAAAGTCGAAGATCAAGGTCAAGATCGCGGCCGGGGACGAGTGCGAGGTACGGCCGTTCTGCGCGCCCGGACTGAAGAAGACGTACGGCATCGACGTGGCGGGCGTGGACCCGAAGGGCGTCGGCACCCCGCAGGCCAAGCAGGCCGTCAAGGACGGTGAGGACCAGATGGTCCTCACCACCACGACCGACGCCACGCTGGAGAGCTTCGGACTCGTGCTGCTGGAGGACGACAAGAAGCTCCAGAACGCCGACAACGTGCTGCCCGTGGTCAATGCCAAGGACGCCGGATCGCAGGAGATAGCCGACGCGCTCGGCAAGCTCACGAAGGCGCTGACGACGGCGGATCTGGTCGAGCTGAACCGGAAGGTGGACGCCGAGCGGGCGAAGCCCGAGGACGTCGCGAAGGAGTATCTGGAGTCCAAGGGCCTGCTGAAGAAGTAACCGGCGGCGAAGGAACGCGCCGCCGAAGCAGCGCTGAAGCACGGCACGGACAGGCTTCGGTCACGGCGCGCACAAGCCTTCGGCACGGCGCGAACAAAGAGGGTCGGCCCGGCACATCGAAAGCGATGTGTTCATGTGGCGAAGAGATTGCCGGGCTGACCCCCCAATCGTCACCTACGCACGGTAAATTTCAGGCCATGCCACGTGGACGCCACCGCCATTCCCCACCTCTGCACAAGCTCCTTCCGCCCTCCGCGGTCGCCGGAGCGTCGGTTCTTTGTGCCGCGGGCGCCTGGCTGCTCTCCGATCCGGTCCTGCTCCGCACCCTCGTCGCGGCCGCTTCGGCGGCCGCGGTCACCGGCGCGGTGCTCATGCGCAGTTGGGACCGGAGCGCGGGCCGCCGCGTCGCCGAGCTCACCCGCCTCCGCGCCAGCGACGCGTGGAAGACGGAGGAGCGGGTTGCCGAGCTGGAGACCGATCTCGACGAGTCCCGCGAGCTGCGCCTCAAGCTCGACGCGAAGCTGCGCGCCAAGCGGGTCGAGCTGGCCGGACTCCGCAACGAGCACGCCGCGCTCCTGCGGCGGTACGCGACCGCCGAGACCGAGCGGGCCTCCGCGCTCGAGGGCCGCAGGCAGCTCGCGCTCGAAGCCGCCACGCCCAAGGAGCTTCCGCCGGCCGGTTCCACGCCGACGCCGTCCGCGTATCTGCGCGCGGCCAAGGCGCTGGAGGACCTGCCCCGCAACGCCGCTGCCCAGGAGGCCAGACGCACCGTCGAGGACGCCCGCAAGCGCGACCTGGCCGAGCGGTCGCGAGAGGCGGACGAGCCGCAGGGGAAGCACTCGGCGGCCGCCGGGGGAGCGCAGCACGCCCGCCCGTCGTCCGCCGTCCCTGCCACGCGGGTGCCGGTCGCCGCGGCGATCGTCCCGTACTCCGCGCAGCGTCGCCCGGCCCGTCCCCAGGGCGGCTTCGACTTCTTCGGCACTCAGGCGGCCGCCAAGACCGCCGGCTCCGCCGGGACGGGCAGCCGGAAGAAGCCCGTCGCGGCACTTGAAGCGGCCGTCGAACCGGCCCAGCTCGCCACCGTCCAGAACGAGGACCTGGCGGACGTGGTGGGCGAGGAGGTGCTCGCCGCCGCAGAGGACACCACCGGGGTGAAGGTCGCGGGGAGCACGGCGGACCATGTGGTGGGCGAGGTCATCGACCTCACGGCGCACGACGAGACGGAGCAGCTGGACGTCGCGGAACTGCGCAGCGCGATCTCCTGATCCGTGGCGGATCGGGCCGGGCGGCTTGCCGCCCGGCCATGTACCGAGCCCCTCGGCGACCGATCTGCTGTCGGCCGAGCCGCTGGAGAGCGAGCCGCTGTCGGCCGAGCTGCTGAAGGCCGAGCTGCTGTCGGCCCAGCTGCTTCTCGACCTGCGGTCGGCCTACTTGTCGATGTCGCCGACGACGAAGAACAGCGACCCCAGGATCGCCACCATGTCCGCGACCAGCGTGCCGGGCAGGAGTTCGGTGAGCGCCTGGATGTTGTTGTAGGAGGCCGACCGGAGCTTGAGGCGGTACGGCGTCTTCTCGCCCTTGGAGACGAGGTAGTAGCCGTTGATGCCCAGCGGGTTCTCGGTCCAGGCGTAGGTGTGGCCCTCGGGAGCCTTCAGCACCTTCGGCAGCCGCTGGTTGACCGGCCCCGGCGGCAGCTCGGCGAGCCGGTCGAGACAGGCGTCCGCCAGTTCCAGTGAGTTGTGCGTCTGCTCCAGCAGGCATTCGAACCTGGCCAGGCAGTCGCCCTCGGTACGGGTGACGACCTTCAGGGTGTCCTGCAGCTCCCCGTACGCGAGGTACGGCTCGTCGCGACGCAGGTCGAAGTCGACGCCGGAGGCGCGGGCGATGGGGCCGGACACTCCGTACGCCTGGGCGGTCGGGGCGCTCAGCACGCCGATGCCGCGGGTGCGGCCGCGGAAGATCTCGTTGCCGAGGACGAGCCGGTCGTACACGTCCATCCGTGAACGGACCTCGGCGATCGCGGCGCGCGCCCGGCCGGTCCAGCCGGCGGGCAGGTCCTCTTTGAGGCCGCCGACCCGGTTGAACATGTAGTGCATCCGGCCGCCGGAGACCTCTTCCATCACGTGCTGAAGGTCCTCCCGCTCACGGAAGGCGTGGAAGATCGGGGTGATTCCGCCGAGTTCGAGGGGGTACGACCCCAGGAACATGAGGTGGTTGAGGACCCGGTTCAGCTCGGCGAGCAGGGTGCGCAGCCAGATCGCCCGCTCCGGGACCTCCATGCCGAGCATGCGCTCGACGGCCATCACGACGCCCAGCTCGTTGGAGAACGCCGACAGCCAGTCGTGGCGATTGGCCAGCATCACGATCTGCCGGTAGTCGCGCGCCTCGAAGAGCTTCTCGGCGCCACGGTGCATGTAGCCGATGACCGGCTCGGCGTGCTGGATGCGCTCGCCGTCCAGGACGAGACGCAGACGCAGCACACCGTGTGTGGAGGGATGCTGCGGCCCGATGTTCAGCACCATGTCGGTGCTCTCCGCCGCGCCGCCGATGCCGATCGTCGTCTCCGTCATGGGCGACAGTATCCCTCCCGGCGTGGCGCGGCGGGGTCCTGGCCCCGGTGCCCGGGGTCGGGCCTGCAGGGCCGGGCTGCCGTGCCTCGCCCGGGCTGCCGTGCCTCTCGGGGCGTCGGGGTGCCGGGGCGTCCGGGCGCCGAAGCGCCGCGGCCGTGGGCTCAAGCCCGGAGGACGGGCTGGAGGAGCCAGGTGAAGTCGCCGAGGCCGCCGTGGGCGGTGAGCTCGGCGGCCTCACCGGCGCGGGAGAGGGCCCGGACGTACGCCGCCGGGTCGGACGAGGCCAGGGCGAGCGGCGGGCGGCTGCCCGAGACGCCGAGACGGTGCAGGGCCTCGCGCTGGCTGAGCAGTTCGGCTCCCGGGCGGGCACAGGCGTCCAGGGCCACGTGGGCGGTGATGTCACAGCTGCCGTCCGGGACCGGGTGGACCTCGCGCCCGCCGCGGAACCCGGTCATCGTCCCGAAGGGCGGCCGGGCGGCGGCGTCGTGCGCGTAGTCCACGGCGACCGCGAGCCCGGCGTCCAGGGTGGCGACCGCCGCGGCCCAGGCCTCGTCGCGGGGCCGGCCGATCTCCGCGCGGCCGCCGGGGCCGGTCGGCGGCCACCAGCGGTCCAGCCACTCGGCGTCCGCGCCGGTCACCGCGTTCCCGAGGCGTTCCTCGCCGTCCGCGCGCACCAGGACGTACCGACGGACGCCCTCGCCGTCCGTCTCGGCGACGTCGACCGGAACGTTGTCCAGCCACTCGTTCGCGAACAGCAGCCCCGACACCCCGGCCGGGGGACGCCCGCTCCACTCGATACGCGGGTCGAGACCGGCGGGACGCGTGGCGCGCTCGACGGCGTACGCCCGTACCGGAAAGCCGTCCGGCAGCGCCGCGAGCACTCCCGTCAGTAGCTCACCTCGCCCGGCGCCGATGTCGACCAGCGCGATCTCCGTCACCCCCGCGGGCAGCGACCGCGCGGTCTCCTCCAGCAGCCGGGCGACCGCGCCCGCGTACAGCGGGGAGGCGTGCACGGACGTACGGAAGTGTCCCGCCGGTCCCTCCGGCCGCAGGTAGAAGCCCCGGGGGCCGTACAGGGCACGCTCCGCGGCCTCCCGCCACGGGACCCACTCCCCGTCGGCGGCCCGCTCCGCTTCCTTCGTCACCTCATGCGTCACGCGCCCAGTCTCCACCTTGGGGAGTAGGCATTCGCCGACCGGATCGACCCTCCGGTTGACCCGTGCACCTTCGTGGTTTGCCTACGCTGGGTGACGTGCAGCGCCTCTATGATTTTCTCCGCAGGCACCCGACGGGCGTCGACAGCTTCTGGGCTGTGATGCTCTTCGGGTTCTCCATGCTGTGGGTCGTCGGGGACCACGTCGGAGCAAGGCCGCGCCTCGCGGCCGGCGCCGTCGTGCTGTTCCTGTGCCTGGCCGTGGCACTGCGCCGCCGTATGCCGGAGAAGATGCTGCTCCTCGTGGCCGTGCTCGGCGTCGTCCAGCTGGTGCTGGGCGTCAAGCCGAACGCGGCCGACTTGGCGATGCTCGCGATCATCTACACCGTCGCGGCGCACGACGGACCCCGCTGGGCCTCGCGGTTCGCACTGGCCGGTGGTCTGTCCGCGGCCTCGCTCGCCCAGATCCGCTTTCCGGAACAGAGCACGGGCGTCGGCCAGCGGATCTTCTTCATCGTGGTCATGACCGTCCCGTTCGCGCTGGCCTGGGTGCTCGGGGACTCCCTGCGCACCCGGCGCGCGTACTTCGCGCAGCTGGAGGAGCGTGCCTCCCGGCTGGAGAAGGAGCGTGAGGCGCAGTCCAAGGTGGCCGTCGCCGCCGAGCGCGCCCGGATCGCCCGCGAGCTGCACGACGTCGTCGCGCACAACGTCTCCGTGATGGTCGTGCAGGCGGACGGCGCCGCCTACGTCATGGACACCGCGCCCGACCAGGCCCGGCAGGCCCTGGAGACGATCTCCTCCACCGGCCGCCAGGCCCTCGCCGAGATGCGCCGGCTGCTGGGTGTGCTGCGTACGGGAGACGCCCCCGAGAGCGGGGAGTACGTACCTCAGCCCGATGTCCGGCAGATCGACGAGCTGGTCGAGCAGGTGCGCGGCGCCGGTCTCACCGTCGACTTCAAGGTCGAGGGCACGCCGCGACCGCTGCCCAGCGGCGTGGAGCTCACCGCGTACCGCATCGTGCAGGAGGCTCTCACCAACACCCGCAAGCACGGCGGACCGGACGCCGGGGCGAGCGTCCGGCTGGTGTACTTCGACGACGGCCTCGGACTCCTCGTGGAGGACGACGGCCGGGGCGCGGCGCACGAGCTGTACGAGGACGGGGGCGCGGACGGCAAGGGGCACGGCCTCATCGGCATGCGGGAGCGCATCGGCATGGTCGGCGGCACCCTCGACGCGGGGCCGCGGCCCGGCGGTGGATTCCGGATCAGCGCCCTGCTTCCCCTCAAGCCCGCCCACTAGGCTGACCCCGCCCACGAGACAAGGACCCCGCTCATGACCATCCGCGTGATGCTCGTCGACGATCAGGTGCTGCTGCGCACCGGCTTCCGGATGGTGCTCGCCGCCCAGCCCGACATGGAGGTCGTGGCGGAGGCCGGAGACGGGGCCGAGGCGATCGAGATCCTCCGCTCGACGGCGGTCGACGTGGTGCTGATGGACGTCCGGATGCCCCGGCTGGACGGGGTGGAGGCGACGAGCCGCATCTGTGCCCGGCCGGACGCGCCGAAGGTGCTGATCCTGACGACGTTCGACCTCGACGAGTACGCCTTCTCGGGGCTGAAGGCGGGCGCCAGCGGATTCATGCTGAAGGACGTTCCGCCGGGTGAACTGCTCGGCGCGATCCGCTCCGTGCACAGCGGCGACGCGGTGGTGGCCCCCTCCACGACGCGTCGGCTGCTCGACCGCTTCTCGCCCCTGCTGCCGTCCTCCGGCAAGGAGCCGCAGCAGAAGGAGCTGGAGCGGCTCACCGAACGCGAGCGGGAGGTCATGCTGCTCGTCGCCCAGGGTCTGTCGAACGGCGAGATCGCCGCCCGGCTGGTGCTGTCCGAGGCGACGGTGAAGACCCATGTGGGCCGCATCCTGACCAAGCTGGGCCTGCGCGACCGGGTGCAGGTCGTGGTCCTCGCGTACGAGAGCGGTCTGGTGCGGGCGGGCGGCGGCGCGGGGGCCTGAGTCCCGGCAGCGGGGAGGCGTCGGTCTGCACCGGGCCGGGTGGGCCCGGCGCGACCGACCTGCCTGGGCAAGTACACCGTGGCCGTGTCCGACACGGCCTAGCGCAGCACCGTCTCCAGGAAGTCGCTCCCCAGCCGCGCCACCACCGACACGTCCAGCTGGTGCAGCACGTACCGCCCGCGCCGTCGCGTCGTGACCAGGCCCGCCTGCTTCAGCACCGACAAATGGCGGGAGATCTCCGGGGCCGTGATGCCGTGGGCCTCGGCCAGTTCGCTCGTCGTGTACGAGGCCCGGGCGAGATTCCGGCACAGGCGCATCCGCAGAGGGTGGGCCAGCGCGTCCATCCGGCGCTTGAGGAGTTCGACGGAGGCGGGCGCCGGGAGGTCCGGCGCCCCCACCGGGTAGACGATGGCGGGCCGCCAGCCCGGGGCGTACAGGACCGTCAGGTGCGGCCAGCCGAAGTGGGACGGCACGAACGACAGCCCGGCGCCCACGGCGGGGTCCACGGCGGTGGTCCTGCCCTCGCTCAGCTTGTCGGCGCAGACGCGTTCCGCCGCCTCGTCGTACGTGAGCGCGGGGGAGACCGAGCGCAGCGCCTCGCCGAGGCCCTTGCGGCGCAGCAGCTCCGTCTTGTGCCGGGCGTCGGCGGCCAGTCGCGGGCTGACCCGGCGCCAGGTGTCGGCGAAGAACGCCTGGTCGCAGTCCTCGAACAGGCGCCGCAGCCATGCGCGTACGGCACCGGGGTCGTCGAGGATCCGGCGGGCGAAGCCGTGCTGCTTCGGGCCGCGGGTGGCCGCCAGCTCCAGGGCGCGGCGGGGCTCGATCATGACGCCGGTCGCGTACGAGCGGGAGCAGGTGAACTCCAGCGTGGCCGAGACGAAGCGTTCGTCGTCGAGCCGGTCCAGCATGTCGAGCTCCTCGGCGAGGGTGGCGCCGGTGCGCCCGTCGCCGCCGTGGATGCCGGAGAACGGCAGGAACACGTCGGAGAAGCTGGACGTCCAGAGGAAGTCGGCCTCGTGCAGCCGGTCGGCGAGGTCGGGCTTCAGCCCGGCGGAGGTCGCCGTGGCCCAGCCGTGCAGCCCCGGATGGTGCCCGGGCTCGGCGAGCGCGTGCAGGGCGATGCCCAGCTCGGCGAGGGGCGAGATCTCGAAGACGATGCGCTCGGGCGGCAGGCCCGCGATGTCGATGGTGACGCTCACGTGTTCCATGGTGCGGGGTCGTCGGGGTGAGCGGTCGCGCCGGTTGACGCCGATCGTCAATCGACGCGCCGCGGGGCGCGGGGCGGCGCAGGCTGAATCGCATGGACGCCATCCAGCAGCACATGCTCGACACCTACCGCGCCGCCCGGCACGGCGAGGCCCCGCCGCCCCTTCCGGGCCGGTACGACGTGGCCGCGATGCGGTCCCTGCGCGACCACCGCCGCTTCACCAGGGTGCTGGCGGGCCGCCCCGTCCACCCCGTCCGTTCCGGCCTCCGTACGACGGTCTCCCGTCTGCTCCGCCGCGAGGGACCCCACCGCGGCTGACGGCCGCGGCGTGCGCCCTCCGGAGCGGGGGCCGCTATCCCGCCCGTACCCGGGACAGGAACTCGGCCAGTGCCGTCCGGACGTCCTCGGCCGTCCAGGACAGGCCCGCCGAGGACAGCGTCACCTCCGTCACGCAGACACCCGGAGGGCCTTCCGGGCCCGCCGGGAACCAGCGGCGGAAGAGGGTGACACCCGTTTCCTCCGCCTGCCGCAGCGCCGCCTCGTTCAGTACATCGGCCTCGTAGGGCAGCCACACCTGGAACTGGTGCGTGTGCGGCGGCTCGGGGTGCACCCGGAACCACGGCACACCGCGATCGTCCGCCAGCCCGGCCGCCAGCGCCGCCGCCACCGTCTTCGCGTGGGCCACGTAGGACGGAAGCCTCGGCAGCTCCCGCTCCAGCCCGATCAGCGCCGACAGCGCCGCCGGGTACTGCTGGAAGAGCTGGCCGCCGTACCGGTGCCGCCAGGCCCGCGCCTCGGCCACGAGCGACTCGGGACCGGCCAGCACCGCACCGGACAGTCCCCCCAGGGACTTGTAGAACGACACGTATACGCTGTCCGCGAGCCCCGCGATCTCGTCCAGTTCCCGCCCGAAGTGGGGGGCGCACTCCCAAAGTCGCGCGCCGTCGACGTGCACGACCGCATCCATTTCCCGCGCCGCCTCCACCACCTCGACCAGTTCGTCCCACTGAGGCAGCACGAAGCCCGCGTCGCGCAGCGGCAGCTCCAGCATCAGCGTGCCGAACGGCTCGTCGAGCCCTCGCACCTCGTCCGCCGTCGGCAGTCGCCGCTCCCGGGTCGGATGGACCGTACGCAATCCGCTCACCGCGCCGAGCGCGCCGCGTTCGTGCACCTCGGGGTGGGCGAGCGGATGCAGCGCGACCGTGTGGTTGCCCGTGCGCCCGGCCCAGCAGCGCAGCGCCACCTGCTGGGCCATCGTCCCCGTCGGGAAGAACGCGGCGGCCGGGAAGCCGAGCAGCGCGGCCACCCGTCCCTCCAGCTCGGCGACGACCCCGTCCCCGTAGATGTCCACGGCCTCGTCCAGGTCATGGACCTCGCCCGCGGCAGCCGCCAGCGCGGCCAGCTGCTCACCGAGCCGGCCGTCGGCCGAGCCGCGCCACAGCACCCGCTCGGAGGCACGCCAGGCGGCGAGCCTGCGCCGCCGCTCCTCCTGCTCGCTCTTCTCCGTGGCGTCCGTGGCGTCCTTCCTCTCCGTGGCGTCCGCCCTGCCCGTGGTCTCCGCCTTCCTCGCCGCGTCCTTCGTGGTGCCCGTCCCGTCCGTCCTCTTCGTGGCGTCGGCCCGCGCCACGGCGCCCGTGCTCCGCACGTTCTCCACGTACTCCGCGTTCTCCGTCATCCTGCGATCATCGCCCACGTCCGGCGCGGGCGTGCCGTTGTCCACAGGCCCGCGTCCACAGGCCCGCCGACCCGGATCCGATACCGCCTCCACAGCCTGTGGACAAGCGGAAGCCCCGCCGAAACGCTGGCGTAGCATGGCGAAGAATCGTCCGGTACCCCCTGCGGACTGGAACGGAAGGCCGCGAGTGAACGCACCACCACCGTCAGCAACACCACCGGCACAGGAGCCGGCCGAGCCCAAGGACCGGCCGGCCCGCCTCACCGTGGGCGTCGTCGGAGCGGGCCGCGTCGGCCCCGCCCTCGCCGCGGCCCTGCAGCTCGCCGGCCACCGCCCGGCCGCCGTCTCCGGGGTGTCCGACGCCTCCCGTCGCCGTGCCGCCACGCTGCTGCCCGACGTGCCGGTCGTCCCTCCGGCCGAGGTCCTCGCCCGCGCCGAGCTGGTGCTGCTCACCGTGCCCGACGACGCCCTGCCCGGACTCGTCGAAGGCCTCGCGGAGACGGGCGCCGTCCGCCCGGGACAGCTGCTGGTGCACACCTCGGGGCGGTACGGCACGGGGGTCCTCGACCCCGCCCGCCGCGCGGGCGCGCTGCCGCTCGCCCTGCACCCCGCCATGACCTTCACCGGCACCTCCGTGGACGTCCAGCGGCTGGCCGGCTGCTCCTTCGGCGTCACCGCGCCCGAGGAGCTGCGGCTCGCCGCCGAGGCCCTGGTCATCGAGATGGGCGGTGAGCCCGAGTGGATCGAGGAAGAGGCCCGACCGCTGTACCACGCGGCTCTCGCCCTCGGCGCGAACCACCTGGTCACGCTCGTCGCCCAGTCCATGGAGCTGCTGCGCTCGGCCGGGGTCGGTGCACCCGACCGGATGCTGGGCCCGCTGCTCGGCGCCGCGCTCGACAATGCCCTGCGCTCGGGCGACGCCGCGCTCACGGGCCCGGTCGCCCGCGGGGACGCCGGCACCGTCGCCGCCCACGTGTCGGTCCTCCGCGAGCACGCGCCGGGCACCGTCGCCGGCTACCTGGCCATGGCGCGTACGACGGCGGACCGCGCCCTCGCGCACGGTCTGCTCAAGCCGGAGCTCGCCGAGGACCTGCTGGTGGTCCTCGCGGACGGTTCGTCCGCTGCGGACGGAGAGAGCGACCGATGACCGCCCCGCTGCGAACGGCCGCCGAGCTGCACGCCCTCGCCCCGGCGGCCGCACGCCGCGCCGTCGTGATGACCATGGGCGCCCTCCACGAGGGCCACGCCACGCTGATCCGCACGGCCCGCACGCTGGTCGGCCCCGAGGGCCAGGTCGTCGTCACGGTCTTCGTCAACCCCCTGCAGTTCGGCGCGGGTGAGGATCTCGACCGGTACCCGCGCACCCTCGAAGCGGACCTGAAGACCGCGGTGGGGGCGGGCGCGGACGCCGTGTTCGCCCCGCCCGTGGAGGAGGTGTACCCGGGCGGTGAGCCCCAGGTGCGCGTCTCCGCGGGCCCCATGGGCGAGCTCCTCGAAGGAGCCTCCCGCCCGGGCCACTTCGACGGGATGCTCACGGTCGTCGCCAAGCTGCTCCATCTGACCCGTCCTGATGTGGCGCTGTTCGGGCAGAAGGACGCCCAGCAGCTCGCCCTGATCCGCCGCATGACCCGCGATCTGAACTTCCCGGTGGAGATCGTCGGCGTACCGACCGTGCGGGAGCCGGACGGCCTCGCGCTCTCCAGCCGCAACCGTTATCTGTCCACCGAGGAGCGGCACACCGCCCTCGTGCTGTCCCGTGCCCTCTTCGCCGCCCGGGACCGGCTCGCCGCCCAGCAGGCACTGCGCGCCCGGGCCGAGTCGGCGCCCGCGCCCACGGCACGGGCCGCCGCGCTCTCCGCGCTCGGCGAGGCCCGCGCGGCCGCCGACGCGCACGCGGTCGCGGCCGCCCAGCCCGGCGGGTGCGCCGACGCCGTACGGGCCGCGGCCCGGGCCGTCCTCGAAGACGCGGCGAAGACGACGCCGCCGCTCGTCCTGGACTATCTGGCGCTGGTCGACCCGGCCGACTTCACCGAGGTTCCCGACGCGCACACCGGCGAGGCGATCATGGCTCTCGCCGGGCGGGTCGGGGCGACGCGGCTGATCGACAACATCCATCTGACCTTCGGAGCCGCCTCGTGACGAGCACCGGCATGACCAGCAGCGGCCGCCCCGGCACCGTCATACGGCTGAACGCACCCGCGCCCGGCTGGTCCATCGAGGCCGACGTCGTCGTGGTCGGCTCCGGCGTCGCCGGCCTGACGACGGCCCTGCGGTGCACGGCCGAGGGTCTGCGTACGGTCGTGGTCACCAAGGCACTCCTGGACGACGGTTCCACCCGCTGGGCGCAGGGCGGCATCGCCGCGGCGCTCGGCGAGGGCGACACCGCCGAGCAGCATCTGGACGACACCCTGGTCGCGGGCGCCGGACTGTGCGACGAGGAGGCCGTACGCACCCTCGTCACCGAAGGGCCCGACGCTGTACGGCGGCTGATCGCGACGGGCGCCCGCTTCGATCTGACCGCCGAAGGAAGCATCGCGCTCACCCGCGAGGGCGGCCACCACCGGCGCCGTATCGCCCACGCGGGCGGCGACGCGACGGGCGCGGAGATCTCCCGGGCGCTGGTCACGGCGATACGCGACGGGGCCGTCCGCGTCATCGAGCACGCGCTGGTGCTGGACCTTCTGACGGACGCGGAAGGCCGTACGGCGGGCATCACCCTGCACGTCATGGGCGAGGGCCAGCACGACGGCGTCGGCGCGGTGCACGCGCCCGCGGTGGTCCTGGCGACCGGCGGCATGGGCCAGGTCTTCTCCGCCACCACCAATCCGCCGGTGTCCACCGGGGACGGGGTGGCGCTCGCACTGCGCGCCGGCGCGGAGGTCAGCGACCTCGAGTTCGTGCAGTTCCACCCGACCGTCCTGTACCTGGGCCCGGAGTCCGAGGGCCAGCAGCCGCTCGTCTCCGAGGCGGTACGGGGCGAGGGCGCCCACCTCGTCGACGCGTCCGGCAACCGCTTCATGCTGGGCCGGCACGAGCTGGCCGAGCTCGCTCCCCGCGACATCGTGGCGAAGGGCATCATGCGCCGCATGCAGGAGCAGGGCGCGGACCACATGTTCCTGGACGCCCGCCACTTCGGCGCCGAGATGTGGGAGACCCGCTTCCCCACGATCCTCGCGGCCTGCCGTGCCCATGGCATCGACCCGGTCACCGAGCCCGTCCCGGTCGCCCCGGCGGCCCACTACGCATCCGGCGGCGTGCGCACCGACCTCCACGGCCGCACGACCGTCCCGGGGCTCTACGCCTGCGGTGAGGTCGCCTGCACGGGCGTCCACGGCGCCAACCGTCTGGCCTCCAACTCCCTCCTGGAGGGCCTGGTCTTCGCGGAGCGCATCGCGACGGCGATCGCGACGCGGGAGCCCGGTGCACCGGCCCCCGACGGCGGGACCTCCGGCCCGGCCACGGACGCGGCGCGGCCCGAAGGGCGCCCGCAGGCCGCTGCCGGTTGGCTGGGCGGGCCCGCGGCCGACGCCGAGCCGGCCGGTGCGCCGCCGGCCGCCGCCGAGTCCCCACGTACGGTCTGCCCGGACGGCGGGGCCGTTGCGGCAGGGGGCCTCGTACCGCTGCTCATGCCCGAGGCGCGGCACGAGATCCAGCGGATCATGACGCGCGGCGCGGGTGTGCTCCGTTCCGCCGCGAGCCTGGACGAGGCGGCGGACGCGCTGGAGGCGCTGCACCTGTCGGCGCTGCACGACGCCGAGGAGTTCGACAAGGCCGCCGAGCCGGGCGTCGAGTCCTGGGAGGCGGCCAATCTGCTGCTCGTCTCGCGGGTCCTGGTGGCCGCCGCCCGTGAGCGCGCGGAGACCCGCGGCTGCCACTGGCGCGAGGACCACCCCGGGCGGGACGACGCGCAGTGGCGCCGTCATATCGTCGTCCGGCTCACCCCTGACCGCCGACTCGTCGTACGCCGCACCGCCACCGAAGCACTTCCGCCCGTAACCCCGATCCCCACCAGCCCCACCGCCGACAGGGAGCCGTAACCGTGAGTACGCCCGAAGAACGTCCGGAGCCCGTTGACGTCCCGCTGATCCAGATCGGCGCCCCCGCCGGCGAGGCGAGCTGCGGCGACGACTGCGGCTGCGCCGACGAGGTGTACGAGTGCGGTCTCGACCCCGCCCTCGCCGAACTCCTCGCCGAGGCCGGTCTCGACCCCGTCCAGGTCGAGGACATCGCGCACCTCGCGATCGAGGAGGACCTGGACGGCGGCGTCGACATCACGACCGTCGCCACCGTCCCCGAGGACGCGGTGGCGACCGGCGACTTCACCGCCCGCGAGGACGGTGTCGTCGCGGGCCTGCGGGTCGCCGAGGCGGTCCTCTCGATCGTCTGCACCGACGCATTCGAGGTCGAGCGCCATGTCGAGGACGGCGACCGCGTCGAGGCGGGCCAGAAGCTCCTCTCCGTGACCGCCCGCACCCGTGACCTGCTCACCGGCGAGCGCAGCGCCCTGAACCTCCTGTGCCGCCTCTCCGGCATCGCCACCGCCACCCGCGCCTGGGCCGACGCCCTCGAAGGCACCGAGGCGCGCGTGCGCGACACCCGCAAGACGACGCCGGGCCTGCGCGCCCTGGAGAAGTACGCCGTGCGCTGCGGCGGCGGCGTCAACCACCGCATGTCGCTGTCCGACGCGGCGCTCGTCAAGGACAACCACGTCGTCGCCGCGGGCGGCGTCGCTCAGGCCTTCAAGGCCGTCCGGGAGACGCTCGCCGAGCTGGGCACCCCGGACCTCCCCGTCGAGGTCGAGGTCGACACCCTCCACCAGGTCCGCGAGGTCCTGGACGCC
The DNA here is from genome assembly GCF_044757085.1 of Streptomyces sp. NPDC091376. Taxonomy (NCBI): domain Bacteria; kingdom Bacillati; phylum Actinomycetota; class Actinomycetes; order Kitasatosporales; family Streptomycetaceae; genus Streptomyces; species Streptomyces sp. NPDC091376. The sequence continues at coordinate 42,146 of NZ_JBIVUF010000002.1, read as the reverse complement.
GGAGCGGACCTGATCCTGCTCGACAACTTCACGCCGGTGGAGACCGAGGAGGCCGTCGCCCTGGTCAGGAATCGCGCGGTCCTGGAGTCCTCCGGCCGTCTCACCCTGGCCAACGCCCGGGCGTACGCCGAGACGGGCGTCGACTACCTCGCGGTCGGGGCCCTCACCCACTCCTCCGCGATCCTCGACATCGGCCTCGACCTGCGAGAGGCCGGGGTCTGAACCGATGCTGCTCACCATCGACGTCGGCAACACCCACACCGTCCTCGGCCTCTTCGACGGCGAGGACATCGTGGAGCACTGGCGCGTCTCCACCGATCCGCGCCGCACCGCCGACGAGCTGGCGGTGCTCCTCAACGGGCTGATGGGCATGCACCCGCTGCTCGGTGAGGAACTCGGCGACGGCATCGAGGGCATCGCGATCTGCGCCACCGTCCCGTCGGTGCTGCACGAACTGCGTGAGGTGACCCGCCGCTACTACGGCGACGTCCCCGCCGTCCTCGTCGAGCCCGGCGTCAAGACCGGTGTGCCGGTCCTGACGGACAACCCCAAGGAGGTCGGCGCCGACCGCATCATCAACGCGGTCGCCGCCGTCGAGCTGTACGGCGGCCCGGCGATCGTCGTCGACTTCGGCACGGCGACGACCTTCGACGCGATCAGCGCCCGCGGCGAGTACGCGGGCGGGGTCATCGCCCCCGGTATCGAGATCTCGGTCGACGCCCTCGGGGTGCGGGGCGCCCAGCTCCGCAAGATCGAGCTGGCCCGCCCGCGCAGCGTCATCGGCAAGAACACGGTCGAGGCCATGCAGGCGGGCATCGTGTACGGCTTCGCGGGCCAGGTGGACGGCGTCGTCGAGCGCATGAAGCGGGAGCTCGCCGAGGACCCGGACGAGGTGACCGTGATCGCGACGGGAGGCCTGGCGCCGGTGGTGCTCGCCGAGTCGTCCGTGATCGACGAGCACGAGCCCTGGCTGACGCTGATCGGCCTGCGCCTCGTGTACGAGCGGAACGTCTCGCGTATGTGAACCCGCGCCGGCACCCTCGGCCGTCCGGTGCCGGCGCCGCGCCACGAGTCAGACGTTAAACAAATTTTGTCCGATTAGCGCGTATCGTCGGCCCATGCCCACGCCATACGGATCCCGCGGCGGCATGGCGTTCAGCGCGGACGAACTGCGTGTGCTCCGCCGCGCCCTCGCCATCGCCCTCCACCCCGACCAGTTCCGCCCCACCGACACGGCCGAAGGCCCGGGCGGGAACACCGCCCAGGAGTGCCTGCGGCTCGCCCAGTCCGTGGACGAGGCCGTCCGTGAGGCGGGCCGGCTGCGTACGTTCCTCCTCGCCGACCTGGCCAGGTACCGCGACGCCCTTCCCGGCTCGGAGGGGGGCTATCTGGAGCTCCTCCAGGACGCCCTCGCCGCCGGGTACGAGCCGGCCCCCGAGGATCTCGCCGCCCTGCGCTCACTGCGCCGGACGCCGCTGACGGCCGCGCTGCTGGAGCGCTGCCAGGATCTCGCCGAGGAATCGGTCCGCGCCCGGCTGGCCGGCCGCACGGCCGAGCGGGCAGCCGGCCGGGCGCCGGTCTCGGCCCCGCCGCGCATCCGTCTGCTCGCCCTGCCCGGCGGCCGTGCCGCCGCCACCGGGGACAAGCAGGAGCCCCGCCCGGCGGCCCCCAAACCCTCACCCAGGCCCGCTCCGCGGCCGGACCGCCCCATCCCCACGCCCGGCGAGGTCTTCCCGCCGCGCCGCCGCCCCGTCCCCCCGCCGGAGAAGCGGGCTGCCGGATAGCTACTCTGGAGGGCATGGACTACGTATCCGCGCTCCTGCCCCCCATCGTGATGGCCGGGTTCTTCATCGCTCTCGTCGTGACGATCGTGAAGAGCCAGGGCGGCCCGAACAAGGCCAAGGAGGACGCCGCGGTGGACGCGGCGATGGCACGCGCGGAGGCCGCTCGTCAGTCCGCCCCGGCCGAGCGCCCGAAAGAGGCCTGACCCCGGTCCGACCCCGCTGCTTCCAGGACGTACGGCTCAACAAGGCCGTACGTCCTTTTTCGTACCCGAACTACGTCAATAGCCAGTCATTCCGACATCTCAGACTATGGTGGCGATGTGCCCCGCCAATTGGGAGAGCTCGAAGACTCCGTCATGACGCGCATCTGGCAATGGAACCGCCCGGTGACGGTGCGCGAAGTGCTGGAAGATCTCCAGCAGGAACGGTCCATCGCCTACACAACCGTCATGACGGTAATGGACAATCTCCATCAGAAGGGCTGGGTGCGCAGGGAAGTCGAAGGTCGTGCCTATCGATATACCGCGGTCTCCACCCGGGCCGCCTACTCGGCCGCACTGATGAACGAAGCATGGTCCCAGAGCGACAACCCCGCCTCAGCCCTTGTCGCCTTCTTCGGCATGATGTCCTCGGACCAGCGCCAGGCACTCCGGGACGCGATCCGCGTCGTTCAGCGCGACCCCGAGGAAGACGCTCTCGAAGCGACCCGGGAAGCTTCCCCGCAAGGGCTGCCGGAGGGTACTCCCGAACAGGGGGCCGAGGACGTCGAGGACGCCGAGGACGCCGAGGACGCCGAGGGCGCCGACGGCGCGGACGGAGCGGGGCGATAGCGTCCGGTCATGTCGTCAGCGCATCCCCTTCCCAATGCCGCAGCAAATGCCGTCACCGTCCGGCGGGCCAGGACCAGCGATGTGCAGGCAGTCCGCCGTCTCGTGGATCCGTACGTGGGCGAAGGCATCCTGCTCGACAAAGCGACGGTCACGCTTTACGAGGACATCCAGGAGTTCTGGGTCGCGGAACGCGAGACGGACGACCGAGTGGTCGGCTGCGGTGCGCTCCACGTGATGTGGGAAGATCTCGCGGAAGTCCGCACTCTCGCGGTGGATCCGCAGTTCAGGGGCTCAGGCGTCGGCCATCACCTGCTGGACAAGCTGTTGCACACGGCCCGCTGGCTGGGTGTGCGCCGGGTATTCTGCCTGACCTTCGAAGTGGACTTCTTCACGAAGCACGGGTTCGTGGAGATCGGCGAGACTCCGGTCGAGGGAGATGTCTACAGCGAGCTGCTGCGTTCCTATGACGAGGGTGTCGCCGAGTTCCTCGGTCTCGAACGAGTGAAGCCGAACACCTTGGGTAACAGCCGGATGCTTCTGCACCTGTGATCCCGCATCGACGGGAAGAGGGGCGGAACGGAACGCAGGACTGAACCCCTATGTCCGAATCGCGTACGTTTCCCGCGTTCCCGGGGTTCTGAACCTCTGCCAGGGGTTTGTGTTTTCCAGAGAAAAGCGGTTTCCTTTCCGAGTACTGCATTTTCGATGAAAGGAAATCCGGTGGCACAGAAGGTTCAGGTCCTTCTTGTCGATGACCTCGACGGCGGCGAGGCGGACGAGACCGTGACGTTCGCTCTGGACGGCAAGACCTACGAGATCGACCTCACCACCGCCAATGCGGACAAGCTCCGTGGCCTGCTCGATCCGTACACCAAGGGTGGCCGGCGTACCGGCGGCCGTGCGGCGACCGGCCGCGGAAAGGGCCGTGCCGCCGCCGCGACCGGCAACAAGGACACGGCGGAGATCCGCAAGTGGGCCAAGGAGAACGGCTACAGCGTCAACGACCGCGGCCGCGTTCCCGCCGAGATCCGCGAGGCCTACGAGAAGGCCAACGGCTGAGCATGCGTATGCGGCCCTGCCGCATTCGTACGCACCAACCGGGCCCGGTGGCAGGCATTCGCCGCCGCGTCCACGAGCCGTACGAGGTCGGGGGTGCCCCCACCGCCCCCGGGCCCGGCCTTTCGCCCGACAGCGGTGAACGCCGGAAGTGACGGTTCCACCTCGTGTCCCGGCTCCGGGGGCCGCAGCCAGACGGCGGCCCCCTGTGGCGGTACCGACGGGGCGGCACGCACGTGCGGCGGCGGCGGCGCGGGAATGGACCCGCCCGTGCCGAGGGCGGTCAGGTCGAGCGCGATCCCGCCCCACTCCAGCCAGCCGAGCAGCCCCGGCAGCTCCTCGGCGCTGCCCGCGGCCACCAGAAATCGCATCCTGCTCCCCGCCAGAGCGACGGGACCGGTGCGTCCGCACCGCCTGAGCAGCGCGAACCCGGCATCGGCCGGCAGCTCCAGCACGTCGAAGCGCAGCCCGGTCAGAAGCTGTACCGGTGGCCCTTCGGCCGTTGGCCAGCCAAGCTCGTACTCATACCACCGTGTGCTGCTGTCATCGAGCGGCGCGCGCGGTACCGGGAGAGTGAACGCCATGCCCCGGGAACTACCGGGACGGCCCGATAGTTACGGAATGTCGGGAGGTGGTCGCTCAGAGTGGCTGGAAGGAGGTGATGGAGGCGTGTTCGGGGGCGCAAGGATGTTCGCCCGTAGCTGAGGGAACCGGTGCGCGCGGCATGGAGTGTCCGTGCATACGGGTAAGACATCCCTAGTGGGGACGGACGACACGCAGGGTTCAGCGGTCTCACGTTCGCCATCGGCGTACAGATGGCACGGGTAACTGCTTGGCCTGCGGGAACATCGTCTCGCACCATCGGGTTGGAGCATTTGTCGGCGTTCGGGGCAGGAGGCCATCGACGGGTGTCGGCAGTTGGAATGAGCGGTCCCCGCTCGCGGGACTAAGCTGCGGAAGGACAGGGAGGGGATCGACCCCTAACTGACTGACCGCTCTGAGGAGCGATTAACGATGTTCGAGAGGTTCACCGACCGCGCGCGGCGGGTTGTCGTCCTGGCTCAGGAAGAAGCCCGGATGCTCAACCACAACTACATCGGCACCGAGCACATCCTCCTGGGCCTGATCCACGAGGGTGAGGGTGTCGCCGCTAAGGCCCTGGAGAGCCTCGGGATTTCGCTCGAGGCGGTCCGCCAGCAGGTGGAGGAGATCATCGGTCAGGGCCAGCAGGCCCCGTCCGGGCACATTCCCTTCACGCCCCGTGCCAAGAAGGTACTGGAGCTGTCGCTCCGTGAGGCTCTTCAGCTGGGCCACAACTACATCGGCACCGAGCACATCCTGCTCGGCCTGATCCGCGAGGGCGAGGGCGTCGCCGCCCAGGTCCTCGTGAAGCTGGGCGCCGATCTCAACCGGGTGCGGCAGCAGGTCATCCAGCTGCTCTCCGGTTACCAGGGCAAGGAAGCCGCCACGGCAGGCGGCCCGGCCGAGGGCACGCCCTCGACCTCACTCGTCCTCGACCAGTTCGGCCGGAATCTCACCCAGGCCGCTCGTGAGTCCAAGCTCGACCCGGTCATCGGGCGCGAGAAGGAGATCGAGCGGGTCATGCAGGTGCTGTCCCGCCGGACCAAGAACAACCCGGTGCTCATCGGCGAGCCCGGCGTCGGCAAGACGGCGGTCGTCGAGGGCCTGGCGCAGGCCATCGTCAAGGGCGAGGTGCCCGAGACCCTCAAGGACAAGCACCTCTACACCCTGGACCTGGGCGCGCTGGTCGCCGGCTCCCGCTACCGCGGTGACTTCGAGGAGCGCCTGAAGAAGGTCCTCAAGGAGATCCGCACCCGCGGCGACATCATCCTGTTCATCGACGAGCTCCACACCCTGGTGGGTGCGGGCGCCGCCGAGGGCGCGATCGACGCCGCCTCGATCCTCAAGCCGATGCTGGCGCGAGGCGAGCTGCAGACCATCGGTGCGACGACGCTCGACGAGTACCGCAAGCACCTGGAGAAGGACGCGGCCCTGGAGCGCCGCTTCCAGCCCATCCAGGTCGCCGAGCCGTCCCTGCCGCACACCATCGAGATCCTCAAGGGCCTGCGCGACCGTTACGAGGCGCATCACCGCGTCTCCATCACGGACGAGGCGCTGGTCCAGGCCGCGACCCTGGCCGACCGGTACATCTCGGACCGCTTCCTGCCGGACAAGGCGATCGACCTGATCGACGAGGCCGGCTCCCGGATGCGCATCCGCCGGATGACCGCTCCGCCGGACCTCCGCGAGTTCGACGAGAAGATCGCCGGTGTCCGCCGGGACAAGGAGTCCGCGATCGACTCCCAGGACTTCGAGAAGGCGGCGTCTCTCCGCGACAAGGAGAAGCAGCTGCTGGCGGCGAAGGCCAAGCGGGAGAAGGAGTGGAAGGCCGGCGACATGGACGTCGTCGCCGAGGTGGACGGCGAGCTGATCGCCGAGGTCCTCGCCACGGCCACCGGCATCCCGGTCTTCAAGCTGACGGAGGAGGAGTCCTCCCGTCTGCTTCGCATGGAGGACGAGCTCCACAAGCGCGTCATCGGCCAGAAGGACGCCATCAAGGCGCTGTCCCAGGCGATCCGGCGTACCCGTGCCGGTCTGAAGGACCCGAAGCGCCCCGGTGGGTCGTTCATCTTCGCCGGCCCGTCCGGTGTCGGTAAGACCGAGCTCTCCAAGACGCTCGCCGAATTCCTCTTCGGCGACGAGGACGCGCTGATCTCCCTCGACATGTCGGAGTTCAGCGAGAAGCACACGGTTTCGCGTCTCTTCGGTTCCCCGCCCGGATACGTGGGTTACGAAGAGGGCGGCCAGCTCACCGAGAAGGTGCGCCGGAAGCCGTTCTCCGTCGTCCTCTTCGACGAGGTCGAGAAGGCCCACCCCGATATCTTCAATTCCCTTCTCCAGATCCTGGAGGACGGTCGACTGACCGACTCCCAGGGCCGGGTCGTGGACTTCAAGAACACGGTCATCATCATGACGACCAACCTCGGGACCCGGGACATCTCCAAGGGCTTCAACCTGGGCTTCGCCGCCCAGGGCGACACGAAGAGCACCTACGACCGGATGAAGGCGAAGGTCAACGAAGAGCTGAAGCAGCACTTCCGGCCGGAGTTCCTGAACCGCGTCGACGACACGGTCGTCTTCCACCAGCTGTCGGAGGAAGACATCATCCAGATCGTCGACCTGATGATCGCCAAGGTGGACGAGCGCCTGAAGGACCGGGACATGGGCATCGAGCTCAGCCAGGAGGCGAAGCTCCTGCTGGCGAAGAAGGGCTACGACCCCGTCCTGGGTGCCCGTCCGCTGCGCCGGACGATCCAGCGTGAGATCGAGGACCTGCTTTCCGAGAAGATCCTCTTCGGCGAGCTGCGTCCCGGTCACATCGTGGTCGTCGACACCGAGGGCGAGGGTGAGGAGAAGAAGTTCACCTTCCGCGGTGAGGAGAAGTCGGCTCTGCCTGACGTCCCGCCGATCGAGTCGGCGGCGGGCGGCGGCGCCGGGCCGAACCTGTCGAAGGACGCGTAAGCGTTCCGAGCGCGCACAAGGGGCTGCCCCCGGACCTCAGGGTCCGAGGGCAGCCCTTTCTCCGTGTCCTCGGCTCAGCAGAACTCCGGCTTCCGCCAGGCGCATTCGAGGTCGCCGTGGGCCGGCCGCGGGGCATTGCGCAGCTGCTGCGGTACGGACGGCCGCGCGGCGGCGATCTCGCCGTCGGCAGTGTCGGACCGGGCCAGGGTCACCACGATGGCGTCCTCGATGCTCTTCACGGAGGACGCGAGGTAGTTGTTGAGCACGATGCTGTAGACGAGTTCGCGGCCCCCGGCGTCGGTGACGTATCCGGAGAGCGCGGAAGCGCCGGTCAGCGAGCCGGTCTTGGCGCGGGCGTTGAGAGCGGCCGGGGTGTTGCACATACGGGTGCGGAGGGTGCCGCCGATCGCGCGGTCGGGGTTGCAGGCGACGGGCAGCGACGCGTGCCAGTCGGCGTACCAGGGCGCGTCGCGGACCGCCAGCAGCAGCCGGGTGAGCTGGTCGGCGGAGAAGACGTTCATCCGGGACAGCCCGGAGCCGTCGACCTGGCGGAGCTTCGCCGCGTCGACGCCCTCCTTCTTCAGGAAGCCGTCGATGGCGGCGAGGCCCGCGCTCCAGGTGCCGTGCCCGGCCGTCTCGTAGCCGATCGTCTTGGTCAGCGCCTCGGCGTGCATGTTGTTGGACAGCTTCATGAAGGGGAGCATCAGCTCCTTGAGCGGCATGGAGCTGTGTGAGGCGAGGACCTTCGCGCCGGGCGGGGTGGGGCGGCCGAGGCGCGGGGAGCCGTGGACGCGTACACCTTGCCCGGCGAGGGCATCGGCGAAGACGGACGCCGCGTAGCCGGTCGGCTCCCAGACGGTGACCCACTCCTTGGTGGCGGAGCCGCCGACCGGGATGTTCCCACTGACGACGATGGTGTTGGTGCCGTGCTCGCGCTCGACGGCGAGCGTGTCGGTCCCTCCGGCGGGGACGGTGGTGCCCCGGACGTCGACGCGTACGTAGCCGGTCGGCGGGGTGAGTTTCACGACGGGCCTGGCGCCGGGAGCGGCGCCGGGAAGCGCTTCGACGATGACGGTGCCGGCGTCGTAGTCGGTGTCGGGGGCGACGGTCAGCGGGGAGATCTGGGCCGAGTAGTAGGAGGACTCGTCGTCGGCGGCCCAGGAGCGGCCCAGCCGGCTGGTGTCGAAGCGGGTGTCGTCGGCGACGATGCGGCCGGTGACCCTCCGGATCCCGGACTGACGAAGCTGGGCGGCGAGTTCGCCGTAGTCGGAGGCGAGCGTGGTGGGGTCGCCCGTACCGCGGAGATAGAGGTCGCCGTGGAGGGTCGATCCGGAGCGGCTGCCGGTGGACAGCACGTCGGTACGGAACCGGTGGTCGGGGCCGAGCAGTGCCATCGCGGCGGTCGAGGTGGCGAGTTTGGTGTTGGAGGCGGGCATCAGCCGGTCGCCGGCGGCGCGTTCGTAGAGCCGCTGTCCGGTGGTGGCGTCGGCGACGACGACGCTCGCGGCGGCGCCCTCCATCCGGGAGTCGGCGAGGATCGTGTCGATGGCGCCCTTGAGCCCGATGGCGGAGGGCCCCGCTCCGGCGGGGGCGCCGCCCGCGCTCCAGGTGAGGGCGGCGACGACGCCGAGGGCGAGCGGCCAGGTCCAGGCGCGGCGAATCACGGGTCTGCTCATGCCACACGAGGATGGCGGACACGGGCGGAGGCGGGAAGGAGGCGTGGCCCGCGGCCTACGCCATCTCGTCGACGGTCACCCGAACTTGGGGCGGAAGGCTGTCGAGACCCGTGAACGTACCGTCTGTCGTGATGATGTCGAGTGACCGCAGCTTGGCCAGCGCGGTCAGCGGCGCGAGTGCCACGTCCTCCACCGGCGTCCAGATGCGCACCAGTGTCAGGGTCTCGACGTCCGGGAAGAGTTCCGGGACGCGGGCGAGCGACTGCTGTCCGTCACGCAGTTCCAGGCGCAGCCTCGTGACGGGCGGGGGGACGGTGACGGCGGCGAGCTGCCGGTCGTCCAGTGTCAGATCGCTGATCCGGCACCCGGCGGGCGCGGAGAGATCGGAGAGCGCCGGAGAGCGGTTCAGTTCGAGGGCGAGCGTGGTGGGAGCGTCGCGCAGACACCGCAGGTCCCTCAGCGAGGTGTTGCCGGAGATGCGGATGAAGCCGGGGGAGCAGGCCCGTACGGTGTCGGCGATGAGGTCCTCGGGCAGGTCGCCCTGGAAGTGCAGTGCCTCCCTTCCGCCGATCTCCCTCAGTGCCGTGGCCTGTTCCTCGCTGCGGATGGTGAAGTGCAGGCCGGCGGGGTCGATGGCGGCGATGACCTCGGCCGCGTACCGCTCGGTGGGGTAGCGGTCCCAGGCCCAGACCAACTGCGCGCGCACCGGCAGCGACGGGTGCCGGGCGTACCGTGCGAGGAACGGGATCGCCGCGTCCGAGGTGATGTACGACGCCGTGGTGACGGTCATCCGGGCGGCGTTGTCGTCGGCCGCGTCCTCGGGACCTGGCAGCAGGTCCAGGACGAGTGGGCCCGCGGCGGCCAGTTCGCGCGCCTCGGACCGGTTGTGCGGCGGGATCACCTGCGCCGTGCGGCTCAGCAGCGCCTCGCGGATGTCCGGTGCGATCTCCGTCGCCTCCTCCATCGCCGCCGCCGCGACCACCAGGATGCGCAGCCGGACGGCGCGGTCCTGTGCCGAGTCCGCCGCCGCCAGCAGCTCCGTGAAGATCTCCGCGCATTCGCGTGGCCGTGCATGGGCCACCGACATACGGATGACGTCCTCCCACTGGTCGTCCGCCGCATGCCGCGTCAGTACGCCGATGTGCCATTCGTCGACGATCGCCTTGGCCGCGAGGTGGTCCTGGAACGTGCGGTGGACGAAGTCCACGGCACCGGGGGAGGGTTCGCGCAGCAGTCCGCTGCGCTGGAGCAGATGGGCGAAGACCGCTTGGGGATCCCCGGCGGCCGCCGCCTCGGGCACCGCGGGAATCGCCCCGAGGACCAGTGTCTCGGCACGGGAACGGTCCATCTCCGTGCGCCCGTTGAGCGTGAGCCAGTACGCCAGGCGCTGGATCAGCTGGATCTGCGGGGCCTCGGGGAGGTCGACCCCGGACGGGGTGCCCATGTCCCGCTCCCGGTCGCGGCGGGTGAGCAGCATCGACAGCGCGGCTTCGTACAGGGCCTTGCGGCCGCGTGGCAGAAAGCCTCGGCGGTCGCGGTGCAGTGCGCAGATGAGGCCGCACATGAGGGGGTTGGTGGCGAGGCGCGCCAGATCCTGCTTCGTGCGGAGGGCGTCGAGGAGCGGCTGCCGGTGCGGCGCCGCGTCCGGGCCCGCTGCCTGGTGCCAGCGATCGACGAAGGTGGCGACGGCGGCACGGTTCATGGGAGAGAGGGTGAGTTCGGTGAAACCGTCGGAGGTGAGCCAGTCGTCGCGTACGGCGGAGGGGCGCGAGGTGACGAGCCAGCGGTTGCCGCCGTCGTACGTGGCGAGCAGATCGCGGAGCCAGCGGCGGGTGCGGTCCCGCTCGGCCTCGGGGATCTCGTCGATGCCGTCGACGAGGATCAGGCCGCGTCCGGCGGTTAGGACCCGGTCCGCCCAGCCGTCGGGCGGGGCGAGGGGGCAGCCGACGGCGGTGAGGAAGCGGTCGGGGGCGGGCAGGCGCTCGCCGTGGCGGGTGAGGGTGCGCAGCGGGAGGACGAAGGGGATGCGGTCGTGAAGATGGGCCATCCGCTCGTCCGGGTCCTGCCGGGTCGTGGCCAGGGCGAGCCACTGGACCAGCGTGGTCTTGCCGGAACCGGCGACTCCGCGAAGCAGGACGCGGTGGCGGTCGGCGAGGGCCCGGTCGGCGCGGATCGGTGGGGCCGTCTCCTCCGGCAGTTCCTCCAGCGGCTCCGCCTCGCGCGGCGGCTCCTTCGGCGGTCCCACCCGCGCCCGTGACCCGACCGGGGCCGTCTGCTCCTGGGCCCGCGCGGTTCGCGGGCTCCGGGCGGTCCGCGTGGTGCGGTCGTCGTGCCCGCTCCCGTCGTCGGTCGCCTCCAGGCTCAGATAGGCCACGTCCAGCGGCAACGTCTCGGGCGAGTCGCGCAGATCGATGCCGTAGATCGTCAGGCTGCCGTGCTTCTTCCCCGTGTACGCCAGATAGCGGCGCTCGAAGGCCACGTCGCGGGCGTCGGCGCGGGGCACCCGGAGGATCAGCTCGTCGAGCTTGGCGATCAGCTCGGCCTGGGTGCGGCTCTGCTCGACCAGGGTGCGGGCGACGAAGGAGGAGCGCTGGGTGAAGAACTGCAGGATGTGCAGGCAGGCCCACTCGCTGACCGAGTCGAGGTAGAGGGTGGCGTCCGCCGACAGCCCTTCGGCGGCGCGGCGGGCCGCCGTGGTGGCGCGCAGCCGCTGTGCCAGCTCGCGGTGGCCCTGTCGTACGGCCTGGACGTCGTCCATCTCCAGGTCGCCGAGCGCGAGCAGCGTACGGGCGAGGGCGTCGGCCACGGCCTCGGTCTCGTCGGCCGGGAAGGGGGGCTCACCCGGGCGGGCCAGGGATTCCTGGACGAGGGTGCCCGCGAGCGTGCGAACGTCCTTCTCCGTGAGGGTGCGCTTCTCGCCGCGGAACGAGACGAGCCCGGCGAGCCGTACCGGCTTGTCCGTGAGGGCCGCGCCGCTTCCCTCCCTGACCAGGAGCCGCTTGAGGAGTGGGGTGAGGGCGGCCGAGGCGAGCCGGGTACCGACGAGTGCGGGCTCCATCAGGACTCTCCCCTTGTCCCAGGAGGGACATATCCCCCCAAGGCTGGGGTATCCGGCATTCCGCCTGATGTCGTGCGGCGCTCGTGGCTAACGGGACTTTGGTCCCGAAACGGAAGGACTTTGGTCCCACCGGCCGTGACAAGGCGCACAGGCGTTTCCGAGACTACTAGGTGGCCTAGTGGGGCTGCGGGGCCGCGCTCCGGGGCGTTCGGGGATCGGTGGGCGGGACTTTCGGCCGCCCGGGCGGGGCTCTGTGGAGGGGTACGGCCCTCGACGGATCCGTGCAGCCCCTGCGTGCCGCTAAACCACCCTTCGTCCGGAGATTTCGGACATTGCGGGACTGGCGATTCGATTCCGTCAAGGGTCCCGCTCACACGGGTGCGGCTACGACGAGATGTCGTAGATGGGGTGTTTGAGCTGAGTTGGGGGCCCGGGTTACCAAGGTGTTGCCCCGGTGCAGAAGCGCCGGGTCGCTTCTTGCCCGTACAGCCCGGAGGTTCTCCCCGCATGTCGAAGCGCAGCAACACCCTCAACCGTTTCCGCCCGTCCGCGATCCGTACCCGTGGCGCCGTGGTGGCCGCTGGACTCGGCGCCGTGATGGTCGTCGGAGCCGGTGCCGGTGTCGCGTCGGCCGACACGGCGAAGGCCGCCCCCGTGGCTGCCGAGGCCAAGCCGGCCGCCGCCGCGAAGAAGGCCAACGCCTGGGTCAAGCCCGTCGCCCACTACACGCTGTCCGCCAGCTTCAACCAGGGCGGCGCCATGTGGTCCCACAAGCACTCCGGCCAGGACTTCGCCGTTCCGGTCGGCACCCCGGTCAAGGCCGCCGGCGGCGGTGTCGTCGTGAAGGCCGGCCCGAACGGCGGCGGCGACGGTTCCGCGTACGGCAACGCCATCGTGATCAAGCACGGCAACGGCAAGTACTCGCAGTACGCCCACCTGTCGAAGATCAACGTCGGCATAGGCCAGACCGTGAAGGCGGGCAAGCTCATCGCCCTGTCCGGCAACACCGGCAACTCTTCCGGCCCGCACCTGCACTTCGAGATCCGTACGACCCCGAACTACGGCTCCGCCCTGAACCCGGCGAACTTCCTTCGCGCCCAGGGCGTCACCATCTGACGCGCACCCCATGGGGCCCGCAGCTCACTTCCGTGGGCCGCGATGGGCCTGTGTCACCAGATCGATGGCGACTTCGAGGACGGCTTCACGCTTCTCCTCGGGGTCGCCTTCGACGTTCTGCATGAAGAACATGCCGGCGTGCATCGTGAACAGCGCACTGATGCAGCGGACCCGGTCGGTCATGCCGAGGTCCGGGTCCTCGACCAGCCCGGCCATCGTCATCGTGCGCTTCTTGAAGGTCTCGCCGATGCTCAGCTCGCGCACGGTGGCCTGGTTCTCCTGCATGAAGCGGAAGAGCGGGGCGGCTCCCGTGAGCGCCGCCTGGTAGCGCCGCAGGATCTCCTGCTTGGTCTCCAGGGTGCGCGGCTGCTCCTCGGCCCAGGTGATCAGCTCGTCGATCGGCTGCGTCAGATCCCGGAAGATGCTGATGACGATGTCTTCCTTGGTCTTGAAGTGGTAGTACAGCGCCGCCTTCGTGACCTCGAGCTTCTCTGCGATCTCACGCAGCGACGTCTTCTCGTAGCCATGCTCCGCGAAGAGCTCCAGGGCGACGTCCTGAATGCGCTGTCGGGTGTTGCCTCTGGCCATGGAAGCTCTCCTGAAACGGAACTTACTTGACGCCCGGCTAGTTGCGGGGCTACTTTCCCAGTCTAGTGAACTAGCCGGGCGGCAAGTAAGTACCCAGGGGAGTGGAACGGTGGCAGGACAGAAGGCAGAGAAGGGGGCGGCGCCCGCGGAGCCCGAGGCATCCGCGGGGGGCATGCCGTCCCCGGGACACGAGGCGGCGGCCGCCGCACCGGCGGGAGCGCAGCCGCGCAGCGTCCGTGTCGTCCTGCTCGCACTCATGATCGCGATGCTGCTCGCCATGCTGGACAACATGATCATCGGCACCGCCATGCCGACGATCGTCGGCGAGCTGGGCGGCCTCGCCCATCTGTCCTGGGTGGTCACCGCGTACACCCTGGCCACCGCCGCCTCCACCCCCATCTGGGGCAAGCTCGGCGACATGTACGGCCGCAAGGGCGTCTTCCTCACCGCGATCGTCATCTTCCTGATCGGGTCGGCCCTGAGCGGCATGGCCCAGGACATGGGCCAGCTGATCGGCTTCCGGGCCGTGCAGGGTCTGGGCGCCGGCGGTCTGATGGTCGGCGTCATGGCGATCATCGGCGACCTCATACCGCCGCGGGAGCGCGGCAAGTACCAGGGCATGATGGCCGGCGTCATGGCCCTCGCCATGATCGGCGGGCCGCTGGTCGGCGGCACCATCACCGACCACTGGGGCTGGCGCTGGAGCTTCTACATCAACCTGCCGCTCGGCGTCGTCGCGCTCGCGATGCTCACCACCGTGCTGCACCTCCCGAAGAAGGAGCGGGGCGCGGGCAAGAGCCGGATCGACTACCTCGGAGCCGCGCTGCTCACGATCGGCATCACCTCGATCGTGCTCGTCACCACGTGGGGCGGCACGGAGTACGCCTGGGGCTCCGCCGTGATCATGGAGCTCATCGCGATCGGTGTCGCCTCGCTCATCGGCTTCCTCTTCGTGGAGACGAAGGCGGCGGAGCCGATCATGCCGCTGCACATCTTCCGCAGCCGCAACTTCACCCTCATGTCGGTGATCGGCTTCCTGACCGGCTTCGTGATGTTCGGCGCCGTGCTCTTCCTGCCGCTGTTCCAGCAGTCCGTGCAGGGCGCCTCCGCCACCAACTCAGGACTGCTGCTCCTGCCGATGCTGCTGTCGATGATGGTCGTCTCGCTGATCGCGGGCCGGGTCACCACCAACAGCGGCAAGTACAAGATCTTCCCGATCATCGGTGGCGGGCTGATGGTGGCGGGCCTCTTCCTGCTCGCCCAGATGGACACCGGCACCTCACGGCTCACCTCCGGCCTCTACATGGCCGTCCTCGGCGCCGGCATGGGCTTCCTGATGCAGATCACGATGCTGGTCGCGCAGAACAGCGTCGAGATGAAGGACATGGGCGTCGCCTCCTCCGCGACCACCCTCTTCCGTACGCTCGGCTCCTCCTTCGGCGTCGCGATCATGGGTGCGCTCTTCACCTCACGGGTGCAGGACGAGATGGCGGGACGGGGCGGGGGCGCGGCCACCCAGCAGTCGGCACAGCTGGACGCCGCGAGCCTGGCCAAGCTGCCGGAGCAGGTTCGGGAGGCGTACCAGGTCGCGGTGTCCTCGGGGACGCACTCCGCGTTCCTGCTCGGCTCGGCGGTCGCGGTCATCGGCTTCCTGGCGGCGTTCCTCGTCAAGGAGGTGCCGCTGAAGGGCGCGGGTCCGGCGCAGCCGGAGACCGGTGCGGCCGACAGCCGGCGGGGCGAACCGCAGCCGGCGGAGAGCGTCTGACCCGTCCTTGTCCGACCTGTCCGCGTGCCCGCCCAAGGGCGGACAGACCCATGACGGCCCCCGGCGCACAGCGCCGGGGGCCGTTGTCAGTGGGGCATGTCAGCATCGGGTACGTGGAGAAGCACGGGGAGAGGTCCGGGAAGCGGCACGGGGGGAGCACCACCCCCGTGACGGCCCACCTCGCCCATCTGCGGCAGCTGCGGTTCGCCAAGGACGCCATGGACCGGGACTGGGCCGGGCCGCTCGACCTCGACGCGGTGGCGGCCCACGCCGGGTACTCGCGATTCCACTTCGTCCGGGCCTTCAAAACGGTCTACGGCGAGACGCCCGGCCAGTATCTGTCGCGCAGACGGATCGAGCGGGCCGAGGAGCTGCTCCGCTCCGCGGATCTCTCGGTCACCGAAATCTGCTCACTGGTCGGCTTCAGCAGCCTCGGCACCTTCTCGGCCCGGTTCAAGAAGCAGACCGGCCTGTCGCCGAGCGCCTACCGCACGAAGCACGTGGGACGAGGCGCGGCGCTCATACCGGGGTGTTACGCACTGCTGTGGGCCGGCGGCTTTCCGAACCGCAATTCTGGAGAAGCGGGCTGAGCAGCCCGCTGTCTACGGTGGCAGGGCAGTCCCCAGCACGCCCTCACAACACCGGAACCGCGGGAGCAGGACATGATCAAGGGCCTTGGCCTCACCACCGTCTGGACGCTCGACCAGGAGCGCACCAAGAACTTCTTCACCGAGAAGCTCGGCCTCGTGGTGCGCACGGACATGGCGATGGGCGACATGCGCTGGATCACCGTCGGGGCCAAGGACCAGCCCGAGCTGGAGATGGCTCTGATGCGTCCCGACGGGCCGGGGATGGACCCCGAGTCCGCCAAGGCACTGACCGAGCTGGTCAGCAAGGGAGTGATCGGGGCGGGCGCCTTCCGCACCGACGACTGCCGCGGGGACTACGAAGCGTTCAAGGCGAAGGGGGTGGAGTTCCTGCAGGAGCCGCAGGAGCGGCCGTACGGGATCGAGGCGATCTTCCGTGACGACAACGGCAACTGGTACTCGCTCACGCAGCGCAGCGAGGAACTCGACCTGAGCAAGAGCTGGGCGTAGCCGACAGGCGCCCGAGCGGGCCGGCCGGGGCACCGTCTGTGTCCGGCCGGTCAGTCGAGGCGCGTCGGCATCGGGAAGCTGCCCGTGTTCGTCGGGGCGTGCTCCGGGAGCCAGAGGACGGCGATCGCACCGCCGGTGCCGCCGGGCGCCGCCGTGGCCCCGGGGGCGGCGTTGCGGAACGTCAGCCGGGCACCGAGGACCCGCGCCTGGCCTGCCGCGATGGTCAGGCCCAGGCCGTGGCCCGTACCCGCGCGATCGCTCGCGCCCGTGCGGAACCGGCTCGGGCCCTCGCGCAGCAGCGCCTCGGGGAAGCCGGGACCGTGGTCGCGGACGCGGACCACCCGGCCCTCGACCGTGACCTCGATCGGCGGCTTGCCGTACTTGGCGGCGTTGGTCAGCAGATTGAGCAGGATCCGTTCAAGCCGCCGCGGATCCGTGTTGACCCACGACTCGTGGACGACGTTGATCCGCACGTCCGGGTCCAGCGCCGTGACCCGCCGGGCGACGAACTCACCCAGCGCGATCTCCTGGAGCTCGGCCCGCTCCGAGGCGCTGTCCAGGCGGGCGACCTCCAGGACGTCCTCGACCAGGGTGCGCATGGCCCGGGCCCGGTCCCGTACCAGCTCGGTCGGCCTGCCGGGCGGCAGCAGTTCCGCCGCCGTGAGCAGCCCCGTCACCGGCGTGCGCAGCTCGTGCGCGATGTCGGCGGTGACCCGGCGCTCGGCCTCGATGCGCTCGTTGAGGGCGTCGGTCAGCGCGTCCACGGCACGGGCGAGCTCGTCGGTCTCGTCGCGTACGACGCCGCCGACGGCCTTGCGGACCCGTACGTCCGTGTTGCCCTCGGCGACCTTGCCGGCCGCCGCGGCGGCCTTGCGCAGCCGGCGCGAGAGCTGCCCGCCGATGAGCACACCCAGCGCGCAGCCGACGAAGACCACCGACACCGAGCCGATGACGAGGGCCCGGTCGAGGTCCTCCATGATGTCCGCGCTGCGGTTGGGGACCGGGCTGTGCAGGGAGAGCACATCGCCGTTGCTGAGCGGCACGGCCGCCCAGATGTCGGGAGCCGGACCGTCCCCCTGCACATAGGTGGCCTGGCGGCCGTCCGCGAGCAGGTTCCTCAGCTGCCGCGGCAGCTCTGGGTCGTTGAGCTTGGACCCCAGCTTGGGCTCGGTCCTGGGCTTGGTGGTCTCGTAGATGCGCTGGGCGAAGACCAGCCGGCTCATCTGCAGATCGCGCGAGGTCTCGAGCATCGAGACCCGGGCGGCGTTGTGCACGACCAGACTCAGCGCGAACGCGATGAGCGCGCCCACCGCGGCGATGGCGATGCTGATCTTCCAGCGCACCCCGGTACGCAGGGCGAGACGCCTCATGCCTTGAGCTTGTAGCCGAAGCCCCGGACCGTTTCGATCCGGTCCTGGCCGATCTTCGTACGAAGCCGCTGCACATGGACGTCGACGACGCGGGTGTCACCGCCCCAGCCGTAGTCCCAGACGCGCTCCAGCAGCTTGTCGCGCGACAGCACCGTGCCCGGCGCGGACGAGAACTCCAGCAGGAGCCGCATCTCCGTCGGCGTGAGCCCGACCGGCTCACCGGCCCGGCGCACCTCCATGCCCTCCGTGTCGACCTCCAGGTCACCGAAGGTCAGCACGCCGCGCTCGCTGTCCTGCCCGGGGTCGCCGGAGTCGCCGGCGATCCCGCCCGCGTGGCCGAAGCGGCGCAGCACGGCACGGATCCGGGCGACCAGCACGGCCCCGTCGAACGGCTTGGTGACGTAGTCGTCCGCGCCCGCCTCCAGGCCGAGGACCACGTCGATCGAGTCTGCCCGCGCCGACAGCATGATCACGGGCACGGTCGACTCGTCCCTGATCCGGCGGCAGAGGCTGACACCGTCCAGTCCCGGCAGCATCACATCGAGCAGCGCGATGTCGGGCCTCTTCGCGCGGAAGGCCTCCAGACCGGCCAGCCCGTCCGGCATCGCGGTCACCGCGAAGCCGTCGCGCTCCAGCGCGAGCTGGGTGGCCTCGCGGATGACGTCGTCGTCCTCGACGAACAGGACATGTGTCTCGGCCATCCCGCAGCTCTCTCGGTTGTCGTCTCTCGTTCGGTACGCGACCGGGCCCGGCCGCTCCCTGTCTCCGGTCCGTGCCGGGTCTCCGGTCCGTTCCGGCGGTCAGGTGAGGCCGGGTCCGGTCAGTTCTCGCTCGGCGCGGGAGTCGTCGGCGGTTCTTCCTCGCCGCCGACCACCCGGCTGTACTCGTTCTCCACCCGATCGTGCTCCGCGAACTTGTTCCCCGACCAGCGATAGGTGGTCACGATCTCGCCGGAGGGGTAGGAGACCGGGTCGTCCTTGGCGTACACCTGCTGGGTGACGACAAGATCCCCGCGGTCGATGGTCGAGTAGACCGCGGGCTCCTCCTTGGCGAAGACATTCTCGTACGTGCCGTCGTCCGACCGGTACACATACGTGCCGATGCCCACCGCGTCTCCGCACGTCATCACGTTCACCACCACGTCCGGCGCCTGCGCGTTGTCGGTGAGGCTCCCGTACGAGGTGTCGATCGCGTACGCGTCCGCCGAGCAGGGCCGCAGATCGGCCTTCACGCTCTTGCTGACCTTCGGGTCGCTCATCAGCAGCCGCACCGCGTCGACCTTCTTGACCGGCGAGGCCGTGGCGGACGGCGCCGTGGTCGACGGCGACTGCGCCACCGGGTCCGTACGTGCCGGGCCCTCGTCGCGCGTACCCGTGCCGCCCGTCGAGCAACCGACCGCGAGCAGCCCGAAGGCGGCGAGCCCGGCCATCGCCGTGCCACTCGCCGCCCAAGGTCCGATACCGCCTCTGACGTGGGAACCGCCGCCGGGGCCGGTCCCGTCACCGGGGCTGCCGCCGCCTCTGGCTAGGCCGCGCAACGCTCCCGCCCCCGTTCCTCACGACCTGCGTGCGTCTGTTCCGTACGATCCGAGCGCTCCAGTGTCCGGGCGTCCAGCTCACGGCTCTCCAGCTCCTGGCGGAGCCGGGCGAGCGCCCGGTGCAGCGTGCTCTTCACCGTACCTGTCGACATGCCCAGTGCGGCGGCCGTCTCCTCGGTAGTCATCTGCTCCCAGTGCCGCAGCACGACCACGCTGCGCTGCTTGGGCGCGAGGACCTTCAGCACGTCCATGAGCAGGGCCCGGTCGGCGTGCTGCTCGGTGGCGTCCTCGACGCTCGCGTCCGGCAGCTGCTCGGTCGGGACCTCTTCGAGCTTGCGGGCCCGCCACCACTCCGTACGCGTGTTGATCATGACGCGGCGCAGATAGGCGTCGGCGAGGGACTTGTCGGCTATGCCGTCCCAGCGGCCGTAGGTGCGCACGAGCGCGGTCTGCAGCAGGTCCTGGGCGTCGACCGGGTCAGGGACGAGACGCCGTGCGCTGCGCAGCAGCGCCTCCTGCCTGGTGCGTACGTACTCCTCGAATTCGAGCACCTCGCCGTGCGCCATTCCAACCGCCTCCGTCCCCGTCCAAGCCCCGTGACAAGCCGTGTGTTTCCGTGGTCTCGCTTACGTCGAAGAACCTACGGAGCAGTTGTCACGAGGCTGTGCGGAGAAGCCGTCGGAGGGCGCACGGCCGTCCATCGGTTGTGTAACAGGGGGTTGGCCACCGATTCTCAGGTCAGAGGCAAGCGGAACCGGCCATTCTCCAGGGGTTCGACCAGACCGTCCGCGACCAGCCCGTCCAGCGCGCGGGCTCGCTGGACCGGCTCGTCCCACACCCGGTCCAGCACCGTTCGGGACACCGGCGTCACCGCCTCGCGCAGCACCGCGAGGAGTTTGCCGCGTACCTGGCGGTCCGTGCCCGCGTAGGTCTGGCCGCGCCGGGGCGGGCCGTCGTGCGCCGGCTTCCCGGCGAGGCGCCACGCGCACAGTTCGGCGACCGGGCAGCGCGCGCAGTCCTCGTTGCGCGCGGTGCAGACGAGGGCGCCCAGCTCCATGGAGGCGGCGGCCCAGCGCGCGGCCCTCGCCTCCTCGTCCGGCAACAGGGCGCGGGCCAGTCTGCGTTCGGCCGCGGTCGTCGCGTTCGGCGGGTACTGGACGCCGGTGACGGCGCGGGCGAACACCCGGCGGACGTTCGTGTCCAGCACCGCGTGCCGCTGCCCGTACGCGAAGGACGCCACGGCCGCCGCCGTGTACTCCCCGATACCGGGCAGCGCGAGCAGCTGTGGGTGCTCGCTCGGTACGTCGCCGCCGTGCCGCTCCGTTATCGCCACCGCGGCGCCGTGCAGCCGCAGCGCCCGGCGGGGATAGCCGAGCCGGCCCCAGGCGCGTACGGCCTCGCCGGGCGCCTCGGCGGCCAGATCGGCAGGTCGCGGCCAGCGGGCCAGCCACTGCTCGTACACCGGGACGACCCGGCTGACGGGGGTCTGCTGCAGCATGAACTCACTGACCATCACACCCCACGCACCTGCCTCGGCGCGGCGCCAGGGCAGGTCACGGGCGTGCTGGTCGAACCAGGCGAGGACGGGGGCGTGGAGGCCTGCGGCGGCCTCGGCGGCGCCGGGAACACCGTCCGGGTCGGAGTGGACGTCGGTCACGGGGGAGGGCATGTCGGTCGCAGTCATGGCACCTCCGATCCTGGCATGTCCAGAGCCGGACGCGGCGTATGCGCTCCGGCGCGGAGCACATGTCAGCGTCCTGATCGGTGCATCTGTGAGCCCGGGCGGGGGCAGGGCCGGGCGTGGCTTCCTGCTCGGGCCCAGTCCCGGACCGGTGGCGCAAGCCAGGGCCGGGACCCACGTCGGGGCGCATTCGCGGCCCGAGTCGGAGCCCTGGCCGGCGAGGCGAGGCGCCGGAGCCGATCGTCCGGCGCGCACGTTCGTGATCAGGGAGCCGCCGGCCGGGTCGGCACCCGTACCGGGTCGGCACCCGTACCGGGTCGGCACCCGTACCGGGGTCGGCGCCCGTACCGGGGTCGGCGCCTGTACCCGGGTCGGCGCCCGTACCCGGGTCGGCGCGCGTGCGAACAGCACCGGGACGGCCGCGCCCGGCAGCGGACCCACGGCCACGTCGTACGAGCACGAGTGCGAAGGCAGCCGCGCCGGCGGTCGTCGAGTGGTCGCTGGGCGGGCTGCCGGGTGCCCGCGCGTCCCATCCGCCGGAGAGGCCGGAGAGATCGCTGTTCATGACCGGGGGCCGCACTCATCCGTCCCCGGTTCCACCCGCGGCCGACGGCCACCACCCCGGCTCTCGTCGGGGGGCGGCGCTCCTCAAGGTGCCCGAAAACAGGAGCACATGATGATGATCAGTACATTCGGGAACCATGAGCGGCGGGTGGGGCGGGAGTTGTGCTGGTTCTCTCGTACAGTTCGGTACGTGGGATCTCTGCGCAATCCGGTCGGGCCGCTTCCCTCCTCCATCTACTGGCGACGGAGGGCGGTCGCGCTGGTGCTGCTCGCCCTCCTCGTGCTGCTGATCGCATGGGCGGTCAGGTTCGGTGACACCGGCGGGAAGACGGGCGACGACGGCAAGCCGGGCGGCGCGAACCCCGCGCCCTCCATCACGCCGGGGCCCAGCGGCTCGGGCCCCGCGATCAGTGAACAGCCGGGCGGGCGCGACGAGTCGGGAGATTCCGGCGACAGCGACGGCACGGGCGGCGACGACGCCGGTACGGGTACGGACGCGGGCGGCACCGAAGGCGGCAAGAACGGCGACCCGGGCGCGAGCGGTGCGGCGAGCGACGGCGGTACGGGCGCGGCCGAGCAGGTTCCGGCGGGCTCCTCGCTGCCCGTCTGCGCCCCGGGTGCGGTCGAGTTGACGGTGCGCAGCGTGAAGCCCGCGTACGGTCCGGGCCAGAACCCGCGGTTCGAACTCGCCGCGCACAACGCCTCGTCCGTCGCCTGCAAGGCGGACTTCGGCCCGAAGGCGGCCGTGCTGACGGTGTCGGCAATCACCGACGGCAAGAACGAGAAGGCGTGGTCCTCCAAGGACTGCCCGAGTGCCGGCGGCACGCTGTTCCTGAAGGTCCCGGCGGGCCGGACCGTGACCCACTCCGTGGACTGGGACCGCCGCAGGAGCAGTCCGCAGTGCGCGACTCCGCCGGCCGCTCCGGCGGCCCCGGGCTCGTATCTGCTGGAGGCCACGTTCCCCGGCACGTCGGTGGCCCCGGCGTCGTTCCGCCTGGAGAGGGACTAGGGACCAGGGACCAGGGACCTTCGGGCCGGGCCCGAGTGGCCTGTCCAGCCTTGGTCCGGTCGCACTTCGGGCCCGGACATCGGCATCGTCCGTGCGGTGCCGGACGGTCGGTCCGGTACGTCCGGCACCCGACGGCCGGCCTCGGACGCCGGACCCTCGGCAGTCCGAGCTCTGACCTCCGACGTCGGACCTCCGACGTCCGACGTCGTCAGACGTAACGCTCCAGGATTGACGATTCCGCAAGGCGCGACAGCCCCTCGCGGACGCTGCGGGCCCGCGCCTCGCCCACGCCGTCGACCGTCTGGAGGTCGTCGACGCTGGCGGCGAGGAGCTTCTGCAGACCGCCGAAGTGCTCCACGAGGCGCTCGATGATCGCTCCGGGCAGACGGGGCACCTTCGCCAGCAGCCGGTAACCGCGCGGGGAGACCGCGGAGTCGAGCGTCTCCGGCGAGCCGCTGTATCCCAAGGCGCGGGCCACGATGGGCAGTTCCAGCAGCTCGGCGTGCGTCAGGTCGTTCAGCTCGGTGAGTGCCTCGTCCACCGTACGGGACCGCTTCGCGGTCGGTTCCGGGACGTAGTCGCGGATGACGAGTCCGCGCTCGGGCTCGACCCCGGCGATCAACTCGTCGAGCTGGAGGGCGAGAAGCCGCCCGTCGGTGCCCAGCTCCACCACGTACTCCGCGATCTCCGTGGCGATGCGGCGCACCATCTCCAGGCGCTGCGCGACCGCCGTGACATCGCGGACCGTCACCAGGTCCTCGATCTCCAGCGCGGAGAGCGTACCGGCGACCTCGTCCAGCCGGAGCTTGTAGCGCTCCAGCGTGGCCAGCGCCTGGTTCGCCCGGGACAGGATCGCCGCGGACTCCTCCAGGACGCGCCGCTCGCCGTCCACGTACAGGGCGATGAGCCGCATCGACTGTGAGACGGAGACGACGGGGAAGCCGCACTGCTTGGAGACACGGTCCGCGGTCCGGTGCCGGGTGCCGGTCTCCTCGGTCGGGATGGACGCGTCCGGGACCAGCTGTACGCCCGCCCGGTGGATCTTGGTGATGTCCTTGTCGAGGATCAGCGCACCATCGAGCTTGCACAGCTCGCGCAGTCGCGTCGCCGTGAACTCCACGTCCAGCACGAAGCCGCCCGTGCACATGGATTCGACCGATTTGTCCATTCCCAGGACGATCAGACCGCCCGTGCTGCCCCGAAGAATGCGCTCCAGGCCGTCACGCAGGGCGGTGCCCGGGGCGACCGCACTGAGCGAGGCGCGCATGAGCGCTTCCGTGCCGGATCCCCCGGGGCCTCCGCCTGACTTTCCGGGTGCTGAGCCCCGGTCGTTGGCTGCCACTGCACTCCTCCGGCTCGTACGGACGGGCGAGACCAGGGCAAAGTCTAGCGACCCCGGCCAGGCCCGGGCGGCGTCGCGGGCCGATGACCATCGCCCCGGCGCGGCCCGGTCGGCTAGCGGCGGACTTCCTCACCCCGTGGGGCCTCGGCCCTGCGCCCCCGTGGGAGCACCCGCAATGCGTCCCCGATGTCGGCGACTTCCGTGACCTTCATACCAGGCGGGACCTTGCCCGGATCGGACGGGACCAGGGCGTGCGTGAAGCCCAGACGGTGTGCCTCGGCCAGCCGGCGCTGGACGCCCGTGACCCGTCTCACCTCGCCGGCGAGGCCCACCTCGCCGATCGCCACCAGGTTCTTCGGGAGCGGGGTGTCACTGGCGGCGGACGCCAGCGCGAGCGCGATCGCGAGGTCCGCCGCGGGCTCGGAGAGCTTCACCCCGCCGACCGTCGCGCTGTAGATGTCCCGCTTGCCCAGGGCGCTGATCCGGCCCCGCTGCTCCAGCACGGCCAGCATCATCGACACCCGGGAGGTCTCCAGGCCCGAGGTCGTGCGCCGGGGGGAGGGGATCTGCGAGTCGACGGTCAGCGCCTGCACCTCGGCGACCAGCGGACGGCGGCCCTCCAGCGTCACCGTCAGGCAGGTGCCAGGGACGGGCTCGGCACGCCGGGTGAGGAACAGGCCGCTGGGGTCGGTGAGCCCGGTGATGCCCTCGTCGTGCAGCTCGAAACAGCCGACCTCGTCCGTCGCTCCGTAACGGTTCTTGACGCCCCGCACGAGCCGCAGCCGGGCATGCCGGTCGCCCTCGAAGTGCAGCACGACATCGACGAGATGCTCCAGCAGCCGCGGGCCCGCGATCGCGCCGTCCTTGGTGACGTGGCCCACCAGCAGCGTGGACATGCCGCGCTCCTTGGAGGCGCGGATCAGCGCGCCCGCGACCTCCCGGACCTGGGCCATCCCGCCGGGCGCCCCGTCGATCTCCGGGGAGGCCACGGTCTGGACGGAGTCCAGGACCAGCAGCGAGGGTTTGACCGCGTCGAGATGGCCGAGGACCGCGGACAGATCGGTCTCGGCGGCGAGATACAGATGGTCGTTCAGCGCGTTGATCCGGTCGGCGCGCAGCCGGACCTGGCTCGCGGACTCCTCGCCCGTGACGTACAGCGTGCGGTGGTCGTCGCTCGCCGCCTTCGCCGCCACGTCCAGCAGCAGCGTGGACTTGCCGACGCCCGGCTCGCCCGCGAGCAGCACGACCGCGCCCGGCACCAGCCCACCGCCGAGCACCCGGTCCAGCTCGGCGACACCGGTCGTACGGGCGGTGGCCTGCCGGCCGTCGACCTGGCCGATGGGCAGCGCTGCGTTGGTGACGCGACCGACGGCGGTCGTACGGACGGCGGGCGCCCCGTACTCCTCGACCGTGCCCCAGGCCTGGCACTCGGGGCAGCGGCCGAGCCATTTGGCGGTCGTCCAGCCGCATTCGGTGCAGCGGTAGGACGGCCTGTCCTTGGCGGTTTTCGTACGGGCAGCCATGCGGAAACCGTAGCGGCAGGCACTGACAAGACGGTCACGGGTGCCTGGCGGGACGCCCGCACATGCGTGGCGCATAGACCAGGGTGGTAAGCACAGTCACCCGCGCACGGGCAAATGCTCTTGATCTCTTTCGAGGGATACGTTCACCCGTAAGGATTAAATGTGCTCAAGTGCCGCGAAGGGTGTGCCATCCGCTGCCTACGGTCGCCGGGTGATGAGCAGCATGCCGGAGCACCCAGCGCACACCACCGGCGCACACCGGGCACAGCGCCGTGCACCTCGGGCGACCCTCGGGCAGACCCCGCCCGCGCGTTACGAGGCCCATCTGGACGGGCTGTTCACGTACTGCCTGTCCGTCCTCTGCGACCACGACGCCGCCACGGCCGTTCTCGGTGAGGTCCTGGCCATCGCCGAGCGACAGCACGGGCGCCGTCCCGGCGATGAGGAGCGGCAGAAGGCCTGGCTGTACGCACTCGCCCGCTGGGCCTGTCTGCGCGCGCTCAGCGAGCAGCGCAGTCGCAGGCGTCAGACCGGGGGCGCGCACAGCGGCCGCCCGGGGACGCCTCACGGCCGGGCGGGAGCGCACACCGCCCCGTCGGCGGCAGGAGCGGAAGAGGCCGCGCCCCCGGTGTCCGCCGAGGCCGCGGAGCGGTACCGCGCGGAGCTCGCCAGGCTCGCCTGGCCCGAGGCCGCCGGCACCACCCCCGAACAGCGCGAGGCGCTGGAGCTCGCGGTCCGGCACCAGCTCGGCCCGGCCGAGGTCGCGGCCGTCCTGGGGATGGAGCCGCTCACCGCGCGTGAGCTGCTCTCCTCCGCCGCCTGCGAGGTGGAGCGCACCCGCGCGGCGCTCGCCGTCGTCGAGACCGGCAACTGCCCCGCCGTCGCCCGACTCACCGGCGACCACCAGGTGCTGCTCTCCGCGACGCTCCGCCGCGAGCTCGTCCGGCACGTCGACGACTGCCCGCGCTGCCGTCGCGCCGCCGAGCGGGCGGGCGCGTCGGGCCCCTGGCCCGGCTCGACCGTCAGTCCCGCGGCACTGCCGCTGGTCGCGGCGCCGCGCTCGGAGGCGTACGTGGCGATGCTGCGGGTCCCGCGGTCCCGTACCGCGGAGCCCCGCTTCGGGCGCGACGGCTTCCCCATGGATCCGAAGGACCACGCGGCCCGGCGTGGGCGACTGCGGGCCCGCGCGGTCACCACCACCGTGGTCGCGACCGTTGTCGCCGCACCCGTGCTCGCGCTCTGGGCGGCGTACCGGGGCGCCCCGCCGATCGGCGAGGCGCGCGACGGCTCCACGTTCTCCGCGAGCGAGGCGGACGAGACACAGAGCCTGGACGGCGCCCCCTACGACCACTACGAGAACGCGGGGAACGCACGCCAGGAGTCCGACCCCCGCTTCGGCGTCGGCGGCCTTCCGAGCCCCGGGGCCGGCGGAGTCACCGTCGAGGTCATCAGCGCCGGCCTCCCGCCGGGCTCCCCGTCCGCCGCCGGCCACGGCCCCGGCCGCCTCACCGTCGAGGCGCAGCCCTACGGCGACTCCACGATGATCAGCCTCACGGCCTCGGGCGGCGCCCCCGTCTCCTGGTCCCTGTGGACGGACGCGCCCTGGCTCTACGCCAGTCGCACCGCCGGCACGCTGAGCCCCGGGGAGTCGGTCACCGTGTACATCCATGTGAACCACGCCGCGGAACCGGACGGTCCGTGGAGCGCCCGGGTCGGCATCGACCCTGCCGGAACGGTCCTGCGGATCCAGGGCGACGGGACGCCGCAGACCCCGCCGCCCTCGGAACCCCCGCCGTCGTCCGAGCCGCCGCCTTCCTCTGAGCCGCCGCCGTCGTCGGAACCCCCGCCGTCGTCCGAGCCGCCGCCTTCCTCCGAGCCTCCGCCGTCCTCGGAACCGCCCCCGTCCTCGACGGAGCCGCCCTCGTCCTCGGAGCCTCCGCCGCCCACGGACCCGCCCCCGTCCTCGACGGATCCGTCCGCGACCTCACTGAGCGAGGCCCCGGCGCCGCCCGGCTGACGAAGCGTTTCTCCCCACGGCCGCCGCTCGCCGGTCCCCGGTCGCCCGCCGCGCGGGCCCGGCCGGCGGTTACGGGGGCGGCTAGGTCTTGTCAGACCCGGCCTGGGCCGGGTCCGCCGGGTGCGGAGCGACCAGCGGAAGCTGCGAGGCCAGCCGCGCCTCGCACAGCTCCACCAGCACGTCGTACGCCGCCTTGCCCATCAGCTCCGTCAGCTCGGGCCGGTAGGTCACGTACACCGGCTCGCCCGCGCCGTGCGCCGAGGTCGCCGAAGTGCACCACCAGTGCAGGTCATGACCTCCGGGGCCCCAGCCCCTGCGGTCGTACTCGCCGATCGAGACCTGGAGCACGCGCGTCTCGTCCGGCCGCTCGATCCAGTCGTACGTACGGCGGACCGGCAGCTGCCAGCACACGTCCGGCTTGGTCTCCAGCGGCTCGCGGCCCTCCTTCAGGGCCAGGATGTGCAGCGAGCAGCCCGCGCCGCCCGGGAAGCCCGGCCGGTTCTGGAAGATGCAGGAGCCGTCCCAGCGCCGGGTCTGGCGTTCCCCGTCCTCGTCGAGT
Organism: Streptomyces sp. NPDC091376; assembly: GCF_044757085.1. NCBI lineage: Bacteria > Bacillati > Actinomycetota > Actinomycetes > Kitasatosporales > Streptomycetaceae > Streptomyces > Streptomyces sp. NPDC091376. The sequence goes on along the minus strand of NZ_JBIVUF010000002.1, from coordinate 14,031 downwards.
TCGACCCACCCCGACTCCTTGCCGACCTCATGGAACTGCCACAGCTCGGGCGTCAGGCGCGCCACATGCCCGGCGACCCGCTCCTCGTCCTCCTCGTCGGAGAAGTGCGCCCCGAGCGTGCAGCAGCCGTCGTCCGCACGGCCGGCCTGGATGCCCTGGCAGCCACTGCCGAAGATGCAGGTCCAGCGCGAGGTCAGCCAGGTCAGATCACAGCGGAAGAGCTGTTCGTCGTCGGCGGGGTCCGGGAACTCGACCCACGCACGGGGAAAGTCCAGCCCCTTCTCGTCGGGTTCGGCGCGCGAGGCGCGCGCGGACCCCCGAGACGACCGAGCGTCGCGAGACGACCGAGCGTCCCGAGAGGGCTGAGCCTCCCGAGAGGGCTGAGCGTCCGCAGCGGTCTGAGGGGGCGGAGAGCTGACATCCGGCTTCGTCGGCTTGGCTTTGTCCTGCTTCGCCTTTTTCGTCTTTGGCACGAGTCAAGCGTATGCGCGTCACCGCAGTAGCGTTCCGTACATGAGACTCGGAGTCCTCGACGTCGGTTCGAACACAGTGCACCTGCTGGTGGTGGACGCACACCCCGGAGCCCGGCCGCTGCCCGCCCATTCCCACAAGGCGGAGCTGCGCCTCGCCGAACTGCTCGACGAGAAGGGAGCGATCGGCGTCGACGGCGTCGACCGGCTGATCGCGACCCTCGACGATGCCGTGCAGGCCGCCGAGGACAAGGGCTGCGAGGACGTCCTCCCCTTCGCGACCTCCGCGATCCGCGAGGCCGCCAACGCCGACGACGTACTGGCCCGGGTCAAGGCCGTCACCGGAATCGACCTCCAGGTCCTCACCGGCGAGGAGGAGGCCCGTCTCACCTTCCTGGCCGCCCGCCGCTGGTTCGGCTGGTCGGCCGGGAAGCTGCTCGTCCTGGACATCGGCGGCGGTTCGCTGGAGATCGCGTACGGCATCGACGAGGACCCGGACATCGCCGTCAGCCTGCCCCTCGGTGCCGGGCGGCTGACCGCCGCGATGCTGCCGGGCGACCCGCCGGGCCCGGAGGACGTACGGGCGCTGCGCCGCCACGTACGGGCGCAGATCGCCCGTACGGTCGGTGAGTTCAACCGTTCGGGGCGCCCCGACCACATCGTCGCCACGTCCAAGACCTTCAAGCAGCTCGCCCGTATCGCGGGCGCCGCACGCTCCGCCGAGGGCCTGTACATACAGCGCGATCTGAGTCGTACGTCACTGGAGGAGTGGGTCCCCAAGCTCGCCGTGATGACCGCGGCGCAGCGCGCCACGCTGCCCGGAGTCTCCGAGGGCCGCTCCGCACAGCTGCTGGCAGGAGCCCTGGTCGCGGAGGCCGCGATGGACCTGTTCGGCGTCGACGAGCTGGAGATCTGCCCGTGGGCGCTGCGCGAGGGCGTCATCCTCCGGCGCCTGGACCACCTCCCCGGCCTCTGATGCGGGCCCGTAATCTGTCCCTCGTGGCAGAACCAGTGGTGCGCATCCCGGATGCGAAGGTCGCCCTGTCGACGGCCTCCGTCTATCCGGAGTCGACGGCGACGGCCTTCGAGATCGCCGCGCGCCTCGGTTACGACGGCATCGAGGTCATGGTCTGGACCGACCCCGTCAGCCAGGACATCGAGGCACTGCGCCGGCTCTCCGACTATCACGAGGTGCCCATCCTGGCCGTCCACGCGCCCTGTCTGCTGATCACCCAGCGTGTCTGGTCCACCGACCCCTGGGTGAAGCTGCAGCGTGCGCAGGCGGCCGCCGAGAAGCTCGGTGCGTCGACCGTCGTCGTCCACCCGCCGTTCCGCTGGCAGCGGCAGTACGCCCGCGACTTCGTCTCCGGCATCTGGCGGATGGCGAACGAGACGGACGTGCGTTTCGCGGTCGAGAACATGTACCCGTGGCGCTACCGCGACCGCGAGATGCTCGCGTACGCCCCCGACTGGGACGTCACCAAAGAGGACTACCGGCACTTCACGATCGACCTCTCGCACACGGCCACGTCCCGTACGGACACCCTGGCCATGGTCGACCGGATGGGCGACCGGCTCGGGCACGTGCACCTCGCGGACGGCAAGGGTTCGGCGAAGGACGAGCACCTGGTGCCGGGACGCGGTGACCAGCCGTGCGCGGAGCTGCTGGAGCACCTCGCGGGCACCGGGTTCGACGGCCATGTCGTCATCGAGGTCAACACCCGGCGGGCGATGTCCGCCGCGGAACGTGAGGCCGATCTCGCGGAAGCGCTGGCCTTCACCCGGCTGCACCTGGCGTCGGCGAACGCGTCGGCGCAGGGTGACGGGGGTGCCGACGGTCTCGACAGTGCCGGACGGGCCGGACGTGCCGGACGTGCCGGACGCGCCAAGGGCACCAGGGGTGCGGCGGGCGCGGGCGGATCATGACCGGCGCGGCACCCAGACGGCGCGGCCGCCCCGCCCGCAAGGAGGCGGACACCGGCCCCGGCGCCCGTGAGCGCATCCTCGAAGCGGCCCGTACGGAGTTCGCCGAGCGCGGCTACGACAAGACGTCCGTCCGGGGCATCGCCAAGGCGGCAGGCGTCGATCCCGCCCTCGTGCACCACTACTTCGGCACGAAGGACGAGGTCTTCGCCGCCGCGATCGAGGTGTCCTTCGAGCCGGCGTACGTCATCCCGGCCGTCCTGGGCGAGGGCACGGAAGGCATCGGGGAGCGGCTGGCCAGGTTCTTCATCGGGGTCTGGGAAAGTCCCGCGACACGCGCCCCGCTGCTCGCGATCATCCGCTCCGCGATGACGCACGAGGCGGCGGCGAAGGTGCTGCGCGGGTTCGTGCTGCGACGGCTGCTGGAGCGGGTGGCGGCGGAGCTGGACGTACCGGACCCGAAGTTCCGTGCCGAGATGGCCGCCTCGCACATGATCGGCATCGTGATCCTGCGTTACGTGATCCAGGTGGAGCCGCTGGCCTCGGCGGATCCTGAGGACATCGTGGGACTGGTCGCGCCGACGCTGCAGCGGTACCTCACGGAGGAGTGAGGCCGGCGGCGCCGCCGGGGCACGGTCGGCAGGAGGGGGAGAGCAGGTCCCGGAGCTGACCGAAAGGCTGACCGAAGGGTTGACCGAAAGGCGGACCTCCGTCCCGCATTCCGGACAAGAAGTCCAGATCTTGGAGCAGCGGCGTAGGCTCGACAACAGCCATATCTGCCTGAAGGAGCGAGCGACGATGCCCGAGCTGAGGTCCCGCACAGTCACCCACGGCCGCAACATGGCGGGCGCCCGTGCCCTTATGCGAGCCTCGGGCGTAGCGGGCGCGGACATCGGCAAGCCGATCATCGCGGTCGCCAACTCCTTCACCGAGTTCGTGCCCGGGCACACCCATCTCGCCCCGGTCGGCCGGATCGTCTCCGACGCGATCCTGGCGGCGGGCGCGGTGCCCCGTGAGTTCAACACGATCGCCGTCGACGACGGCATCGCGATGGGCCACAGCGGCATGCTGTACTCGCTGCCCTCCCGGGAACTGATCGCGGACTCCGTCGAGTACATGGTCGAGGCGCACTGCGCGGACGCGCTGATCTGCATCTCCAACTGCGACAAGATCACCCCCGGCATGCTGATGGCCGCCATGCGCCTCAACATCCCGGCGATCTTCGTCTCCGGCGGTCCGATGGAGGCCGGTCAGGCCACCCTCGTCGACGGCACCGTCCGCAAGCTCGACCTGATCAACGCCATCGTGGACGCGGTCAACGAGAACGTGTCGGACGAGGACGTCCTCCGTATCGAGGAGAACGCCTGCCCGACCTGCGGCTCCTGTTCCGGCATGTTCACCGCCAACTCCATGAACTGCCTCGCCGAGGCCATCGGCCTCGCGCTCCCCGGCAACGGCTCGGTCCTCGCCACCCACACCGCCCGCAAGGCGCTGTACGAGAACGCGGGCCGCACGATCGTCGAGATCACCAAGCGGTACTACGAGCAGGGCGACGAATCCGTCCTGCCCCGCAACATCGCCACCCGCGAGGCCTTCGAGAACGCCATGGCGCTCGACATCGCCATGGGCGGCTCGACCAACACCATCCTCCATCTGCTCGCCGCCGCCCAGGAGGCCGAGCTCGGCTACGACCTGACCGACATCGACGCCGTCTCGCGCCGTGTGCCGTGCCTGGCCAAGGTCGCGCCGAACGTCGCCCCCGGCGGCACGTACTACATGGAGGACGTCCACCGGGCCGGCGGCATCCCCGCGATCCTCGGCGAGCTCTACCGCGGCGGGCTGCTGAACGAGGACATCCACACCGTCCACTCGGCGTCGCTCGCCGAATGGCTCAAGACCTGGGACGTCCGCGGCGGATCGCCGTCCGCCGAGGCCGTCGAGCTGTGGCACGCGGCCCCCGGCTGCGTCCGCTCCGCCACCGCGTTCTCCCAGTCCGAGCGCTGGGAGTCCCTGGACGTCGACGCCGAGGGCGGCTGCATCCGCTCCGTCGAGCACGCCTACTCCAAGGACGGCGGTCTGGCCGTCCTCAAGGGCAACATCGCCGAGGACGGCTGTGTCGTGAAGACCGCCGGCGTCGACGAGTCGATCTGGACCTTCGAGGGTCCCGCCGTCGTCTGCGAGTCGCAGGACGAGGCGGTCGACAAGATCCTCTCCAAGGTGGTCAAGGAGGGCGACGTCGTCGTCATCCGCTACGAAGGCCCGCGCGGTGGCCCCGGTATGCAGGAGATGCTGTACCCGACGTCCTTCCTGAAGGGCCGCGGCCTGGGCAAGGCCTGTGCCCTCGTCACCGACGGGCGCTTCTCCGGCGGTACGTCGGGCCTGTCCATCGGCCACGCCTCCCCGGAGGCCGCGTCGGGCGGCACGATCGCCCTCGTCGAGGACGGCGACCGCATCCGTATCGACATCCCGAACCGCTCGATCGAGCTGCTCGTCGACGACGCCACGCTCGCCGCGCGCCGCGAGGCACTCGGCGGGGTCTACGCGCCGAAGAACCGCGAGCGCAAGGTGTCGGCGGCGTTGCGCGCGTACGCGGCCATGGCGACGAGCGCGGACAAGGGCGCCGTGCGGGACGTGTCACAGCTGGGCTGACGGCGGTCGCCGCCGCCCGGCACGCTCACCTCACCAGTGCGCCGGGGCGGTGGCCTCCAAGCCGAAGACGGAGCCGTCCGGCGCGGTCGCGAAGACCGTGCCGGAAGCGGCGACCGGCGCGGGCAGCATGGGCGCGAAGGTGTAACGACCGTCGTCCATACGGGGCTTCGTCTGGCCCAGCAGCGCCCCTCGTTCCGCGTCCACCGCCAGCAGCCTGCCGTCCGCCGCCGTCACATAGAGCCGTGCGCCGGAGACGACCGGACGGGACACCCGGGTCACCGACGTCTCCAGCCGCCAGAGCTGGGCGGTGCGGGCGTCCGTGCCCGGGCGGGTGTCGACGGCGAGCAACGCACCTCCCGACCCGGCCAGATAGACGGTGTCCCCGCGGACCGCCGCCTGCGCCTGGTCGACAGGTGTCTGCAGCGGTACCCGGCGCACCGAACGGTCCGTCAGGTCCAGGCGCACCACGGCGGACGTGTAGGCCTCGGCGTCGGCCGACAGCAGGAACAAGGCATCGCCCGAGACCCCCACGGGAGTGAGCCGGCCCTTCAGCCGCTTCTCCCACCGCACGGTCCCCGTGGCCGGATCGACGGCCGTGACCCGGCTGGTGCGGCCGTCGGCCGAGCCCGTGACGGCGAGTGCCGGGCCGTCGGCGCCGGGCGCGGACACCCACTGTGTGCCGGGGCCGCCGCGCCGTCCGGTCCAGCGTTCCTGCCCGGTCGCGCCGTCCAGGCCCCGTACCTTCCCGTCGTTCGCGACGAGCAGCACGGTGTCGCCCGCGTACGCGACCGAGGGGTACGAGGAGATGCCGGTGCTCCAGCGCACGCTGCCGTCGGCCGGATCGAGCGCCTCGAGCCGGCGGCCGCCGGCGCCGTCGGACGCGTTCACATGGACGAGCCCGCCGGACAGGGTCGGAGGCATGTCCACGTCGCTGTCGGCGGATTCGCCGGTGGCCTTGACCGACCAGGTGATGTCGCCGTCGGCAGGGTTCAGGCGGGCCGCCTTGAGCCCCGGAGCCGTACAGAACAGTGCCGCGTCCGTCGCGGCGTCCGCCGGGGCATTCGCCGGGGCGTGCGTGCAGACGGGGGTCCTGTTCTCGCCGCCGCCTTCCCGGAGCGGGACGGACCACGGGCGGAACGTCTCTGCGGTCCTGCTGTCCGGTGTGCTCGTGGGGGCCGTGTCCTTCAGAGCCGCGCGGAGGCCGAGGATCCCGCCCGTGACCAGCGCGGCGACCGCGACGGCGGCGGCAGCCCAGCGGACCCGCCGCTTCTGCGCCATGGACGCCTCGGACGCCTCGGACGCCTCGGACGTCTTGGGCGACTTGGACGTCTTGGACGGACGGGGGGACGGCGTCGCGACGGCCGGCGGCGTGGGAGGGGTGGCTGCGCCCGTGGGCCGCCGCTGTGCCGGTATGAACGGGGCTGTGTCCTCTGAGCCGGATCCTTGCGTCAACGGCCGCAGCGCGGCCATCAGTTCGTCGGGCGTCGGGCGTTCCGCGGGCGACTTCGCCAGACACCGCAGCAGCAGCGGGGCCAGTCCCTCGGGCACGCCCGCCAGGTCCGGCTCGTTGTGCACCACCTGGTAGGCCACGATGTACGGGCTGTCGGAGTCGAACGGTCCCCTGCCGGTGGCCGCGTGCACCAGCACCGCGCCCATCGCGAACACATCGGCCTCGGGGCCGACCTCGCGTGGACGTTGGAACTGCTCCGGCGCCATGAAGGGTGGCGTGCCGATCAACTTGCCCGTCTCCGTGCGGAGATCGCTGTCCGTGGGGCGTGAGATACCGAAGTCGATGACCTTCGGGCCGTCGTGCGCGAGGAGCACGTTGCTCGGTTTCAGATCGCGGTGCACGACACCGGCGCGGTGGATGTCACGCAGGCCCTCGGCGAGCCCAGCGCCTACCCGGGCCAGTTCTGCGGCGTCCAGCGGGCCGTTCCGCTTCACCCGCTCCGACAGCGTCGGGCCGTCGATGAACAGCGTGGCCATCCACGGCCGTTCCGCTTCGGGATCCGCGTCCACGACCGGTGCGGTGAAGGCGCCGCTGACCCTCCTGGCCGCGGCCACCTCCTGCCGGAACCGCGCTCTGAACTCGGGATCCGCCGCATACGCGGCGTGCACGACCTTGACCGCGAGACGCAACCCCGAGGCGGAGGTGGCGAGATGGACGACACCCATTCCGCCCGAGCCCAGGCACTCCTCCAGCCGGTAGCGCCCGGCGAATTCCGGATGCTCCGCTTCCGGGACCTGCCCGGCACTGCTCACCGGCGGCACGGCCCACCCCCGTTGTGTTTCGTCCGCAAGAGCGACTCACGGAGCCTAGTCGATGATGCGTACAGGGCCGTCGGGGGTTGCTAGCCTGCGCGGCGCAGAGTGCTCATCATCACGGGGGAGGGCCCATGGCCTTGGAAGAAGCCGAAGCGACCACGCCGACGACAGCGACCACGGCGACGACAGCGACCGAAGAGGTCGAAGCCGCCCAAGAGGCGGGAGCGAGCGAAGAGATCGAGGGGACCGCGGCGGCCGCCGAGTCGCTGGGGGTCAGGCGTTACCCGGTGGCTCCCGGTGTGCGGCTCAACGTCCGAGGCGGCCCCGGCACCTCGTACCGGCTCATCCGGGTCCTGACGTACGGGGTCAGCGTGCCGATCAACTGCCAGAAGCCCGGTGAGAGGGTCACCGGCCCGTACGGCACGTCGAACCTCTGGGACAACATCGCCAACGGCGAGTACGTCGCGGACGCGTACGTGAACACGGGCAGCGACGGATACGTCGCCGTGCGCTGCTCCTGACCCCGGGCCCCTGTCCCGCCCCGGGCGCCCGGGGCGGGACAGGGATAATCGGCTCCGTGAGCGAGAACCACGAAGCCACCCCGAACAGCGGCCGCGCCTCCGGTGCCGCAGCCGAAAGCGGCCCAGGCCCTGGCAGCGGGACCGCCGGCGGCACCGGAGGCGAGCCCGGCGCGCTCCGCACCGGCCCGCAGCCCGAGGAGATCCGGTTCTTCGGCACCACCTGGGTCGACCACGACGGCGGCTACGGCCTGCGCCGCGCCGGCGTCGCCGTGGGTTCGCTCGCCACGGCGGCCGCCGGGTGCCTCGTCCTCCGGTTCGCGTACCAGGGCCTGGAGACGGCCGAGACCGGCGGCTTCGTCAACGCGCTCGTGGTGGTCATGTTCGCGGTGTGCAGCGCCGTCGCCTTCCGCAAGACATGGGAGGGCTTCTCCCGGCGCCCGGCCGACCCGGCCCGGGACGAGTCGCTGCGCAGCCTGCGGATGATCGGCTTCATCGGTGCGCTGATCGCCTACTTCTTCCGCTCGCTGACCGAGGCGCCGGGGGAGAAGCTGCGGCGCGGCGAGTACGAGACGGCCCGCGCGCAGTACGAGAAGCGCCGCAGCACGCGCGCCGGCAACCCCGCGGCCCGGAAGAAGCCGAAGCGGAACACGAAGCGCAAGTAGCCATGCCCGCGTCATGATGAGGGGCATGACGCCTGCGCCCGCCCAGCAGCCTGCACCCGACTTCGAGTCCTTGCCTGATGCCGAGCGAGCACCGGACGGCCGGCCTGCGCCCGACGCCCTCAGCACAGCTCTCTCGTTCGACTCCGTCGCCGCCCAGTACGAAGCCGCCCGTCCCGGCTACCCTCCCGCGCTCTGCGACGCGGTCGAGGAGCTGACCGGCCGCCCGCTCAAGGGCTCACGCGTCGTCGACGTCGGCGCCGGTACGGGCATCGCCACCCGCCTGCTGCACGAGCGCGGCGCCCATGTCGTCGCCGTGGAGCCCGGCCCCGCCATGGCCGCAGTGCTGCGCCGCGCGCTCCCCGGCGTACCGCTGGTGCGGGCCGTGGGCGACGCGCTGCCGTTCGCCGCGGGCAGCGCCGACCTCGTCACATACGCCCAGGCCTGGCACTGGACCGACCCCGCGCGCTCGGTCCCGGAGGCCCTCCGTGTCCTCGCCCGCCCGCACGGTGCCCTCGCGCTCTGGTGGAACGTCCCGGACCCGGACGTCACCTGGACCAGGGAACAGGAGGCCCGGCTCGCCCGGCGTCTCCCCGGGTACCACGCCCACGGCGTCACCTACCAGGCCGCCGCAATCATCCGTGGCCTCGACCCCGACCTCGCGCCGGTCCACCGCCGGCTGCACTGGACGCGGCGCGTTCCTCTCGACCTCAATCTCGCCCACCTCGGCAGCCGCTCCTACTTCGCCGCGATCGGGCCCGAGGCCGCCGCCCCCGTCCTGGCCGACGAGCGTGCCCACCTCCTTGAGCGGTTCCCGGACGGGGTGGTGGAGGAGTCGTTCGCGGTGGACCTCACCGTCACCCTCGCCCGTTCCTGAACGCCTCGTCCCAAGCGGCCCGTGGCCGGGACCACGTTCGTACGATCCTGACGGCGCGGGGCGTACGGATCGCAGGGCCATCCCCTCGCGCACCCCGATGCCGTGGACGCGGACGAGGCCGTCCGGGCGGCCTCGCTGGTCCCGAACACCGACCTCGCCGCGGCGGCCGGTCTCTCATGCGAACCCTCCCGCCCTGCCGCGGTCCACAGCGCGCTGCGCTCGCTCTCGCATCCCGCGGGTGCCCACGCGACCTCGTCACGACGGCCTGATCCGGCCCGGCCACGCCGACGAACCCTCACCCCCGTCTTCTCGAGGAACAAGCTGTCCGTTCCACCGGCCGCCCGCTTCAGGTGGTTTCCGCGCAATCGTCCCGCGAGGCAGGGCGGATGGGCGCAGATCGCCCCCGGTCCGCACCTTGACGCCCATCCGACCCCGGTGGTTTATTCATCGCATGATGAATAAACCACCGGGGCAGGCGCCGACAGCGGCCGTCCACGCCCGCGCCCTCAGCGTCGTCCGCGGCACCCGACCCGTCCTGCGCAACCTCGAGTTCGACGTCCCACCCGGCCAGATCACCGGCCTCCTCGGCCCCTCCGGCTGCGGCAAGTCCACCCTGATGCGGGCCGTCGTCGGCACCCAGGCCAAGGTCACCGGCACCCTCGACGTCCTCGGCCGCCCCGCGGGCGACGCCTCCCTCCGCTCCCGTATCGGCTACGTCACCCAGGCCCCCTCCGTCTACGACGATCTGACCGTCCGCCAGAACCTGGACTACTTCGCCGCGATCCTCGACCCCGGCCGCGCCGCCACCGAGCGCCGCCGCCGGCACGTCACCCAGGCCATCGCCGACGTCGACCTGGCCGACCACGCCGACGCTCTCGCCGGACGCCTCTCCGGCGGCCAGCGCAGCCGGGTCTCCCTCGCCGTCGCCCTGCTCGGTACACCCGAACTGCTCGTCCTCGACGAACCCACCGTCGGCCTCGACCCGGTCCTCCGCCGCGACCTGTGGGACCTCTTCCACCGCATCGCCGCCGACCGGGGCACCACGATCCTCGTCTCCTCCCACGTCATGGACGAGGCCGAGCGATGCCATCGGCTGCTGCTCCTGCGCGACGGCGAACTCCTCGCCGACGACACCCCCGAAGCCCTCCGCCGCCGCAACGACACCGCAACCGTCGAAGAGGCCTTCCTCCACCTCGTCGACACGGCCAACGCCCTCCAGGAGACCGCCCGATGAACTCGGCCCGCACCCTCGCCACCGCCGCCCGCGTCCTGCGCCAGCTGCGGCACGACCCGCGCTCGATCGCCCTGATGCTCCTCGTGCCGTGCCTGATGCTGCTGCTCCTGCGCTACGTCTTCGACGGCAGCCCGCAGACCTTCGACGCCATCGGTGCCTCGCTCCTCGGCATCTTCCCGCTGATCACGATGTTCCTGATCACCTCCATCGCCACCCTGCGCGAGCGCACCTCCGGCACCCTCGAACGGCTGCTCGCGATGCCTCTCGGCAAGGCCGACCTGATCGCCGGGTACGCCGTCGCCTTCGGTCTCCTCGCCGTCATCCAGTCCGCCCTCGCCACCGGACTCGCGCTCTGGTTCCTCGGCCTGGACGTCATCGGCTCGGCCTGGCTGCTGCTCCTCGTCGCCCTGCTGGACGCCCTGCTCGGCACCGCACTCGGCCTGTTCGTCTCCGCCTTCGCCGCCTCCGAGTTCCAGGCCGTCCAGTTCATGCCGGCCGTGATCTTCCCGCAGCTCCTCCTCTGCGGCCTCTTCACCGCCCGGGACAACATGCAGCCCGTCCTCGAAGGCATCTCGAACGTCCTGCCCATGTCGTACGCCGTCGACGGCATGAACGAAGTCCTCCACCACACCGACGTCACCGCCGACTTCATCCGCGACGTCCTCGTCGTCGGCGCCTGCGCCCTCCTCGTCCTCTCGCTCGGCGCGGCCACGCTCCGCCGTCGCACCGCGTGACCGCCCATCGGACACCTCCGACGCTTCCACCTCACCGGTGCGAGGATGTTGCCGTACATGGATCACTCATCCACGTACCGCAATGAGCACATCCCCACCGGCGAGGTGACCCGCATGACCCAGACAGTCGCAGTCCTCGGCACCGGCAAGATCGGCGAGGCCCTGCTCAGCGGGATGATCAGGGCCGGCTGGCCCGCCTCCACTCTGCTGGTCACCGCCCGCCGCGCGGAACGCGCCGAGGAGCTCCGCACCCGCTACGGCGTCGAAGCCGTCACCAACGCCGACGCCGCCAAGCGCGCCGACATCCTCATCCTGGCCGTCAAGCCCCAGGACATGAACAAACTCCTCGACGAACTCGCCCCTCACATCTCCGCCGACCGTCTCGTCATCAGCGCCGCGGCCGGAATCACCACCTCCACCATCCAGGACCGTCTCGCTCCCAACACCCCCGTCGTCCGTGTCATGCCGAACACGCCCGTCCTCGTCGACGAAGGCATGTCCGTCATCTCCGCGGGCAGCCACGCCACCGCCGAACACCTGGCCCACACCGAGGAGATCTTCGGCGGCGTCGGCAAGACCCTCCGCGTCCCCGAGTCCCAGCAGGACGCCGCCACCGCGCTCTCCGGCTCCGGCCCGGCCTACTTCTACTTCCTCGTGGAAGCCATGACCGACGCCGGCATCCTCCTCGGCCTGCCCCGGTCCCAGGCCCACGACCTGATCGTCCAGGCCGCGATCGGCGCCGCCGTGATGCTCCGCGACTCCGGCGAGCACCCGGTCAAGCTCCGCGAAGCCGTCACCTCCCCGGCCGGCACCACCATCAGTGCCATTCGCGAGCTCGAGAACCACGGCGTCCGCGCCGCCCTCATCGCCGCCCTGGAAGCGGCCCGCGACCGAAGCCGCGAGCTCGCCTCCGGCAACGGCTGAGGCTCACCCGCCCGCGGCGGCGACCAGCGCCCGCGTCATCGCCACCGTGACGAACCCACCGTCGTGCAGCGACACGGCTGTGGTCCGCGCCGGCGCGTCGCGGCAGCTCGGAAACTCCTCGAACCCACAGATCACCCCACCTCAGATCACCCCATCCCTCAGATCACCTCATCCTTGAGACCGCGCGCCTTTCGGACTGCGGCAGCGAGGTGACCACAGGCCGGCACACCGTCGGCCACCTCGCCACAGCCCGCGCGACCACCGGGCAGCCTTCCGTCAGCCGGCCGGAAGCAGCCCGATCGCCCGATAGGCACGATCCACCAGAGGACGGGCCAAGCCCCGGGCCCTCGCGGCCCCCGCCCTCAGCACCTCATCCACATACGCCGGATCGGCCGCCAGCTCCGCGTGCCGCTCCCGCAACGGCCTCAGCAGCTCCACCACCGCTTCGGCCGTGTCCTTCTTGAGTGCGCCGTACGACTCATATACACCGGCCAAGGCTTCCGGGTTCCCGTTCTCACAGGCGGAAAGAATCTCCAGCAGGTTCGCCACCCCCGGACGGGCCTCCCGGTCGTGGACGACGTCCTGCCCGCTGTCCGTCACGGCCCGCATGATCTTGCGCCGGATGGTGTCCGCGTCGTCCAGCAGATAGACGACCCCGGCCCCGCCCTCCGCCGACTTCCCCATCTTCGACGTCGGGTCCTGGAGATCCATCACCCGAGCCGCCACCCGGGGATGCGTCGCCTTCGGCACGGTGAAGACATGGCCGTACCGCTGGTTGAACCGCACGGCCAGATCCCGGGTGAGCTCCACGTGCTGGGCCTGGTCGTCACCGACCGGGACCTCGTCGGTCGCGTACGCCAGGATGTCCGCGGCCATCAGCACGGGATACGTCAGGAGCGACAGCCGCACGGTCTCGCCGGCGGCCCGCGCCTGCGCACCCTTCTCCTTGTACTGGATCATGCGCCGCATCTCGCCGTCCGTGGCGGTGCACTCCAACAGGTACGAGAGCCGGGCGTGCTCGTCCACATGGCTCTGTACGAATACGGTGCACCGCTCGGGATCCAGCCCGGCAGCCAGCAACAGCGTCGCCGCCTGCCGACTGAGTCTCCGCACCCGTGCCGGATCGTGCTCGACGGTCAGGGCATGCAGATCCACGACGCTGAACAGCGCATCCGACCGGTGCTGATCCACCTCGGCCCACTGCCGCACGGCACCGAGGTAGTTCCCCAGCGTCAGATGCCCGGTCGGCTTGACCCCACTGAAGGTCCGCTTCATCCGTTCGTCTCCCTCTCCTGTCGGAGCCGCCGCGACCAGCGACCGGCCTCCCGGAGGGGGAAACACGAACGGCCGCCGAGAGCGGCGGCCGTTGGGTGCATGCATCAGTGCCGGCCGCCGTCAGGCGGCCCACCACTGAAGGAAGCATGCACGCGTAGTCATGAGTAGAGGCTACGCCCTCGGCCGCGGGTTGACACGCGAATCGTCGATCCGTAGTGTTCTCCGGGTTGTTCGACGTGAGCACCGACTCCGGTCGGCCCCGGACAGCCAATCCGCAAGATCCACAACAAGCGAGCGACTTGCTGTCGCCTCGCTTTCCGTGCGCTTTTGCGAAATGAGGAATCCGCGTTCGAACGGACGCGACCCGATTAGCGTCGGAGACCAGGATTCCGCTAAAGTCTCACTCGTCGGAACGGCCGAGCGGCCGGGAAGGCAACCCCCTCTGACTGGGAATCAGGCCCGAAAGGATCTGATAGAGTCGGAACCGCCGGAAAGGGAAA